>CAYMGE010000018.1:0-78132 GCA_964389925.1 uncultured Ardenticatenaceae bacterium
CAAAATGAAGTAGGGCAATCTCAATCAGATGAAATAGACAATCTCACTTTTTATGGAGTAAAAGTAGGGCAGTCTCATCTTTTTAGACGTATGTGATCTCATTTAGTTGACATCTGCCTGTGTGAGCGATCTCATCTTTTATGACATCCTACACTCTCACCACATAAAGCAACGTGTCAAGGTTCGCTAGAGAACGCCGCACGAAAACGGTCGATACTCGCCGCAAACTCCTCTTCCGTCGGTGGAAACAGGTTGAATGTTTCCATCTGGCTATGTATCTCGCGCAGGTAACAGCCAACGAATGTTTCGATTTGCGGCCGATATTCAAGCGTTTGGGGTTTGGTCGCAACGTGCAGATAGATGTGGCTTGAGAGCAGATAGTCGCCGTTGAAAATAGATTTGGCAAGCGGTGGCACATTGTCGATTTCAAGCACTTGCAACCCTTGCGCTGCCACCTGCTTTGCGCTGACATCCTCATAGCTGATAAGCCCGATGTAGAACTCATTTGTCGCGACGGTTGCGATTGTCTGCTCTGCAAACTGTGCTAACCCCACGTAGTTGGGGGACATTTGAGACATTTGCAACGCTTCGAGCAGCACACGCTGTGCCGGATCGAAGGCGGCCGGGATGCTTATGCCGACTAGTTCGGGAAACTCGTCTGGGATGAGAACATCCCATCTGACTGGCTGACCATTGAGCAAGCGGAATAGCTGATCGCTGGGAAAAGTGTTGATATTTCGGTTGGGATGAGCGATGAGGGCGACACCACTGCGGCCGATTCGCAACGGGATCGGATTGACTCCTCTCGCATTACAGCTTGCCATTTCTGTCCCCGTCACCATGCGGTTGGTCACGGCAATTTGGGCTGTTTCGTTGCACAGCGATGAGATGCTGTCGATTTCGGTGAAAGATTCAATCGCAGCATTGGCATTGGCGGCCGTGATGATCGCGTCGGTTAATGCTTGTAGATTTTCGGCCGAACTCACCTGCATCACGCTCATATCCTGACGCAGCGCAATGTTACACACATCTTCTTCTGGCAAGCCAGTCTGTCGCGCATTGCGTGCTGTGATGATTTCGTGTTCTTGCGGCCGATAAATACACGAGCCAACCTGTAGTTCTCGCACGTTGTCAATATAGTCAAACACACGATGTTGTTCAGCATAACGGTTATTGATCTCTGCCAAAATAAACATATCGCTGCCCAGTCCGGTTGTGTTGCCATAGCGAGCCATTGTTGCAATGCGCCATAAATTATCACCCTTTTGAATGCGTGGAAAGCCATGTTGCTCACATGTGTAGGTAACAAACGTTGCGGGCGGCAGTGGCGTTGGCGGAACGATGGCGGTTGCGGGAGCTGTTGGTGTGCTTTCTTCAAATGATTCAATAGCCGACTCGACAACAACGACATTAGACACTTCAACTGCCGCCGTCGGTGTTGCTGCCTGCACCGCAACAATTTCACAGCGAACACTATCCTTTGCAAGCGAGCGATTGCTTGAGACTCCCGCAAAGAGATTAACCGTGATGGCGACCTCCGTCCCTGCTAAGTTCTGCGAAGATGGTACTTTATAAATAACAACTTCACTACTCTCCTCTTCAATAAACCGAACGGTCGCTTCTTGCAATGAGTCCGACCAAACGTAATGCGGATTTCTGGGTAAATCTGCTTCGTCGTCAACCCCCATGAGAATGCTCTGACCCGGAAAAAGCTGACATGAGCCATTCTTGATCCCAGAATCATCAATCGAAATTCTAAACGATGGCTCTGTAGACAGGCGACAACTGCTACAAATGAACAATAAAAGACTCAGGGCAAAAATAGGTATCTTAGCGCGTGCTGCTGGCTGATGTTTCAACTTCGACCCTCCATTTGTGCTGCTGAGAACTCGCCCGACAGTGTGTCCTCGACATCGAGTAGCCGACGATAACTGTCTCATCACTCGTGAGTTGATATTGATAGCTACAAACTGGCTGTCGCTTTTTCTTGTCTAGGGCTGGTGATTGGGCGTGGATAAACGTTAAATGCCAATTGCAATTAACCAAACCATCCCACATATCGTCTGAAATTTCAAACTTTAGCTCCTGCCAAGTCGTTTCTCCATCCTGCTCAATCTCGATTAGGTCAAACAACCGTCCATCGCGCTCTTTGACGGATTGACGCTTATCTCCATAGTAGATTTTTTTCGTAACTTCTGTTGGTTGGCACGCGATACGATGGGCATGAGTTTGCGCTGCAATGTAGTAGATGGACACAACAATCGCGGGAAAGAGTAATGCGACTCCCAAGATTAGCGTTCGTCGCTGAGGCCAATTCAGCCATTTTAGACTTTGCACCGAAACCCAAATCCAAATGCCAAAGAAAAAAATAGCGACACAAGCTGCTTTGAAAACAGGGTGGAAAAAGGGATAAGAATCTTCGCCACGCATAATTGCCGTCAGCGTTTCCAAGACGACAACGGTGACACAAACGCCAAACAAGCTGCGCGAGAGAGGTAGCAGTGATCGTTTAGGCGTGGGTGTCGGTGTCGGTGGTGGGGTGGAGGGCGTTGTCCCAGTCGGTGGTGGCGTAACCTGTTGCGGTGGAAACAAGCGAGACCCTTCAATCGTTGCAATGATAATTTCGACAGCAAAAGTCGCAAATAGCGTAAAAACCAGATTGAAAATGTCGCTTGTTGACACTTGACTTGCTCAGAACATCTTCTCCACGCAGTGCAATGGCGTAAGGACAAAATGCGCTATTTTGATCGTACAGCCAATCGGAAGCTGTTTCCATGTATCGACGCGCAGCCGTCCCTCGTCAATAAAGAGTTGATTGGGCGTTTTGATTTGCCACGCACCCCGATAAAAGCGTAAACGCGCATGAACAATGCCAACCCCCTTTGCGCGGGGAAGGCGAATGTCACAGGCTCGGCCGCTTCCAATTGTATATACTGCATTTTCTCTAGCGATGATAGTGTGAATTACCTGACTATCCTCATTTTTCTCGACAAGAATACATAAGTTTGGCGGGGTATCTATCTCTTCTGGTTTTTCAGGCAGAGGCGTTGCAGACCACGTTTCCCAAACTAAGTAGGCCAGTGGCGCAAGGAACAAGAAAGCGAGCAGCCACTTGACCTTATTTTTACGCAAGTGGCGTGTTTTGGCAACTCCATGCCAAAAGCAAACGAGCCAGACAAGCGTCCAGCCAATTAAGAGAGAGCCACAAAGGGCTAATTTGAACATTTTAACATGTACCGCAGACAAGATGTCTGCGAGAAACAGGCATCCTGCCTGTGGTGCGTTTACAAGAAGCGGCTGTCGTCCTCCATTTGAACGAGAAAATCCTTGGCATTGAGCCGCACCCACCACTCGCTCTCGTGGGCTGTTTGGAGCCAAACTTCAATCGCCTGCTGTGCCGTTTGAAATTCCCACTGCTCGGCAATTTCGCCGCGTATCTCCTGCCGTACTTTGTCATCTTGTGCCAACCTTTCAACTGCCGCACGAGACGTACTGCCGACTTTGACCGTGCGCCGTTCGCCATCGTAAGAGATAGCGGTATCTGGTTCATCGCCCTCCAACTCGCCAATATGCAGAATGTCAAGAGATCGGCCGAGCATATAGATTTGCAGCGGTGACAGCGTATAAATGTTTAACCCTTGATCTGAACTGTACTCGGCCGGGTCTGGCAACGCTGACCAAACGGGTTGCGTATGCAGCGTGTGAGGAGCCGACGCAGATTGTAGACGATACGCTTTGCTGAATGCCTCCGTGTACGTTCGCATTTCGCGCAGCGCGATGCCGTGTCGAACGCTTGAGACGATCAGCTCATACGGATCGTTGATGTGATATTCAGAGAGCGTCTGATTGAAGTATTGGGCGACATCGAGTGATTTTTCTGACTTGGCGATGACCTGAAGCGGTTCGTCTGTGACGAGGTTTTTGGTGGGGTCATATTGCCAATAGGGGTAGCTGAGGCGTAGGGCGCGTTGAAACTTTTGTTGGCTTTGCTCGGCCGATGTCCGCTGCAAAATCGCCGAAAGATCAAATCGCTTCAACTCATCCGCCGCTCGGTCAGTCGCAAATGCGTCAAACTGCGCCGTCAATTCCTCTGCATCTTTGCGATCAGCCAGCCAAACGCTGGGCGGCCCGATTTTCTGACGCAGCGTTTGTACCGCATCCTCTGTTTGCGAGAGGCGCGTCTGCTCCTTTTCCAAAAATTGAATCAAATCTGGCCGCAATAGTGATTCTGACACACCTTCTTGATAGCGTTCTGCCAACAAGGTTATATCTTCGAGCGGCTGCCAACGCTCTTTTAGGTCAGTGCGTAGATCGGAAATCATCTTCCACGTCTGGTTGACTCCTGCCCGAATGTCGCTCGTCCACACGATCATGTCGTCATATAGATCAGCCATCACGTCGAGAACGGTCTGTTCACGGTATGCTTGCAAGCGACGATTGTATGTGCGAATGACGGCAAGACGCGCTAGACGCAGCGTGCTGATGGCTCGGCCGACGACAAAAAAGGTGATCAAGATCGCAAACAAGGTCAGCGCAAATGCACCGGAGCGACTGCTCGTTTGCTGGTAAAGCTGGATGCCAAACAGCAACATTGGAATATAGACAGACAGCAGCAAAATCGTCAGACCGAGAAATGGAATACGTGAGCCGGTGGCGATTTCAGATCGGCCGAAGTACATCTGCCGCGACTCTTTGATTGTTCCCGGCATTCTGCGGAGCGATGCTGGCAGCAGAATGCGTGACACCAATGAGTCGTCACGGGCGTTGAGCGTTGGGCTGACGGAGATAGCCGCGATTTGCGTCTTGCGCTGTGGGCGACGACGGCGACGCTTGGGGGCTGTGCGCGGCTCGCGCTTGACTTCGCCAATCGCATCGGCCGAATCTCGCTGCCCCTCTCTTTCCGCCCGCAACGCCCTCTGCTCATCCTCCAACTCCTGATGCAACGCCTTTAGAAAGAGATGCGCCCGCACAATTCCCCCGCGCGGCTCATCTAACAGCTTGAGAATGTGATCTTTGAGCGGTGCGAGCAGGCTGCTCTCGTCCTCCAAGTCATGTGTTTGGGTAAAGTCGCTGCGGCGACGGCGCAGCGTGTCGCCGAGCAGAACGAGCTTATCGCGCATCATGCTCGTGTAACGACCCTGCACCTTTGACAAAAACTCGTCCGGCTTGGTCAAGCGCGTTCCGCGAAACATACCCGTCTGGATTTTGATCTGCTCGTACTCTGTGCCGTCGAGCAGTTTGTCGCGGATGGCCTCGGCCGAAAGCCCCAACTGCCCGCGAATGACCGCTAGATTGGTGGCTTCTTCCTGTAGCTGGATTGGGATGATCTCTTCCAGCATTTTGACCTGCAAATCGACTGCCGCTCGCTGTGTCCACGCATTGATCGGAACAGACAAACTGCTCTGCCCAAAGCTCGAATAGGGCTTTTGCGAGACATTTCCAGGGGTCAATAGCCGATTAAGCTGGGTCAACGTTGCATGATAGAGCCAATCCCCAACCATTGAGGCCATCACGTTGATGTCATCTAGCCGTGAGCCGTTCTCGTTGGTATTTTCAAGCAGAAAGATGCGACCCTGACCAAGCGGGCTGCGGCTTGTGGCGATGTCGATGGTGTCTGTGAATTTGCGTGCGTAAGTGCGCGGCTGGCCTAAGAAATAATCTATCTCGCGCAGGGTGGCGGCCGACCACGCATGAATTTTGGTGCGAACATCGATCCGTTGACGTGCAAAATTCGGATCGCGCTCTGATAATCCTTCGGCTTCACCTTTGAAGCCGGGTAGTGCGGCGACGAGTGAGATGTGGACGGGCTTATCTTCCGGCCGACCTTCGCTCAGAATGTGCTGCACGACAAAGGGCAAATCGGGCAGCAGCCCCGACATGAAGGGGTCGGCGAGAGAGAATAGAATATAAACGTAAGTGTGATCGGGATTTTGAAGCGGAATTTCCCGTTCTTCTAGCAGTTTGAGCGTTTCGTCACTGAAGATAACGCGACGTGCTTCCTCTAAGGCGTACTGGATTTCGTAAATGTTTTGATAAAGGCTGATCTGCCCGCGCAGGCGCGGCATATCTTCTAACTGATCGCGTACCCTGCGCTCATCGTCATCCCACTCGATTTCCTGAGATAAATTGTAGGCGAGTTGCGAGGTGTTATAGCTCGGCCTCACCTCGATGCCGAGACTGGGGAGAACGAGCCGACCTTCCGCCTTGCGCTTGTTCTCTTCCATCAGCGGCACGAACTGGATCGTTGGGATAGCGTGTTGCGGGTGGCGCTTGGTGAGTTCTTCTTGGTAGGCCTGCGCCATGCGGTGTCCGATGCCGCCCAATGATAGAACGATGACGTTGTTGACAGTGAGAGACATCAAACCTCCTTAGACGACACTGCGTGCGTGATAGCGTTCGTAGTCACTTTGCGCCAGCAGCTTTAGCTCATCACTGAGCGGACGTGGGCTGCGGTTGGGGGCTTCCATATATGAATTCAGCAAGTTGAGAAGTGGATGCAGGTCTGTTTGGCGCAACTGTTGATCGACCTGTGTTTTTAGGGTGTGTTGGAGATCGAGTCGGCCGATGACCGTCTCAATCGTCTGTTTCAAGCTGTCCCCCAAAAGCACCTCTTCCCCATCATGCTGCATGTAATAGCCCATCACGCCCTGCTGACTAATCAGCCCAAATACCTCAGCCCGCATAAACAACGTGCGCCCTGTCGCCGCCTGCTTAACATTGTTGAAACACAGATAAGAGGCGATGCCCGATCGTCCCGACAGACGCGCATAGAACTTTTTGTACTCGCCGTATTGACGTAGCGCGTAGAGCGGCAGCCCATGCTTTGTGTGCAGCACAGAGATGCGATGTTCATCAAATGTCGAAACATAGGAGCCGCGCCGAATAGAGGTGTCGCGGAAGGTCGAGCGATCTTTTTCCGTCACGCCGACGACCAGAATTGGGTCTAAATCCTCGCTACCCTGCCCCGCCAAAGCTGGCACATAGTTTGAAAACGGGGCGGCCAGCGTGACCAGCTTCAAAAGCCGTGCTTCTTGATCGGGCTGATTGGGATAGAGGTCTTTGATCTGTTTCTCAATCGTCTCTTTTTCGATGATTTGGTCATAGCTCTTGATGACATAATCATAGAGCCAGCGAGCGATTTCGTCCCCTGTATTGACTTTGGCAATAAACGGGTCGAGCGGTGGGCTTTCGATCTCGTGCAGCCATGCACTCAACTGCTTTGATTCGAGTAGCGTTGTTGCCTCATTTTGTAGGCTGCTGTTGAGATAGCGATCATAGAAATGCGGAATTGCGTCCACAGAATCGACGTTTTCTTCCGTCACGTAGGCGGTCGTCCAATTTTTCCTGAGCGATTCGAGTTCGTAGCTAGCATCGGCCGCACTCCGCTCTAGCTCCGTTCTCAACGTCGAGACGCTTCCCAAAAGCTGACGCGCCTTCGCTTCGATACTATCCAGCACGGCAAAGCTCTGACCGACGATCAACATGTCCAGCACGATGTTGAGATCGCGGCGATAGGCATCGGTGAAAGCGCGGCGGGCTTTTGTGAGCGGCCGACGATTCAACCCCCAAAATGTAAATTTCTGTGCCGCCTCATCAAAGAGATCGCGGCTGCGAATCACGTCTTGCGTGGTGCGGGTCTTCATACTTTCCGCGCCGCTTTGCTTGTTACGCAACTCCTTGCGAATCGGAGCCAGCGCATAAATGATCCCTTCTAAAAATTGTTGCGCTTTTATCACGCCCGATTCCGCTTGGTCACACAGTTGATACGTCACATCAGACAGTCGCTCCGTGGCATTCTCGCTCAAGAGTGCCTGATTGCTCGCCAACCGATTTGCAAACTCACCGTTGACGGTGCGCTGGGCATATTTTTGCGCCGTCTTTTCTGTCAAGCCAACGATTGCCTGTACCTCTTCTTTGGCGTGTTTTTCTGTATTGATCGAGACAACCATGTTACGGCTGTTGGGCATCTTGATTAGCTGATCGTTGATAATCGACGCATTCGTGCATTTGGCAGAGCTGAGATAGCTGGCAACCTCATCGCGCATGAGAGGATGAATCGCGTTCTCTTCAGGATCAAGTTCAACGCGATGTTCGGGCAGCGGTTTTGTAAATAGATCGCGTACTAGATTGGTCATCAGGCGCAAGGCGCACGCCTGTCGCATCCGCGCTGCGTTAAAGCGCAAGGTTGATGCACCAATCATCGAGTAGGTGCGCGTGAAGCCGCTCAAGTCGTCGCCGCGTGCGCTGGCAACGTTGTCGAATGCCGAGTCGAGACCGCCCCCCAGATGGGTTCCCGCCTGTAAGAAAAGTGCTTCCGCCAAAATGGGGGCTAGTTGGGTCATGTCCTCAACGGTCTGATTGTTCTCGTTGATCGCGTCGATGAGGTAGGCGATGTTGAAGGGCGGCCGCTTGTCACGAATACGCACAGAATCGGGATACAAGACGTTGAAATCGTTGTAGACCGAAAAGTGATCGATTTCCTCAAGCGTTGCGCTCGCATTGGCGCGGATTTGCGCGTGGCTGGAGCGCGGAACTTTCTTGAACGCTTCGGGTAACACGAGCGCGGCCGTTCCAAAGATATTGTCTTCTGGGATACCGTTGATTTTGGCGAGATGACGGACGAGATAGGCGAGGTCGATAATCATGCCGCTGCCTGTGCCACCACAGACAGACGAGATGTAATAGACGTTGATCGCCTGCACCTTACCCACTTCGCCGCGATGGCTGATGTTGAGAACGGCGTTTAAGGCGGTCTCGACAATGTTGCGGATGCGCTGGAAGTGGTAGAAGAAGGCCAATCGGCCGAGTTGTCGCACCTGCTTTGCCCCCTTTGTCAGATCGAGTTTGGGCAAGCGACTGAGGTCAAACTCGCTGTGAATCGCGGGGTAATTTTCTTCGTTGTTGATGATGCCACCGACGGGAACACCGCCGATTTGCACCAGCTCTTGCTCTGGCGTGAGCCGCACGAGTTCACCAATGCTGTTGACAACGGGCGTGTGATTGGTATCCGTGTCAAAGACGATAAACTTGATCTGATCGAGTGCAGCATCGGGATAGGTTTCCTGAAAACGTGCCTTGATGCGAACCGCCGTTTCATAGCCTGTTCCGCCCGTCCCGATGATTAGGGTCGGCCGCATGTTGATCGTGTGTTTCTCTCTGTCAAATATCGTACTAATCACAGTTAAAACCTAACGTTAGTTGGGATGTTGTCTTGGTCATCATCATCAACCAGTTCTTCGTTTTCATAGCGCAAAACTACATCGTCGATTCGCATCGTGTCGCCATGTGCGAGGATGATCTGTTCGCCGGCGGCTATCGGCCGATTTTGGTGATAGAAGCGTAGGTTATTCTCGACTGAACGCAACTCCATCATGTCGCCTGCCTGCGTCGCCGTGACGTGTACTTCGGCTACGCGCACGCCGTCATCATTACGGATGACTCGCGTGACCCCCCGCCCTGCAAAACCTGTCGCAATGCTAAAGTCGTTACCTGCCCCACTGTCATCTTCGATGTAACCGGGGATGATTACCGGCCGATTCTGGGCCGCTCGCGTCATAAGGACAAACACGATCAACCCAAGCAGCACACCACCACACAGCAGGAAGACCCATGATGGCACGTTGATCGCCTCCATAATGCGCGGCAACAATGGTTCGGATGGCTCAGGCATCGGCGTTGGGGTTGGGATGATCTCAATGGCGGATACGTCTTGTGTTGGCGAGGGAATCGGTGTTGGGGTTGCGCTGCCCTCAACTTGGAACTTGACGCTGCGGAAGGGTGCGTTGAAGGTTGTCTGACCGATCTTCTGCGCCGTCAAATAATACTCCAATACATACTCTTTGCCCGGCTCTAAAATGACCGTCGTTGGGATGCTGCCTGTGAAGGAGCCGACCCCGTCGGTGTCCACACTCTCTGTTAGCTGGAAGTCTTGAAGCGGGGTATTGCGCTCGGTCGCATCATACAACTGTACCATCACATTGCTGTCTGTCTCATTCGCTTCATAATCAAATCGCTCTGCGCCAACCATCATATTCACCAATAGTGGGATGGGCGCACCCGCTGGATAGACACTGTCGGCGGCTGGCTCAATCACGTCAACCCACGGCACGGTATCGACGTTGATCGGCTCGGAACGCTCGAAAGGATAGATGATGACAGGTGCGTTGGCGTTTGGTTGCACGGCGATTTCATAAGCACCGGGATCGGTAATCCCGTCGTCAAAGGTTGCCCAAATGCGACCGTCGGTGATCTCTAGGCTGCTGCTTCGGCCGATTTCGCTGCCATCGGCACTGTTGAGGACGACTTCGGCGGCCGATAAATCTTCTCGACTCAGCGGATTGCCGCTGCCATCCTGCAAAATCATTTCAACCGTCAATGACGCATTGGTGGGCAATGTACCGTTGGGCGGCTGAATAATCTGCACACTTTCGTCGGATACATAGATTGGGTTGTAGCTGACCGTTCCCTGCCCCTCCAAGACAATTCGCCATGTCCCGCCCCACGAATCGCCTGCGTTGACTGGACGCTGTATATTCCAAACTTCGTTCAAACCGTTCTCTGAGATGATCTGTTTTGCGAAGTACGGCGGTTGAGGTGGGTCTGGTGGCTTTGCGCCAATGACTTCGACATCGGCCGCATCAAACACCCGAACCTTTACATCTGCATTCTCTTTCGCAATACTGAGCGTCACTTCTCGCTGTGCGCCATTGATAGGAAAGTTGATTGAGTCATTGGGAGCCTCGACCGTTTGTGAGTCGGGGATTTGATAGCATAACAGTTCCTCCAGTAGTTGTGTAAACAACGTCCGCATGTAGCGCGTAAATTCGCTATCGGAAAGATTTTGCGGTGGGAAGAACTTACCATTGGTTGAACTCTCAATATCCTGCCACAATTGACGTTCACGTTGCGAGAAATCGGCAACGCTGTCGGGCTTCCGCACAATGTAAGAATAAACGGGCGTGCCTGTCGATGGACACGTCGCCCCATCGTAGTTAATCTGTGGGAAATTTTGGGCAGCAAATAGACTGATGCTCGTTAAATATGGTTCGTATGCAGCCTGTTCTACCGCATCGAGTTCCAAGTTATCATCGGCACGCGGTTGCAGGTTAGCCGTCGAAGTTTCTGGCACACCGTCCGTCAGCACAAGCACGACAGGTTTATAGTTTGGCTGGTGATTCTGGCTTAAAAGTCTAAATGCCTCCTCAAAGCCTGCCTGCAAGGGAGTCCAACCACCTCTCGCGTTAGCATTTGCGCGGTCGCGCAATGTGTTTGTCTGATTGCGAAGGTCGCTCAGTAGCTGCAAACGCGCCGTCTCGTTGTTTAGGGAGATGAACCCGTTGGCCAAGTTAGTGGTTGCTGGCCCCACGCTAGTGTTGTTCTCGCCTGCAAGTTGTGTTCCCTCAGTCCCAAATGTGACGACGGCAAAACGAACATCTTCAACGGACTGCTGCACGGCGAGGGTATTGATGAGAAGCTCGGCCGCATCAACCCGTCGTCCCATCGGATCTGTCCCCGAATCAGCCCCACCTGCCTTCGTGCGAAACATTGAGTAGGACTGATCGATCAACAACACCACCTCAAGATTTGGCACAGGCGACTGTTCCTGCGCAATGCTCGGCCGCACACCAAGCAGACCACACACAAGCAGCGAGAATAATATGATTTGACGAATATGAGGGTGTATCATTAGCCAACGCTCCTAAAAACTTTTCCTGACAATATCATAGTTATGATGCCACACTCAAGCACATAAGCCAGCACCCGTCCAGCCATATTGCAGACAATCGTAGACAATGGGCTTAGTTATCGGCCGACTGCACATACGTGAAAGCCAGTTTTGCCAAGTCTGCATTGCCTTCACGTTGCAAGACCGCTTTTGCCTTCTCGCGCAAGAAGGCCTTGTCCAAAGCCTGTCGAAATTCGTGGACGTTAGCATAGCGATCGGCCGCGTTGTCTTTGATGGCCTTTTCGATCACGTCCTTAAATTCCATCCCATACTCAACCTGTCGCAGCGACTTCTCCCAATTTTCACTGCGAGTTGCAGAACTAACCATAGCCCCTGTTCCAACTGTGTGAAGACCGGCGGCCAGTGTATGACCCATGTATAGCGCACGTGCGCTGCGTCCTGTAAGTAGTTCAAACAGCATTGCGCCGAGTGAGTAGATGTCGGCCGTCTCAAACACGGCCGAATCCTGCACAAGTACTTCTGGGGCCGAATAGGCGGCTGTCCCAAATTCGGCGCGTTGACCGCGCTGTGTGACCACACCTAAATCGAGCAGATAGACCTTGCCATCCGTTGTTAGATAAACGTTGTGCGGTTTGACATCGCAATGAATATAGCCAACGTCATGCGTGTGCATCATTTCTAATGTGGGCAGAATGATGTTATAAATCGCCAAAATATCAGACAGACGTAACCCAACTGGTTTGCTGCTGTCACGATTGATCTGACGTGAAATTTGGCTTAAATCCCCGCCCGATAGCAGTGGCATGATGAAGTAAGGAGCCTTGTTTAATTGAGCGTCATTTCCTTTTGCGTAGACGGGCAGAATATGTTCACTTTTCTTACTCAAATCTTCCATCAATCCAATTTCGCGGCGGAAAGAGTAACGTGCCTCACTCACCTTATCCTGATCCATTGCCAATACTTTTGCGACCTTGATTGCGCCATCACTGTTGTCTTCAACCTTAAATATCTCTGCCATCCCGCTTTCGTACACTTGGTCGATGACGCGATATTGACCATCGATCATATCTGGCAAATGCTGGCGACGTGCTTCAAGCGTGTAGGTGCGATTATCGATCACAAAATTGAAGTGGCGAGGCCCTATGTAGGTTGCATTGATCAACTGGTGCAGGTCTTTCGCTCCGATGCGTGCGCCGTTGACGCTGCCCAGATCCCGAATACAGATATTGCGTAGATTGTCCTCGTCGGGCGTAATCAGCAGATGGGGCGTTGAGATACTGCTTTG
This sequence comes from uncultured Ardenticatenaceae bacterium, assembly GCA_964389925.1. Taxonomy (GTDB): domain Bacteria; phylum Chloroflexota; class Anaerolineae; order Promineifilales; family Promineifilaceae; genus CALECP01. The sequence goes on from CAYMGE010000018.1 coordinate 12,972, forward strand.
CGGCACGACAATTTCGTGCAGAAAGCGGCGCGTAATCAGGACGTTCTTGCTGTCTTGTGGGTTGAGCGGCAGTGAGTATTCTGCTTGGTCATCCTGCGGGTTGAGGCTAATCAGCTTGCGATTGTGGATGTCAACGAGAAACTCGGCCGATTCACCCAACTGAATATGCGCCCCATCTGCAATTACCTCTTGTCCACCCGGTGGCAGCAAATTGCCATAGACACGTGTCCCATTCAAGCTACGCAAATCTTTAATCGTCACGCGATCAGAGCGAAAGCGTAAGAGCGCATGAGGTGTGGAGACATCATTGAAAATTGGGTTATCCAATACCAGTTGATTCTGCTTGAGCGAGCTACGAACCAACATTCCCCCTTTATCACCAACCGAGCCAACGGGATCATCGTACCCCTGCACCTGCATCGAGTACTCAATATGGCGACGATCCTTCAAAAAACTCGTCGCACGCTTTCCCCCTCCGCTACTTCCGCCCGGTGTCGTGTCGTTTGGGTCAATAGGTCGCACATTACCGCTGGGGGCAATGCTCACATGGCTATCGTCATACTTCTTACCGTTCACGATTGACTCTCCGCCACGCCCCCCATTGCCACTCGGCGGGGCGGGATTGGCAGACGCATAGCGACGCACGCTGGGAGCGGTGGCTGGATCGACCTCACGCAAGACGGATGAGCGCACCTTACCGACCGTTTCATCAATTGTCCCACGTATAAATGGGTTGGCCGGTCGTCTAATCCTCGTTGGGCAATCCTCTTCTTTATGCCCCGTTAGTCCACAAATGAGGCATGGCTCTTCATTCTCGGCCGACCCTGCTTGTGTTGTGGGAGTCACACGTGCAATGGGGGTCGTTCGGTTTGGACGCGGCCGAGATGGTCTTTGTGGTTGTTGTCCGCCACCACGCCCGCGCAAATAGACGACAACCATTGCAATGACAATGATGGCTAGCAGACCAATCAAAATAGCGAGAATGATGTTGAATAGACGTGGGGTTAATTCAAATGGCAGCTCAAGGTTGCCAATTCGTGTCACAGAAGGCTGTGAAGTTGCTTCGGGCTGGGTGACAGGCGTATCAGTTGTGCCAGTCTCATCTTGTTCGGCTGGGGGAGCAGCATCTTCAGGCTGTAATTGATCGATTTCGCCGACCAAGTAATCAACCTGTGTCCCAAAGCGTTCGATGATCTGCTCGGCACTGTCGATACTTGGCTCGGCCGAAGCCAGCGCAGCATTGTCCCAGCCATTAAACGCACGCCAAACGGCAATTTGCGTTGCCCCTGAATCGACTAGGTTCTCGCTTTTTGCCCGCCGTAACACCTCCCGCGTTGCCTCTGGAACCTCTCCCACATATTTCAGCGTAGAGTAAAGCACACTGCTATCGGGTGAAACCCGCTCGTTTGATGTTTCGAGACAGTACCCCTTGATCGTGACCGGAACGCTCGCGCCGGGCGCGATGTCGAGTGGATTGCCCTCATCACCTGCTAGCACGAAGCTGCAATACGACTCGTTTTGAGGGGCGATGATGTCGCCCGCCACAAGTGCAACGCGCAGCGGCGTGTTTGTCTGGTTGGTCAAGATGCCCGTCAAAGTTGGCACATTTGTCGTGAAATCACTGCTGCCGCGCAGCTCAGAGACGAGTAAATCCCCATCACGCACAGGTGATATCCAGTTGATCAACTCTTGTGCTTGTGTTGATCGCACGTTAAATAAAATGATAAGCGACACAAACAGGCCAAGAACAACACGTTGTTTAAGCATAGGGCACCTCACTGGCGGGGGGATTGTATGGGATAGGGGTGAAGAGATAGTTGTGTTGTGTGAGTTCCACAATCGTTAACTCATGCCTGTTGAGATCGCGCGATTTACCCGCTGGCACATCGAAGCTATCAACGCGCATCTCGCCACCCTGACTTTCATTTTTGATCACAAACTGGTTTGTTCTGGCGATGTAAACGATAGTTGCATGCTTGCCCGATACGTCATTGAATGGAATGACAACGTCATTGGCGCGACTGCGGCCGACCGTCAAACGCGGCTTTCTCTGAGCCTGGAACACGAGCAACTGCTTACTATCGGGGTCATTTTGCAGCGACCAATAAGCGATCTCCGGCTGGTAGTTGCGGTCACCAACGACAAAAAGCACCTCACCCATCTGGATGATGTCACCGACTTTGACATTGACCGTCTGAAAAATTTCGACGTTGTTGAGGCGCAGTGGTGCGCTTGTCGCGCCGCGTGAGAGGCGCAAGCGTTCGTCATCAAAATCATAGGTGAGGCTGGCATGGTGGCGTGCGACGGTGGCAAACAGCCTATTTTCACCGGCATCGATGTAGCCGGCGCGAAGATCAACGGCTCGGCCGATGTCCAGCGTCTCATTGCCCGGCTCAAACTGAAACAAAATACGACTGGTGTCAGGCAGCGCCGGCTGCAAGAAAATGGTCAGCTTTTCCAGCGAGTCACAATAGTCACACGGCTCGCTCCGTTTGCGCTTAATTCCACAGGCTGGACAGGTGTTTTTGAGGCGCGGCGCGGCGTTCTGGCTAAATAAATCCCATGTTGTCGGTAACTCAAGATAGTAGGCTGCTCCCAACGAACCAACCAGCATCAAAAACAACACGAATGCCAGCCCGTTGCTCCACGTCTCTTCGGTAAAAAAGCCGGGCAGTACGCTTACAAAGTTGTCATAAGGATAGTCAAACCACAGCACGATCAGCAATGCAACTGCCAAAAATAAGTGGGCAACGCTTGCGCCCAAGCGAACCCACGCAAAACGCACCATGATGCACAGGCCAAGCACAATGCTTGTCACGCCTGTTGCCCCCAACATGCCACGCTCGACGATTGACCAGCCTCCAGCTAGCAACACGCCCGCTGCCAGCAACAACAGCGCGGCTCCACCAAGCAGCCAGCTTGTCGAAATTAAGTTTAACCAGATTGATCCCTGCCTGCTCATAAACATACTCCTTGAAGAGTAAGGATGAAGGATGAAGGATGAAGGATGAGAGTTGCGCTATATCCCGTCATTCTTTGTTTGTCTCCAAATAAATGGGTTTGTAGGCTGCGCCAAAGTGTGCGACTTGCCGAAACTCGGTTTCCCAATAATAAAGGTCTTTAACAACAAGCTGTTCATCTTGCCAACTGCCACGCATCAACCCCGATGAGTTGACATCTCGGATGCGGTTCTGGTTTTTCTCAAGTGCTTCGACCGCGTTACCCTCTGTAATAGCAAGACGCAATGTTTTTTCGCCAAGATCACCAGCGATCCAACGGTCTTGAATTTGGCCTTCAACAATTGCTACATCCAACTGGTCTTGTGCATTGACGGTGTACATGACGATTGGCGTTAGGTGAATCGGCCGATTGCCCACCAGCATCGCTTTCTGTTCCTGACAATCAGCAGGCTCACTCCTTCGCATTTGTGAATAGTGACATGTCCGTGCCGCTGCAAAAAATTGTGGTGCTTCGCCAATCAGCCAAAATTTGCCATGTGCAGCGTGTAACGCTTCCGCCCCATTGCCTTCTTGCCACAGGATGATAAATTCCATTCGTGAACGTGTATCATTGAAAATAACGCGCAGCTCACTTTGCTCGAGCATGTTGGGGTGAATCGCTCCCGACAACTGTATTAAGGGTTGATTTGGGATGCGCGTAATCACCCAATCGTCCTTTTTCAAATCTTCCACCTGCTCGATGTCATCTGAAACGTATTCAATCGCGGCGACCTCATCTTGGCTCAAGCTGGGCGGATAATCTGCTAATTTGAGATAAAGTTTCAACCCTTCATCATGTAGTGCGTAATAGCCCATCAGCAATGGCTTATTGGGTTCGCTGAGAATAGGTGGATTGATTCCTCGTATCCACGCTTGAGCTTGTGAAGAGAATGGACGCTCATCGCCACGACTACCAAATGTCGGAATTGGTGTGCCCTTCTTATCGAAAGAGGGGGACGTTTTTGTGATCGTTGGTGGGTCTGGTGTTGGAAATAATGCCGCTCGAACAAGTGTAATAATGACAATCCCGACGCATAAAAGTGGAACTGCTAACAGGAGTAGTACGAGTGGTGTCGGCCGATTGCCCGAGCTTTCATTTCCATAATCTTCTTCCCTCAAATCCTCATCCATTGGAACCCTCTCCTTACTTTACGTTTTCATTCTCCCATTCTTAACTGGCAGATATCAGAATACTTTTTGCTAATCAGACTTTATTTACTATGTCATCTATGTAAACTTATGGATAATACTATGGTCTAGGAAATATCTTGTTGTAGACACCAGAAAATTCAATGCCTGACCCAAAATTCTCTTTCCAAGCATATATATCAGACACCTGCAACATTTGTCCATCCCAATAACCCTTTATCAAACCTGACTTGTTGATCTTAGAACCGTCAGGGCTGTTGGTTACGCCATCGCTTACAACATTATCAACGACATGTAGAATAGTCTTTTCTCCTAAATTACCGATAATCCAACGTGGTTGAGCGAATTCTATATTTATGACGCTTATATCAAGCTGTTTCTCAGCTCCGACTGTGAACATAACCAATGGTCGTTCTAACGGAATAGGTATCTTGCCGTTAAACATGTCTATCTGCTGTTCACAAGACCGATTAGTATCTTGAGTCACACGAAACTGACGACAATCGGATAACGCCTGAACTAGCCTTGGTGATTCGCCTATAAGCCATACTCGTCCCCCCGCAGCAGCAATTTGCTCACGTTCTTGATCACTTAGCTGATAATCGACAGTAAATTTCATAGTCGATATTGATGGCGATACAGTAAGGGTCAACGTGTTAGAATCAGCAACGAGACTTTCTTCAGCAACCAAACCTGTCAGTTGAAAAAGCGGTTCATTCGGTATGCTCGTTGCTATCCAACCATATAATGGGATGTTGTTTGCAGGGTTTTCAGGCCGATTTTTAACTTGATCTGATGAGCTTTCAATTATTCGCAACTCGTCTAGGTTATTACTTACAAAGCCTATTGCTCTTAGGAAATGCCCCGATGTACTATTATTATCTGGAACATAATGCGACATTAAAGTGGGTTGCTCTGCCTTACTCAGTAATATAGGCGGATAAACATTACCAACCCACTCACTAGCACTCTCATTATATTCAGGCCCTTGCACTATAGTCGGAACAGCTACATCATCGCCTTGAATAACACCTGTAACATTGTTCACTAGCGTTTCACGATTATCGAGGGTTGGAATAACTTCTGGCACAGTTGTTTGGCCTACAGAATCTACAGCTTCTGGCGCAGTGCCTCCCAAAAGCGATGCCCGTGCCGTCCACAGCAGAATGATAGCCAGAAGTAAAAAGCCACCAAAAATTATGCCAATCACAAAAAAAATTGGCGAACGCGATGCCCTTGACTGCGATTTCGCATCCGTTCCATCTTCTAAAATGTCAAGAATTTTGTCGAAATCATCCATATAAAAGTCCTCGCTCACGCATGATCTTCAAAATTTCACGTTGTTGTACTTTGTTTCCATACCCTTGAGCTATTTGTAGCCAGTACTTCTCAAATTCTTTTTGCTCTTGCTTCAAGCTAGGAAATGAGTTTGCCAAGCCTGACCGATCAATCACAGTCGAAATATGTTGTACTGCCAGTAGAATTTCAGAATAATCCACTTTTTCCGCAAGTACACTCGCAGCAAATTTGAGGATAACCAACATTGCCTGCCAAACAAAATCTTCACTGTGGATTGAGTGTCTTTCTTTTGACAGCCATTGATAATTATCTTTTGTCTCCTTCCGATGCTTCTCTGGTTCTAAAGCCATTGAGAGGGTCGTTTTGAGCACATTTGCGACACGTTTTTCATAAGCCTGCTGAAGATCAGATTGCACCTTTTGACCAGCAAAGAGAGGTGGCAGTGTACCAACTGCCCATGCTTTTTGAATTTCCGTTGCTCCCATAGAAGGAGGAAGATTTGTAATAATCTTTTGGATTGCGTCCCATTTCTCCCATGTATTTGGAGAAAGTTCTTGTTGATTTATTTGTAAGTCGCAAATGTCTAGGCATTTTTGTTCGCTGATTAAGACATTAGTGCCTACTAACATGTCGTACAAGACCTCCCACGCACGCGCCACAGCTTTATCCTTTGTGCGCTGAACCCGCATCTTGTCAGATTCGTCTAACGCTTTTGTGTCAACAGAAATGATTCTTCCAGCCAGTGTGAGGGCATCTAATCCACCTCTAAATTCACCATCAATGCCCAAAAAACTGCGGCGTACCTCATAGACAGCTTCCGCAAAACTACCATCTAAGTCTTTCCCAAAAATTGGCTTAAGCTGCCCTTCCCAGCTGTGCCTGACACGTGCTTGTGTATCTGTGATAAATAGATTTAGTTGCTCCCATGCCTTTTCCAGTAACATGCGGCGTGTATCTATTGCTTCTGATGTTTTTGCATCTCGCAGATAACTATAAACCTCGATGGCACGCTTGGTTATATCAACCGCACGCGGTCGTTTACTTTTGTGACGCTGAAGGCTCTCTATGAAAGGATAGATGGCTATCAAATCATGTGCCTTGTCAGGTTCCACGTTTCTATCTTTTGCGAGCGTTGCCAAGTTTTCTACTGTGAAATCGTCAATTTCTATTTGTTCAACTAATACTGCTATTTTGCTCCAAATCGCTTGCCAGCATTGTTGTTCGTACTGGTCAATGTACTGTCTATCTCTCTGTGGTATCCCACTTGTTGGCACCGCGATTAATGAACGATAACGCAAAAATACGTCGGAGAAGGCAAATGTTCTGTGTAGATTCTGTGCGCCTTGCAGCCATGGGTTATTATGTAAGCCGGTGGGGATAGTGCCATCCCATTCCGTGAGCCAGTCCTTGTAAGGGGCCGTTGGCAGAGCCTGTTTAACATAGCTGCCCCAAACAGCGCGACTATATTTCTCTACCGCATCGTTTCCTAAAACCTCTCTATTGAATCCAAGACTTCTTAGTGCCTTGTGCAAATTCCGTTGGTCAGCGAACAGTATTCTTAACTCACACAACTTTAGTGTCTGTAGACAAAAGCGCATTAACTCATCGGGAATTTGTCTAGCATCTGGCGTATACGTTTCAAACGATTTGACCGATTTTCGCAACAGGTCAGCACTTTCTTCAGCCCTTGCCACTCTATCATCCGTTGGGTCAAACTGGATTGCTTCTGGATAGACTCGCACACAGTCGATGACGATTTTCAATGAGGTCAAAATCTCACTTAATGGATAGTAATGAGCCGCCGCGAACGAGCCTGTGCTAGAGGTAACAAGCTCTTTAGCTGCGTCACCTTCCTGATATAGTGTTTCCCATGCTTTTTTGTTAACAGAAAAGCTCTGTTGAGGTTTAAGACGTTGTTGAATTGCCTGTATCTTATTTTCAACAGCATCCCAATCACGTCGCTCAATGGGCAAATCAGTCAAGAAACCAGTGTGGACAATAGAAACGATTTGGTCTTGGATAAATTCAGTTGGCTTATGCAAGTTCGACAGATCAACACCCAGCCTTTCTCCAAGGCAACTGTAATACTTGCGAACGACTTTTTTCTGACCTTCACTGTAAAGCTTAAGTGCTACATCGCGGACAATCATTCCTAAACGCTCGTAGTGCTTACCTAGCTTACTGCGAAGCTCTGCGGCGTTTAACTTACAAATTGCACCACTGATTCTCTTATGTGCTGCTTCATCAAGGGCGTTAATTTTCTTCGCATGAAACATTTCAAGCTGTCTCATTTGCCAAAACGCATCACGCCAATCTTCATCATCACCTATCTCTTTTAAAATTTGTCCGATTTTTTCAGAAAAAGTTTCGACACCACCTAACATTTTAACCCAATCTGGGATAGCTGAGACCTCTAAGGGTGCTGTTTTGGTGGCTACTACTCGCTGGGTTGGTTGCGTATCATCGGCCGCCATCCCCGCATTCCGTGTCGATTTTGAATCATTCGGAATGACAACCTGCGGTGTCGGAATCGTGATACCAAGCAAAGTAATGTCATCTTGTAACTTATTTTTAGGAATATCAACGCGGTAACTGTGCAGATCGCGGATGAATGTTGGAATTGGGTCCTCTGCTTTCGTCATTTGAACCAGTCTGGTGTCCCAGACCTCTTCACCATAGCGTGCCTTGAGGACATCAGTCACACCATCGCTAAAGAGTAGAATCTGGTCGTTAGGCGCAAGCAACTGCACACTCTCCTGAATCATGTACTCTGGCTCAAATTCTGGCATTCCCAGAAATTCATCCTTGCGTGGCGCGAAAATAGGGCTTGGTTGCCCATTTCTGACGATGAGCGCCCGTGAGTCGCCGACGCTGACGAGATAAGCACGCTGGTCAACAACGAGGGCAGCAAGCAGCGTTGCCTGTAGACCAGCCATCTCCTCGTTGCAATAGGGGCAAATGGGTGGGTTGCGCTTGGCGAGCTTATAGCTGGGTAGTTTGACGGTTTGCCCTGTTGGGTGTTTTTCTTTACGCCAGCAATAGAAGGTTTTGTCGTAACGAGCGAGGGCTGTATGAGCTTCTATGACCGATTGACGCAGATTGGCTGCATAGTTGTTGGACTCTCGGCCGTAATATCGCTCCCCAATCGTCTGCACAGCCATCTGACTTGCCAACGTTCCGTTTGCACTATGCGTCACCCCATCGGACAAAATGTACAAACGCCCAAAGCGTGTCAATCGTTCAGGCAATAAGCCCAGCCCAGATTGCTCATGGCTAGCGACGTTCGATGGCCAAAATGCGTCTTGTGAAGGGCCGGGATGCCGCTTGCCGGCGATACCATATCCGCTCACATGCTCGATAGGGTTGGGATAACGATAGAGTGTGAGCGGAGGTTGAGGTGACATGTTTCAGAATTATTATGGCAGGGATTGCAACATCCCTACGCAACTATAGGCTTAGGACAGCTTAGATTATGACGCATTTTGACCGGACAAATGCAGACATTTCTGTTTAACCGAGACCAGTTAACGCTGCCCCTTTAACGATAATGCAGGCGATACCCGATTCCCTCGTATGTTTGAATGTAAACTGTATTGGGGTCAATTCGCTCGCGCAGGCGGGTGATATGTTTTTGGGTGTTTGACCCGTAGCTCCGCAATACGTCTGCCTTGATCCTTTTATCGAGTTGATAGATGCAGCGAGACAGTTCTTCGATACGACAAACGCGGTGACGGTGGTCATATAGATAGGCGAGAGCCATGAGCTGGGAGCCAGTCAGATCAACTTTTTTGATTTCATACTCACCATGCTCATTTTGGGCTTTGCAATAAGCCGTGATTGCGCCATCGCCATGTTCGCGTGTGAGGGCTAAGTTGGGGGCTTGCTCAATTTCCCACTGGTGTAGAGCGGGAATGAGTTGAGCAAAGAGGGTGCTGAAGATGGTGTGTTGCTCGTCCAGAATGCCATACTCACCGAGCGTTGGCTCAATCCATGTGGCTCTGCCTTTGGCAAGGCCATAGAGGGAAGCGCGTTCTTCACGAGTTAGCATTGTCCAAATTGACTGGCTAGCGGGTGAATCTTCCAGCACCCATTGATAGCTGGCGAGATGATGTTGCCATTTTGCAGGTTCATCAAAGATATTGGCAAAATGCAGATGGTCATAGATGTCTTTGAGGATACCGGGATGACCGCCGCTTAAAGCATAGAGGTCTGTTTCAACTTTGAGGGGAAGTATCTGACCATGCGAAATTTCAGACCACAATCGGCCGAATCTCCCCATCTCCACACACACCAACTGCTCCAAATAGTTAGCAAACAGTAGCGAAAAATTCTCCGTATCATCACGTGCATTCTGAATATGACGTAGTGAACGCTGAGTCACTAAGACATAGTAAAGATTTTCTCGAAAACTTTTGATCTCTTGCGTTCTTGCCAATAGATCGAGCATCCCTGCGACCGTATGTTCCAAGACAGCATCGAAATCCTCAAAGATGAAGAGCAAAACACACTGCTCATCTTCCACTAGCAAACGCACCGCGCGTTCTAACAAACGGCGTGACTGCGATGGTCGCTTTGTGACACGCAAATCAAACTCATCGTTGGCGATGTCGTCTATTTTGTCACAGACATCATACATCCGCGCTTGGTCGGTCGCCGTGACCATCTCAAACAGAATTTGACGCGCCAGGGATCGCCAAAGTGGATTGTCGGCCGTTGCCTTGATGTCATCCCCATCGACAACGATTGGCAAAACTCGTTTTTGGTTATGACTTAATTTGCTGTCTCGCGTGCGCTGCCAGTGCGTTCCCTCCGCTTCCTGCAACCGCTGCACGAGATAGCTTTTGCCCACACCAGACATACCTGTTAAATGTACCGCGCGATTTTGGCTTAGTTTCTCAAGCAGGTTGTTCCAAGGTAGAAATGTCGTAACGGCTTTTGTGCCTTCGTAATTCTCATTTTGTAGCTCAACGATGATGTCGCATGAGTTGCCATGATGATCTTGATTGCGTAGGCGCAAACGAACGTGGTTCTTTAGCTGATCGCTTTTGTTCCATAAGCGGCGTTCACGGCTGCGGCTGTTTGGCTCATCACGGATCATTCGGACGAAGGTTCCATTTGTGCTGGTGTCACGAAAGTGGAAATTTTCGTCGGCCGAGTCAAACCAAATTGTCAAATGCGGATCAGAGATATTTGACAGATCACTTGAGGCAACGCCAAAAATGGCTGCCAACGATTCCGCACCAATCACAAGCGGCGCATCAGTTGGTTTGAGAATTTCAGCGGCAACCAACCCTCCGTTGGCATACGAGTATGAAATTTCGAGGTTTTTTGACTGTGTCATGTTTACTCCTTTCTTAACTATTCACATTGAGATTGTAACATGATAATAGAATTCTAAATATCGTGCTATACCGCATGTCTGTGAATGTCTGCACTTGTTTGATAATAGGCGTATTTTCAATTGAGCTTCCCTAACAGATTCGCCCTTCGCAACTTCAGACACATGAACGAAATGAGAAGACAGTTTCCTAACGAGCTAAAAAACGATACGCTTCTACTTTCAAAATCAACAAATAGGCAACCTTATGATGCAACAAAACACATCTGTTTGGCGATACTTTGATGTTTGGCTGACAACGGCCGTTGTCATTCTCACCTTTTATGGCGTGCTAATTATCCGCAGCGCGATCACAAATGTGCCGAATTATGTCGGATATGAACAGCGACAAATCATCTTTGCGATTATGGGCCTGATCGTCATGTTTAGCATTGCCGCCATCGACTATCGCATTCTCACCTCTGCACACTGGTTTATCTACCTCTTTCTCATCACGCTTCTCATCGTTGTCCTACTGATTGGCGCGGTCAACAACGCGGTCAATCGCTGGATACCGCTCGGCATCATTGACTTTCAGCCGTCTGAGCTTGGGCGCGTTCTCTTGCCCGTCACGCTCGGACAGTTTGTGGCTAGTCGGCAGCGGCATATCAACAAATTCTCCAACACGATCTTCACCCTCATCTACATCGGCGTGCTGATCGGCTTTATCTTTATTCAGCCGGATCTAGGTATGTCGATTCTTTTTGTCGTCATCTGGTTTGGCATTATGATGGTGGCAGGATTGCCACTACGCCACTTCTTTATTTTGGTGGCGATTGGTGTCGGCGCAATTATCCTCGTCTATCCACAATTGCCCGATTATCAAAAAGATCGCATCACGGTTTTTGTCGATCCAAGCATCGATCCTGAGCAAGCGCGTAACGTCGATCAGGCGATTATTTCGATTGGCTCTGGTGGCTGGTGGGGGAAAGGCTATTTTAATGGGACACAATCACAGCTTGGCTTTTTGCGCGTTCAGCATACAGATTTTATTTTTGCTGTTCTCACAGAGGAGATGGGATTTTTCTTTGGGGCATTTATTGCGGTTGGCTTGATGGGGTTTATTTTGTTACGAATTTTGCGCGTCGCTAGTATCACGCCCGATCCAGCGGGGCGTTACATCTGCGTGGGGATCGCAACACTGCTCTTTTTCCAGACATTTGTTTCAGTTGGGATGAATACACGCCTCATGCCCGTCACGGGGCTGACCTTCCCATTTGTGAGTTATGGCGGTTCATCACTCTTGACGCTCTATCTTGGCATTGGAATCGTGCAGTCTGTCTTAATGCGCCATCGCAAACAGGCATTTGGCTAAAAATTAGGGCAATTTTCCCGTTGCCAGCAGCGTATTGATTGTTATGATTTGGTTATGGCAAAACGCACACTATACCTCCTAAGACACGGACAGGAAGAACGTTCATACCGCAAAGAAAATCCAAGTGATGAGCAACAGGGACCGCTGACAGCAATCGGCCGAAGCCAAGCCCAACTCGCCGCCAATCGCCTCGCCCATCTTCCCCTCACCCACATCCACGTTAGCACGATGCGGCGGGCGCAACAAACCGCAACCCCCATTATCGCCAATCACCCCGATGCGTTCTCTGAGGAGATCGACCTCATTCGGGAGGTGGTACCCTCTGTGCCAGCTCGCTACGTTGACCATTTTCACTATGTCACACCCGAACTCGCCACGCACTTCAATGAGCGCATCACCGATACTTACGTTCGCTTCTTTCGCGCTGCCTCTCGTGAGGAGGAGCATGTCTTGCTTGTCTGTCATGGCAATTTGATTCGGGCGTTGGTCGGCCGACACATCGGCGCAGGTCAAGACGCATGGATCACGATGTCCTTGCACAACGCTAGCCTCACGACTTTGGAGTTTGGCATTGAGCATCCTGACTCGCTTGTTACGTTCAATGATACCTGCCACTTACCAGTTGAATTGAAGACCTTTCTCTGAAACTGTGTGCTATGATCCGCACATGACTGTTGGCAAAGCCTATTTAGTTGGGGCGGGGGCGGGGCACCCCGATTTAATCACAGTGAAAGGGTTGAGGTTGGTGCAATCGGCCGATATCATCCTTTACGACCGCCTGGTTCCACGCGAACTGCTCGACGATGCACGCCCCGATGCCGAGCTTGTTTTTGTCGGTAAACGCCCCGGCCATCATCCTAAACCACAGCGCGAGATCAATCGCCTATTGATCGAGCAGGTCGCGCTTGGCAAGCAGGTCGTGCGACTCAAGGGCGGTGATCCGTTTGTCTTTGGGCGGGGTGGCGAGGAGGCGATTGCGCTGAGGGCGGCCGATTTACCTTTTGAGATCGTGCCGGGGATTTCTTCATCTATTGCCGCCCCTGCCTACGCCGGAATTCCTCTGACACAGAAAAATGTCGCCAGCGGATTCGCACTCGTCGCGGGGCATGAAACCCCTGACAAACCGAGCAGCACGACTGATTGGGCAGCCATGGCGCATGTTCCAACGCTTGTCGTACTGATGGGTTTGAAAAAGTTGCCGGAGGTCGTTGCTGTCCTGCTGGAACATGGGAAAGAGCCAGACACGCCAACGGCACTCATCAGCCGCGCTACCACCAATGAGCAAAAAATAATATGTGGGACATTAGCGACAATTGTGGCGCAAGCTGAACGTGAAAAGCTGCCGACTCCAGCGATTACCATTGTCGGAGAGGTCGTGCGGTTTGCGGAACAGTTTGCTTGGTTTTCGGCCGATGTCAGCACCAATGGGTTTGTCGAAGACCCCGCCTTAATCCTCCCTCAGCCAAGCTAATGTTGCGCCGCACCTGTCTGTTGATCTGTCTGACACTCTTTTTCACAACCAACATCTTTGCCCAAACGCCTATTGGAACCATTCAAGGAGATACGTCAATCTCTTCATTTGAGGGGCAGCGCATGACGATTGAAGGAGTCGTCACAGGTTTGTTTGATGGAGGTCAGGCAGACAATCCAAACTGGCTAATTTTTGTACAAGATACTGGGGATGAGGATGAGAAAACGAGCGATGGGCTGCCTGTTTATGTGGGCAAGCAGCGTCCCGATATTGCAATTGGCGACCGTGTAACCGTCACAGGTGAGGTGACTGAGTTCTTTGAGTTGACCGAGATAACGCGAGCAAATGTGAACGTACTAGAACACAACGTTGCGTTGCCGGAGCCAACCACGCTGGCGGCGAACGCTGACCTTGAGACGCTGGAGGGGATGCTTGTCCGAGTCGTTGATGTGAAGGCCAACCAAACCGGGCGATGTCGCTTTGAGGTGGTGGGAGAGATCACGCCGCTGACGGTTTTGATGCCAGATGATAGCTTATGCGTGCAGATTGAAACGGCCGACCAGCCCATCGCCGAAATCGTTGGTGTTTTGACCTTTCATTTTGGTGAGTACAAGTTGATATTGCAATCTGCGCTAGACACGCAGACTGAAATCCGCACAACATGGGAGCAGTCACCTATTGATTGCTTGTTGATTACGGAAATTTATTACGATAGCTTCGGCCGAGACTACGAAGAAGAGTGGATTGAACTAACCAACAATTGCCCTGAAACAATGGCTGTCGGGCAGTTCAAGCTCGGCGATGCAGAAGAAATCGGCGGGTCAGAAGGCATTTTTCGCTTTCCGGATAACGCCGTGATTGAGGCCGGGCGTAGCGTTGTGATCGCCCAGCAGTCAATTGGATTTGAGCGTGCGTTTGGATTTCGGCCGAACTTTGAGCTAGCTGGCAGCGAACCGAGCGTCCCCGATATGCAGCAGGTTCAAGGCACAATTGAGCTAGCGAATGCCGGCGATAGCGTCGTTTTGCTCGATGAGAACGATGACCTGATCGACGCGGTGAGCTACGGTGATAACGAGACGTTTTTACAGCCCGCGCCGTTGGGTGTGGGAGAGGGTCAAAGCTTAGGGCGGCGATTTGGTGATTGCGATGCAGGTATGGCGGCCGATTTCATACCACAACAACCCTCGCCCGGCGTGGTCATATTCAACGATTCATGTAGCATCGCCCCATCACTAGAACCAGATCAAAGAGTGCCGATTGGCGCAATTCAAGGCAACACAACTGTTTCCCCATTTGTCAATCAGCACGTGACGTTTGAAGGTGTCGTGACCGGCTGGCATGAGGATCGCAATACACGCGGCATCACATTCTACACGCTGTATGTGCAGGATTTGGTCGGCCGCGAAGACGGTGACCCCACAACGAGTGATGGCATTGCTGTCTTTTTGGGGCAGGCACGGCCGATGGCGCAAATTGGCGATCACGTGCGCGTCGCTGGCTTGGTGACAGAGTTTTTCGGGCTGACCGAGCTGGATGATGAGGGGGTCAGCGTTGAAGTTTTGAGCAGCGACAATGTGCTGCCGACACCATTGGAAATTGCGCCGCAGAATTCGGCCGATTTAGCCGCCCTATTTGAGCCACTAGAAGCGATGCGCGTCCATCTGGGCTTTGGCGCAGCGCGAGTTGTCGGCGCGACGTTTGACGGCTGTGGCTTTAGCGTGATGCGGGAGGATGCGGGTGTTGGGCGGGTCTATCGTCGAGAGGCGGCCGATCCAATCGGCGCGGTCATTCCCGTTCTACATCGCTCCGATGTCGATTGTAGCGACTTTCCCAACCTAAAGTTGAACGATGTCATCAGCGGTTTGTCAGGTGTCCTCACCTATAATTTTGACCAATTCAAACTTCTCACACAGGATTTCACAGATGTAATAGTAGATGCGGCCCCTTTTCCTGAGCCGCCCGCCGCGCCTGAAATTGCGTCAGGGCAATTTAGCGTTGTCAGCTTTAACGTCGAAAATCTGTTTGATGGCGTTGATGACACAGGCGACGATGCAGAGCCAAAGCTGGGTGAGCGCGAGTTGGCAGTCAAGCTGGCAAAGCTGGCCTATGCGCTAGGGGTGACAGCAGGGTGTCCAACTGTTGTTGCGGTGCAAGAGGTCGAAAAAGCAACGCTGCTGGAAGATTTAGCGAATGGGGTCGCGCAGTACTGTGAAATGGATTATGAAGTGGTTCATCAGGAAAGCGCAGATGCACGCGGGATCGATTTGGCGTATATGGTGGATAGTTCACGGGTTGTTGTGCTTTCGGCCGAGTTACAACGCGCCTGCACAACAATTGACACAAATATCAGTGATCCAGATGCAGGCTGTGAAAACGGGCAAGAGCCGTTGTTTTCTCGGCCGCCTTTCCTCCTAACTGCCCGAATCGATGGGCAAATCTACACATTCATCAACAATCACTTCAAATCAAAACGAGGGGGTGAATTTGAAACACAAGCGAGACGGGTAGAGCAGGCAAAATTTTTGAGGACGCTCTTGGAACAAAACATTGATGAGCGGATGATCCTGATTGGAGATTTTAACGATTATGAAGATGCAGAGCCTCTGCGGATATTAGAAGCGGCTGGGCTGGAAAATGTTTTGAAGCGAGTCCCCAGCGAGCTACGCTACACGTTTGTGTTTGGTGGCATCGCACAGCTGATCGATGGGGTATTCATATCGGATGTTTTGCGTGATGAGGTCACCACAGTCACGATTTTGCATACCAATGCCGATTATCCCGATAGCTTGGGGCGTAATTTAGAGCGAATGGCGTTCAAAGCAACCGATCACGATTTGCCATTTGTGGTTTTCGATGTGGAAGAGCAGGTCGATGAGGTAATTGAAGAAGAGCCGCCTGCTGAGGATAGTCTGTGGATTCTGTGGGGCGGGATTGTGGCGATGGTTTTGGCTGGGGTTGGCGTTGGGTTTGTGGTGGGGCGAAGGAAACCTGCAAGTGACCCCACAGGTCAGCGTACTTAAAGGGGCTAGGCTTCGGCCGAACTCACCTTTTCCTTCTTTTTGATCTTTGTGTCCGATTTACTCTCGCTCTTTGTCTCGGACTTTGCGGCCGATTTTGTCTCTGATTTATTGTCAGAAACGCTTTCACTCTTCCCATTGCTGGCAGGAGTCGTCGTACTTTTTTTACTTTTGCTGTCGTTGATGTAAAAGCCAGACCCTTTGAACACGATCCCCACAGAACTCACAACTTTGCGAACCGCTTCACCGCAAACAATACATTCGGTCAGCGGGTCATCAGAAAACTTTTGTTTCTTCTCGAAAACATGTTCATTTGGAATACATTTATAGACGTAAGTTGGCATTTCTATCCCTTCAGCAAATAATTTTCAACTCATAAGTGTAGCCAACATGCGTAAGCACCACGTAAAATTTATCGGTTAATAGGCTCAAAATTTCGCGCCCATCGGCTGCTGAAAATATGCTTCTGCGTGAAATTGCACAAGTTCGACACGAGTTCGCATTACTTGACACAGCTTTGACACATCCCGCACATAGATTTTCCCCCGTCGATTGTTACAATTTTCACAAGTTAAACAACACAGCCAATTGAGATAAATTACTAGGTTTCAAAATGACATTTGAAACCATAGATGGCAGGAAAATAGCATGGATACACATCCCTCATATCAAGTACAGGTTATCAAATCAGAATACGCTCAGTATGAGACTGCATACCAATCTGAAACGGCACACTATAGTCGTTTTGCGCCATTACGCGGCATTATACGCACATTGACACGTAATCGGCCGCGCTAGTATTTACGCGCCCCTATTTTTGCTGTAGCCACATTGCCTGAAAAGGCGCAAGCGTGATGCCAAATTGACCATTGAGCATTCGCTTTCCAAGATAATCGTAGCATTCGTGGCCAAAACCGAGTTCTTTCAACCGTTGCCCCCTCACAACTTGGTACGCTTCGCTGAAGTTGCCGAGCGCGAGGATGTTACCACGTGGACTATGGCGCAGAAGGCCAAACACATGCTCATTATGCGTGTAGACGGCACTCATGTTGGCTTGGGCGTGTAGTTGAAAAAGCTGTTTGCGCGTGAAGATCATCTCGCGCAGATTGTGATAGATGCGACCGGGAATGGACTTGCAATCATAGCGACTCTGAGCGAGTGGCCAATCCATTTTCGGCCGCTGCACCCACCGCGAATCGGCCTTATGGTTTGGGTTGTGAATGTAGTCATAGTCATTGAGAAGACCGAGTTCATCGCCCATGTAGAGGAGGGGAATCCCGCCATAGACGAGAATAAAGGCATGGATCAGAAGAATTCGGCCGATTGCCAACTCCACCAACCCCATATCTCCTTTCTCAATCGCCACTTCCAGCCCCGCCAAAGACGCACACGACCCGTTGACGCGCCGATCCATATTGTCAGGATTGAATTGAAAGACTAACCCTCGCGCAAAACTACCCTCGAACTCACCCGTGTAAAAATCGCTCAAAAATGACCGATGTAAGAAGCCGTTCAGCCCGACACCACCTGCATTCGCGTCTGTAATCGCCCAGCCAATATCGTCGTGTAGGCGTACATAGGTTGTCCATGCGGCCGATTGCGGCAGTTCGGGCAGCCGTTGCAGCGCGTGTGTCATCAGATTGACCTTACGTTCAGCCAACGCGCTCCATAGATAAACCATAAAGCTGTTGTGATAGGCTAGCTCACACTCCTTACCCGTCGCCTCATCCAGCCCAAAATATGGCACGACATCTTCGGGCGAGACAATCGCCTCTGCCAACAAAATGATGCCCGGCGCAGCCAGCCGTAAAAGCGCACGCCACGCTTGCAGTAGTGCATGGGCTTGCGGCAGATTTTCACACGTTGTGCCAAGCTCTTTCCACATGAACGCGACCGCATCCATGCGGAAAACCTCAACCCCTTGATTAGCGAGATAGAGAATAATGTCGAGCATCTCGCCAAAGACGGTGGGATTTTTGTAATTCAAATCCCATTGGAAGGTGTTGAATGTTGTCCAAACCCAACGCTCAATATCGTCATGCCAGACAAAGTTACCACGCTTAAATTCGGGGAAGATTTCGCGCAATGTTTTGTCATATTGCTCAGGTAGTGTGCGGTCGGGAAACATCAAGTAGTAATTTTTATATGTTTCGTCGCCCGCTTTAGCCTTTTGTGCCCATTCGTGGTCAATCGATGTGTGATTACAGACGAGATCGGTGCAGAGGCTGATACCCGCTGTCCGCAGTTTGGTGGTCAACTGTACCAAATCTGACATGGTGCCGAGTTGTGGGTCGATGGCACGGTAGTTTTTGACCGCAAAGCCACCGTCATTCTCGCCATCGCGTGTTTCCAACAACGGCATGAGATGGAGATAGGTGATGCCCAACTCTTTGAGATAGCTGATACGGTCAACGACTCCGTTTAGCGTGTCGGCAAAGCGGTCGGCATAGGCGATGTAGCCCATTTGCTCAGACCGTTGATACCAGTCTGGCTGGAGCAGGCGTTCTTCATCTAGGGCGCGGAGTTCGGCCGATCTCCCCCGCCGCCCCTTCCGCACAATTCTCAAAAAGTCGACGACCCGCTGCTCAAAGTCTTCCCGCTCTCCATACAACAAGCGCAAGGGACGCAGGACATCCTCTTGCCAGACCTGCCAACGGGTTTGAAGTTCGGCCGAAAACGCGCTTTCTACATAGCTTTCTATCATCAATGCAAGCGAAAAATGAGCGGCGAACCGCCTATTCAAGCCGATTATACAGGTCTTCTAGTGAAATTAGGTCGCCATCCTTCGACACAATCAGCTTTGCACGACTTGCCTGGCTGATCAACTTTTCCTGCTCAATTTCCAACACCAAGCTGATGAAAGGGCTGTCGGTGTTCTTGTCGCGGCCGCGTGCAAGCCGGTGTGCGAGCGTTTCGGCCGGTGTGCTGAACAAAAAGATGGGGAAGTCTACGCCTTCAAGCAGCGGGTTGTTGCCGTGTGTCCACTCGATAATTAACACCTGCACACCGCTAAAATCGACTGCCTCAAAACGAATATCATCACTCGTTCTGCCCATCCGTTTTAGATTGATCGTGTTTGCACCACTTTTGAATAGCTCAATGATACGGCTGACCATTGGAAAATCAGTCTCCTGCTCGCTACCCAGATAGCGTCTCAACGCCTCTCTTCCCGCATTGAAGTACACATCCATCCAAGCCAGCTCTGCATCGGACCTGAAATCTTCCGCATCAGGCCATTTTTGCTGAAGGGCTTCCATCCGCTCATTCGAGAACTGTTCGCTTCTGGCAAGCGCGTTTAATCCTGCATTTCTGAATACGGTCAAACGCTCTTGATCGTTAAATTGGGGTATGCGGTGTGGGTAATTGTCCCCTGACAAAATATAGGCAGGAAAATTTGCCTCGTTACAGTAATGACCCAGTACGGAACCAAGCTCAGATTTCCCAACACCTGACCCACCATAAACAGAAACGACGAGCCTCCTACCGTTTAGATTTTTCAGTTCTTGTCGTAGGTGAGGGAAAACGGTATTTGCCTTTTCGATGTGTGACTGATTAATCTGAATTTTGTCGCCGGGCATGTCACCAGTCTTAACCGCACTGATGTCAACTTGTGGTGGATTCCATGTCGGCAATTCTTGCCCATTATCTGCACTGTCAAAAGTCGATCTATCACTCATTTTCATTTCCTTTTTGCTTTCAGGTAATCTAATTATTTTGGGTCTTTGGGATTTGAAGTGGAACAGGCGTGGTACGTGGTACGTGACGACCTCTGGACACGCACCACGACGCGAAAACCACACGAATTCCTAAAGAGCCATTATTTTTTCTTAAGTAACTTTGCGTGAGGCACTCGTCTGTCTAACCAATTCGATACACACGCCCTTCACCCGGCGACATTTGCGGCACTTGGTAATGTCGGCCGTTATGAGCTAACTGTTCTGCGCTGATTTCGGCCGTAGAAAACGCTTGCGTCAACGGCGTGTCGCTGGTGATATTTGGAATCGTTGGGATGCCAAATTTGCCGCTGGCAAACTCTGTGTCGAGATTGACCACAAAAAGATGGGTCGGCCGATTATCATCTTGTGTCCATGCGATCACTTTGCGTTCGCCTATCGCATCGGGCGGCAACAGCCAGCGGCAAGGCCGTCCCGCGATCTGCTCAAACATGTCGTCTAGGTAAAGCCGTAAGCGCATAACTGTATGGAAGAGATGTCCATTGTGACCCCATTTGTAATCCCCATTGGTCGCCTGTGGCCCCTCGCTTTGCTGAAACACATACAGCTTGCTGTAATACTCATTGGGCGCGGGTTCAAAATGGACATTGCGAACCTCGAACCCCAACCCCATGTAGCTGGGCATGTCGGTGAGAAACATCGCTATAAATAGACGCGCTTCATTGCCGCGCAAATAGAATCCATCAAAGCGAGGATCATCTTTGTCGCCTGTCATGAGGGTAAAATTTGGAGTGCAACTGCGGGTCTCTAGCAGATCATAGTATTGACGCAGACGCTGAATGAAGACAGGCGATCCAACTGGCACAGATTGCAGATCGCCAAGCGTCGTATCAGCATCGGCCGCCTCCAGATGATCTAGCTCATCACCATACCCAAACACGTCGCGTGGCGCGATAAATGTTTCGGCAAAGTAACCAAAGTAGGGAGCCTCCTGTCGAATATAGTTTTTGACAGCCGCCAAAATGTCATAGTAATCGTCAATTTCATCAGGGACACCGTTGGGGCGCATTTGCACATGTGCCATATCGCCGCGCATGAAATCAAACCCATACTTTTGCTGCACATCCGCATAATTCTCACAGACATATTGCCACACGGCTGGGCGCGGTTTGTCGAAATCAACACCCCAATCACGGTTGTCATCAAGACGCTCGTATAGTTTATAACGGCTGAGAGGGCCAAACACGCGGGACATTGATTGTGGTTCCGTAATCAGATAATCACGCCAGACCATGCCTTGTGAATCGACCGTTTTGGCTTTTGGGTCCGTGTTGACTTTCAGGCCGCGAAACGGCGGAGCCATCGTGCCGGGAACAGGTTCATACCCATATCGGAACAGGTATTGGATAAGTTGATTACGCCGTCCTTCTCGACCGCTTTTGTCTTCTGGTGTGCCAAAGAGCAGGCGGATGCGCTGGGATTCGGTGAGGTCGTTGAAGAAAATTTCGGCCGAATTTGGCAACACCTCATCTGCAACGGCCGAGCCATTCTGCTGCAAAAACGTCCAGATTTGCGCCTGCACCCCCTCATGTAGATTTGCACGATGGTTGATGATAACGGTGTCCTGTCGCTGTAGCCATTCAAAAAGCTGTGGCGAGGCAAGCACAATTTGTGAGTAGCGATCCGTGTGGGGAATCACGTCCATCCCCACCGTTTTGCCCAGTGCGTGCAAGATGTTACTGACCGCCTTTAACTGCTTGCCTGTCGTGTTGAGATGCGGCTGTGCCTCCGCTAGCTCTGCGCTATAAAATTCGGGATTTAGTTGCCAACTGCTCATTCCATAGAGACTGCCCACAACGCCCGCTTCCCAAATTGGCAAAATATGGACAGAATCCTGCGCCGCTGGCAACGTCAGCGCGTATTTGACGATATTCCAAAAATTCTGCACCGTGCGGACGTTAATCCCAACCATGTTGGCTTGCTTGAGCCAGCTTCCGTCTGATTCGTCGGCGACCGGACTGCGAATAGCTGCGGGCAGCGTCGTCGGCAGATTTTCGGGATCAGTGTAGAGAGGATCAAGTGCTAAATCTAAGGTTTTGCCCAAACGCTCGTGCAAAATGGATAGCGTTTCAGCCGCGCTTAACTGAATGGCTGTCTCTGGCAACAAATTGGGAACAAATGAACGCTCTTTCTTTTGATAGGCTGTCAAAAAATCGGTTCTTTTGCGCTGCCATTCATCTTGGAACTGCTGGTGGATGGTTGGAACAATAAATTGCTTCATAATTTCTAATTCGCTTGTTGACTGATTATCCTTCATACCAATGTGGTGACCCCTCACCGTATTGATTTGGCACAAACGTCTGCTCGTCGATTGGCGGCCGAATGTAGGCGACATCTTCTTTTTCAGGTATCACCACCATTTCAGGCGTTACATCTTGGTAGGGGATTTGATCCAAAATGTGTTGCATACAGTTGAGCCGCGCCAGCCGCTTGTCATCCGATGGCACAACATACCATGGGGCTTGTTTGATGTCGGTATGCTCAAACGTCATGTCTTTCGCTTTGGAGTATTGCGTGTAGAGGCGATGCTCTTCCAAATCCATATCGCTCAACTTCCAGCGTTTGATCGGCTCTTGGTTGCGACTCTCAAAGCGTTTTCCCTGCTCCTCATAGCTGACGGAGAACCAGTATTTGAGCAAAATGATGCCAGAACGCACCAACATGCGCTCAAATTGTGGGCAGGAACGCAAAAATTCCTGTATTTGACGTTCGTTGGCAAACCCCATCACGTACTCGACGTTAGAGCGGTTGTACCAACTGCGATCAAACAACACCATTTCACCCGCAGCAGGCAGATGTGGCACATAACGTTGAAAATACCATTGAGTTTGTTCGCGCTCTGTCGGTTTTGGCAGCGCGGCGACACGCACAATGCGCGGGCTGGTACGTTCGGTAATGCGTTTAATGACACCCCCTTTGCCAGCCGAGCCACGCCCTTCGAAGATCACCAACACTTTTAGACCCTGCTTTTTGATCCAGTATTGGAGCTTGACCAACTCCATTTGCAGCCGCTCAAGTTCTGCTTCGTAGTATGCTTTTTTGAGGCGACCGTCTTTTTTGAGGTTGCTTTCGGTGCTGTTTTCGTTCATCTTGCTTGCTCCTTCACAATCCATTTTTTTGAAAAAATGGAAAGTTTGTTGCCTACAGACCATTTCGGCCGATTACATCCCGATACCAAAACGCGCTATCTTTCGGGTAGCGTTGCTGTGTCTCGTAATCGACGTAAACGATACCGAATCGCTGCGTATAGCCCATGCTCCACTCGTAGTTGTCGAGCAGCGACCACTGGAAGTAGCCTGCCAGCGGTACGCCGCACTGCATTGCTGAGTGTGCTGCGCGAATATGTTTGTCGAGGTAACTGATCCGTCGTGCGTCATCGACACGACCGTTTTCATCGGGGGCATCGAGATAGGAGCAGCCATTTTCGGTGATGTAGAGTTTTTTCGGCCGATCCGAAGGGTGGTTTGCCACATATTCAAACCAAATCCGACACAGCAAATCGCGGAACGCATCTGGCGCAATTTCCCACTTCATCGCCGTCAGCTCTTCTTCGGGCAGATGGGCAGAGTTGAAAAAGCCGTCTAGGTCGTCACCGCCCGTTGAATGGTGGCGCGTGTACATGTTGATCCCGATAAAATCACACGGCTCTGCAATCGTTTCCATATCTCCATCCAGCACAAAATCCATGCCGTTGGGCAAATAGCCGCGCTCGCTGTAATGCCTGACCATGTCGGACGGATAACCTCGATTGAACAATGGATCATTAAACCAGCGAATGTAATACCCATCCCAAATCCGCGCTGCCTCCTTATCGGCAAAACTATCGGTGGCAGGGTAGGCGGGTTCATAGTTGGGAGCAGCTCCGATCTCCGCGTCAGGGATATTTTTGCGAATCGCTTGCACTGCCAGCCCATGTGAAAGCAAAATGTGATGCGCGGCCGTCAACGCTTTTGTCCAATCCTTGATGCCCGGCGCGTGCAGCCCGATTTGATGACTGAGCATACTGGCGCACCATGGCTCGTTATGTGTGATCCAATGCTTGACGCGATCCCCGAACGCCGCGCTGCACACGTCCGCAAACTCGGCAAACGCATACGCCGTATCACGCACCGTCCATCCTTCCATACCGTGCAAACCCGTCGGCAACTCCCAATGGTAGAGCGTGGGAAACGGCGTAATGTCGTGTTCAAGCAGCGTGTTGATTAGGTCATTGTAGTAGTCGATTCCCGCTTGATTGACCTCACCCTTGCCATTGGGCAAAATGCGCGGCCACGAAATCGAAAAGCGGTATGCCTGAATGCCTAGCTCTGCCATCAACGCGATGTCTTCCTTGTAACGATGGTAATGGTCACAAGCGACATCTCCCGTTGAGCCATCGTCCACATTGCCCGGCACATGGGAAAAACGATCCCAAATTGACTCGCCTCGCCCGCCTTCCTTGACTGCCCCTTCAATTTGATAGGCTGAGGTGGAAACACCCCATAGAAAATTATCTGGAAATTTTGTCATTTTTCTCGTGTAGCGTCGGGATAAATCCCGACATTCCGTTGCCGAACGAAAACGTCGGGCTGAAGCCGCGACGCTACATCTTGATTTTTGTGAACACAACACCCTGACTATTCGCCAGCGTGATCGGCCGTGTCACATCGTTGATTACAAGGTCGGGCGATTGCAACGCAACCTCCCATCCATCTAGCTCAACTCCCAACCCCAACTTGTTCACGTCCACAACCGCTGGCTCACCTTCCATATTGGCTAAAAACAGAATCTGCTCACCATCAGGCGCGTGGCGCAAGCCATAAAAAACGATTGAACCATCTGTCGGATAGATGTAATCAAATAAATCATTTTCACCCAAGTTGTTCAACAACCACGGACGCGACCGCCGAAATTCTCGCGTTGCTAAATTAAAAGCCGTCTGTATCAAGTCTAAACTATCTTCATAGCGCGAAACGTTGCAGAAATCATACTTGTCATCCATCCACAGCCGCGCAATTGTCTTCAAATCGTTCACGCTACAGCTTTCATACAACCCCGACGCATCCATCACCGACGCGATGGCTTCGAGGTTATAGTCCGTTCCCTGTACCGCTTTGTCGAGTAATATCATGAACTTTCGCAGATGTTCAAGCGATTCAAACCCAAAATCTTTCAGCCGCACAAAGGTATCTTCGCGTTCCCAAAGTGCTTCGTTCATCACCCAGTACAAAAAGCGCGACTCTTCCGAAACGACCTTGACACCCCAGCGGCTGTCCGTGTTGCGGATGAATGCCCACGGTGCGCGATGCAGGGCGTTGATGAAATCCATCGGCACGCCGGGTGAAATCGCGTAGGTGAACAGCGTGGCGGCGGGATTGTCATACCCATTTTTGAAGATGTCGGGCAGCGTGTCGCCGAGATAGCTGTTGACCCGCGCATCGAGTGGGACTTGTGTACCGCGCCGCAGTGTGTCATGGTTGGCGCAACCTGTAATCCATGCCGCACCAACCTGCATAATTTCTCGAATGCGCCACCATTTACTGATCCAAAATGTGAACAAAAATGGCGTGTTGTGCGCGAACGTCAGCGGCCCCCACTGGACAACGTTGGGAAACTGTTTTGTCACTTCGAGATAACTCGACGCAAGCTCCCAATCTTCACGCGGCCACGGTCGGCCGTCTTCAAAGATCATCCACGGCCTATATGTGACCCCCGCTACCGCCTGTTCAACATCGTTCATCAAGCTCAAAAAATCGTCGTCATGGATCAGTTCATCCGTCTCTGGAACCCAATACTTAAAATCTTGCGCCCCATCCACGCGCACGCCATCCACGCCAAAATCGCTCTTGCGCCGCTGCATTTCGAGCAGGTAGGCGCGGGTGACGGGATGCTTGTAGCGCATGTTCTGCCCATACATGTTTGCGCCAGCCATAAACTCGTCGTTGAGCAGCGGGATCGCCTGATTGTCCGTGTGACCGTAGACGACATCGAGGACAACCTTGATAGGCTGGTTGGGGAAGTTGTGCAGCGTCGCAATCAGATCGACAAATTCGTCGGGTCGCTTGGTTGCCAGCGTCGTTGCGTTGACAGCGGGGGAACCACTCGTCAACACGTCGTATCCCCAGTTGGTCATATCGGGCGCACGCAGTTCGACCGTGATCGTGTCGTCATCATCGCCGATTTGCTGCCAGAAAGCGGGGCCGTCTTCGTATTCGATTGTCGGCTCAATCGGCATCAACTGAATGCCATCGTAGCCGATGTAATTTTGTTCGGCCGATGTAAGCGCAAGGCCGTTCTCGATTTTTTCAGCGATCGTTTGATAGATTTGGGTCAGGCCAGCGATGGTTTTTTCGGCCGATGCCGTCCCCACATGCACCTGCAAGATATTCGTCGGCGCACCGATCCGAAAGACACCATCTGGATCATTCTCGCCATCCAAATTTTCAAAATATGCTTTGTCCTGTCGCGCCGCGTGCATGGCGTTCAAATCATAGAGTTCAGCGGGCGCAAAACAGCCAAACGGCAGCGAACACGCCAAATGGTCGTGTTTATGTTGCCACTCGCCCTGACCGACACGAAAAGCCAGCCAATAAAACGCGCCGATTTGTTCTCGCGTTCCCGCTGGAATGTCAGCATAAACACCGAAGGCGTATTCCCCCTCGACATGAATCGGGAGGTGGGCGCGGGTGAATTGGATGGTTTGTTCGGCCGATTTCAAATCCAACCCACTCACAGGCTGCAAAATCTCTAGCCGAATCTCCGTCTCTTCAGTTGCTACGATATCGGGAATCCAAAATCCAAACTGTGTTGTCCCATCCGCCTGAACGTTACCACCTAATTTGCGGACGATTTGCGATGCTGCTGCGAACTCAGTTTTACTTTCAACGGAGGCGTACCGCACACATTCGATGAGCGCGGCTGTTTCTATCTGTAAAATTCGCATATTTTTAGCTGTCTTCTGAAAATTTTCGCACGCCGAAATAGATGACAAATCCCAGCGGCCCCATCATGTATATCATTATTAGTGAGAAAGTCATCAACCAGCGATTGATGTTTCGCGCATACCCGTCATGATACGCCCAAAAGCCTGCAACAAGGTCAAACGCCAGTAGATGCTGCCAAGTTCCCAACGCATTTGCGGGATTACTTAGCGCATTACTTAGGTGCGCCAATGAAGGGTTGAGAAATGCGTCGATCAATGTCCCAAAAATGGGCAATGTTGTAAAGATGTATAAGAGTGAGACGGGCAGGACAATCAACGGCGTGCGGACGATCTTTTTTGTCCAGTCCCAATGAGGTAGCCAAATCATCAAAAACCAAAAAGGCATCGTCGAAAGGTTTGTTATCCAGAACAGCGTTTCCATGTTTATCGTTCTATTTAAGACACTCGCTTGGGAAATCGGCCGAATTTACCCATGGGAAAAGTTGCCAACCATCGTATGCCATGAACTGACTTGTGTTGACAACTTTGCAATATTTAACCTTTAACCGACCCTGCCAACAGCCCGCGCACGAAGTAGCGTTGCAGTGAGAAAAAGACGATCAACGGCAACAACATCGTGATAAATGCCCCCGATGTCAACAAATGCCAATCGTCACCACGTGAGCCGACAAGCTCTTGTAACTGCATTGTGAGAACACCTGCGTTCGGTGTACCGAGCAGCAAGACGAGCGCGACGAGATAATCATTCCAAACCCAGAGGAATTGGAAGATGGCAAACGAGGCCAGTGCGGGAACCGAAAGCGGCAAAATCAGACGGGTAAATACAGTAAAGTGTGATGCACCGTCGATAAATGCTGATTCGAGTGTTTCGCGTGGCAACTGGCTGATGTAGTTATACAAAAGATATGTCGCCAGTGGCAAACCAAACCCTGTATGCGCCAGCCATAGTCCGAGATATGTCCCGTTCAAACCCAACACGTTGTACGCCTTTAGAATTGGCACAAGTGCGACCTGCAACGGCACAACGAGCAGCGCGATGACCATGATGAAAAAGACACGCCGCATCGGGAAACGCATCCACGCGAATCCATATGCCGCAAATGCCGCTATCAAAATGGGGATAACAGTTGCTGGAACCGTCACGGCAAGACTGTTCAGGAACGAATTCGAGAGGTTTGCACCTTGCACCTGAATTTCTGCGCCATCTGCATCAACCTGCGTTAATCGCTTGCCGCTCAAAACGGTGTTGTAATTTTCGAGGGTAAAGTCAGCCTTTGTCACCCACTGGCGTTCCTGAATTTGGACGGAGCCAATGCGCTTGTTGCCAACCCACTGATAGCGCACGCCGTCAATTTCGACCGCATCACGCCATTCATCAAACGTGTACATCGCCGTGTCGCTGATTGCGGGAATCGCAAACGGCACGTCGTTGTCAAAGTCGCGCGGCACATCTTCAATACGTGCCTCTGTCTCGACATACTCACGGTGGGGCAAAATTTGCCACCAGCCCGATGTTTGGATGTCGTTACGGTCACGGAAAGAGGAAATAAATAGGCCAAATGTCGGTAATGTCCAAAGCGCACAAATCGCAATAAGGACGATGTTGGTGATTCTTCTACTTCTTGCATGGTTCATTGTTATCCTCCTTAAAATGCGTCTTGTTCGTTGAACTCTTTCAGGTTGTAAATCATGACTGGGATAACGGCGACGAGCAATATAATCGCAATTGCCGACCCGATCCCTTGATTTCTGAGAACGAAATTTTGCCTGTAGAACTGGGTTCCAATTACCTCCGTATCGTAATTACCACCCGTCATTGCCCACACTACGTCGAACACTTTCAGCGTGAAGATGACAACCGTTGTTGAAACGGTGATGATCGTTCCCTGAATGTATGGAATCATGATGCGGAAGAAAATTTGTGACTCCGATGCACCATCGACTCGTGCCGCTTCCATCAGGTCTTCGGGAATGCCTTTTAGGGCGGCCGAAAACAAAACCATCGCAAAACCCGTTTGCAGCCAAATGACAATCACGATCAAGAACAGATTGTTGACCCAACTAATACGTCCATCGAGAAAACCCAACCACGTGGGCATATTGGCGTAAAACTCTTGAATCCAAATCTGTGTCGTCCACGCTTGCGGCTTAAAGCCGAGAGCTTTCACAATCGCATTGAACAACCCGATTTGGGCTTGGTCGATTGGACGTACTTCATAGATGAATCGCCAGATGACGGCCGCGCCGATGAAGGAAATAGCCATCGGCAAAAAGATGAGCGATTTTGCTACCTTTTCGTAGCTACTGCGATCTGCCAAAACTGCAATCAGCAGTCCAAAGATGATTGAGAAAGATGCACCGAACAGAATCCACAACATGTTGTTGCGGAACGCCATCAGCATGGGGCTGCCCGGCTCAAAAAAGGCGACGTAGTTTGCCAGACCGACCCACTCATTACCCGACTGGTCGCGGAAGCTCAGTAATAATGTGCGAACAGCGGGGTAGGCGAGGAAGCCGATCAGCAGGAGAACGGCGGGGCCGACAAAAAAGTAGGGTTGAATTTTTGAGCGGAGTGAGAGAGGAAGCGACTCGATCAGGCCGTCAACGACCCAGAAGAAGAGAGCCGACCCACCAACACCCCACACGATTGCGAGCAGAACGATTAGTGCCTTTTGGCCTGTTTCTGCGCGAATAGAATTGTCTCGAAAAAAGATGAAGCCGTACCAAAAGATAAACAAGGTAACGGCGAGTAAGCCAAGTGATATAGCCAGACGTGGGAAGTCAAATTCATTGTCTTTCCTGACTTCATTTTGAGGGGTGATAGCTGCCATTTAGTTCTCCTTCTACTAGGTGGGCGCGGATATTCGTTTTCGTGTGTCGGAAGGGGGTCGCGTGGTCGGTATTGGTTCTGCCCAATAGCACACTGAATACCGAATACCAAGCGGGACGACATCGGCCGAAAGTGACTTTCGGCCGATTCTAAAGCTACAGCCTAACGCGGCCAGCTTGCATCGATATTCTCAAGTGCCTCTTCAAGGTCGGTTGCGCCAGAAACCCAGTCGGTCATCTCAGTCCAGAAAGTCCCTGCGCCAACTTCGCCGGGCATCAAGTCAGAGCCGTCAAAACGAACGCTCGTTGCGTCTGCAATGAATGCACCGATCTGTGCGTCAACTGCGTTGCCGTACCAGTCAAGGTTCGCATCCTTGTGCGGCGACAATGCACCACCCTGTGCCATCCACTCTTGCAGCGATTCCCCACGTGAGAGATGCGCCATCACAGCCATAACCTCTGGGCGGTCGCTAAATGCGGCAAACATGTCACCAGAAACGAGGTAGGGGCGGCCGTATTCTTCGTCGATTGGTGGCAAGTAGAAGATGCCATAATCGTCAGCGGTCGTTCCTTCTGGGAAGAAGCTGGTGATGAATGAACCTTGTTTGTGCAACCAGCATTGTGGTGGGTCTTCAAACATTGGGGTTGGCGCATCGCCAAAGCTCGTCGTTGCGATTGCAGAACGTCCACCGAGAACGTAGTCGTCGTTGAACCAAACTTCAGCCAATGTTTCGGCCGCGTTTGTGACTTCTGGGCTAGCGAACGGCAGATCACCATTTGCCCATGCGTCGTAGTTTTCAAGCGACGTGGTACGGAGCATGACCTCTTCCATCCAGTCAGTCGCCGTCCAGCCTGTTGCAACACCAGATTCGATACCGATACACCACGGCGCATCACCATCGCTGGCAATTGTGTCTGAAA
The DNA here is from genome assembly GCA_964389925.1 of uncultured Ardenticatenaceae bacterium. Taxonomy (GTDB): domain Bacteria; phylum Chloroflexota; class Anaerolineae; order Promineifilales; family Promineifilaceae; genus CALECP01. Next base: position 44,005 of record CAYMGE010000018.1, read on the forward strand.
GCTCTAGTAATTCGTCCCAAGTTTCAGGAATCTCATAACCAGCTTGATCCCATGCCGCTTTTGGATAGAACACTTGACTCTTACCAAACACGCGGAACCATACACCAGCCGTGATCGGGCCATCGGGACCTTCCATCGTTGCCATGTCGAGCCAACTGTCGATGTATTGGCCTTCCAGATACTCGCGGCTCAGTTCGCTGCTCAAGTCAACGATCAGGCCATCACGCACAAAGCTCTTCAACAAACCGGGTTGCGGGAAGTCAGCAATGTCGGGAGGATTACCAGCGTCAGCGCGAACTGAGATCGCGGCTTCAAACTCTTTCGAGCCTTCATACTGAATGTCGATGCCTGTCGCTTCTTCAAACGCTGCAACTGTCTCGTTGAATTTGCGCTCATCTTCGTCAACAGCGGGGCTGAAAACAGTCACAACTGTGCCGTCAAATTCACCATCATAGGCACGTTGCAGGATGTCTGGGCGTTCGGTCATCATGCCGTCACCAGCCATACTGTCGCCCATGTCTTCTTCTTCACCTTCGTCATCATCTTCCGTCACTTCACCAGAGATGCCACCAGCACCTTCAGGCCAGCTTGCGTCGATGTTGGCAAGTGCGTCTTCAAGATTCGTTGCGCCAGAAACCCAGTCAGTCATTTCAGTCCAGAATGTACCCGCACCAACTTCACCGGGCATCAAGTCAGAAGCGTCAAAGCGAACGCTCGTCGCGTCTGCGATGAATGCACCGATCTGTCCATCAACTTCGCTGCCGTACCAATCGAGGTTTGCGTCCTTATGTGGCGACAATGCACCACCCTGCGCCATCCACTCTTGGAGTGATTCGCCTTTTGTCATGTACTCCATGACGGCGATAACTTCTGGGCGGTCGTTGAATGCAGCGAACAGGTCACCAGAAACGAGGTAGGGGCGACCATAAGCCTCATCGACAGGCGGCAGGTAGAAGATGCCGTAATCGTCAGGCGTTGTTCCTTCTGGGAAGAAGCTGGTGATGAATGAGCCTTGTTTGTGCAACCAGCATTGTGGTGGGTCTTCAAACATAGGGGTTGGCGCGTCGCCAAAGCTCGTTGTTGCGATTGATGAACGTCCACCGAGAACATAGTCGTCGTTGAACCAAATCTCTGCAAATGTTTCGACAGCATTCTGCACTTCTGGGCTTGCGAAGTCGAGATCGCCGTTCACCCACGCATCGTAGTTATCGAGCGAGGTTGTGCGGAGCATCATCTCTTCTGTCCAGTCAGTCGCTGTCCAACCTGTTGCAACACCAGATTCAATACCGATACACCATGGCGCATCACCATCGTCAGCGATTGTTTGAGTCAGTGCCATCAAGTCGTCCCATGTTTCTGGAACTTCATAGCCAGCTTGATCCCATGCAGCCTTTGGATAGAACACTTGGCTCTTACCAAACACGCGGAACCAAACGCCAGCCATGATTGGCCCGTCGGGGCCTTCCATCGTCGCCATGTCGAGCCAGCTATCAATGTACTGACCTGAGAGGTACTCGCGGTCCATGTATTGGTTGAGGTCAACGATCAGGCCATCACGTACAAAGCTGTTCAACAAACCCGGTTGTGGGAAGTCGGCGATGTCAGGCGGGTTGCCAGCGTCAGCGCGAACAGAGATGGCAGCCTCGAACTCTTTTGAGCCTTCGTACTGAATGTCGATGCCCGTTGCTTCTTCAAATGAAGCCATCGTCTCATTGAATTTGCGCTCATCTTCGTCAACGGCGGGGCTGAAAACGGTGACGACTGTGCCATCAAATTCGCCAGCCATCGCACGGTCGAGCATTGTGCCTTCGCCGTCCATCATCTCGCCGTCATCTTCCATTTCGCCATCATCTTCTGGCTCTGGCTCTGGTTCTGGCTCGTCGGTTGGCTCAGGATCAGCATCGGTTTCTGAGTCGTCCGTCTCTGTAACGGGTTCATCTACGGGGTCATCCGCAGGTTCTTCACCGCCACCACATGCCACCAAAACGAGTGACATAGCGAGTAGCATAGCAAATAACAAGTACAATTTATTTTTCTGCATTTTTCTTCTCCTAAGAAATTTACGGTTGATAAAAGAACGAAAGTGTTAACGAAACTTCTTGTTTTATTTGGGCGATAAAGCACCTCCGTTGTCTAACTTACACTAGCGCAGCGTCTAAATTTCGTCCACCTTTGATGAAGAATTTGGACGTGTTGCTGTAGTTTGACGGGTAATGAGTTTTAAGGGCAGTGTGCGGTGGATGGAATCGGCCGATTTCGCCGCATCACCCAAACCGATCTGCGCCATTAAAAGTTCAACTGCTGCGACCCCCGATTCAAAGAGCGGTTGTCGAATCGTCGTTAAGTTAAGATATTGCGCCACTTCGATGTCGTCGTAGCCGATGATGGATAACTGTTCTGGTACCTGAATACCGAGCTTTTGTGCTGCCTGTAGTGCGCCGATGGCCTGTGTATCGCTCATCGCAAAAATAGCGGTGGGCGGGTCATCTTGTTGCAATAGTTCAAGGGCGAGTTCGTAGGCGTAGCGTTTGGCGTGGGGGCCTTGCTTATGGTAGGCGGGTTGGAAGGGAATATCGGCCGAATCCAACGCCTCACGATACCCCAAATACCGCTCTCGTGGTGTCGTAAACTGCAACGGATTCGCCTTGCCATCATCAATCGTGTCACTGATGTATCCGATTTTGCGATGCCCTAATTGGATCAAATGTTCGACAGCCATTTTCGCGCCCCGAACGTCGTCGGTTGAGACACTGCTTAATTGCGGATTTGACTGATCGAGCAAGATTGTTGGAATTCCGCGCCGTGCAAGACGCTCGATCAAGGAATCTGGTGGGACAAGTGTAATAATGATCAACCCGTCAATGCGCTCTTTACGCGGCACATCCGTGAATATCTCTTTGCGACGGCGCATGGTCTCGATATTGAATAGAGAAAAATCGTAATTGGTTGCTGACAGAGCCGACTCAACACCACGTAATCGCTCAACGCAAGACGGTGTTGTGAAATAGGGCGCAATCACACCAATTGCATGTGTTTTGCCGAGAGAAAGTTGACGCGCAGCTTTGCTTGGCTTGAAATCCATATCCGCAATGGCAGAAAGCACCCGTTCGCGTGTTTCGGCACGTACATTTGGACTATCGTTGAGAACACGAGAGACTGTGCCAACGCCTACAGAGGCGCGTTTCGCAACATCTCGAATTGTCACGTTCGCCATGATTTCCTTTCCTTCTTCGCGTGTACACGAAACGCTCCCAACTGCGTACCGTTGGTGTATGGAAGCGGTTCCAACACGGCAAATATAACCGAGGGTGTTAATCTTGTCAAGAAGAATAATAACAAAACCTTGACATTGTATGTTGCTCTAAATCGTGAGGTGAAAGCGTGGGGTTTGACTTTGGCATTCCGGCCGATTGGACAATCATCGACAACGGGATGAACCAAGTCATTTGGGAACCAGCTGTGCATTGTCCTGCCTCGTCATAATACTGTGCCGGTAACGCTTATGGTTGGCACGCCTACGGCTGTCTCGCTTGATGCTGCCACGACGACATTCTCCTGAGTGCGTTGAGTGTCATGCTGCTCACAACCGGTGCCATTGCAAAACGCAGGCGTGCATAAAGCGTGATGAGAGCTGATGCTGGAATAGAGTGGTGTTTGTTCGGCCGAATTCACCACCAATTTTTTGCTTTGCAAAGGCAAATGGCTATAATGAAACGCTGTTTGGAGAAGTCGCATAGTGGCCTAGTGCGCGGGCTTGGAAAGCTCGTATACCGAAAGGTATCGTGGGTTCGAATCCCACCTTCTCCGCTAACGCGCCCCTCATAGGGGCGTTTTTGTTTAGAGCGCGATCTGCAATCGCGACTATAGCGTGAAGCGATATGTTAAAACGTTTAAGTTTACTCTTGATATTTTTGTTTTTGGCGATTGGCAGTCATGTTCAGGCGCACACAGTCACGGAAGTTGGTGATTATGCCATCATTGCGGCTTGGGAAAACGAGCCACCTGTCGTGGGGGAATGGAACGCAATTACCATTGATATTTTTAACACGAACGGTGAGATTAGCGCAACAGATGTCACATTGCGTCAATTTGAATTGGTCCATGACGGATTAACACGCGCGGCTGTCCCTTCACAATCCTTTGATGAAACCTTGCACTTCCGTGTGGCGTTTATTCCAACTATAGAAGGGGAAATTGGCGCACATCTCGTTGGCACATTGGCAGGTGAGACATTTGATGTCACCGTCTATCCGGAGCGCGTCGAGCCAGCTCGTATCATCCAATTTCCAGAAGTCGTGCTGTCAAATGGTGATTTGCAGGCAGGTTTGATTCGCATTGAAGAGCGCATCGCCACCCAACAGCAGCAGCTTTGGCTTGCCTATCTTCTTGGAGGCATCGGTATCGCTGTCGGCATTATCGGTGTCCGCATCGCAGTTTCAAAAAGACAAATTCTCACGGGTGAAGAGAAGCAAGAAGTGGCATAAAGACTCAGTTTTAGCAACAATACCGAGCGTATGATGAAGTGGGTCTTGTTGTTGTGTGTTAGCTTCTTGGCTGGATGCCGAGCGACAATGGTAGCAGAAGTTGTTGTGCCAACCGCCACGCGCTGGGTTGTGACGGCAACACCTAGCTATACACCAACACCACTCCCAACATTAACGCCTTCGTTGCCACCACCATCCACTGTTACACGCCCCCCAACGATCACCCTTCTTCCAACCCGAACGCCTATCGCAACTGATACCCCGCCCCCTACTCCGACGGCTACCTTGACCCCAACACCGCGCCCAACCTCAAGCGTGGATCGCACCTGCCCCGAATTTTCCTTTCCGAAATACAATCGCTACTATCTTGCCGCCGAAAAGTGGCCAACGCCTGTGCCAAATCCACAGCCACACTTTTGGTTTGGTAAGCCGCTGGTGCCGGGAGTCGGCCGACTTCTTACCCAACCAATCTATCCCTACGGCTATGACGGTGGCATTCAACACGGCTTGTTGTTACACAATGGGGTTGATGTCGCAGAAAATTTGGGTGAACCCGTGTTGGCGATTGAATCTGGCACGGTTGTAACAGCACGAGCAGATTTAGAGGAACGGTTTGGCTGGCGTTGTAATTGGTATGGGCAGCTCGTCGTGATCGAACACGATGAACTGTACCGCGATCAACCCGTCTACTCGCTCTATGGACATGTTCTCAATATCCGCGTTGATGAAGGACAGCGTGTTGTGCGTGGTGAGCAGATTGCAGAGATCGGATTTGGTGGCGCGGCAAAAGCGTGGCATTTGCATCTCGAAATTCGCGTTGGCGACAATGATTTCTTCAAGACACGCAATCCGTTCCTCTGGCTGCTGCCCGGTGCAGGACGGGGCGTGATTGCAGGGCGTTTAATTGATCCACAAGGTCGGCCGTGGCAAGGCATTCCCGTCTTGGCGCTCCCTGAAAATGCCGACTTCAAGCGCGGTACAACGTGGAGCTATCTGGGCGACCCTGACGACATTGCACAGCCCGACGAAGAATATGCTGAGAATTTCGTCATTGCGGATTTGAAGGCGGGTCAGTACAAAGTCTACACCGAAGTACAAGGTTCAATCTATCAAATACCCGTTGAGGTGGTGGCGGGGCAGGTCACAACAGTTGAAATTGTGACAAAGCCATTTAAGCCAGTCACACCCACGCCCGTATCCCCACCCTGACGTATATCATGAAACAACAAATCATCTTATTTTCGGCCGACTCCCCCCTCGCCTCAAAAATTGAACAGTCGGCTCACGGCTTAAATCACAAAGTCGAACGAATTGCGAATCCACAACAGTTTGGCATCGTTACATCACTACTTCAGCCGGGCGAACCTGTAGACGGCGGGCAGCTTGGCAACATCACGCGCTTTTTGACAGCCAAACAGCCCGTTTTGCTGGTCTTTGACTTAGATCATACAGAAATCCCTGCAATGAAATGGATTGCTGTCCTGAAGTCATCTCCTGCGACACGTCGTCTGCCCATTTTGGTGTATGCGGCCGATGACGCACTGTTGCGGAAGGCTGAAGCGTCTGGAGCGGATAAAGCGGTGCTTAGGGCAGAGATGGTCAATGAGTCAGCCAAATTCATCTCCGCATACGTCAAATCGATCAATACCGGCGCTATCGACAATTGGTGCGCCCAACCCCTGCCCGACTCAGCACACGCCAGTATTGAGCTATTTAACTGCGGTCAATTCTATGCAGCCCATCACGCGCTTGAAGATTTATGGATGAATGATAAAGGGGCAGCACGCGACTTTTATCGTGCTATTTTGCAGGTCGCCGTTGCCTACTATCAAATTGAGCGCGGCAACTATCGCGGAGCCGTCAAGATGTTCTTGCGTGTGCGGCAATGGCTAGAGCCGCTGCCCGATGTTTGTCGAGGGATCAATTTGGCACAGCTACGTGAGGACACAGAGGCGGCGTTTGCACGGGTGAGCGAACTAGGGGCAGCGCGGATTGGGGAGTTTGGGGTGGCTCGGCCGATAAAATATCAATGATGGGGGCTAAAGCCACCCTGTGCTAGTACGTAGGAAAGTCTACGAAAAGATGCGCGGTTCGTGATAATCACGAACCGCGCATCTTGTTGATTTGTGGGTCAAATTTTAACGTCGATTCGGCCGAATAACAGCGAAAGCTGACAACATTAGCAGAACCAGTAGAGGGACAAGCACAATTTTCGATTGACCATTTGCCATACCATCTTGTAACGTAACGGCCGTCGGAACGTTTGATCCAAGCAGTGGGCAATTTTCCGCATCGGTGCAGCTATCGACGATGGCGACATTTGCCTGGCACAACGCCGTCAAGTCATCTTGAACCGTACACGTCCAGCCGACATCGAGTTGAGCGGCGGCAATGTCTTGGCGACCACGTGGTTTGCTGAATACGATGTGTTCGGCCGAGACCAACTGCTCTTCCGTCGTTATCCAATTGGGTGTGACAGGTGCGTTGACGAGATACACATCCCACTCTGGGCGATTGCACTCTGGCGGTGGGTAAATTGGGTCACACGGTGTCGGTGCGGTAAGCGAGGTCGGTGTACAGATGTTCACGCCGTCTGGTTTTACCCATCCTTCTGGGCATTGGGTAGAACGCCCATTAAATTGGACAAAGTCTGGCGAACAACCACCGGGTATACTCGACACGATCCATCCAGCAGGGCAACCATCGGGACGGCCGTTCGTGCCATTCGGGTCTTCAACCATCAAATCATTGGGAACACAGAATGGCGAGCCTGTCGGGTAAATCCAACCTTCAGGGCAGTTGATTCTGTCATCGCGCTCCAATTGCATTGGGGCTACATCCAGTAACAGGAGATCGCCCGGATTCTCAGAGTCGGCTTGACAACGGCCGAGTTCATCCGCATCCGACCACCCTTCAGGGCATTTTCCCGGTTGGACAAAGACAAGCACGGTGGGCGTACACACATTGACGTGTGGCGCACAGACCCAACCTTCGGGTGAGAAATCACCGCCCTGTGATTTTAATGCGACAAGTGACTCATCAGCATCGCGCATTTCCGTGCGTGCCAAGTTGCCTTGATGGTAATAACGCGCTTCGTACTGCGAAAAGTGCCAAGTTTGATCTTCATTTGCATCACCAAAGCTGAGTTGCAGGCTGCTCGCGCTGTCACCAAAGCGAATCCCATCATCATTGGGCAACGGATTGAAGACTGGCTCACCGATGTCAGAGGCGGCAATCGACTGGGCGACATCGTTCGCCAATCTGACCAGGTCGTCTCTCAGCGATCTATTGTTTACATCGCTATTCGCCATGTTGGAGACGATGGCGATATTGATACCGTCGATGACAACATTATTTCGTGTGTAGTTCTCATATTTGCCGATGTGGGAAACACCCCCCGTGTTGTTTGTACCACCAGACGTAACACCACTGTGATTCAGCTTGCGCTCGTCATTACAATTGCCGTCGTCCAAACAACGCACATGCCAGCCGAGCATCGCAGTCGGTGCGTTTGTAGGGAACCAGCGATTTTCCATGACGGCAATCGTGCTGTCCTGCAATACGTCAGGGTAGGCAGCCAGACGATCCGTTGCCAACATAACCCGTGCCAAATCGCCTGCGCTGGCCTTGAGTGACCCCGCTGCACTGCCCGGATGATTGACTACCGGGTCTGCACCCATAACGATTTGACCATTGCTCAACTTGTGCGGGTTCGCACTCACCGCTGGATTGCTGTCAGGGAAAAATGTGCCGCGTGGGTGAATGCCGTATGCGCCGGCTGGCAATAAGATGTTCTCATACAAATAGTCGTACCATGTTTCGCCTGTGATGACTTCGATGAGATGACCGACGAGACCGATGCCGTGATTAGAATACTCATAATCACTGCCCGGCTCAAAGAGCAAGGGGCGTGTGCTTAAGACGTAGCGGTGTGAGTCCTTGTATGGAATCTGATTGGTGTTCGGATCATATTGTGACATATCGTATCCATACTTGATTGCCCCTTGTTCTGCTTGACCGCTGCGGGTCAAACCAGAAGTGTGGCTCAAAAGGTGGCGAATTTGCACCTGCTCATATTGATCGACCCAGTAGCTGCGCGAGTTAGGAATGCCGGGTCGGTCAACGTCGTACAGGCCGTCGTGTGCGCTCAGGTTCGTTGCATTTCCGCGACTCGCTTGGTCGTCGCTGTACCATGCAAGCGTGGTATTGTTTGTCGAGCGGGCGATTCCCACGATGTCATAGCGGCGTTGTTCGTCGCCGGGAACAGTGTAATCGTATGTTTCGCCGTCCCAACGGCTCTTGAGGTCGAGGTGATTGGTGCCAGATGTGACGGTTCCATCGTGATAGTAGGCATAAAATATGTTGCCAGCCTCATTCATCGACATGCCAACAATTGTGTCTTTGCGATTGGAGCGAAACGGTTCATTTTCGCCATTGACGACGCGCCAATAGATGCCCTCTGCATCGAGGTCAGTTGGTGTTCCAATTGCGACACGTCCATCACGATACCACGAGTAGACGTAATTATCTGGGCCGCCGCGTGCGATACCCAAGACATCGGCCATCGTTTGACCCTCTGGCAGTTCAAAAGAAGTCGGCGCGGCATAGCGGTCGAGGTCATCGCTTCGGCCGATTGTGTAAGTATTATCGCTGTACCATGTCACGACACGATTGTTGTTGCCGATTGCCATGCCGACGATGGGGTAGTGGCGGCGAATGCCCTGTACATACGCATCTGCATAATCTTGGTCGGTGAGAATGTTGCTGTAGACACCGTTCAAAATGCCGAGTCCGGGGCGGTTGGCGGGCGGATTTTCGATCAGGTGCATCATCGCCATCGCCGTCATCACTTTGGTCGTGCTGCCGATTTGCGAGCGAGAGTATGCCTGCATCGGAGCTTGGCTATTCCAATTACGATAGCCATATCCTTTTTCGCAGACAATTTCGCCTTCGTAGGTTGCCGCGAGGGTGATGCCGGACAGAGGCCGACTATCAAACAAATCGTTCACAAGCGTGTCGATGCCAGCCTCAATCGCCGCATCACACGTGCCATGATCGGGTGGTGGGGGAAGTTCGGCCGATGCTGACCGCGCCAACATCCCTGTCCCGCCGATCAAAATCAAAAGGGTCAAAAAAAGTCGTGTTATCTGTTTCATTGCGAAATCTCCTTAATAGGTTTGGTACTGACAAGGAAGTTCGTTCCCGATGGTCGTCAGCCGAAATTTGAAGTTGCAACTACGATAACGGAAAATGCCCCAGAAAAGTCTGGGCGATTACCAGAACTTTTCTGTTGACAGAGATCATCTAGTCGTTTACCATCTGTCCATGTTGACGTTTGGCGACCTGCTCTCCAACGCCTTGCACGACATCAAACAGAAAACACGCAAAAAGATCAGCATCATTCAAGATGAATTGGGATATGCCATCACGCCGCCACTAGCTGGCACGACGATTGAGTATTGGCGGTATCGCAAGCGACTACCCCCGATAGACCAAGTTGAAGCACTGGCACACGCACTGATCAGTTATGATGTCGCGGCACATGATCGAGAGTGGCTAATTGCATTTTTGCAATCGGCCGATCACGCCTACCCAGATACCTTTGCCGACACCATCTTTCCACCGTCGCCGAACGTCGCCCCGCCACCCTCACTCGATGCTTATCGCCCGCCGCTGCCGCGTGGCTTTGTTGGGCGCACGCACGAGATCGAGGCATACAGTGAACAACTCGCCAACGACCGATTTGTCATCATCAGCGGCATGGCGGGGATTGGCAAGACGGCACTGGCAGGGATGTTGACAAAGCAGTACACGCCGAGCTTTTGGCACACGTTTCGTGAGGCTTCGGCCGCAGCGTGGCTCTATCGGCTGAGTGGATTTGCGGCGCAGATCGGTTCGGCCGATTTATGGCAACAGCTCGAAACGAGTCGCCTCGCCAACATTGCGCCACCCAGCACCGCCACTTGTGTCGATGCGTTACTCGTCTGCCTATCGCAGCGTGATTGTCTGCTCTGTTTTGATGACCTCCATCTCGTTGCAGACGATCCGCATATACAACGCTTTGTCATGAAACTGCTCGATCAACCCATACAACAGCGACCTTACCTGTTGTTCACGACGCGCCAATTGCCGCGCTTTTTGTTGCGTCGCTATCAGCCGACACCGCTCGCTGGGTTGGTTGTTGCTGACGCACAGCATCTGTTTGAGGCACGCGCTGCGCGGATGACAGCAAAACAGTGTGCGGCCTTGCACGCGCACACCGGCGGGAATGCGACATTTTTGAACTTCACGCTGGCACTGTCGCAACGGGAAGAAGATGTGGACAGACTGATTGGGCGGTTGGCATCGGCCGATAATGTCGAGCGATTTTTACTAGAGGAAGTCGATGACCACCTCAGCGGCGATGAACGCGCTGTGATGGAAACGTTGGCGATTCACCATAACCAGCCCACGACAAACGACGCACTTGCCGCGATTACGCCAGCCGAGCGCGTGCGACCCGCAACCCGTCGTCTGATCGATCAATATCTGGTCAGCGTAGAATGGGATGAAGCAGGCAGGTTACATTCTATTCATGCGATTTTGGGTGATTTCTTTCGCTTGCAAATGTCGGTCAGCCAGCGTCAAGCGTTGCATCAAAAGGCGGCCAACTACTACTATGAACGTCAACCGCTGCTAGCGGCCGAGCAGAGCGATTATGCCGGTGCGTTTGAACAGGCAGCGCAGTTGCTCGTTCAACATAGTCGCCGTTTCGCTCATCGTGGCAATGCGGTGCGAGCGTTAGATGTGCTAAACCGACTGCCGCTCGACCAACTGACAGATGAAATGCAGATTGACGTGCAGACAGCGCGGGCGACGTGTGGCATTGTCAGCGGTCAGCTTGAGTTGGCAAAGACGGCATTGACAGACGCGGCCGAACGGCTCAACCAGCAGCCCGACACGATGCAGACGCGCCGTGCAAAAATAAAGGTTTGTCAACGGATGGGCGAACTATTGGAGCGCGAAGACTTTGGGGCCGCCTTGCGCTGGGTTGAGTTGGGACTGGATTTGACGGCTCCCAACGAGTTTTCTGACTGGTTGCGGGAACGTGCAGCCCTCGAAATGCAGCAAGCGATTTTGCAGATGCACCGAGGCAATTTTGGGGCAGCGATGGAGCAGTTGGAGACGCTGGTTTCGGCCGATTTGCCCCCACATCAACAAACGATAGCCCTCTATTCACTGAGCGGACTCTGTTTTTACACCGATCAAGCTGAACGTAGCGAGGCATTAGGACGGCAAGCATTGGCACAAGCGATTGAACGCCAACAACCGTTATTGCAACTGCGTTCTCTGACCAATCTGGGGCCGATTTTGCATCGGCGCGGTAATTGGTCGGAGGCGATTGAGAGACTCGAAGAAGGGGTCGATTTGGCGCGACGGCTCGGTGACCGGCGACAGCGCGTGATGTTGTTGCTCAATCTTGCTGGCGTGTATCTCGATGCGGGGCGAGATGATGCGGCTGTCGAACTGATTGGAACTGTTCTCGCGGCCGCAAGTGAACTTGGCCAAGATACGGTGGTTCTCGTTGCGGAGACAATGATGATTCGCGCTCATCTGCTCAACAAGCAGTGGCAAGCTGCGCGACAGCGGTGGCAACAGGTGCAGCAGTTGGCGGAGAGACAAAACAATCAGCCGATTTTGACGATGTTGCTGGGTTTCTCGGCCGAAATCGAGCAGGCAAACGGCAATTTAAACGCCGCACGCACATCGGCCGAACGCGCTGTTCAGCAGGCTCGTCAACTCGGCGACAAGAGTGAACAGGCAATCCATCTTCGCACGCTTGGCAAAATTTTGACGGAGATGGGGCGGTGGGAATCGGCCGAAACCGCGCTGCGCCACAGTCTCAGGCTGTTACCGCCCCAAACATACGATTACGCGCTTTCACAATTGGCATTGGCTGAACTAATGTACCAAGTGGGTAGTTTAACTTTGCAAGACGAGTTGTTGGCACAGGCAACCGAGACGTTCCGTGAGCTTGGAGCAATGCGCGAACTAGCTGAGATAGAGCAAACATAGACGAGACATCATGTTACGCACAACCAAGCTAATTCTATTCATTATCAGTTCCATTACCCTGCTACTTTCAGCAACCGTTGCATCGGCACGCCCATGGATTATCGACAATACGTCGGTGACGACGGTCGATTTGATCTGCCAAGATGGTTTTTTTGCAATCGCCTATGATCCCGGCGGTGGCGTTCATAACGTGAGCCGCGAACATCACTTCCAAGCTCACCTGTTAAACGGGGATTTTTTGCAGAACTTTGCAATTACCACCTCCCAACAAGCCTCCTTTGATGAAATCGGTGGGTTTGGCGTTTCTGGTCATGTGGATAGTGTGTTTGATCCAGCGACTCATGTCGAGCGGGCGCTCGGCGAACAACTATTTCTGCATATCGAAGAACAATCTCGCCCCCTATTTCTTGATTTTGCCGACAGCTTATTTGTCGATTGGTATGTAGTTGCTTCGCAAAGTTGGTCAGAGTCGATTGCGCCGGGCCGCTTGGTCGCGTTTGAGTTCTGGAAAGGAGGCGTAAAGAGAGACAGGCTGCTCGTCAAGCGCGTTGCGGACTGCAATATAGTACAACCAAATGATCTGTTGCGCGTCTCGCTCAACGACGCAGGAGATGAGGGAAATGGAGATGCGCTGTCGCCCGCGCTGTCTGCCAATGGCGCACGGATCGCGTTTACCTCGATGGCGACCAATCTCGATCTCGCCGTCAGTGATACGGCGGGAAGCGTCGATATATTCCTCAACACGCTGACAACAGGGCGCACACAACAGCTATCCTTTCTTGATATGCGAACCGGGGCGATTGCAGCAGGCGGCTCCAAACAAGCGGATGTCAGCTATGATGGCGATAGGGTCGTTTTTGGCTCTACCGCCGCGATCATCAGTGGCACAGCATGTGCAGAGGATGACGATCAGCAATCGGATATTTATCAGTGGACGTGGCGACAAACCTCGCACCATCAACTCATCTCGGTTTATGATCCGCCCAATGCGCCGGAATGTGCCAGCTTGGGTGGAGCGAATATCGGTGCTGCTATCAACGAGTCAACGGTCGTGTTTACATCGCGCTCAAATTTAACCTCGCCATCAAACGGCAACGTTCAGGACGCGAATAATCGCACGGATGTTGTCGTTAAATTTCCCGCTAGTGACAGTGTGGTCGCATCTGCGGGCGAAGCGGTTGATGGTGTGCATTCGACAGGGGATGCGGGCAGCCAAGATGCGACCATTTCGCATGGTGGGCGGGTCGCATTTGAGACGTGGGCAACGGATTTAGTTGCCACCGATAATGGTATAGCGGCGAGCGACATTATTTTGGTCGATCCTGATCTACTCAGCGGAAATCGGGTAGCCAATCCACATATTTTGATCTCTGTGTCATCCGCTGGCGTGCAGGGAAATGATGATAGCAAGCGACCTGCAATTTCGGCCGATTCCCAACACATTGCCTTCGATTCTCTCGCCACAAATCTGCACGCGACTAGCACCCCTGCCGATACGCGGCAGGTCTATGTACGCGATCTCGTTCAAAACTGCACCCTGCTTCTATCGCAATCAGCGCAAAATTTGATCGGCGATGGCGATTCGACAGATGCGACGATTTCGGCCGATGGTCGTTTCATCGCCTTCCAATCGAATGCCACAAACTTGGTTCCCGACGACACCAATGGCGTTTCCGATATTTTCCTGATCGACCGCGATGCGGACAACGACGGTGACTTTTTTGCCGCGCCGACCGGTTGTCAGCCGGACACAACCTCAATTCAGCGCGTCTCCATGGGACATGATGGCTCAGAGGCGAATGGTGCGTCGTTTGATCCCGATTTGGCGGCGTATGGGACGTGGTTGGCGTTTGCATCTTCGGCCGATAATTTGGTCGTTGGGGATACGAATTCGGCCGATGATATTTTCACCCTGTTTCTAGGGTATCAGACAACCAGTGACAGTAGCACCGTCTTGGCGGTTGAGGCGCATAATATCGTATCGGAAAACCGATTCTCTCAAGGCATGTTGATCGCTGCGCTCTTTGTGATTCTCTTGACGATGCGATTTACCCGTACAATGGCGAACCAATAGCGTTTGTGAAAAATTGAACATTCTAAGCAAACGGTTAGAGCAAACGACAATTTACAAACAATTAACAAAGTTAGGTGAAATCAATTTATAATATGTGGAACATTCATCTCTTGTGGAGTATAACGTGAACGAATTAACCTTAAGTTTCCCTTCTCAATTTCCTATTAAACAGAGTAAGCGCATGGTCGGTGCGTTGGTACGTGGTGAGTTTATCGATTATGTGGCTGATTTTTATCGCTCTTTGCGCGATGGCGACACTGCGTTACCGGCTGTTCCAATCGAGCCACTACGGATGAGTGGGGATGATGACCATATTTGGATTGGGTTAGCTCCATAGATGAGTCACTTTTCTATCTTCTTCTAAATTGCCAACTACCCCTCAATCACCGGTTGAATTGTGCTAGATGAAACCCACCCCTGCAAATCACCTCCGGGTAGCGTTACCTGAACCCAACTTCCGTCACGATCTGTAATATTAACCTCTGCACCACTATGTAGAGTGAAAACTGCTTCGCCAAGCGCCGGGGAGGCCAACACCGCCGTTTGTTCTGCAATCACAACAGCCGGAGGGCGGCTACGCTCTGTATAGACACGATTTCCCAACGCCAGCAACGAGAAAATTAACAAGATCGATAGCACAAAAAGGATAGATTGTGCGCCCGTGCGCTGTCGTTCAGTGCGGGGGTGACGATAAAGCAGTCGTGCAGCAACCCAACAGAACCACAACAACAGCGTGAACAGTGCCATCTCGGTCAAGGTGATCCAATTGCTCAAACGCGCTGCCGTTTCGAGAAAGTTCAGATCGCTGCGATTGAATTGATCAACGACACGTTCACGAGCCAATGTCAGATTGTGGCGCACATCAGCATCGCGTGGATTGGTTAAAAGCACGCGGCGATAGTGGAGAATGGCATTGCCGTAATCGGCCGAGCCATAATAAGCATTTGCCAAATTATATTGCAGTCGGCTATCCCGATACCCATCATTGACCAACTGCTGATACAATTGCGCCGCTTCCTCATACGCCCCATTTTCATAGAGAGCATTCGCCACCTGGAATGTCTCCAAATCTAAATCCTGCGCCTCTGCCCGGCCGACCCCCCAAATAAAAACGCATAGAATAACAATCCATCTCAATCTCGACGCTGACATGTTAAATCCAAGATACATTACACGCTGTCCCCTCGCTCAAAGCGCGACATCAACTGCTCTACTTCGTCTAGCAAATTCACTTTGTCGCTCGAATAACCATAGCGTGCGCCTTCAACCATGTCATAAATGCGATTTGTCCAGCGGATCAGCGATTCGCGGACATGATGTTGGCGCAGCTTCTGAGTACGGGCGGTTTGGCTAAGACCGACAAATGGTTCGCTAAACTTATCGCTCAAATAGCTCGTCAAGATGCGCTCGGCCGCCTGATCTGCCCTCGTTGATTTGTCTTTACGGGCAACCTTGATCGCCTGTCTTGCAATACGCCATGCGTTCTGTCGCTGCTCTAGCTCGATCTCTTCATCACTGCGCTGCCGCTGGACACGTAAAAATTTATCGGCGACGACCACAGCAGCGGGGATCAACCACAGAACCCAGTAAAGGGGATTGTCGAGTAAGCGGAACGGTTGACGAGTCAAGCGGTTGGGCGTGGCGCGAATCGGCCGAACTTCAGGCAACAGCGCGTCTCCCTCTGCATTAGCAATCCCCGCCATGTCCTCACCACCCTGCACCAGCAGTTCGACTGGCTGTGTTGATGACTGCTCATACTGCTCTGTGTCAGGGTTAAAAAAGATGTAATCGAGCGCGGGCAGCGTCGTTTTCCCTTCTGCGCTTGGAATCAGAACGCGCTCATATTCACGTCGCCCCTTAACAATCCCATTCTCAAATTCAGTGCTAACCGTCGATTGGTTTTCAAAGACGCGCCATCCGTCTAACACAGGCCAAGTCGGTTCGGGCAATGTGTCTATGTTGCCAATGCCTTCAACACGCACGCGCCATGTAATCGCCTCGTTGATGGCGGCCGTTGTTTTATCGAGTTCGGCCGCCATCGTAAACGTTCCCACCGCGCCATTAAACCCTTCTGGCTCCGGCTCTGGCAACGGCTTGGCATTGACCACCACATTTTCGGTCAACAAGCGCGTTCCGTCCGGGAGTTGAAATTCGGCCGGCGCGATCTCGCGCTCACCTGAGAGTGTTGGGAAGAGTGGTGAAACGAGCGTTGTGATCCGATAGGTGCGATCCGAGAGATTGTTGAGCGTTTGTGTCTGCTGATTTTCCTGTGGGTTCCAGAAACCAACAAAGTCAGGGGAGAAGTAGGAGGGTCGGCCGAGTAGCTCTCGCGCCTGATAAAAGCGGAATAGATACAGAATTTGCTCGCCAAGATAGGGTGATTCTTTGTCCACGCTCGCCTCAACGTAAAAATCTTGGCCTGACAACTCCGTTGGCGGCACAATCTCAGCCTCAATATCTGGGAGTGGATTATTTCCTTGTGTCACTGAAATCGTCACATCGTTTGACGTATACTGCTGCCCATTGATAAAGACCGAAACAGGGTCTATGCGAAATTCACCCGCTTCTATCGGTTGCAATGTATAGCGATAGGCAAAATAAGCCGTCGAAACGCCATTGACGATGCTAATCTGCGACGCGCTACTTTGCCCCACAACTTGGAATCCCTCTAATGGCGGCAAAATCGGGGGTGAATCGGGCTGCGCGTTCATTGAAACGGTCAAAATAACTTGCTGATCCGTCGTCACACTGCTGCTGTCGATCGTCGCTTCTACAAGGATGTCTTGTGCGTTTGCCGAGCCAGTGAATAGCAAAACGAAGAACAGCAGGATGATGAACAATCTCCTCCTGTGAAAGCTAACATGTCCAACAAAATTTGCAACTTGCAACTTACAACCTCCCATCAATAATCCTTTGATGGCTGACCGCCCGGCACGATGTATATTTGCTGCAAACGTTCCTGCAATGTTTGCGTGCCTTGCCCAACCGCCTCTAACAGTTGTTCCGCCTGCTCCTGCGTCAATTCGCCGCCCTGCCCCTCTGATTGAGAATCAGGCGGTTCAGGTTCTGCGGGTGGCTCTGGTGTCGCCGTGGCCTCATCTTGACTTCCCTCACCATCATCGCTGTTCTCTTCATCTTGCTCGCTAGAATCAGTTGTGGGAGTTGGAGTCCCCTCCTCACCTCCTTCTTCCTCTTCTTCCTCGCCATCACCCTCATCAGGCGGGCTTTCTTCTTCGGGAGTAGGCGTTGGCTCCTCATCTGATGAGTCATCTTCTTCCTCAGGCGTTGGCGTTAACGTGGGGGTCGGCGTTGGCTGATTGAGTTGTCGCAGTGCAAGCTCTAAATTGTACTTGGCCTCCGCGTCAGCAGGATCAAGTCGTAACGCCTCTTTGTATGCCTCAACTGCCTGTTCCCACTGCTCTTGTACAAAATAGGTGTTGCCCAAGTTGAACCATGAATCGGAACGTAGCTCGCCATCGGCGAGGGCAATGGCATCCTGCATTGTCTGCTCTGTTTCAGGATACTGGCTTTGACGGAAGAGCGCGTTGGCACTGTTGTAGATCGGCTCGGCCGATTCCACCCCCGCCCCACGTGCCGCCGTATAGTTATCAATTGCTGCATCGTATGCCTGTGCATCAAAGTCGGCATTGCCCTGTGCGATTAGCTGCCCCCCTTCATCCACCGGAGCCGCACAACCAACCAACAGCCAGCACAATACAAATGTTGTCACTAGCTCCTCAAAGGTACGGCGCGGGCGACGACGGCGTTCAGGGATAAACTCGGCCACCACGACGCACAAAATCCCTGCGAATAAAAATAGCTGGAAACGCTCGACCGCTTGGACTTCAAAGCGGGATTCGAGTTCGGCCGATTCCAAACGATCTATAATCTCTGCCAAGGCGCTAATTTCAGCCCCCGATGCACTTGCTTGAAAATAGGCGCCGCCGCCTGTCTCCGCAATCTGCGTCAATCCCGCTTCGTCCAACCGTGACAAAATGACCTCTCCCAACTCATCGCGTTTGAATCCAACAATGTTGCCTATTTGGTCAAATTCAGGGATTGGCTCCCCATCTGGTGAACCAAATCCAATCGTATAAATTGTGATGTTGTTGGCGGCGGCATCGGCCGCCTCCGCCAACGCATTCCCCTCATGACTTTCCCCATCTGTCATGACAATGATCACCTTTTGACTGGAGCGCGTCGCGTCAAAGCCCGTGCGTGCCGTGCGAATTGCGTCGGCGATGGCTGTTCCCGGCCGAGAAATCATGCCCGGTGCGGCACTCACCAAAAAGGATCGCGCCGTATCGTAATCATTTGTGAGTGGAAACTGGATAAAACTCGCCCCTGAAAATAGAACAAGTCCAACCTGATCGCCGCGTAGCTGTGCCATCAGCTCGATAATTGTCTGTTTAGCGCGGGTCAATCGATCGGGCTGCAAATCCTGTGCCAACATGCTCGCTGAGATGTCGAGCGCAACCATGATCTGAATCCCTTCCTGCTGAACGACCTGTGTATCCGTCCCCCACTGTGGTCGCGCCAGCGCAAAGATAAGCAGCGCAAGTCCCGCCAGCCAAAGCCGATGCTGCCAACGTCGGCCGCGATCATTCAACGACTCTGCCAGCTTCTCCATCAAGCCCAAATCGCCCAAACGCGCCAGCAGCTTCTTACGTCGCCGACTCGCCCAAACTAAAAATAGCCCCAACAATGGGACAAGCAATAAACCTAGTAAGAAAAATGGTTGTCCAAAACTCATTTTTTCACAACCCCACAACTATGTGACTCATGTTACGTGGTTTCGATGTAGGAGTACGATGAACGAAGAGCGTCTTCATTCACTCGCCATTCTTTAGGGTATTTTCCGAAAAAGTGTCTGTCGCAAAAACATTTCCAGTGCCAGCAGCGCAATCGCAGGGATTAGAACCCACGCGACCAGCTCATCATAACGGCTAAATGTTTCAATCTCGACTTCCGATTTTTCCAGCTCGTTAATTTCATCGTATACGGCGCGTAAGCCTGCTGTATCTGTCGCGCGGAAATAGCGACCACCCGTTTCCTCAGCGATTTTCCGCAACGTCTCTTCGTCTATAATGCTTTCTTGGTAGGTGATGACTTGCTCGCCAAACAAATTGGTTGAGGGGAAGGGGACTTGTCCCAACTTACCCATGCCAATCGCATACACTTTGATTCCCAGTGCTTGTGCCGCTTGCGCTGCCGTAAAAGGATCAATCGCGCCGGAATTGTTCACGCCATCCGTTAAAAGAATGACGACTTGGCTTTCTGTATCGCTATTCCTGAGCATATTGGCGGCGGTCGCAATCCCCATGCCAATCGCTGTGCCGTCGATTAAGCCCAATTCGGGGGCGAGTTCAACATTTTGTAACAATCGTGCCAAAACATCATGATCAATCGTCAGTGGACTCTGAGCAAACGCTTCGTTGGCAAAAACAACTAGGCCAACGCGATCATAGATACGTTCAGCAACAAACTCATTGATAACCGCCTTTGCTGCGACGAGTCGATTGTCGGGTTGAAAGTCAAGCGAGGCCATGCTGCCCGAAATGTCGAGAGAGAGAACGATGTCTACTCCCTCACCACGAATGATCTGGCGCGTCTCGGCCGACTGTGGCCGAGCCAGTGCGACAATCAGCAGCCCCAGCGCACCCCAACGCAGCAGCTTGAGCATCGGCCGAAAACGCACGCGCCAAGACATCTTTGCCGCTGTCAATTGCACATCTGCATAGCGCAGTGTAGCAGGTCGATTCAAGGCGCGTATCCGCTGCGTTGCCACCGCGATTGCCGGAATCGCCAGCAACAGCACCAACAGAAACGGATAGGCAAAACGAAAGTTGGAAGGTAACAAAAGTGTCATGACGCTTCCTCCACCTGAGCAGCCTCATGCGCTAGCTTTTGGGCATGGCTGGCATTGACAAATTGGCGCACTTTTTCAGGCAACTGTAGGGCTTCGGTGGTATTCGGCCGAATTTTGGCAAACTTAACCACGTCAGCCTCTTGCAATAGCCCTATCAGATATTTTTGTAACCCCTTATCCAATGGCGAATTTTTCTCCAGCGATTTCTGCAACTCGTAGGTGGTCTCTTCCATTGCGGTCAACTGGAATTCGCGCTCCAGATAACGGCGCGTCGTTTCAGAAATGCGCGTATAGTGCTGTTGGAACTGTCCCGCGCCAACCAAGTCGGCCTGTTCAATTTCTTCTAACTCCGTCAATGCGATGACGTGGGGCGGTCGATCATCGACAGTTTCTGTCACAATCGGCTCGGCAACACGTTGTCTTCGCAAGGCGAAAAAGATGCCGATAGCTAGGAGAAGCCCACTCGCAGCAACCCCTGCCAAAATCAACCGCAGCACGACGCTGTTGCTAAAATCAAGCGAGGCTTGTGGCTTGATGTCGCGTGCGTTCAAGTCATCAGGATTCAAAACAGACTCAACGCGCAGTGGGAACGGCTGAACAGGCAAGGGTGAGATTGAGCCATCGGCCGATGCCAGCCGCACTTCAAACGGTGGCGTGATGTACTCCCCCGGCTCCCACGCCGTCACCTGCACCACAATCGACGTGCGCTCCATGCCGTTCTCCAACAGCGTGATCTCTGGCTGCGTCACCCCTTGCAACTCAATCGGATCCCAATCCATCTCTAGCGAAGGCGGCAGCACTCGCTGCCCCGCTGCATGATCGACGACTAAATCAAGCCGTACAGCATCGCCGACGGTAAATGTTTGGGTCGCTGTTTCAAAGCGAACGGTGGGAGCTTGAGCGTGAACCACATTCGTGGCAACCAGCAAACAGACAACAATAAATATCCAGCGCAACGCCTTATATGATTGACCAAGCCGAACATACCGAATACCGCTCACCGTCCCATCCTCGCTGTGCGTTTCGCAAAAAAGTGCGTCAACGCGGTCACATAATCATTGTTTGTCGTCACCTCAACGCGGTCTACTTTGGCGCGATTAAACGCCTTTGTCAGTTGTTCCGTGCGATGCGCTGTGCGTTGCTCAAAAATATCACGCCAAGCTCGGCTGCTCGTATCAACCCATCTAATTTCACGGGTTTCGCTGTCTTGTAACGCGATAATCCCGACGTTGGCAATATCGATCTCCAGCGGATCATTCAAATCAACCGCAACTAGGTCATGCCGTTTATTCGTCACAGCGAGACTACGTTCGTATTTGCTGAGGTCGTCCAAAAAATCGCTGATAAAAAAGACAATCCCACGCCGTTTTAGGACGCGATTGACCGTATCGAGCGCGAGCTTGAGATTTGTTCCATGACCCGCCGGCTCAAAGGCCAGCAGGTCGCGCACGATGCGTAACACGTGGCGGCGACCTTTTCGTGGTGGGATGTACATTTCAATTTGATCTGTGAAGACAATTAGCCCCACTTTGTCGTTGTTAGTGGTGGCAGCAAAGGCGAGGACGGCGGTGAGTTCGGCCGATAATTCCCGCTTAAACCGCCCTTGACTTCCAAACTCCCCCGACCCACTCGCGTCAACGACAAGCATCACCGTTAGCTCGCGCTCCTCCGTAAATCGCTTGATATACGGTTCGCCGCTGCGTGCCGTCACGTTCCAATCAATCGTGCGAATCTCATCTCCCGGCTGATAAGGTCGCACTTCATCAAATTCCATCCCGCGCCCCTTAAAAACCGACTGATACTCGCCGCCAAAGCTGTCAGCAACGAGACGGCGTGTTCGGATTTCGATACGTTTGATTTTTTTGATCAGATCGTTAGATAGCATAATTTATAGAACAGAGTTTCTTGAAGAGCGTCTTTGCCACAGAACCCTCTCCTTATAAGGGGAAGGCGGGGTGAGGGTTATTGCTAGGGAACTTCGATGTGATGCAAAATCCGCTGCACCAAATCGTCTGTTGACACCTCTTCCGCCTCAGCCTCATACGTCGCCGCGATACGATGGCGCAAAATGTCGGGCGCGATTTGCTTTACATCGTCTGGGGTGACAAACCCGCGCCCATTCAAAAACGCATGGGCGCGTGACGCTTGAATCAAGAATATCGAGGCACGCGGTGATGCGCCAAAGCTAATCAGATTCCGCAATGTCGAAAGGCCAAAATCACCGGGGCGGCGCGTCGCGTGAATAAGATCAAGAATGTAGTCCTTGATCTTGTCATCAACATAGATGTCACGGACGTATGTGCGGGCGGTCAGAAAAGCAGATTGGTTCACCACGGGTCTCGATACAGGCTTCGCCGCGCCCGTCATGCGATCCATGATAATGCGCTCCTCTTCCCGTGTGGGGTAATCGACCAACACCTTGAGCATAAAGCGATCCACCTGTGCCTCTGGCAGCGGATAGGTTCCCTCTTGCTCAATTGGGTTTTGCGTCGCCATCACAAGAAAGAGGCTATCCATTTTGAATGTCTCATCGCCGATGGTCACCTGTCGTTCCTGCATCGCTTCTAGCAACGCAGACTGCACTTTAGCCGGCGCACGATTGATCTCATCTGCCAACACTAAATTGGCAAAAATCGGCCCCTGCCGCACCGTAAATTCATGAGTACGTGGGTTATAGATTTGTGTGCCAACGATGTCAGCGGGCAGTAGATCAGGTGTAAATTGCAAGCGCGAAAACTCAGCTTGAATGGTATCGGCAACCGTGCGAATCAGCGTCGTCTTTGCCAACCCCGGCACACCTTCAAGCAAGATGTGACCATTTGCCAACAGCGCGATCAAGACGCGATCTACCAAATCTCGCTGTCCAACCATAACCTTACTAATTTCTTCACGCACATCCTGCAAAAACAGGCTCTCGCGTTCAACAGTTTCATTTAATTCACGTACAGAAGTCCACTCCATTGGAGAATCCTTGTTGTTTTTTACTATTTTTCAGGGTTACTATAAGTTGTAGAGCGGGCTTTAGTCTGATTCCGCTCACGAACGGACTTTAGCCCATTCTTTGTCTTTAAGAATGAAAAAGAAAGTTCAGCTTGCCCTCATCTATGGTGCATGTTGCATTGCATCGTTTTAGCCTATTCAATTAAATTAAACATTAGTTTCTGACTCTCTTACAGCGCATGTTCATCTTGATGTATGAAGCGTTCTGGGGTGTTGCGGCTGCCCACGCGAGTTATACCACACAAGGGCGGGAAAATGTAAGCGACAAAACGGTTTCTTTACTTATGTGCTACGCTCAGAAAGATAGGAGGCAGACAACAAAATAGCTAAAAATCGCCAAATTGGTGACGCTATTACACAATTCGGGTTAAAATAGCGTGCGTTGGCAACTTTGGAGAAAAATTATGAATGAAAAGTATCAAAAATTAGTTGAGAAACTACGTGTCGTCTCAGATTTGGGCGCGATTGGTGCGCTTTTGAGCTGGGATCAGGCGACTTATATGCCACAGGGCGGTGCGGCCGCACGTGGTCGGCAAATGGCTATTTTGGGGCAAATTTCACATGAACGTGCGATTGATCCCGAAATTGGTCAACTGCTTGAGGAGTTGCAAGGTTATGCGGCCGATCTGCCAGACGACAGCGATGAGGCACGCTTAATTCAAGTTGCCCAGCGTAATTATGATCGCTCGACCAAAGTGCCGAGCGCACTGGTCGGCAAACTGATCGCAAATGGCGCGGCCGCATACGATGCGTGGACAACAGCGCGACCTGAAAACAACTTCAAAAAGATGATCCCGCTGCTGGAGACAACACTTGAGTTGAGCCGAGAGGTTGCAAACTGCTTTCCACATGACCACATTGCTGATCCGTTGATTGACAATGCGGATTATGGCATGTCGGCCGAATCAACCCGTAAGCTGTTCGCAGAGCTGCGTGCAGAGCTTGTGCCGTTGGTTCAAACTGTGACAGCACAAGAGACGGTCGATGACAGTTTCCTCAAACGCAGCTTCCCCATTGACAAACAAAAAGCACTGGGTGAGAAAATAATTCGTCAATATGGCTACGACTTCACACGCGGCCGCCAAGATTTGACACATCATCCTTTTATGACCAAATTTTCGCTGGGTGACGTGCGAATCACAACGCGCTTTGACGAAAATGAGTTTGGCGATGGTTTGTTCAGCACGCTCCATGAAGCGGGTCACGCGATGTACGAACAAGGCATCAACATGGATTATGAAGGCACACCGTTGGCAAACGGCACATCGGCCGGCGTTCATGAAAGCCAATCGCGCTTGTGGGAAAATCTTGTCGGCCGAAGTCGCCCCTTCTGGGAACACTACTATCCCTACGTGCAGGAACAGTTTGCCGACCAACTTGGCGATGTCTCGCTCGACCGCTTCTATCGTGGCATCAACAAGGTCTCACGCTCGCTCATTCGCGTCGATGCAGACGAGTTGACCTACAACCTACACGTCATGCTGCGTTTCGACTTGGAGCTGGAAATGTTAGAGGGCAATCTCGCTATCCGTGATCTGCCCGACGCATGGCACGCTCGCTATGAGTCTGATCTCGGAATGCGTGCGCCGACCGATAGCGACGGTGTGCTACAAGATGTGCATTGGTATAGCGGGATCATTGGCGGTGTTTTTCAGGGGTACACGCTTGGCAACATTATGAGCGCGACATTCTTTAAGCAGGCACAAGCCGCCCACCCCGAAATCCAAA
This sequence comes from uncultured Ardenticatenaceae bacterium, assembly GCA_964389925.1. Taxonomy (GTDB): domain Bacteria; phylum Chloroflexota; class Anaerolineae; order Promineifilales; family Promineifilaceae; genus CALECP01. Next base: position 69,215 of record CAYMGE010000018.1, read on the forward strand.
GTGAAATTGGACAAGGCAAGTTTGACACTCTGCACAAATGGCTACACGAAAACATATATCAGTATGGCGCAAAGTACACCGCCCCTGAGATCGTCGAGCGCGTCACGGGCGACGAGTTGAGCATTGAGCCATATATGGATTATCTGCGCGGAAAATTCGGGGCGTTGTACCAGTTGGGATAAACCCTCGTTTCCTTTCTGCCAAGAATTTAGGCCGAAATTGCTTTTGCCGGAATATGATCTTGAAAACGAAAGTTGGGTGGCGAGATTGGCTTAACCTCATGCACATCGGCCCCGCCCAGCATCGGCAACTGTACTGAGAAGCGACTGCCATTCCCCACCTCGCTGACCACTTCGATGTTGCCGCCATGCGCGTTGACAAATCGCTTGACAATCGAAAGTCCCAAACCCGTCCCAAGTGCCTTCTTTTCATGCTCTTCAACACGATAGTATGGCTCAAATATCTGATCTAAGGCGTGCCTTGGAATACCATAGCCCGTATCTTCTACGTCTAACACCACTTGGTCATCGCGCATATCAAGGGAGACAAATACACTACCGCCATTTGGCGTGTATTTGATAGCGTTTGAGATGAGGTTGAGAGCAACCTGTTGGATCATCTGCTTGTCCGCCTCGATATATGCCGGCACATTGCCGCCGTAGCTATGCAGGCGCACGCGCTTTTCGCCCGCCTGCGTGTCGAGCGACGTGACAACTCCCGCCACTACGTCCGTCATATTGAAAAATTCGCGCTGTGGCAATAATTTGTCGGTGTCTTCGGCTTTCTCGACGCGCAAAATGTTGTCAACCATGCCGGTCAACGCTTGCTCACTGTGAGCAATAACCTGTAGAAGACGATGGGCTTTCTCACGTGTCAGGGCAAGTGTTGGGTCTTGCAACATTTGAATCGAGGCGTGAATGCCAGAAATGGATGTTCGCATGTCGTGTGAGAGGACGGCGAGCATGTTGTCTTTTTCCCGCGCCATCTCGCGCATTTTGCCATTGGCGACCTCTAGCTCTTCGGTGCGCTGTTTGATGACATCCATCTGCTGTTCGGTCTGACCAACGTACATATTGAATGAATAGCCCGATAGCAAGAGTGGGAAAAGGAAGATCATGATCCCTTCCGAGCCTAAGGCTCCTGTGACCGTTGCCAACAGCACGCCACCGACAGCTCCGGTCGTGATGTTGATCGGCATTGCCCAGCCACTTTGCCAAACGAACTTGATTGGACTGAGCTTTTTTTGCAAATAGACGATTAACGCAACCATCCACAAATTGCCCTGATCGTTGGCGACGGCGGCGATGATCCATGGGACGAATCGGCCGAACCACCCCTCTTGTGGCAGCATACTCTGTAACCCAACCAAAAACCAACCAGAGATGAAAATGTTGATCGCCTCCATTCCCGTGTTGAAGCTGAGTTGCTCAAGCGACCCACGCCAACTGCGCTGTTTGCGTATCGTTTTGAGCAGCCACACGCTCAAACTAGCCGTCAGTGCCAGCAACACGCCGGTCTCAACACCAAACAGACCGACCGCCGCGAGATTGACTGCATGGCTCACGCCAAAAACAAGCCCTTGCCGCGCAACGCTCGAAGCAACAAACTGCGCCACAATGTTTAGCAAAGCTAATTGAGCCAATAGCCAATAATCAACGTAGGATGGTAGAGAAGTCAACGCCCAGACAAATAAAAGGAGACCTGCCAACGTCACGATCCAAATGTATGCACGTTGTAGAGTTTTCATCTTCACAATTTTTCTTCCAATACACTGCAAATAAATAGTCGGAGACGATTACTGTTCGTCTCCGGGAATTAATCCAAACCAATAATAAGAGCCAGACCAATAATACGTTCCTGACCAGTAGTAGGTTCCTGACCAATAGTAAGAGCTATTCGTAAAGTAATCAGTTTCATCCCAGTGGGTTGAGCCAGACCAATAATAGGTTCCAGACCAATAATAAGTCCCAGACCAATAATAGGTTCCAGACCAGTAATACGTTCCTGCCCAATGGTAGATTCCGTCCCAGAAATAATCTTTGTCTTCTGGCAGGGGGTTGCGGTCGCTATCGACTAGCTTAAAGCCAAGCCGCGTCTCATCGAAGACAACAGGGCCGACTTGCCATTCAAATGGGATGAGACCAACGTTTGCCTCATTCATCGAGGTATTTTGAATCGTCGCGTCAGCTTGAATACGTCCAGCCCCCTGTTGGAAGATGCTGTACGTTTTGACATCTGACTCATCGCTGACGAGGAGCGGCTCGGCCGAATCCATCAGCCGATATTTAACCTGATTGGGTGTCAACGTGGGGTCTGCTTCGAGCATCATGGCGACCACGCCGCTTGTCACGGCGGCCGAGACAGATGTGCCAGACCCCTTATAAAACGCATTCCCGACATAGCTAGTGGGTTGTGTGACTGCCCAAGTTGTCGTTTGAGCCATCGGCATCACAAAGTGTGCGCCGGGTGCGAGGATATCTGGTTTGATATGTCCCGATTCAGTGGGGCCGGCCGCGCTAAACGGTGGGATGTAATCATCTGTCAAATCGCTCGGCGTGTAGTTGTCGGTCAGTGAGCCGACGGTAATCACGAACGGATCGTTGGCGGGGGTCGTGATAGAGCCTGCCATCGGCCCCGTATTTCCCGCCGCCACAACCACGACGATCCCCTCTTTCCACAGCAGTTCGACCATGTAGTTGAGCGGATTAAACGCATAAGGAGTCGTGACGGGCCCCATCAAGGAGAGGTTGACAACGCGGATGTTGTGTTGCTGACGATTGACATAAATCCAATAGAGGCCATAGACGACATCGGTGATCGTCCCCTTGCCTTCCTCATCCAACACCTTGACGCTGATGATGTCTGCCTCTGGTGCAACTCCGATTGCCTCACCAAATTGGTCGGTACGCTCGCTGGCAATGATGTTTGCCATGTAGGTTCCATGTCCATTGCCATCAACCGCGTCAGCCACGCCTGCACTTTGCCAATAGCTCAGATCGTTAAACAACTCCGTGTCGACTTCGCCCAACGTGCCAAGTGTGGGTGAGGTGAAAGCAGCGGTGAGCGGTTTGCCAATCTCGGCCGAACTCACCCCCGTATCGACCACTGCCACGCCAATTCCTGACCCATCATGTCCATGAACACGTGAACTCTGCAATCCCATCGCGGCAAAGTAATCGGTCGCGGAGTCTGGCGCGGTGCGGACAAACTTGCCACCTGTGCCTGCTGCATAGTTTTGCAAGACTTCGGCCGCTGTTAGCGCACGACAGTAAATGGCGGCGAGATGATACGTGCCGAGCCACGCACGGTTTTCCTGTCGCTCGTTGGCAAGAGAGATAAAATACTTTTCATCCCAATTTTCGAGCGTGCCGTCTAAGGGTTGTTGAGCAACCTGTTCGCCATCAATGAAGAGGGTTGCTGTTGCGCCGTCCCATGTGTATAGAATGTGTTGACGCTCTTGGGTAATGGTGTCAATGGGGGCGGTAAGAGTCGCCTCTGTCTTAGATGTGAGCTGCTTGACGCTGTAAGTTGTACCATTTTGGACGAGCGCGAAGTTGAAATTATCGGCATCGGCCGAGAATGTCAAAATACGACCTTCGACACTCACATCACTGTCTGTGGGTGACACCCACGCCTCAAGCGTTAAAGCATTGTTCGCCTGACACCGCGCCGCAACCGCTTTCTCATGACTTCTCGAACTAATGACGGTCTCCTGATTGACCGTTAATCCATCACTCGCCCAGTTGACAGACTCGCTCTTTTTTATCTCCAGCGCAATGGGGGTCTCAAACCCTGATACATCGTTGACAAAGCGACCTTCCCCTTCTTCAAAGGTATATAGGGCGGTTAAATCTTGCGTTGTGCGAAATGATGCGTTGACAAATGGCTGTGCAGAGACGAAATAGCTGACTGTCTCGCCCGGGTGTTTACGCTCATCATCGTTCAGTTGGTCTTCATCAACGTTGAGGATGATGCTTTCCGTTGTGAGCGCATCCGCGTCATACAACTGCGCCCAACTGCCGTCTGCGCCTAACATGCCTGCTTGTGTGGCGATAGCAAACTGTGGGTCTGCCGCAAATGGTGGGTCTAGCTTGTAGAGATAGCCTTTGCCTGTGTCAAACCCCTCAACTGTGGCATCGCCCAACCCGACGTTGTAGATCACCCCGTTAATCATGCCGCTGCCCGCTTCCATCACGATAAAACCAATCGTTTCGGGCTGGCGTGTGGTGTTGCTATCCTCGCCAACGTGTTTGCCCGTGAAGAGAACATCGGCCGATGGCGCATCCGCCGGCTGTCCCCCACGACTCCAAAACACCGACCAACTTGGGTCATCAAAGCTCATCACCTGTCCAAAAACGACCGGCTGCTTGTAGCTGTGCAGATACCACTGCCGCTCTCCGTTCCAATAGGTGTCATGTTCTGTCGATTGGCTGACATATTTTTGTGCTTCGACCAGCCGGCCGTCAGGCAGCCGCCACGCCCCTTCTTCCATCACTAGACAGTCAACGGGCGCATCTTCCACAGTTGCGTTAGAAGGGTTTTGTAGGCGAATATCAAACTGATTGCCACCCTCAGCATTGCGGAGCCGCACGACAAATGGGGCTGTGTTGCCAATGCTACGAGCAGCACAGGTTGCAACGAGGCTGCCGTAGGTGTTGGCGAGCGTCACGGTCTGCCAATCGGCCGAGGCCGCTTCCAAAGTGACCAACTCAAACGGCGCAAACGGGATACTGCTGCCGTTTTCCTGTCGATAGATCAGCTTCACATCATCTAGATAAATAGTCGTGCCGTCATTAACAACGGTGCTTTCCACTTCAGAAGCCAACTGCCAAACGAGATTTTGCACGCTATCTGTCATTCCTAAATCAGCCAGCGGTATCTCAAAATAACGCCACTGGTTGGCGGCCGCATCGACAAAAACGCTTGTCTGCGTAAAATCAGCCATACTGTCTAAGCCAGCCCGTAGCCAAAGGCGTTGTCCGCCATCCTCACCGCCATGCACCCAAAAAGCCAGCGTGTTGAACTCTGTCACCGAATGGGGCGTATTGTGGTGCAGCAAAATACCCTCCCACTGCGTCAGGAAGGTGGCTGAGAAGGATGAACTCCCACTATGTGTTTCGCCATTATCGACATCATGTTTCAGAGTCCAGCCCCAATACTGCCAGCCATTTTCAAATGTGTCTTTGAAGATCACTTCATTTTTTAACGAACGGGCGTTTTCAGGGGTGGTGACAATCTCGGCCCCGAACGTATCATCGAGCGTAGTCGGTTCGCCAAATGTCTCAGCCCGCTTTTTGTCTCCTGTCACTATGAGCGGCAAATAGATTCTGTTTTCCAATGTCTGCTGGTCGGGGTCATTTGGCACACTAAATACGGGCTGATCGTGGGCAACAGCTGCAATTGCGGGGTGTGCCTCCAGCGTTGCGATGCCCGCTGTTGGCACGCGCACAATCGCAATGCCTGAGCCGGGCAAAGCGGTTAGCAGTTCGCCACCGAGGGCTTCAACGGCCGATGTAATGTCTGCGTCAACGCTGGCAAGCTGCACAATCAGCCGGGCTTGTGGCACAAACGTTGGCGTGTCAGCATATACCTCTAACGAAGGTCGCCCAACTAAAATTGTGCCACAAAATGCAGCCAATAGGATGAGGATAAAGAGAGTCTGGGGGGTTGCAAGTAAGCGTTCTTTCAGTTTCATCGTTGTGGCTCCACCACAGGGATTCCAACATATTTGGACTGATTTTGGTTAAAACCGCTTACACCAGTGCTTACAGATGATTCAATTGGGACTAAAGTACTAGGAGAATAGTCTTAGTTGGGCGTTTATCGTGGCACAAGATAGCACAAAAAAGCCGCTTTTTAAGTTGACTTAACGTTAAGACGCAGCAGTCAGACACACCTTTTTCCACAGATCAATTATCAGTTTAGATTCTCATCGCGGTACGTGATATATAATTACCCCCAAAACTAGACCACGTGTGAAGCATCTTGTTTGCAGAAAAATAGCAACATGTAGCGTAGGAAATGACGATAAAAAGAAAACGCTCATGTGGGAAAGAAGGTGAAGTAGAAAAGAAGGAAGAAAAAGAGAAAGAGGTAAAGACAGTTCTTTTTCTTTCTCTTTCTTCTTTTGGGTGGCATTGGAAACAATCAGAGGGAAGAAAACGCGCAATCAGATCGCAGGCATTTATGGAGTGCATCCAAGGCAAGCGGCAGAAAGGCCACACTGACAAATCACCCGCTGGGCGTTAACTTTTCAATGCCGCAAGGGAAGATTGAGAAGTGGCTGGTTGAGAACCTATGATTCGATATATAGATGATGTTGAAGGCGTTTCGGCCGAGCAACTCAATGGCGGTTTTTTTGTCGGGTGGTCGAATCCTCCTTCCCCTGAAACCCACCGCCAAATTCTCCAAAATAGCTACGCAGTTGTCATCGCTCTCGATGATAAAACTGGGCAAGTCGCGGGCTTTATCAACGCCATCTCCGACGGCGTGTTGTCAGCCTACATTCCGCTGCTCGAAGTTCTGCCAGCCTATCAAGGGCAGGGTATTGGTTCAGAATTGATACAGCGTATTCTGACCAAACTATCCCATCTTTATATGATCGATCTGCTATGTGATGTCGAATTACAGCCATTTTATGCCCAGTTCGCTATGCTTAGAGCAACTGGCATGTTAATTCGCAACTATCATAATCAAGCAGGATCATCATGACACAAACTATTCGCACACGCACACAGGAAAACTCGACCACGCCCATCGATGCAACAAGAGCAATGTGGTATGGGGTCGCATTTAGTGCAGCATTCACCGTTTTAATTTATTTTATTCGGCCGCTGCTCCCCCAATTTGAATTTCTGCCCGACACAGGATTCTCTTTCTATGTCTGGCAACTACCCAACCCAACCGCTGTCACCCGCGCCAGCGCGTGGATTGGCTATCTCGCCCACCAAGTCGCCTTTTGGTGGCTCATATACATCGCACAGCGCGACAAAACGAAGTACTCGCGCAACTTACATCGTGTCAACATTCTAGCGTTAGGCATGAACGCCTTCTTTATCGTCCTTCACCTGCTGCAAACGATGTTTTGGTACGATGGGCTGGCGCAAGATGTGTCTATTCTTTCATCACAAGGCTCAGTCATTTTGCTGCTCGTCATGGTGCTGTTGATGGAAAATCAGCGGCGCGGTCTCTTTTTTGGTAAAAAGATCAAGGCACTGACAAAGCCAGCGGGCGCAGTCCGCACCTACCACGGCTATGTTTTTGCGTGGGCGGCCGTATACACCTTTTGGTATCACCCGATGGAAAATACATTTGGGCACCTAGTTGGTTTTTTCTATATGTTTTTCCTTCTGCTACAAGGAAGCCTCTTTTTTACCCGCATTCATGTCAATAAATACTGGACATTTTTCCAAGAATTTTTGGTCTTGATACACGGCACGCTGGTTGCTATTGAAAGTGCATGGCGGCTGGACACCGATCCGTTTTGGTCGATGTTTTTCTTTGGTTTTGCCACGCTCGTCGTCGTCACGCAGATGTGGGGGCTGGATTTACCGAGCTGGGCAAACTGGGCAGTTATCATCAGTTTTATCGCCTTTGCCATCTACACATATAATGGCAACTGGTCGGCCGCCAACGAAATCATCCGCATCCCTGTCATTGAGTACGGGTTAGTATTTGTATTGGCTGGGTTAATTTGGTTGGGCGGCAAAATTAGGTCAAGTCGTTGACATTATCAGGCTTTTCCACGTATCAAATCAGCCCACAAACAGCTATAATTAGCGGCAGGCAGCCGAGATAGTTGTCTACAAATCAAACGTTTAACCCAGAGGAGTTGTCATGAACCTGACGGCTCGCCAGCGCAGGAGCGAAAATGATAGGATGTGAACCTAACTTTCATCCTTCATCCTTCCTCCTTATTCTTAGGAGCAAGCTAATGGAAATCCTGATTCTACCCATTATTATTTTCACTATCGGCATTATTGCCACAGCAATTCGCGTGGTGAAGGAATATGAACGCGCCGTCATTTTCCGCATTGGTAAAGTCCAAGATGGGGCGAAGGGACCCGGCATCTTCTTCCTATTTCCCATCATCGACAAAATGGAGAAGGTCGATCTGCGTACCATTACGCTCGACGTTCCCGCGCAGGAAGCGATCACGCAAGACAACGTGACGGTGCGCGTCAATGCCGTTGTCTACTTCCGCGTCATCGACCCTGTTGCCGCGATCATCCAAATCGAGGACTACCGGCGCGCCACGTGGCAAATCGCCCAGACAAGCCTGCGTAACGTGATCGGTCAATCATCGCTCGACCAAATTCTGCAAGACCGTGAAAAGATCAACGACCGCCTGCAACACATCATTGATGATGCAACAGAGCCGTGGGGTGTCAAGGTCAGTATCGTCGAGATCAAGGATGTTGAGCTGAACAACCAGATGATTCGTGCAATGGCACGTGAGGCAGAGGCAGAGCGCGAGCGTCGTGCCAAAATCATCCATGCGACGGGTGAATTGCAGGCATCTGAGCAGTTAGCGCAGGCTGCTCAAATGATTAACTCAGAGCCGGGCGCGATGACGTTGCGTTATCTGCAAACGCTCGTCGAGATCGGTGTAGAAAACAACACGACGACGATCTTCCCGCTACCCGTTGAGTTCCTCAAGCCATTTTTAGAGAATTTGACCAGCAAAACGGATGGGTAGGTTCATGAGCAAAATCAGCCTGAGTCGTTAAAAAGTGGTCATAGGTGAACAAGCATGGTCATGCTGCCACAAGTTGTAAAAAAGAAGGGTCGCGCAAAAGAGCCGAGAACACGAGGCGCAAAGAAGCAGAGGGTGACAGATTGTCGCTCGATGTGGCTTGTGGTAGGAGCAACTTGACAAAGACAGAGGACGTTTTATAATCGCCAAAGATGGATGATAT
>CAYMGE010000019.1:0-52702 GCA_964389925.1 uncultured Ardenticatenaceae bacterium
GAAAACTTGTTGCATCTTACGATGTCCTTGCCTTTCGGCAGTAAATATCTCCTAGTACAGCACGGCGTAAGTATCTGACCTGTTCTCTAATAGCGTGCCACTCTGGATAATGACGAGAACAATATGTCAATTATCTACGCCGCAGTGTACTAGCCAATGTTCTGCTCAGGTTTGGCGTTCGCTGCACCGCGCCTACCCTCAACGCTTTTAACAACGAACCGTAGTGGTCTGAACTGGAGAAGCATTCAAACGTACCTATTTCTGAACGAACGTAGCACCCTAAGTGCTTAGGCGGGTCAGGTACGAGGCTCTTTCAAGCCCCGTCGCTTTAGCGCGGGGTTCCTGACATCCTGTTCCCCTATAAATTCTGCAAACGTTCTGCAAACGTTTCTTGATACACTATGACACAGTTATCTTGGAATGGCAACAGCTTGGGTTGCCTAAGTTTACAAGGAAGGTCGCGGTGAAAGATAAACCATATCGCGCTTACTTAATTCGTTGCTGGCATGTTGCTCCAGAGTCGCATCCAAACGCAAATGAGTGGCGGTTTTCATTGGAATCTGTCGATGGAAGTGGGGAGCGATATGGGTTCACCGACCCCAATGAGCTGCTCCAGTTTTTAACATCTGAAATTGAGAAAGGGACAATATCACTCGCACCCAATGATAAGCAAACAAATTTTTACATGAGTGATTTGCAGTAACCTCTCTTCCCTTCCTTCCCTTCCCGATATAAGCCGTGAGTCATCTATTTGATGATTCGCGGCTTTTTATCTTATGCAAGCTGTTCAGGAAAAACACACGGCCTATGCTATATTATGAGCATGATTGACACAACTCATCTTGAAAGAATTCTAGCCCGTTTGGTACAAATTGACTCGACCAATCCCTCATTGTCTGAGGACGGAGTTGGCGAAGCAGAGATCGCAGATTACGTGGCAGATGTATTGTCGGCGTTGGGGTTGGAGGTGAAGCGATATGAGCCAGAGGCGGGGCGGGTGAGTGTCGTCGGCCGATTGCCCGGCACAGGCAACGGTCGCTCTCTTATGCTCAACGCCCACCTCGATACGGTCAGCGCGACAGGTATGGCAGAGCCATTCAGCGGCGCGATCCGCGATGGGAAGCTATATGGGCGCGGCTCTCAGGACATGAAAGGCTCGCTTGCCGCTCAAATTGCCGCCGTGTCCGCTTTGCAACAAAGCGGCATGACGCTGGCAGGCGATTTATTGATCGCGGCCGTCGCTGATGAGGAGTTTGCAAGCATCGGCGTGCAGTCGATTTTGCCGCACTATCAACCGGACGGCGTGATCGTCACCGAGCCGTCCGATCTGAAAATCAGTCTCGCACACAAAGGATTTATTTGGCTTGAGGTTCGCACATACGGCCGTGCTTATCATGGCAGTCGCCCCGATTTGGGTGTTGATGCCAACATGCGAATGGGGCGATTTTTGTCAGAACTGGATGGGCTGGAACAAGCGTTGGCGCAGCGGCCTGCACACCCTCTGTTAGGGCAACCCTCGCTACATGCCGCGACGCTGCATGGCGGGACAGAGTGGAGTGCGTATGCGGCCGAATGTGTTTGTGGCATCGAACGGCGCACCCTGCCGGGTGAGACCGTTGAACAGGTGACCGCCGAGATCGAAGAGTTGCTTGATCGGTTGCGGGCGGCCGATCCGGCCTTCAAAGCTGACTTATGTGTTGAGCTGGTGCGCGATCCCTTTGAAGTGTCACCCAATGCACCGCTGGTGCAAGCCTTAACGAGGGCGACAGAGGATGTGTTGGGAACGTCTGCGCCGCACATTGGGCAGATGTTTTGGACAGACGCGGCCTTTCATGCGGCGACTGGCAGCGAAACGGTGTTGATTGGGCCAGTCGGTCATGGGTTGCACTCGGCCGAAGAGTGGGTTGATCTACAGTCGGTTGTACAACTCGCCGAAATTTTGGCACACACTGCCATCGCCTACTGTGCGGCCGACTGATACGCCAAGGCATTTCGATGGGCGTTGTCAACATGCTACAATGTTCAATGCAAACAATAGCAGGCGCGTCGGAAGTGGTTGAGTGTTTTCGGCCGCATAGCCAGATTCTTCTACTCAGAACAGTTCACAACGAGACGTTTTGTCTACAATCACGTCATGCTTGAAAAAATAGACCGTTATCAAATTATTCGAGAACTCGGCCGAGGCGGAATGGCAACCGTCTATCTTGCCACTGATCCACTCCAGCGAGAGGTAGCTGTCAAAGTGCTGCCCCGACAGTTCTTACATGATCCACAATTTCGCGCTCGTTTTCGGCTTGAGGCACAGACGATTGCCGCGCTGGAACACCCGGCGATTGTGCCTGTGTATGACTTTGGGGATCAGGATCAACCGTTTATTGTCATGCGCTACATGGCGGGTGGGTCACTGGCAGAGCGCATCGAAGGCGGTGCACTCCCGCTATCGGCCGCCATCCGCATCATTGATCGGCTTGCCGACGCGCTCGATGTTGCCCATCAAAACAACATTTTTCACCGCGACCTAAAGCCAGCCAATATCCTGTTTGATCAATATGACAACGCCTATCTCTCCGACTTTGGCATTGTCAAACTGGGTGAGAAAACCTCGAATCTCACCGGCAATAATATCATCGGCACGGCGGCCTACATGAGTCCAGAACAGGCGCAGAGGGGAAGAGCCGTCGATGGTCGCACCGATATTTATGCGCTGGGCGTGGTTTTGTTCGAGATGTTGTCAAATGACATGCCTTTTGGTGGTGACACACCTGTTCAGCAGTTGATCGAGCATATCACACAACCCATCCCCAATATTCTCGAACGCAATCCTAATCTGCCCCCCGCTATCGATTCTGTCATACGACGCGCATTGGCTAAAAACCCCAATGACCGCTATCAAAATGCACGAGAGCTAGCAGAGGCTCTTGTGAATGTACTAAGTTCGCCGCCGCCATCGGCCGATTCACGCATTGATGTTGGCAAAACTCAAGTTGACAACGACCCATTTGTGACCCAACTGGGCGATGATATGATGTTTGGGGAGGATGACCCGCCCGATCTATTCTGGGAAGAGCCGGCAGATTCGCAGGCTCCAAGTGTATCCGATAGTTCGACAATACTTGGCCCCATGGATTGGGAAGATGATCCTCAGCTCAATGAACCTTCTTCAGGAACGCCGGGCTATCGACCGACAATACTCGGCCCTATGGATGCGGAAGATGATTTTCAGTTCAATGAGCCTCCGTCAGAAACGCCATCAACACCGGGCTATCGGCCGACCATAGTCGGCCCCATGGATGAGGAAGATGATCCATCTTCGTATGTCCCTCAAACACCCACCGGCACGTCAGAAAAGCCAAGATCGTTTCTCTTGTTTGGGATCGGAGGCATGTTGGCACTCATTTTGTTGGTCACGGCCGTTTACTTTATCCTCAATCGGGACAACAGTGCGGCTGGTGGAACAACGGAAGAGCCACCAACAGCAGTTGTTGCAAATGTTGATGACCCGCCAACTGACGTGCCGCCGACGGATGCGCCCCCCACTGACGTGCCACCGACAGATGTGCCACCGACTGAAGAATCTTCCTCGTTACTCGCCCCCTCATTTATGATAGAAGGCCAGTTTGGGGGTGGCGGCAGTCGCATCGCATTTCAGTCACAGCAGGGGGGTGGCACGTGGACGATTTGGACGATGGGGTTAGAAGGGAAAAATCGCTTGCAGTTGACGGACGATGAGGGCAATGACACTCGGCCGAGATGGTCACCCGACGGTCAATGGCTCACCTTTACCTCTGACCGTGACGGCGGCGAGGATATGTGGATGATGCGACCAGACGGCAGCGAGTTGCAAAAGTTGACGACCAACGCGCTGGCTGATTTTACGGGTGCGTGGTCGCCTGATGGGGAGTGGCTGGCCTATCATGCCGATCTGGAAGGGGTCGCTTCTATTTTGAAGATGAGAGCTGATGGCAGCGAAACGGTACGGCTGACGAGCGAGGAGGATGGGCATAGCTTCTGGCCGAGTTGGTCACCTGATGGCGAGCGGCTCGTTTTCTGGACGATTCGCAGCGACGAGAAGCCCGAAATTTGGACAATGGATAATGATGGTGCAAATCAAGCTGCACTTGTGACAGGTGATGGCAGCTATCTCGATCCCGTTTGGTCACCGACCTCTCAGCAGGTGGCCTACTATGCCTATACAAGCGGCGCGGCCGAGATTTTTACCGTTGATGCCGATGGCGGCACACCGACAAAAGTTGAAACGAACTTGCCGGCCGATACGATCTTGGGCGACTGGTCGCCCGACGGCGAATGGATAGTCTTGCACACCAACTGGCATGGCTCAAATGAGATTTATCGCGTGCGTGCCGATGGCAGCGAGAGCAAGCGGCTAACCAACAGCGGCAGCGATGATCGACATGCTGCATGGCAACCGAAGGGGCAAACGACAAGCAACAACTCATCCGACCCTATCATCGGTGAGATAACCATTTGGCACGCCTTTCCGGGAACTGAGGGCGAGACGATAGAGGCGAGCTTCCGCACGTTTGAAGCTCTTTATCCGGATGTGGACGTGACGGCGCGATTTATCGAGCAGGAAGAGGCAAAGGCTGCATTTGAGACTTCGGCCGAGCCGCCCGACATCTTCCTTGCGCCAATAGATTGGGGAGGCAGCTTTGTCGAAGATGGATTGGTGCGAGACCCGACAACCTTTTTAACCAAACCGGTTCTTGCGACGCTCAACCAAGCGGCACTTGAAAATGCTGAATACGCGGGTCAACTGGTGGGGTTACCCTTTACGGCAAAAGGGATTCTGCTGTTCCGCAACAAAACGTTGCAGGCGGAGTCAGCGTCTTCGCTTGAGCAAATTTTACGCGGCGACGTGCCGTTTAATCTCGAGCGTGGCCTGTACTATTCTGGCGCGACGCTAGCAGCACAAGGTGGTCAACTGATGGATGCAGATGGCAATCCAACGTTTAACGACGTGGCCGGCATCACTTGGCTACAACAGCTCGCCAACTTTAATGATGACCAAGCATACGGAGATGGCGACATCGAAGCATTTGTGCGTGGAGAGGTCGGGTTCATTTTGGATGCGACATGGAATATACAGCGATTGGTCAACAGCGTTGGGGTAGACAATTTGGCAATTGATGCGTTTCCGACCGGTATGAGCGGGTGGGTACTGTATGATGTGGCGTACGTTTCGGCAAGTGTGGAAAATGAGCAAGCTGTTTCGGCCTTTTTAGCGCATTTGATCTCGGCCGAAATCCAAACCGTCCTCGCTGACTCAGGCCGCATCCCGGTCACGAACAATGCGACCATAACAGATCCGTTTGTCGAACAAGCTGCAACAGTTTTGGCGGCAAGTGAGCCATTCCCAATTGCGCCCGCGATGGCAGAATACTGGGTGCCTTTGACGACAGCAATTGAGTCAGTGGCGAGCGGTGGCGATGTGACCAGTGCGTTGATCGCTGCTGAACGTGACATTCGAGAGGCGTTAGGTCAGTAAGTACTTAATCAAAAGTAATCGGGTGTTCGGTATTCGGTAAGTCGGTATTCGGTGTGCGTTCTACCACAGGTCAATACCGAATACTGTATACCGATTACCGTTTACCATTGCCCCAAAACTTTTGCCTGACTATTTAGCACCGCTCTCTTGCCTGCCCCTGCACAAATTGCGGTATAAACAATCCCGCTTTGGCATATTCTCTACTACCATTACAAGATGAACTTTGCTGAACTAAAATCCTTTTTGCAACAAATTGTCAAGGAGTGGGGTGAAGACAAAGCGAGTCGTCTCGCTGCGTCGATGGCTTATTACACCGTGTTCTCGATTCCACCGCTGATTATTTTTGTGTTGTCAATTGCGGGGAAGGTGTTTGAAAATGCAAACACGCAACTCGAGCGACAATTGAGCGCATTGCTGGGGTCGCGGGCGGCCGAGTCAGTCGCATTAATCATCGAAAATGCAAACCAACCGGGCAGCAACGATAGCAGATGGGCATTGATTATCGGGATCGTGACGCTTATTCTTGGTGCATCTGGTGTTTTCGCACAGTTGCAGGATGCCCTCAACACAATTTGGGATGTCCAACCAGACCCAGATCGTGGCATTATGGGAACGATTAAAGCGCGGCTTTTCTCCTATAGCCTTGTGCTGGGTGTCGCTTTTCTACTGCTCGTTTCGCTGATTCTGAGCGCGGGGTTGAGCCAGCTAACAGATATATTGACTGGTGGCGGCGAAGATTTAGCCATTTTGGGACAGGCACTCAACCTTATCATCTCGTTTGTCGTCATCACCGGGTTGTTTGCGTTGATGTTCAAATATATCCCCGACGTGATTATTCAGTGGCGTGATGTGTGGCGTGGTGCATTGATGACTGCGCTGATGTTCACAATCGGCAAATTTGCGATTGGGCTTTATCTAGGACAAAGCACGATTGCCGATAATTATGGCGCGGCCGGTGCGTTGATTATTCTGCTACTCTGGGTCAACTACTCCTCACAAATTTTGTTTTTTGGCGCGGAGTTTACACAGGTGTACGCTAATCGCTACGGCTCAAAAGTTGTGCCAGACGAAGATGCGATTTCGTTGGACACCGAGACGCGCATGAAGCAGGGGATTCCAAAACGCGAAACGCTTGAAAAGCGTAAAGAGGGGGAGCCTGCCGTGCTAGTTGCAGGAACAGATAATGTTGATGGTTCGGCTTCACTGCCAGCCACGACTGCCCAAGTGTTGACACCGGTGGCAACCCCGCCTCCGCACAACATGCCCCTTGCAGACCGCGAACCTCCACAAAGCACGCTTAAGCGTGCCGCACTGGCACTCGTGCCGATCTTTGCTTTTTTGCTGCTGCGGCATGAGTCTGACGACTCTTGAATCCTCCATTTAACCCCAAATAAAAAATCCTCAAAATTCCTATCCCCGCCGCAAGCGGACGGGGTATTATGGAATTTTGCCCCTTCGGGTACGGATTTTGAAATAATGAACAGAATACAGGACGGTATCAGGCAACAACATAGTCTAAAAGTCCTGATTCTTATGCTGTGAGGCTCGCTTATGCTATTTGAGAATTATTCGTAAGAATTGTTGTAAGAGAGATGGTGTGAGAGCTAACAACCTGAATCTATAATGCTCTTTCAGTAGCCAGATCAAACAGTGTTTGTTGCGCTGCCTTGAGCATCCTTCTATTTCGTCCTACAATCCGATGATACGAATAGATTGACAGCCCAAAGGAACCCCAAATGTCATCAGAAAACATTCAAAAGCTCCTCAACAACCCTGACTTTCAAGAAACACTCGCCGAAATCGCGGGCAATAAAAATGTTGCGCTGCCGAAGATCGAAAAAGAGGCACGCGGTTATCTCAAGGAACTCTATACTGAACACGCGCCGCTAGCTGACATGGTGGCGGTTCAGATGGCGGAGTATGTTTTGGGGCGTGGTTACGAGACGACCATTGACGCGAATGATGACGAGATGCGCCGTCTAGCGCGACTGATGCGAAAGTCATCGGTTGCGTTTGTGATGACGCACAAGACCTACATCGATATGTTTGTGCTGACCGTTGTCTTGGCGCGTTATGGGCTGCCGATCCCGTATATTTTTAGCGGCATCAACATGGCGTTTGCCGGGCTGGGACAACTCGGCCGCAAAGTCGGCTCCATTTTCATCCGTCGTTCCTTCAAAGATAATGATGTTTACAAAGCGACGTTAAAGCACTTTATTAGCTCCGTCATTGGCAATCGACAACATTTTATGTGGGCAATCGAAGGGACGCGCTCACGGACGGGCAAGCTCGTTTGGCCAAAAATGGGCATTCTGAAATATGTTGCGGAAGCCCAAACGCCACAGAAACCAGTCGCTTTTGTCCCAGTGTCGATTGTCTATGACTTGATTCCAGATGTCGATCAGATGACAAAAGAGGGACGGGGGGCAGAGAAATCGGCCGAATCCCTCGCATGGTTCCTCAACTACGTTCGCAAAATGGGTCAAGATATGGGCAAAATCTCCATTCGATTTGGAGAGCCAGTCGATATGGGCGAGGCCGCTAACGATCCGACGGTCAATCTGGTGCGGGGGACGGCCGATTCAGCCCTGCCCCGTTTCGCGCTCGAACTCGCCTATCAGATCAACAGAATCACGCCGGTCACGACCGCCTCACTCGTCTGCGCCACGCTGTTGAGCCGCTATGCTGCGACAAAAACGGTGCTTAGTCAGGACATCGCAAACCTGATGGCGCTGATCGAAAGTCACAAGGCGGATGCGCTCGTTGATCGGGAAAAATCGCTCGGCTCTAGCTTGCAAAACGCGCTCAACCTGCTGGTCAAAGGGGAGATCATTCAGCAGCAGGGACGCGGCGCACAAGCCAAATACGCCATCATCCCTGACAACTATCTATCGGCCGTCTACTACAGCAATATGGCCGTGCATCACCTCGTCAATCGCGCATTTATCGAGTTGAGCGTTGCAAAGCTGGCTGAAAGCGCGTTTGATGATACACAGTTTGCCTTTTGGCAAGAGATTATGGCGTTGCGCGATCTGTTCAAATTCGAGTTCTTCTACTCGCGCCGCGCCATCTTTAGTGATGAAATTGAGGCCGACCTAAAATTATTCCATGAAAATTGGCAAACGGGGACGCTCGACCCGCTCGGTGACCAGCAAATTTTGGTCGCGCCCGCGCTGCTTTCACCTTATGTCGAGGCGTATCAAGTGGTGGCACAGGCTCTCAAAGGATGGCAGGGTGAGTTTGATGCCAATGAATGTCTGAAGGTCTGCATGGCGTTGGGGGAAGAGATGCACTGGCAGGGGCGTGTCCGGCGGCGTGAGGCAGTCTCAAAGCCGTTTTTGCTCAATGGCATTCGCCTCGCCAAACATCGCAACCTGATCCCCGATGAAAACGACCATCGTCGTGAACAGATCGACGCATTCATCGACCAATTGGATCATGTGTCAGAGCGGATTCTGCAACTGCAAGCTCTGATTTTAGAGCAGCGCACAGATCGGGTGGCGATTCCAATCGGCCGAGAAATCGTCCCCGGCTCACGTCTCGACGCGGTTGCAAAAGAGGTGCTTGAGGATGAAAAAGGCGCACATATCGGCGCGTTCTTTGACCTCGACCGCACGCTGATCGACGGCTTTTCGGCACAACAGTTTGTGCAAACCCGCCTCTTGAGCGGGCAGGCGACTTCGCGTGAGATCATTGCTCAGTTGAGCGGCATCATCGTCTACGCCATTGGCAATCGCAACTTTGCCGCTCTCGCCGCCACCGGCACGCGCGGCGTAAATGGCATTGAGGAGCGGGTCTTTCTTGAGGTTGGTGAAGAGGTCTATCTCAAATATCTGACAAATGCGATCTTTCCAGAGTCGCGTGCGCTGGTCGCCGCCCATCTCTCACAGGGGCATACGGTCGCCATCATCTCGGCCGCCACCCCCTACCAAGTCGAACCCGTCGCCCGCGACTTGGGCATTGAACACGTCATTGCGACCCGTATGGAGGTCGAAAATGGCAAATTTACGGGCAGACTGATCGAGCCGCCTTCGTGGGGCGAAGGCAAGGCGTTTTATGCGCGGCAGCTAGCCGAAAAGCACAATCTCGATTTGAGTAAAAGCTACTTTTATACCGACAGCGTAGAAGATATGGCGTTGCTGGAAATTGTCGGCAAGCCACGCCCGCTCAATCCCGACACCAAACTTTCAGCGGTGGCCTTTCAACACAACTGGCCGATCTATCGCTTTACGGATGAAGAGCGACCGAATATCCTCAACCTACTTCGCACCGGCTTACTGGCAGGCAGCATGATCCCGGCCGCGATGGGCGGCATCGTCAGCGGCACGCTCAACCTTTCGCGCACGGATGGAGTCAACACAATGACCGCCCTACTCGGCGATTTGGCGACGCGCTTGGCAGGGATTGAGGTTGTTCTCAAGGGGGAAGAAAATTTGTGGGCAGAACGCCCCGCCGTCTTTATCTTCAATCATCAGAGCAACGCCGACATGTTCATCCTGACCAAGATATTGCGGAAAGATGTGCGAGCCGTTGCCAAAAAAGAGTTGCTCTATTCACCCGTCGGCCCCCTATTTATGATCGCGGGTGTTATCTTTATTGATCGCGGCAATCGGGAAAAGGCGATTGAGGCGATGAAACCGGCTGTCACAGCATTGCAAAATGGCACGTCTATCGTGATTGCACCAGAGGGGACGCGCAGCTATGACACGACACTCGGCCGATTCAAAAAAGGCGCATTTCACCTAGCGATGCAGGCGAATGTTCCCATCGTTCCAATTATCATTCGTGATGCCCACAGCGTTCTGCCACGCGGCTCGGCGTTGGTGCGCTCAAGTGCGGTTGAGGTGCGCGTGTTGCCACCAATTGATGTCTCGCAATGGCGTGCTAGCGAGCTAAATGAGCGCATTGATGAGGTGCGAATGCTATTTTTGGAAGCGTTGGGGCAAATGCCAGATGAGGAACTTATTGAGGTGATTGAAGCGTGATAACAATCAGACAACTGACTTTCCTATTTTTATATTGCTTGTTTTTTTCTGCGCTAACGGTCAACGCGCAGGAGGCGGTGACGGCCGATCAAATCAACGAGGTTGCATCTGGGCTTTACTGCCCCGTCTGCGAGAGCGAACCGCTCGACACGTGCGGTACACAGGCGTGTATCGACTGGCGCGAAGAGATCGGCGACCAGCTCGCAGCGGGACGTACTCAGCAAGAAATTTACGATAGCTTTGTCGCTCGCTATGGGCCGGGGGTTTTAGCACAACCGCCGACACAGGGCTTTTCGCTCGTTTTGTGGCTGGGCTTGCCGCTCATTCTACTCGTCGGCGGCTACTTTTTTGTGAACTACATGCGCGATTTGCGAACGACTGCGCCATCTCTGCCAACCGAAATAAAGCCGAAAGATAATCAGAATGGCTATCGGCCGCCATCAAACGACGACTACCTACGACAAATCGAACAGGAGCTAGGCGAATGATACGCTTTGACATGATCGCATTTGATGCGGATGATACGCTTTGGCATGAGGAGCGCAAATTTATCGATGCAGAGGAGAAAATTGTTGGCCTGTTGAGCGCGTATCATTCGGCCGAGACAATTCGTGAGCGTCTCCGTCACTATGATGTCGCCAACATTCAATTTTGGGGCTATGGTGTTAAAAGCTATGTGCTTTCCATGATCGAGGCGGCGATCACCATCACGGAGGGGCGCGTGACGGGCGCAGAGATTCAGCAGTTGGTCGATCTCGGCCGTGACATGCTCGCCCACCCCATCGAGACATTTCCACACGTCGAGACAACCCTCGCCAATCTCAACCGCACACACGACCTAATGCTCATCACCAAAGGGGATCTGCTCGATCAAGAGATGAAGCTGGCACGCTCAGGATTGGGCAAATACTTTGAACACGTCGAAGTTGTCAGCAACAAGAAGCCCGCAAACTATCGGCGTATTTTGACACGTTACAACATCGAACCCAACCGTTTTATGATGATTGGGAACGCCATGCGTTCAGACATCAAACCCGTCGTCGAGATTGGCGGCAACGCGATCTACATCCCCGCCGGTCTCTCATGGGCGCATGAGCAGGCCGAGCTAGACGCTGCTCATTTCGTCAAGCTCGACCATATCGGGCAGGTTCCTGCCTACATCAAACAGCTAGAAAGTTGATGTTTTGCGCTTGAAGACGCAGAAGTAGTGCCGTCCCCACTTCATCGCGCTTGCATCTGGTCGCACAACGTCGTGGTTGCGGCCGATGCTGACCGGATCCATCACGATCAGTTCCCATCCCTTCGCCCCAAACTCATTGAGTTCGGGGATCAAAAAGTAGGGTGAGAATTTTGGATGGTTGCCGGGCGGGATTTCGGCCGAGTTCATCACCCCATTCACATTTGCCTCAATAAACGTTGTAAAGTATTCCCATTTATCCATGTTTTCCTCAGATTCGCGCTCGTCCGCCGCGTTTGCGTCGTGCGCGTATTAAATTCTCTGCTTATCAGATGATAAGCCGTTATAATTGTCAACTACAAAATGGAGATTTTAATGCCCACACTACATACAAACGGCATCGACATTCACTATCAAACTTACGGCAGCGGCAATGAGACAATTGTCTTTTCACACGGCTATCTAATGAGTCACAAGATGTTTGACGCGCAAATTGCTGCACTTAAATCAAGTTATCGCATCATTGCCTATGACCATCGTGGTCACGGTGGTAGTGAGCAAGTCACCAGCAAGTATGGAATGTATGATATTGTAGATGATGCCATCGGTGTGATCGAAAATCTAGCAGGAGAATCCGTACATTTTATGGGGATGTCCACAGGGGGCTATGTCGCTGTGCGCCTGATGGTTAAACGACCTGACCTGCTAAAGTCGGTTGTCCTGATAGACACTGCCGGCGGCGACGAACCAAAAGCAGCCCTGCGTCAGTACAATGTGTTGTTGTTCTTAGTTCGTTGGTTTGGTATTCGCTCTGTTTATGATAGAGCGATTCAGCTTTTGATGGGCGAAAAGTTTCGCACTGATCCTGCCCGCGCTGACGAATATAACAAATGGAAACAGTACATTCTCTCGCTCAATCACAAGGCGATTGCACAATTTGGGAAGGCGATATTCGGCCGAGATTCCGTTCTCGATCAGCTAAAAGGCAATACCATTCCCGCCCTCATCATTGTTGGCGAAGAAGACCTGCCAACGCCTGTCGCCAAAGCTGAAAAGCTGCACGCTGTGCTTGCCAATTCCCAACTCGCCACAATCCCCAACGCGGGACACACCTCCCCCGTCGAAGAACCCACTGCTGTCACGGCAGCCATCCACAACTTCATGAAGTAGAACGGGCGTTAGTCTGTTCATCACAGGTTTAAGGAAAAACATTATGCAAAATCTATTTCGCCTAGATGGAAAAATCGCGCTCGTCACAGGAGCCAGCAAAGGCATCGGTGAAGCGATGGCACGTGCGCTCGCTGCGTATGGCGCAAAAGTCGTCGTCAGCAGCCGCAATCAAGAGGCGGTCGATGCAGTCGCCGCGTCGATTGTTGAAGATGGCGGCGACGCAATCGGTATCGCTGCCAAGATCGGCAAATACCCCGAAACCCATGATGTCGTCGATAAAACAATCGAACAGTACGGTGGGATCGACATCATCATCAACAACGCCGCTGTCAATCCAATTTTTGGGCCTGTCGAGACAACGGATGCACGCGCCACAAACAAAATTGTCGAAGTGAACCTACAAGGCTGCTTGGAAGTTGCCAAGCGTGCCTTGCCAACGATGCGGGAGCGCGGTGGGGGGTCAATCATCAACATCGCCAGCATTGGGGGTGTCAAACCAGAAGCGATGATTAGCATGTACTCGGCGCAAAAGGCCGCGCTCATCAGCATTTCGCAGAGTATGGCAATCGACTGGGGCAAATACAACATTCGCGTGAACGCCGTCTGTCCCGGCCTTATTAAGACAAAGTTTAGCTCTGCCCTTTGGGAAAATGAAAAGATCACCAAACGCTTTTTGCGGCGGGTTCCACTCGGCCGATTGGGTGAATCGGAAGACCTAGCAGGCATCGCTGTCTTCCTCTGCTCTGATGCAGGAGCCTATTGCACCGGCGGCGTTTACACAGTTGATGGCGGCTATCTTGCTATGTAAATTGCCAGACGAACATTATGAGCAAACTTTATTTGGTTCGGCATGGACAAGCGTCGTTCATGAGCGACGATTACGATAGATTATCACCAATTGGCAAGCAGCAAAGCATATTATTGGGCGACTATTGGGGCAAGCGCGGCAAGCAATTTCAGCGCGTCTATGTTGGGCCGCTGCGTCGCCATCAGCAAACGTTTACCGCATTTGCCACAGGCTATGAAGCACACGGGTTGCGGATGCCAAAACCAACCGTTCTCGATGAATTTGCTGAACATCGCGGTTTTTCGATGACGCGCCTACTATTGCCAACGCTGGCTCAAAGCGATGAGTACGTCGCGCAACATTACAACGACGGTCAGATGGAACCACGTATCTATCTCGCCGTCTTTCGTCATGTTATGCTCAAGTGGGCTGCTGGCGAGGTTGGGCATGACGATTTTGAGACGTGGCAAGCATTTCGGGCGACGGTCAATCGTGGTGTTGAGATGGTAAAAGCGCAGACAGGGCGAGGGCAGACATCGGCCGTTTTTACATCGGGCGGGACGATCTCGGCCGCTGTCGGCTACGCCCTAGACCTCAGCGATGCCAAGGCGATCACGCTCAACTGGGTCGTCCGCAACAGTGCCTATGCCGAATTTTCATTCCGCGATGACGAGTTTTCCCTGACCGAGTTTAATGCCATTCCCCATATTGAAGATGAAAAATTGCATACTTATGTATAGTCATTCTATGTGAAGAGATGGATAGTTGTCTTGATAGGTATAATAGAATGTTAGTGTCGGCAAGCGGTTGTTGCTTGCCAAAATTTATGTGAGGAGTGCGTGTTTGAGGACGCGCTGGAAGTCGCGCTTAAGAGCGTGAGCTGCTCACCAGAGAAATAATGAAAACGAAAGAACTAGAACAACTGTTGAGTGATGTCCGTGAGTTTGTCGTGCAAGAGTTGGTTCCGCTTGAGCCACAGCTATTGCAGGAGGGTTGGGAAGCCGTTTTGCCCATGCTGCGCGAAAAACGTGAGATGGTCAAATCACAAGGCTGGTGGTTGCCGCAGATGTCAAAAGATGTGGGCGGGTTAGGGTTGAGCGTGGAGGAATTCGGCCGCATGTCCGAAATCCTCGCATGGTCGCCGACAGGCCACTACTGTTTTAATGCCCAAGCCCCTGACGCTGGCAACATGGAAATTTTGCATCAATATGGCACGGCCGAACAAAAAGCACAGTTTTTACAACCGCTCGCCAATGGCGAAACGCGCAGTTGCTTCTCGATGACAGAGCCTGAACATGCCGGCTCGAATCCGACCATTATGAGTACAACGGCCGTCAAAGAGGGCGGTTCTTGGATCATTGATGGACATAAGTGGTTTACGTCGGCGGCCGATGGTGCAGCATTTGCAATTGTCATGGCGGTCACAAAGCCACACGCCGAAAAAATATACAATCGCGCCAGCATGATTATCGTGCCGACGGATGCGGAGGGATTTAATCACGTTCGTCGCATCAAAATTATGGGAGAGGCAGGCGAAGATTGGGCGAGTCACAGCGAAATTCGCTATGAAGAGTGTCAAGTGCCGCTCGACAACTTACTCGGTGGCGATGGTGAAGGATTTGTGATCGCGCAGCAGCGGCTGGGACCCGGCCGAATTCATCACTGTATGCGCTTCATCGGCATGGCAGAGCGGTCTCTACACCTGCTCTGTCAACGTGCAGCATCGCGCGAGCTTTCTCCCGGCGTGCCACTTGGCTCCAAGCAAACGATCCAAAATTGGATTGCCGATTCGCGTGCTGAAATCAACGCATCGCGTCTGCTCGTGCTAGATGCCGCCCGCAAAATTGACAGTGTTGGCACAAAGGCGGCGCGTAATGACATCTCGATCATCAAATTTTACACGGCAAATATGCTCATGAACGTCGTGGATCGTGCGATTCAGGCGCATGGCGCGTTGGGTGTGACGGATGATACGGTGCTGTCATGGTTCTATCGCCACGAGCGCGGCGCACGTATCTATGATGGGGCCGATGAGGTACATCGGCGCGTCGTCGCTCGCAATGAGCTAAAACCGTTTGGTTTGAAAGTACGCTAACACGATGTCTGCGTAAGACAGGCATCCTGCCTGTGTTACATGAGCCGCTACGTGGTCAAGAAAAAGACGACCTGTTGAGGCCGCCTTTGAAGAGATTGATTTTGAGAAGAACGAGATGCTGTGTAAACATCTCGTTTCTGTTTAGCTGACTACCTCGATGTCTTCGACATGTCCATTTTTGCTAACGTTGTCAGTTTCGATAGCACCCTTAAGCGCGGGGAGGTTGGCAAGGGCTTTCATAATGTCAACGCCTGTCAACGCTTCGAGCGTGGCGGGAACTTGGGCAACCATACTCGTCACATCTTGTGTGATTTTGGAAGCACCCGCGCCACCTTCATTGCCATTGCTGACAATCACGATCTTGTCTGTCTTCGCCAATGGTTGGGCAATTGCATTTGCAACGGTGGGAAGGGCATCGATCAACTGCTGCATAATCGCGGCTTGTGTGTACTGTTCCCACGCCTCAGCCTTTTTGCGCGTTGCTTCCGCCTCGGCCAAACCTTGCTGGCGTAAAACTTCTGCTTGTGCAAGACCGCGTGCCTGTGCTGCGGCTGCCTCCGCCTCACCACGCGCTCGAATCGCGTCAGCTTCACCTTCTGCCTGAGCCTGAATCTGATAGCGTTGAGCATCGGCAATTTTGCGAACGCGATACTCTTCTGCTTCGGCCGGCTTGCGAATCGTCGCCTCAAGCTCCTGCTCACGACGGCGAACTTCCTGCGCCTCAACCTCGATCTGCTTCTGCTTACGAATGATGTCGATCTGAACCGCTTCTTCTTGAACTTGCTGATTACTGACGTTTTCTTGCAGTTCGCGGGCTAATTCTGCCTCAACTTGCTTGCGATTGATTTCAGCCTGATATTCTGCTTTTTCAACCTGATATTGTTTGTTGCTTTCGGCAATTTTTGTTTCGCTGATGAAACGAGCTGCCTCACTGCGCTGACGAGCTTCGGCCGATTTCTGCACAGACTCCGCCTCTGCCTCTGCCTCTGCAATGATCGCGTTGCGCTTGACTTGTGCAATACGGGGGCGGCCGAGTGCTTCGAGATACCCTTCCGCGTCGTTGACATCCTTGATGACGAATGAAATGATCGACATACCCATGCTCGCCATGTCATCGCCCGACACTTCTTGCACACGCTGGGCGAACGTCTCGCGGTCACGATATAGCTCTTCGACAGTCAACGTGCCGAGAATCGCACGCAGATGACCAGCGAGGGTTTCATGGGCGATATTGCGGATTTCTTCGCGTGAGTAGCTCAAAAATTGAATCGATGCGGTGCGAATGCTGCTTGTATCACTACCAATTTTGACCTGCGCGACGCTATCGACGGTGACGGGAACGCCCTGCACCGTCGGCACATCTGGGGTTCGCACATCAATCGTCATCAATTCGAGCGACAATCTATCGACGCGCTCCAAAACAGGCCAGACAAAGCTGCGCCCGCCCGTGACGATGCGAAAGGTGTTTTCGCCATCTCCACGACCAGAGATGACTAACACCTCATTCGGCCCCACCTTGCGGACACGGCTTGCATAAACAACAAGCAGTGCGACAAGTACAAAGACGACAATTGCAATTCCAAGACCAATAATTTCCATCATTATCTCCTGTGGGGCGAATAGCTATGATCCTTTGCTATTTGCCGCGGATTGTTTACTTTCTAGCTTTTTGAGTTCGGCCGATTTCCAATCGGTTGTGTCTAAATCGACAGGGCGAACAAATGCGACACGCCCTGCCACTTTTTCAATAATGACCGCTTCCCCTGTGCTGATTGGCTCCCCTGTGACTGAGCGTGCGCCCAGTTGGACGCGACCGCTACGGTTTTGATAGGCAATCACACCTTTGCCAGAGGCCGGAATAGTCGTGGTGACGTTTGCCGTGCGCCCCTCTCCATCTTCTTCAATCGAGAAATGGCTAGAGCGGCTGGGGGCCAATACCGTGATAAAAAATGCCTGTGCGCCAATGCCGACAAGGACCCCAAAGAGCGTTGCCCAAAGTAGGCTACCAATAGCGCCCATCCCTATCATCATGCGCGTGACGAGGCCTGTCAGCCCAAAGATCGAGCCGAACATCGCCAGTGCAAAGGGGCTAATGTTGATAAAGTCGATACCGTCTCCCTCAACATCGACATCAAAATCCAATATCTCCCCCAACTCTGCCCCCAACAGGCTTAACAAAGCAAACAGAAAGCTGATGCCTAGAACAATCGCGTAAGTAGTGTTGAGTGCGCCTGAGTTGAGTAATTCTGAAATCATAAATTTTTGAGATTTAGCAAATTTTTGAAATTTGCTAAATCCGGTTGTTATTTGTTGGATTTCTATTATAGCCGATTATGACTGATTTTTACGCTTGAAACTATGCGGAATATCCTCACATTTGGTCAGATACAACAACTTTATCAGAAGGCAGAGGTAAGTATGTACTGTCTGATGTCATCCGTTATGATGAGATAAACAGCAAACATCGCGGAGGCAAATAGATGAATGACAAACAAGCAACGACAATTGTAATTTTTGGGGCGACGGGTGATTTGACAAAGCGTAAGCTCCTTCCTGCACTATATACACTGTGGCAGAAGGAGCGACTGCCTGAAGCCTTTCAGATTGTGGGATTTTCACGGAGCGGGTGGGACTCGGCCGAATTTCGCAAAAAGATGAAGAAGGGTCTTGAGGAACATTCGCGGACTGGCATGACGAAAGAGGCGTGGGCTGCATTTTCAGAACGTCTCCACTACATCTCTGGCAGCACGACCGAACCAGAAGGATACAAAAAGCTCAACGATAAATTAAGCGAGCTTGAGGGGGACACACCGACTAATCGCATGTATTATCTCTCGGTGCCGCCGCGTATTTTTCCACCAATTGTGCATAATTTGTATGAGCAGGGGATGACGAAGGAGAGCGTGGACAGTTGGCGGCGCGTGATTGTCGAAAAGCCATTTGGCTATGATCTCGAAACGGCGACGAGTCTGAACAAAGCCCTGCACGAAGTTTTGGATGAAGATCAAATCTATCGTATCGACCACTATCTTGCCAAAGAGACGGTGCAGAACATTCTCGTTTTTCGCTTTGGCAACACCATTTTTGAACCGGTTTGGAATCGCAACTATATTGAATCAGTGCAGATTACAGCGGCCGAAAACGTCGCCGTCGAGGGTCGCGCCGGTTATTACGACACGTCAGGCGTGCTGCGCGATATGTTCCAGAATCATCTGTTGCAGCTTTTGACGATTGTGGCAATGGAGCCACCTGCTTCATTTGCGGCCAACGCGATTCGTAATGAGAAGTCTAAAGTGTTGGAGTCGATTCGGCCGATCAAACCCTCCACCGAATCCGTGCGCGGTCAGTATATTGGCTATCGAACGGCGGAGGGAGTTACCAACCGTAGCCAAACGGCGACGTTTGCGGCTTTGCGTCTCTACATTGACAACTGGCGTTGGAAAGATGTGCCATTCTACTTGCGCTCTGGCAAAGCATTAAAGGAGAAGAAAACAGAGATCACGATCAATTTCAAATCACCGCCGCACATGATGTTTCCGCTGCCGGCCGATTATCAAATTAGCTCAAACATGCTCTCCATCTGCATTCAGCCCGATGAGGGCATCCATCTGAGCGTTGAAGCCAAAGTGCCAGACACCAGCGCGGAGATGCGCTCCGTCGATATGGAGTTTCATTATAAAGATTCGTTTGGGGAGGGCGCGATCCCCGGAGCGTATGAGCGGTTGCTCTTTGAAGCACTCAACGGAGATGCTAGCCTCTTCACACGTGGTGATAACATCGAACTGGCGTGGAGCTTAATCGATCCAATTCTCAAATCGTGGGATGAGAGCGTCCCGCCACTCATGTTTTACGAACAAGGGGACTGGGGGCCTGTTGAGTCGCATAAATTTATCGCGCAGACGCAGGATATTTGGCAGATGGGGTGTGGGGGGCATGATTAAAGATAAAAACGCGGTTCCGTATAGGAACCGCGTTTTCGCAACTTTATGTATTCAGTGAACACAACCGAATACCGATTACCAAGGGGTGTCTACTCGCTACTTCTTCACAACAAGCCACCCAAACAGCAAAGTCCCAATCAGCAATATCGACAATGAAATAAACGTCCACAGCAGGCCGAGCGATTGCGTTGCATCGGCCGACTGTGTCGCCCCATTCAATCGAATCGCCGTTGGTTCATTGGCTAGCAAGACTGTTTCCGTCGCGTCATCAGCCGTCAGCGTATCTCCGTTGCTGCTGGTGAGATGGACAACTGAGGCGGTGACCTCGGCCGATGTCGTTTCAGCCTCCACTGGCTCAAAGTAGAGCGTGCCAAAGTTGACCGCTTCTGTCTGCGGCACAAACGACGCGCCCGTCAAGCGCACCGTATTCGCCGCGAATGAGACATTACACGCACCAACGAGGTTGTTGCCGACACTACAACTCATCGCGGTGATGAGGGCAGGGTCAAAGGTGACATCCAGCGTCAACGCGCCAAACGGCGTATCGTCTGGCAGGTCGATCATAACAGCGACTTGACCATCGCCGAGTGGAGTCAGCCATAGCTGTGCGGCAGCCAACGCTCGACGTGCCGCACGTCGCTGTTGGATACAAAGCGCGTTGCTAATCCCAACCTCACATTGTGCAACATACATTGCATCGACAATGTTACATAGGCCGTTCGCATCGACATCACACTGTGACCAGTCGAGTGTGTTTTCTTCCAATGGGCAACCGGCTTCCGCGCTGCGTGCGCCGACGACATATTGTGAAATATACATCGCGTCGACGACGTTGCGTTGACTATCACACGAAACATCACCGTCAACGACCTCCGCCCCAATTGTGACACTGCCGCTACGCAGCGAAGTCGTGAGCGGATTACCGTTTGTGTCGGTAAAGGTCGCCGCATTGAGCAACAGTTCGCTGACGTTGCCGCCTGCCCCCGTCACGGTGAAGACAAATTCAGCCAACGAGCCAGCCATCATCACGCCCGTGTTGCTTGTCAGAGTGACGCGCACGCCGTTGCTTGAATAGTTGGGGTTGCAGAGGGCGGTGTCGAACTGTGTGGCTGGATCGGCCGAGCATTCCACCACGTCCAACAACGCCGCATCATATATCAAATCAATTGTCGCACTGCCAATCGCGTTGCTCTGCGACCCCAGCAAAATCGTCACCGCGACTGTCTCTCCCGTCTCGGCCGCATAGTCACCCACGTAAATTTGGTCTTGTGGCAGAGGGGTTGCCGTCGGTGGGGGCGTGTTTGTGGCTGTTGGCTGCGCCGTTGGGACAGGCGAAGATGTGGCTGTTGGTAGCGGCGTGGGCGTATAAGTTGGCAGCGGTGTTGGCAGTGGATCGACGGGTTCGACAGCCGGAACCGCGCCGACAAATGTCTCACCCCACATGTCGATCAACTTCAACATGCCAAGATCGCTGTGATGTGTTCCATCCCCACTTAGATAAGAGCTGCCATCACGCTCAACATTGTTGCGGAAAACCGTGTAGAAGTCAGGGCCGGGAATCAGGCGATATTTTGCCGCGACTGCGTCGATGTCACCCAAAATTTTGCGCTTGGTGACGAGCGTGCCATAGCCACCGCGTGTTTCATCGGTGTCGGGGATACGCGCCACAATTGGCACACGCCCCAGCGCGATCAGGTCTGCCACCGCCGCATCGAGCCGATTACCATACTCTGTTATGTTAAAGCCGGGGACTCCGATAGCATCTTCACTATCGAGCGCGTCATTCGTGCCGAGCGCAATGCCCCAGAAGCGTGCATTGGCCTGCATATCGTCTAACGCAAGCGCGTCGTAAATATCGACTTCGCCATCGGGTTGGTCGGTGAGGCCACTCGAATTTTGTCCAGACAGGCCGTATGTCGTGAACATCATGTCCTGCTCTTCACCGCGCAGTGTTTTGATTTTGGCGGCGAGGCCAAGCGTGCCGATGGTCTCGAAATCGGAGGCGGTCAGTGAGTCGCCGTAGATAGCGAATGAGTCGAGATTGCTGCTGTTACCATTGGGGGCAAAGAGACGAATCTCGCGTAGGCCAAAATCTCGGCCGGGATTCGCCGTCTCGCTGGCATTGCCATCAGTGACATACATGCGTAGCCAGTGATAGCCACCTGCTGGGACAGTCAGCTTGTGCAGGCGTTGGCTGCGATTGTTGCCCGTGACGGTGAGAATCGTTTGCCAGTTGCCGTCAATGCCGTTGGTCGAATCGGCCGAGACCTGCATCAGATAATCGCGCGGATTGCTTTCTGGGTAGCTGCCCGAATCGGGACGAGGATACCAGTTGCCATTCACAAAGTAGTTGAAGTAGTAGTCGCCGCTCAGTTCTTGTTCTAGGTCAATGGCGACGATGGCGACTTCGCCCAATGCCGAATCGGCCGTAAACTTCGCCGACCCTGTGCGCGTGATGCCATTGTTGCCACAGCGATAGTCGGTCAAAAATTCGCTGGGGTCTGCGCTGGCATTGGATGGCTGCTGATAGCAAAACCACGACTCTGCATTTTGCGTGTGGACAAATCGACCGGCCGCGATATTGTCAAACGTCATCTCAGGTGCTTGTAGGAAGTTGGGGTTGATGGTGTAGACGGTGAATGGGGCGTAGGCGTTGCGGTTGGCGGCCGATTGAACGCGCAGATACCCGTCTCCATCCGGCACGGCTGGCACAATGGCGCGAATGAAACTGTCTGTCCATTCAACTACCTGTGCATTTGCGCCCAAAATCTCAACGGAGCCGGCCGAATTGCCAAAACCAGAGCCAAACATGCCAATCTCATACCCAATCACGCCGGAGCTATTGGCAACTTCAATCTCGATCCCTGCATCAGAGGGCGGTGCGGTCGGCGACGGAACAGGGGTCAGCGTGGGCGCAGGGGTTCCCGCCGGCACTGTCACGGTTGGCTCAGGCGTGGGCGTGACTGCGTTTTGAGGGAAAGGCGCGGTAAACGCCTCAGCCCAGCCCGCGATCAAGGCTTCACGTCCCGTGTAGCTGTGGTGTGTGCCATCATCGCTGATGTAAGAAGCGTCATTGGCCTTGATGTTGCGGCGGAATTCTGTGAAGAAGTCTGGACCGGGAATCAGGCGATAGGTTGCCGCAATCGTGTCAATATCGGTCAATACCTTTTGCTTAGAAGCGGTATCACCATAGCCGTTGATCGATTCATCCGTATCGGGGAGGCGAGCGATGATCGGCACGCGCCCACGACTGATCAGTTCTTGAACTGCGCCATCGAGCCGCTCATCAAACTGCATGAGGAACGAGTTGGGATCATTTAGGTTGACGGCTCCACCGCCGATGTCATTTGTGCCAAGCGCGATGCCCCAGTAGAGCGCGTTGTCCGCCATGTTGTCGATGGCAAACGCATCGTAGAGGTCGCTGTCAAAGTAGTCGGTGTCCATCAGGCGATCGGCTTTTGCACCGGGCAGCCCATACAGTGTCAGCGGCAGTGCGTTGTCTGATAGGCGGCGCGTTTGTGCTTGTGCGCTGAATCCGCGTGGCCCGATGATGTCGAATGCCGTAAATGTCAGTGAGTCGCCATAGATGGCAATCGAATCGGGGCGACCTGTGCCGTTCGCTTTGTAAACATGAACTTGGCGCAGCAAGAAGTCGCGCCCTGCCGGCTCACTGTAGTCAGCGTATCCGTCTGTGACGCGCATTCGCAGCCATCTGTAGTTGCCAGCGGCCGGAATGTCTACAACATGATAGCGCGTCGTGCGGTTGTTGTCGGCGACAGTTTGCAGGGTTGTCCATGTGCCGTCTGTGCCGTTGGTGGAATCGGCCGAGACATCAATCGTATACGTGCGCGGATAGCTCTTGCGCCAGCTCGCTTGGGATTCGTGATACGGTTCCCAATAGGTGTCGGAGGTGAATTGGTAGATGTGTTGACCACTCAACACGCTGTCAGAGCGGAAGGCCAGCGTTGCGGTTGTGCCGAGCGAGGAATCGGCCGCAAACACCGCTTCGCCCGACCCGACAAACCCACCTGAGCCACAGCGATAGTTGGTGAGGAAGCGGCCGATTTCGATGGCTGCGCCCGTCTCAATATCGTTGCAGTAGCCAAACTCAAGCCCGTCTAAAAAGAGCGTCTCATCAAATGAGATTTCATCATACGTCTGCTGGGCAGGCAGCAAGAAGTTGGGGTCGATTGAGTAAACGGTAAAGGGAGCGGCCGTTGCATCCCCATTCTGTTTCATGAGGCGGAGTTCGCCCGTTCCATCAGCCACATTTGGCACAATCGCACGAATAAATCCGTCTTCCCATTCGAGGACTGTTGCCTGTGCGCCCAAAATGGTCAATGTGCCAGCCCCGCCAAACCCTTCGCCAAAAACACCAATTTCATAGCCGCTCACCCCTGAGATATTACTGAATTCAATCTCTAGCGGCAGTTGTGGGGTCGCTGTAGCAGGGGTCGTTGGCTGTGGCGTGTCGGTCGGTGGCAAGGTCGCCGTTGGTGGTGGCGGCAATTGTGTGTTCGTTGGCGTTATGTTGGGGTCTGGGGTCGCTGTTGGCACAATCTCGCCGGGGGTTGATGTCCAGAACGAGGCAGTGTGAGCAGACCATGTGCCACCCCACCAGTTATCACCACGCAGCTTAACTGTCTGCACTGTCGGTGGTATCGCCATCCAATAGGTGCGGAACTGTTCCGATTTGTATTCGCTCGCGGCCTGCGCTTGCAGCGTCGCGGTTTGCCAGTTTAACCCATTGTCAAAGCTGACCTCTAGGTTGTCACCAACACCGACAAAACGCAAGAAGCTATTGGCTGGGGCAGGCGTGTCAAATGTGAATGTATCGGCCGCAGGGCTTACCATGCGATTGGTTGCCTGGATCATCCCAAAGGGAATGGCTGGGTCGATAGAGAAGTTGTCCCAGCGATAGGTATTCGACTCGTTGATGTTCCATGAGTGATGCCCAAATTGGACAATGCCCTGTGTCCAGTCGAGCGGTGGGCTAATGGCGGTGTCGAGGAAGCAGTGGGCGTGGTCGGGGAAGCAGACAGAGATGTGATCGGCCGATAGCCGCACCTCTACAGTTTCAAGTCGCGTGTCGCTCGGTGTCAGTCCGTTTTGTGACAACACCGACTCAATCGTCGTGTAGTTATCATAGAGGTTGCTTGCCACAAAATCGCGGATGACGGAAGCCTCAATGCGCGTTTGTCCCAGCGTCAAGCCAGTTCGTAGCAGAATACCGTTTTTTGGCTCACCCGTTGCGGCCGGCAGCCAATCTTGAATCGGCAGTTGCAAATTGTCTTCAAACGGCGTGACCCAGATATTCAGAAAATCCTTTCCATCAGGGCGCAGCGTGGAGACATCAAAACGGATGACTGCCTCTTCATTGCCAAAATCAGCCATCTGATTGGGCGTGAGGTAGATCATGCCATAGCCCGTCGCGTTGAGTGCCGTCTGCACTGTGCCATCACAGACAAAGACAGCATCTTCGTGGGCGGTAACGGGATGAGATGCGGGGGACGGGGCGCAGGTGGGGGAAAAATCGGCCGAAACTGTATCCAATTGCGACCATGTATTGACTTCTTTGCTATGAACAACGACATCCCAATCGGTCGGTTGCCATGGCTGTGGCTCATTGGGGAATGAATCAATTGGCTCATTAAAAGCGACTGCTGCTGCCTCACCAGCTATCAATTGACTATGAATCAACACACTTCCGAAAATAAACAGACAGACAAAAATGCCGTACATCAGCACGGATCCAAGACGTTCTACCATTACTAGCTCCCACTATCTATTCTAAGGCCTACAACCACACTTGCTTTTGTTCCAAGATGCTGCCACTACACAAAACGACTTTAGCCGTGCGATTTTGGCACTTATTCCAAACCTATTGGGCTGACGCAGAGCGAATATCTCTTTCACAAGCCCAACTTCACTCAAATTATGAAGATTTTAGAAACGTTCACGGAAGAGTCTATAAAATCAATCTTGCAATGTAAACGGCGTTTAGGGGAAATCGGCCGCAGAATCAAATTGTTCACGCTTGCTTCACGGGGTCGGTGGTTTGAGGATCAAAAACAGGCCGTTGTTCATTGGGGGAGAGCCACTAAAGCATAAACGCATCTTCCACCGACGCTGCTTTATAGACGCGCCAAACTTCACGATGGGTTAGCGTTTGATTCGGCCGAATCAGCGAGATAGGGGAAAGCGTTTCTAGCTCTAGGAATTGGGAGTTGCAGTAGATTTGGCTGGAGCTGTCAAAATCGTAGTAGCGGGCGGCGTGGTCATAAGCGGCTTCTTTGACAAAGAGAGTGTCCTTGTTCCAGTAAGCTAGCCAGCCAACGGGGTTGGGTGCGCCAATTTTGAGGGCTTCATCATCGCGAATGGTTGCATTAATGCGGATGCGGTCGTTTTTGAGGGTCAGGTGAGGGGAGTTGATGTTGGTGTAAGGCCAGAAGGTGATCGGCCGATTGCCCCAATAGCCCCCCGCATCGAGCGGTTCCGTGTTTTGTGGCAGGGCGGCCGAGCCGCCTATCGCCATCTGCGTAATCGCCCACGCCGCACATTCAATTGCCCAAACGCTGCGATTCGTCAACATATGCTCAACGATGACGGTTGCACTATCATCGGGCAAGGTCACCGTCAGCGATTTTTCGATTCCCGACGCATCGGGCTTTTGTGTCACACGAACGCCATTTGTGATGGCCTCAACCTGCACATTAAACGCATCTGGCAGATAAGTTCGCTCAGGCAGTTCGGGAGCAACCCATAGGCGGTGTCCGCCAAATAAGCGCAGCTTGCCGACGTTGGGGCAGTCCAGTGTGACACCTGGAATTTCTGCAAAGAGATTGTCACCATCATTAAAACGCAAGCTCAAGATGCGGGGGCCGATTGACTCAGCAACGACAACTGAAAGAGCTGTATTGTTAAGTTCAATGCAGTTCAAACCCATAAATCGTGTGGCATTCATAACTGTTTTGCGATTAGTTTGCGCTATCTTCTGGTTCGCGGGGAATCCGTGATTTCAACCAGCTAATTTCTCCGCGATGATTGATTTCATCCTCATAGACGTGATACCACATCCAATAGTTGTTGGCGGCCTGCTCATTCCATGGCAACTCTTTCCAAAGCCATTCGTCATCTGGTGCTGGCTTGGTCATCATAGCGAAAATCGAGTTGGTGGATGGTCAAGTCCTGAACCCAGCGAATGGTCGTGGAATGGTTAATTTTTCCTTGCTCACCACCGTAGAAATGAAAGCGTGAACATACTGTCCACGTTTTCATCTTTAGGCTTTATGCGCGACCGCAAACAGTTCACGCTCGAAGAACCAGCGGAATGGGGGGGCATCAAAGGCGAGCTTACGCAGACTTGCCATGACCGAATTTTCATCACGGTTTTGTGGGGGGGAGTCGAGCCAGACCCGACCGCGAAACCCCGCCTTTCGCATCGTTTGGTGCATACTCAGAGGGGACTGCTCGTTGACATGCACGTGCTGGTTGACAGGGACTATCGCACGGGGGTCTTTGGGGTAATCGGCCCCCTGTCCCATCAAGGTGCGAACGCGCCGCACCCACGGATACGCATACTGATCGTACCAGCGATTTGGTGCGGTGTGCATGATGAACTTGCCATCGGGCTTGAGAACGCGGTGTGTTTCGAGCAGTGCTTGATGCAATTCCCATGGATAGAGATGTTCGACCACATCATACATGAGAACGCGATCAAAATAACCGGTTGGGAACGGTAATTTTTTCGCATCGGAGCGACAAACGCCTGCCCGGATGTTGCCATAATGTCCTTCTTCAATGGCTTGTTCGATAACATCACGGGTCATGCGCGTGGCAACGTGGGCGTAGTCGATGCCGTAGCATTCAACGCCTTCCTCGATGCAGTGGCGCACAATTTCGCCTCGGCCGCAGCCCACATCGAGGATTTTCATGCCTGCTGTGACTTCGGCAATGTCAAACGAGTGACGCAAACGGCGCGAGAGGTGCTGCCCTTCTGATTCGATAAATTCCTCGAATCCTTCACAGGCGGTTAAAAAGTATTCTTCGTCGTATAACTCCGACGGGAGGGAGGGTTTTCCATTCAGACTGCTCATTAGCGTGCATTATAAATTTGTCGTAGACAAGGGGCAAATTGGCAGCAATTGGCTCACCTGCCAATCATGTACCATTGCATCGTTGTGAGCGGGAACCTACAATTTTTGGAAGTGATTCCATACAGGACATGAACAAGAAAGCGGCTTTGCCGCAAAACCCTCACCCCCTCTCCCAAAGGCCAGAGGTGAGGATTTCAGATTTTCCTATACTAGGACAAAAGATTTATGCGCGTTCGCATTTTATTATTTTCAATTTTATTGCTTGTGATAAGCTGCACAGAAGAGCTAGAGCCAACGGCAACACTCGCACCCACAGTGGTAGAGACGAACACACCGCGGTTGCTGCCAACATTTACGCCTACGGCCACTTCTACCCCAACACCCACATCGACCCCAACTGTAACTCCCATCGTCATTCTGCCAGAACTCGATGTGGCAGACCAAGCGTTGGATGATAGCGGCGTTCTGACGGTGGATCGCATTGTTGCACCAGATGGAGGTTGGGTCATTGTATATGAGGAGGATAGCGTGCTGGCATCGGCCGAAGTCGAAGCAGGAGAATCGGCCGATTTCACGCTCACTGTTGACCCGCTCGACATCGGTGAAAACATTGCGGTCGGGCTGTTTGCAGATGAGGCAGGCCAAGAAGCACTCGTCGAATCGGCCGAGATCACCCTCACGAAAAATATAACCATCCCCAGATTTAGCGTCTCCGATCAAAGCGTCGATGGTGACCGCATCTTTGTGACCGATGTTGTCACGCCGCACGATAGCTGGCTCGTGATTTCAAATAACGAGAACGGCCGAGCGGGGGATATTGTCGGCTTGCAGTGGGTACGCGCAGGTCAGGCGGGAGCTGTGCCAATCGAGATCACATGGCGGCAGTCTTCCCCATTCTTGCACGCGCAGATGGTTTGGGATGCAGGGGAAATCGGCCGCTATGACACCATCACTGATAAGCCCGTCACGGTCAACACTGTCCCTGTGACAGAGCGTTTTACAATTGACATCCCGCCCTCTGTGACAATCATCGATCAGCCTGTTCTGAGCGATACAATTAGCGTTGAACGCGTCATCAGCCCGCATAATGGCTGGGTAACCGTTTTGCGCTCAGATGAAAGTGGGAACATCGAGAACGTCGTTGGCTTTGCTGCCATTAAAGCAGGCATCAACAAAAATGTTCTCGTTGAGATCACGCCAAGAACGCAAACCGACACGATGTTTGTGCAAATTCATCCCGACGACGGCGTGATTGGCGAGTTTGAATATCCAGCGGCCGATAAGCCACAACTCTACGGGGTTGACTTTCTGATGTTTCCATTTTCGACATCGGCCGGCAACTATGTCATTTCGACAGACCAACCTCTCAACAGAGCCGACGGGCGTGCCACCGTCAACGTTCCGCTCGTCGTCGTCGATCTGCCTGTTTGGGTCGTCATTCGGGCCGAGCTAGCCACGGGCGTGTTAGGCGACCCCATTGGCTATACGCGCGTTGAATCGGGCATCAATCGCAACATCGTGATCGAGATTGACGAAAGCGCAATGACCCCAACGCTGTATGTGGCACTACACATCGACCGTGATGAGATAAACGTCTTTGAGTTTCCCGACGGGCTTGACTTTGAGTTACAACGGCGGCGTGCGCCGTTGGCCGTGCCATTCTCTGTGCTGGAGTGACGTTGAAAATTTTACTCATCTCACCCTACCATAGCGGCAGCCACGCAGCTTGGGCAGAGGGGTATGCTCGTTATTCAAGCCATGAAGTTAAGTTATTGACGTTAGCCGGCCGCTTCTGGAAATGGCGAATGCACGGTGGTGCGGTCACGCTAGCACGTCTTTTCTTAGCTGATGAGTTTCAACCAGACCTCATCATCGCCGATGATATGCTCGACGTGACAACTTTTTTGGCGTTGACGCGAGGGCGTGCCGACAACATCCCGTTTGTGTTGTATATGCACGAAAATCAGTTGACCTATCCACAGCCTGCTGATCCAAAGAAAGGGGCAATGCGGCGACAGAAGGGGGAGCGTGATCATCATTACGTCTTTATCAACTATGCGTCGATGTTGGCGGCCGATCACGTCTACTTCAACTCCCGCTATCACCTAGAAAGCTGGTTTTCCGCGCTCCCCAACTTCCTCAAACACTTTCCCGACCACAACGAACTCGCCTCTATCAAAACCATCCGCCAAAAATCCAGCGTTTTGCCAGTCGGCATCACACCGCCACCTCACACCTCGCTACCTACACCCGATGCTCCTCCTCTCATTCTCTGGAATCAACGTTGGGAATATGACAAAAATCCCGAAGCGTTTTTTGCCGCGCTTAAAGCAGTCAGCGATCTGCCCTTTCGAGTGGCAATTTTGGGTGAGAACTTTAGCCGTCGGCCGACCGTCTTT
Organism: uncultured Ardenticatenaceae bacterium; assembly: GCA_964389925.1. Classification (GTDB taxonomy): domain Bacteria; phylum Chloroflexota; class Anaerolineae; order Promineifilales; family Promineifilaceae; genus CALECP01. The sequence goes on from CAYMGE010000019.1 coordinate 30,157, forward strand.
GAAGAGGCACACGCTTGGCTAGGCGAGCGACTCGTGGCGTTTGGATTCGTGGAGCGAGCGCGATATTGGGAAATTTTGGCAGCGGCCGATCTCACCCTTTCTACCGCCGTCCATGAATTTTTTGGCATCAGCATTGTTGAAGCGATGGCGTGCGGCGTGCTGCCATTGTTGCCAAATCGGTTGAGCTATCCGGAACTACTGCCGGCCGAGTTATATGAGACATTGATTTACGTTGACAACAATGACCTAGTTAAGAAGCTGCGTCACATGTTGGGCAATATCGCGCATTTTCGGCCGCTTTCTCGACAGCTACAAACCCACACACGCCAATATCATTGGCTGACGCTCGCTAATCATTACGATAGACAGCTTGACAAGATAGTTGACGCATCAACCAAAAATGGTAGCATAACGACCTGAGTAACGACAGATAGTTGCCATATCAACTATCTGGTTAGATGTTATAACAGAGCAATGAGCGACCCAGAAAGGCCGTTCGACATAAAGGATGTAGATATGACTTTAGAAGACAAAATGCCCGCTAAAATTAAGCGGCTGCCAGAGTTAGCACACAATCTATGGTGGAGTTGGACTCCAAACGCGCGTGAGCTTTGGCGACGGCTCGATTATCCCCTGTGGCGTGAGACAGAACACAACCCTGTTAAGTTGCTACACGTTGTTAGTTCTGAAAAATTAGAGGCGGCCGCGGCCGATGGTGCATTCCGTCGCCTCTATGACCGTGTGATGATTGACATGGACAAGGCGATGGGTGATGAAAAGTCGTGGTTTGCAGAGACCTACCCCGACCTTGCCGATCAAACGATCGCCTACTTCTCCTTTGAGTTTGGCATCCACAATACGCTGCCAATCTATTCAGGCGGTCTCGGCATCCTCTCTGGCGATCACACAAAAGAGGGCAGTGACTTGGGCTTACCGCTCGTCTGTGTTGGCTTTATGTATCCACAGGGATATTTCCGTCAGCGCGTGCCGGCACATGGATGGCAAGAAGCGGTCTATCAACACCTCGATTTTGGCGACGCTCCCATTGCCCCTTTGCAAGATGAAAACGGCGATACCGTTTATATCTCTGTCCAGATTGGGAATGAGACGGTCTCTGCGAAGGTGTGGGCGGTAAAAGTCGGCCGAACCAAACTCTACCTGCTCGACACCGACGTAGAAAGCAACTCCCCATGGAACCGCGAACTCACCTCGCGCCTCTACTATGGCGGTGGTGACATGCGAATCAAGCAGGAGATGCTGCTCGGCATCGGGGGTGTCAAGCTGATTCGTTATCTCAACTATCAGCCCGCCGCTTGGCACATGAACGAGGGGCATTCCGCCTTCTTGTTGCTCGAACTGCTGCGCGAAAAAGTGAACGCCGGCACACCGTTTGCAGAAGCCAAAAAAGAGGTCGCTGCCCATACCGTCTTCACGACACACACACCCGTCCCCGCGGGGCATGACGCATTTGCTCCGCACATGATGGAACGCTTCTTCTGGGGCTGGTGGGATCAACTCGGCATCTCCCGTGACGAATTTATGAAGTTGGGCGAACGTCAAGAGGAGTGGGGTGTTGCGTTTAACATGACTGCCCTGCCGCTACGTCTGTCTGGTTTTGCAAATGGTGTGAGCAAGCTACACGGCGAGGTTTCACGCTCAATGTGGAAAGATGTCTACACGGACATTGACAATGCGGCCGATGTGCCTATCTCATCTGTCACCAACGGCGTACACGTTCCAACGTGGGTTGCAGGCGAAATGTGGGCATTGTTTGACAAATATCTCGGCCCTGATTGGCTCTCGCGTCAAGATGAAGCCTTGATCTGGCAGCGCATTGCCGACATCCCTGATGAAGAGCTATGGCGAGCGCACGTCATCCTCAAAGGCAAGCTGATGACATTCCTGCAAAATAAGGAGCGTCGCCGCTGGATCAATGGACAACATGACCCAACCCAACTCATGGTTGGTGGGATGCTGCTCGACCGTGATGCGCTGACGATTGGCTTTGCTCGTCGTTTTGCCACATACAAACGCGCGGCCTTGATCTTCAAAGATTTAGAGCGTCTGAAGCGAATTGTCTTGGACATCAACCGACCCGTGCAGATTTTGTTTGCAGGGAAGGCGCATCCGGCCGATGATCCCGGCAAGCACGTCATCCAAGAGGTTTACAACTATGCGAAGTCAAACCAACTTGGTGGGCGCATCGGTTTCCTTGAAGATTACGACATGCACGCCGCTCGTTACATGAAACAGGGGGTTGATGTTTGGCTGAATAATCCTCGTCGGCCGCGTGAAGCCTCTGGCACAAGCGGCATGAAAGCCGCCATGAACGGTGTGCCAAATCTCAGTATCCTAGATGGCTGGTGGGTCGAAGGGTACAATGGGCAAAACGGCTGGCCAATCGGCGAAAACCGCGACTACGATGACCAAGAGCAGCAAGATTGGGACGACGCAAACTCGATGTATGACACGCTCGAAAACGAGATTGTCCCGCTCTACTACAATCGTGACCGCGACGGCATCCCGCGTGGCTGGCTCGAAGTCATGAAAGAGTCTATTCGCTCTACGACCCCTCAATTCAGTATGCGCCGCATGTTGAAGGATTACGTCGAGAATCTCTATGTTCCCGCTATGCGTGGCGAAGGGACGTTGAAAGTCACCGAATAATGCTAGTGCAATAAGGCGTATTGCGTAGCCAGTTTACGCAATACGTTTTATCTTGTGTCGAACACCGCGTGACACGAACTGCTCCCACTATGCAACAAGATCAACGACTACCAAAACACACCAACTGCTTTGTCTGCGATGGGGATACCGCATATGGCATGGGAATTGACTGGTATGGGACACCCGACCATCAGAAAATTTATGGGACAGTGAGTTTGCCGGAGCGGTATGAGGGGCCACCGGGACATGCACATGGTGGCGCATCGGCCGCCCTCATCGACGACGCAATGGGATCGGCCGCGTGGTATGCAGGTCATCAGGTAATGACAGCCAAGATGAGCGTCAGCTATCGCCGCCCCATTCCGCTCAACACGCCCATTACCGTCACGGCTCGCGTGACAGAAGTGCATGGGCGCAAGGTATTTGTGCGTGGGGAGATTTGTGCGGCCGATGGCACACTGCTAGTCAACGGCGAGGGTCTATTTTTGCAGATTCCAGCGAATTTAGCCGACGCATTCGCGGAGAAGTTCAAAGAGATGCGCCAGCTTACTCAAGCAAAATCGGCTCGGCTGGTCGAGTCAGCGTAATGGGATCGTAGAGACCAATACGGAGGCGGTACGGCTGGTTGGGTTTCGGCAAGCGGTGAACATCGCTAATGTATTCATTTGGTAACCAGCCGGTCGTCGGGCGTGTCCAGTTAGCGGGGTCTGCGTCTGACTGGGCGATGATGTTGTCATTTTCGTCAATGAGATGGACAAAGACACGATAGTTAACATCGAGTTGACTCAGAGCGTGCCAGATGATTTCGGCCGAAATTTCCCCCTCACTCTCCTTAACTGTTACACCATACAACATGATGTGATCGGCGGCCGATTGCCCTACCAGCTTTTCAACTGTCGGCGGTGTCATGCTGCGAGTTGGCACATCAACAGTCAGCGGGATCAATGTCTGCTGTTCGCCCGCAAGCGCAACAACAATCGCCGCACGTGCCTGCATCACTTCGGCCGGCACGCGCAGCAAATGGCGCGTTTGAATCGAATGACCAGCCTCAACAGTGTGCGTTGATTGCGCTGAACGCTCCCCTACTGCATTCAACGTGTCACCAAATACCAGCTCAGGTGAGAAGGCCACATCCTCTTTAGTCGCCCAAAATAACGATACTAAGACGGGATCACCCGGCCGAACCTCCGTCCGATCAATGGCATAACCCAATAGCTCTGGCCTGTGTTGCGCTGACTCAACGGTGTTGGGTGGAGATAGCACAACTGAATGCGCTGGTGGTTCAATTGTGATTGTGCCAAGTGACAAGGTAGCGAGGTTGGTGGCTTGCACGCGCAATGGTTGCAGCGTTTGGCGGTCAAATACGGTCAGCTCAATGGTGTATTCGCCAGCAGGGATGCCGGGGATAGGGGCGATTTGTTGGACATCGGCCGCCGTGTGGTCTGGTGGCCATGCGTTGGACGGGATTGCACTGCGAAAACGAGCGGGAACACGACTGTCGGGCAAACTATACAGGACACCATTTGCATCGCGCAGCGTTAGCTTTGACTGCAAAATCTGTGCAGGCGTTTGGTCTGTGGCATAGGTAAGATGAACGGGGATTGAACAGGGCTGCTGGCAACGTTGGGGCAACTCGGCCGCAATCAAGCGCACATCGCCGTAGTCTGCTAGGGTGTTTTCGGCCGATTGAACAGGTCGCAATGATGGCGCGATCAGTGCCAAAAGTGCAACGGGCGCGATCCAAATTGGAACGGGTTGCGAATAACTGCGCTCATCTTCGGCCGATTTTGCTCGGAAAGCGAGGAAGAGTAACAGCGCGAATGATGCAAATGACACAAGTGATGCGAAAAGGCGCAGGGGCGTTGTGGCGAATTGGACGATGACGGTATTTGCACCAGCGGGAACGGGAAAGGTGATGAGGCCATTTGGGTTGCTGGGCGTAATGGGGACAGGTGTGCCATTGACGGTGGTTTGCCAGCCGACGAATGCGAACTGGTTGAGCATGAGCGTTTGAGGATTGGGAGAGGTGATCGTTGCGGTGAATGTCGGCCGAAAACCACGCGCCTGCCCTTCCTCAACAATTCCCTGCCCAACAAATAATCTGTCCGCAGGTCTATCTGGAATGAGATCGACCGTACCGGGTAGATATTCACCTGCAACCGTTGTGCCAAGCGTGCCAACCGCTTGCTCATACGCGATGACATCGGTGAGTGTGGCTTCTCCTTTAGGGGCGTAGGCCGGGAGTGTCCAGCTTTGCGCGTTGAGGATGATGAGCAGCAGGGTGAGAAGTTTGAGGGGTTTGGGGAGGATTTCGGCCGAAAATCCAATCATGATTGACACAAACAACGCGCCAAATGCCAACAATCGCCACGGGAACTGAAAAAATTGTAGCAACGCAATCTGCTGCCAAACCGACTCTGAATAGCCCGTCACCATAAACGCCATGAAAAATGTGGCAACCGTTGACAGTGCGAATAAAATGCGCTGTTGTGTCGTCATCTTGCGCCGGCCGAGCCAGCCGCTGATTGCCAAGAGGACAGGGATGATACCGAGCGTAATCGGCGGAGATGGGTTGATGCGATTGGCATAGATGAGCGGTGGAAAGGCAAAAACTTCACGCAACGTGAGAAAGTTGTTGAAGACGCTGTAGGCCGGATTGCTCATCAAGCGAGGGAACGCTGCTATCTCTTTTTCGATAAATGCAGGTAGCCAAAAAAAGGTAGCGAGACCCAAACCAATCAGAATGATGGAAAACAGTTGCCAGTAAACAGTCAGCCCTCTATGGTTCGATTGTGTCGCCAATATCGCTGCGTAAACAGTGGCAAGTGGCAGGAGGAGTAGGCCGATAATGTTGTGTGAGAGGAGCGCGGCCGTGATGGAAAAAGCAGTCAGCAAGAGCCAGCGCGGTTGGTTTGCGTGTATGAGTTTTGTGATGCCCCAAAGGGTGAAGGGAAGACAGGCGAGCGCGACGACTTCACCGAGATTAGCGCGAAAGTGGAGATCGTAGAGTAGATAGGGTGCGTACAGCCATGCGGTTGCGCCAATGAGAGCTGCCATCGGCCGAACATAACAGTGCAGTAGTTGCCACATTGCCCAACCTGAGAGAGTAACCGCAAGGGCGAGAGTCAGTTGGATAGCGGTCTCGGCCGAAAACAGCCAGCTAAACGGCAACGCCACATAATATGGAAAGGGCGCAGCAAAGTTAAACAGCGGATAGCCATACCCTAATGCCAAATCGGGAAACCAGCGTGTGAAGATAACGCCTTCTGAAACAAGATGGCGTAGCGCGATCAAACGGTGGAGATGGTAGGCAAAATCGTCGGCGAGTGGGGTTTTAGCGGGGGTGAGAATCGGCCGAACTGCCCCCAGTGAAAGCAGAACGACCAGAAATGAAGGCTTGGAAAGCCATGACCTTACACGTTGCATTGCACCAGATCATAACACGTTATGGCAATGACGGACTACGGAGCCAGTCGCACAATCTCCCATCCGTCACCGCTGCGCGAATAGCGGAAACGGTCGTGCAGGCGACTGCGCCGACCTTGCCAAAATTCAACTGTGCGTGGCCTGATGATGTAGCCACCCCAAAATGGCGGGAGTGGAATGGGGTCAACGTCGGCAAAACGCGCTTCGGTCTCGGCCGTCAATCGCTCCAAAATCGTGCGATCAGCAATCTCATCACTTTGCGGGGAAGCCCACGCGCCGATTTGGGACCCACGTGGGCGCGAGTGGAAGTATTCGGCCGATTCTTCCTTATCTAACTTCTGCACCAACCCCGTCACACGAACTTGTCGATGGAGTTCCTTCCACAAGAAAACCAGCGCGGCATGAGGGGTCTCTGCAAGTTCATTCCCCTTGTCACTCTCATAGTTGGTGAAAAAACGAAACCCCTCGTTGACTCCCTTCAACAATACGGTTCGCGCCGCTGGAATTCCGGCCGATGTCGTCGTGGCTAGAATCATTGCGTTTGGCTCAAACACATTCGCCGCGACTGCATCCTCAAACCATTGGTTGAATTGTGTGAGGGGGTCGGCCGCTAAATCAGTGCGTGCAAGCGTCGCTCGGTCATAGTTGATGCGTAAATCTGCGATATTTGTTGTCATATATTTGCATTATATCCAATGGCACGAGTCGGTAAAAGCAAAAGACCACGCTGTTCGCATGGTCTTTTCAGTCGTATTGATGGGTATTGATTTATAGTACTAAGCTACTTTTCACTCGGTCAAAAAAAAGCGAATTAGCGCAATCCTAGTACTAAGCTACTATCGTCAAGTTCAAAAAAAGAGGCAAGGTTGAGCATATCAAAGACGCGCCGCATTGGCTTTTGGATGCCAACGACGCGCAGTTCGCCGCCCGTCTCTTCCGCCATCTTCCGCAAGGCCATCAGTGTGCCAATCGCGTTGCAGTCGAGGTTTGTCACGTCAGCCAGATTAATTGTCAAATGAGCGCGGCGGCGCAGGGCGCGTTCGCCAACATCGCGGACTTTCTGTGAATGGAATCGCGTGAAATCGCCCTTGATGTTCACGATAGAAACGTGTCCAATCGAGCGCATCTCTACATTGCACGATTGCTCTGTCTGTGCAGCGGGGCGCATCATCCACCATTGGCGCATCAATGATGGGGCAAAGCGTACTGCGTCAATCGCATAGCGTTTCCACAGACGACGTGGTTCCTGCGCGAGGCGAGCAGCCCATTCAAGCCCTGTTTGTTGCATCCACTTTGGGGCGCGTTTTGTGCGGCCGACAATAAAATCAAGTGATGCCCCCACACCAATCTGAACAGGCACCCCAACTTCTGCACCATAGGTCTGAATCCACAACTCTTGCTTTGGGTTGCCTAACGCGACGAGCAAAATGTCAGGATTCAACAGTTTGATTTCATCCAAAATGGCTTGGTCAAACTGTTCACCCGGCTTCCAGAAGGGGCAAGAGGTGCCGACAACTTGCAACCCTTTGTACTGTGCTTCGAGCATTGCTTTGGCTTCTTCTGCAACGCCGGGAGCCGCACCCATAAAGTAGAGCGACATCCCTTTTGCAGCGGCGCGTTTGGCAATCATTGGAACCATGTCGGAACCAGCAACACGCTCCTTAAGTGGCACGCCGAGCAACTTGCTACCCCACACCAACGGCATTCCGTCGGGTGTGCAGAGGTCGGCATTCTGGAGCAACCCACGTAGGTTGCTGTCTTCGAGCGACTTAACGAGAAAGTCTGTGTTAACAGTGGCAACTTGGTGATGTTTGCCAGTGATGCGACCAATCTCGACAAATTCTTCAACTTTTTCCAGTGTTTCGGTCATTGTTAAATTGTCAATTGGAATGCCCATCAAAATCAACGCTTTACGAATGTCGCTAACTGTCTCAACGGTTGAGTATGCGGGAGCAACTTCAAGGTGTGTTGGAATATAGACGGTCATGATTAGTAAGCTCCTTTGCCGGTCACGACGGCTGGAACCGTGCGTAACAAAATTTTGATGTCGGTGATAACGCTTTGCTCTTCGATGTATTGGAGGTCGTAGTTAACCCAACTTTCAAAGTCTAAATCGCTGCGACCAGAAACTTGTTGCAAACCGGTCAAGCCGGGAATCGCGTCGAGGCGTTTCATCTGATGGTCGGTGTACTGGACAACCTCTGATGGAATGGCTGGGCGAGGACCTACTAAGCTCATGTCGCCATTGATGACGTTGAAAACCTGTGGCAATTCGTCTAGGCTCAATTTGCGAATGATGCTGCCAACTTTTGTGATACGTGGGTCTTTTTTCATTTTGAAAACAGGCCCGTCGGACTCATTTTGTGCCATCAATTTTGCCTTGATTTCTTCCGCGTTTGTGTACATTGAGCGGAACTTGAGGCAGGTGAATGGCTCGCCATGTCGGCCGATGCGCGTCTGTTGGAAGAGAACGCCACCTTTTGAATCGAGCCGAATTGCCAGTGCAACCAGTGCCATGACTGGCAACACGATGGGCAACAAGAGGAGACAAACCGTGATGTCAAACAATCGCTTGGCGACTAATTTGCGCTTCTCGGCTGCTGCATCAGCCATTTCAAATTCAACTGTTTTCTGTGTTGGTGTTTTCCACAAAGTGTGAGGTACGGCGACTTCATGGTGTAAAACTGATTGTTCCCAAAGCTGTTCTTTCGCTAACATCAAAGACCCCTTTTACCGATACGACTATGGCAATAAAAATTTAATACCTTTACAAATAGTTAGGGATTTTGAGGGGATGAGCAGCCATTTAACTGCTCATCCACCGAATGAAGACTCCCCTCCATCAGGTGTTTCCTATCAAATTCCCTGTTAATCAGTGCAGTACTTGTGTACTAGCTGATACATAGAAATATAAGGGAGTGTTCTTACATGGACGCTTACACGTTCTTTTATCGGCGTGAAACAGCTGTGAATGTCAGAGAAATCAAGTGTTCTGATCGAAATTAGTACCAATTTCCTAGTCTCATTGTCTTTGAGCGAGTCAGAAAAGCGACATTCATTAGTTATGTGGGCGCAACTTTTGTAGAAATGCTGTGCGATTATTTATAGTTGGCTATCAGCGACGATTGTATAATGTTTCACAAATACATAGTTTTGCATAGTTTTGCACGAAAATGAGTGATTTGCAGTTGATTTGTTTGGGAATGAATTATCGGACTGCCCCCGTTGATTTGCGGGAGCGGGCGGGATTGGCAGCACGCAAAGTGGTGGGATTATCGGCCGACTTCCACAACCTCCCGTCTTCCAGCTTCTGTCAAGAAATCGGCATCCTCTCAACGTGCAACCGCGTCGAGCTATTCGCTGCCGTTCGTCATGGGACGGCTGGTTTGGCAGAGTTGGCTAATTTGTGGTCACAGCAAACGACTGTATCGGCCGATGAAATAATCCAACATTCTTATACATTTTATGGAGAGGCAGTGACTGAGCATCTCTGTCGCGTCGCAGCAGGGCTAGATTCACTTGTCGTTGGTGAGCCGCAAATTTTGGGGCAAGTCACACACGCTTACGAGAGCGCAACAGCGCAACGAACGATTAGCACACTGTTGCGAACGCTGTTTCAAACGGCGATTCGAGCAGGGAAGCGGACACATACGGAGACAGGCATCGGCCGCAATGCCGCCAGCGTCAGCTCGGTTGCGGTCAAATTGGCGGCCGAAAAGTTAGGCTGCTTAGATGGGCGCAATGTCGTAATGATTGGCGCAGGGAAGATGGGCAAGCTCGCGCTCAAGGCGATTCGCTCACATAAAGTTGCAGATTTAGCCGTTGTAAACCGGACACAGCATACAGCGCAGGCGTTGGCGGATGAATTTGAGGGGGTGGCGTATGGGTTTGAGCAGTTGTTGGCGGTGCTGGAGTCGGCCGATCTTGTCCTCTGCTCGACCGCAGCCCCACACACATTAATCGACCGCGACATGATGCACAAGGTGATGGCGCGTCGCACAAAGCCGCTCGTCATCATCGACATTGCTGTGCCACGTGATGTCGAGCCAACCGTTCAACAAGTCGAGGGGGTTCATCTATATGATGTCGATGCCCTGCAACATTTTGTCGATGAAGCCCTGCATGAACGTCAAAAGTCGATTCCCCATGTAGAGGCAATTGTGGCAGAAGAGGTGAGCAACTTCGCGCAGCAACGGCGCAAGCTAACGGTGCGGCCGACGATTGCGGATTTACGCGCCAAAGCGGAAATGATTCGCCAAAAAGAGCTACAGCGCGTCCTCAAACATCTGCCCGATGCTGACGAGATGACGCGCAAACAGCTTGAAAAATTTTCGCAATCGTTGGTGAAGAAGATGTTACATCGGCCGACGATGGTTCTCAAAGAACACGCTGGGAATGGTCACGCTGATCATTATGCTGAGACTGTACGTGAATTATTTGGTTTGTGAGCAGGAAATTATCAATGGAGAATGGGGAACGGAGAATTGTTATTGCAGAAAGCGCAAAGGATTTCATTCACAAACTGAAAATATCAGTGAAGGAGCTAAATGAATCAGTCGTTTGGCTCCGAATAATAGTGGCAGCGGACTTGCAGCCCATTCAGCTACTCGCCTCACTCGATGATGAATGTACTCAACTCGCTAGAATTCTAAGCGCAAGTATCAAAACAGCTCGCAGCAATCACAATTAACAATTCTCCATTCCACGTTCTCCATTGACCATTATGACCTCTTTAACTATCGGAACACGAACATCTAAACTCGCACTATGGCAAACACACCATGTAATCGCATTGTTACAGGCACAATTTCCCGATCTTGTCTGCGAGATTATGCCCTTTGTCACAAAGGGCGATAAAACGCTTGACAAGCCGCTCCCAGAAATCGGTGGGAAAGGATTATTCACGCTGGAATTAGAAAATGCGCTGACTCGTGGAGAGATCGACTTGGCGGTGCATTCGCTGAAAGATTTGCCTGTTGAGGATGCCGAAGGGCTGACGATGGGGGCGATCATCGGCCGAGCCGATGTCCGCGATGTCATCGTGGCGAAGAATGGCTGGACGCTGAAAACCTTGCCACAAGGGGCGACAGTTGGCACAAGCAGCCTGCGTCGCAAAGCGCAATTGCTAATGCGCCGCCCCGACCTGAATGTGCAGTCGATTCGTGGCAATGTTGGAACGCGCGTCAATAAAGTTGTCCATGGAGATTATGATGCAGCAATTTTGGCGGCGGCGGGATTATTGCGGATCAACTTAGATGACCACATTACAGAATTTTTGCCGATAGGCACAATGCTGCCTGCGCCGGGGCAAGGTGCATTGGGTGTGCAGTGTCGGGCGGGCGATATGCAGGTTTTGGAATTTTTGGATAAGGTAGATTGTTTGGATGTGAGGCGGGCGGTGTCGGCCGAAAGAACCTTCCTCCATGCGCTTGGGGGTGGCTGTTCAACGCCAGTTGGGGCGTTGGGGAATAGTCAACGGGAAACGGGGAACGGGGAATTGTTAATGGGGTTACAGGGGCTGATTGCGTCGGTTGATGGGAAGAAAGTGATTCGCGTGCAGGGGATTGGGGATGATCCGATTGCATTGGGGGAGGCATTGGCGCGGGATGCGTTGGGACAAGGGGCAAAGGAGTTGTTGGGAGATGCGTAGACCACTGGAAGGAAAGCGGATCGTGATTACGCGGGCGCGCGAGCAATCGGCCGAGACCGCCACAACTCTACGCGAATTTGGCGCGGTTCCAGTCATCTTCCCGACAATTCAATTTGCTCCACTCAAATCCGCAATAGAGCCATTGACAACTGCGCTCAATGAAATCCAATCCTACGATTGGATGCTCTTTACAAGTCAGAATGGCGTGCGCTTTTTTGACCAATTGCTTTGGCAAATTTATGCTAAATACGATGGCCTTTCATTTGGCAAACGAACAAAAATTGCGGCGGTTGGAAAAAAAACGGCTGCCCTTTTAGATAGAAGAGGGTTCCACGTTGACCTAGTTCCTGATGCGTTTATTGGTGAACGTTTGGTGGAGGCATTGGGTGACGTGCGTGGGCTGCGTGTTTTGCTGCCGCGTGCGAAGAAGGGGCGGCCTGAAATTGTTGAGATGTTGTGGGAGCGTGGGGCAGCGGTTGATGAGATCGCGTTGTATGATACGATTTCGGCCGACCCAACCCCCGATGCTCTCGCCGAACTTGAAAAAGGATTCGACGCAATCCTCTTCACTAGCCCCTCAACCGTCAAGGGTTACATTCCTCAAGTTGTCAACCCTAACGTTGTCGTGGGATGTATTGGGGAAGTGACAAGGAGAGCGGCCGAAGCTCACAACTTTACCGTCAATATCACACCAGAAGAATCGACAATGGATGGCCTCATTGCCGCCCTGATCGAATACTACAAAAATGAGTAACTTTCCCACTATCCGCCCTCGTCGTCTTCGCAACTCCCCCACCCTGCGCCGCATGGTGCGCGAAACAACACTGAACGTCGATGATTTTATCTACCCACTGTTCATCCAGCATGGCACAAACGTGCGCGATGAAATACCGTCAATGCCGGGTCAATATCGCCTCTCGATTGACCAACTAGAACACGAAATCCTCAAGATCGTCGAACTCAATCTGCCTGCGGTTTTGCTGTTTGGGATTCCGGCAGAGAAAGACCCCATCGGTTTTGAGAACTTCGCTAGTGAGGGCATCGTTCAGCGTGCCATCCGTGAGATTAAACGTGTCGCGCCCAACCTGCTCGTCGTCACGGATGTCTGCCTTTGCGAGTATACCAGTCATGGACATTGCGGTGTTTTGGACGATCATGGCTATGTGTTGAATGATGAGACGCTTGAGATTTTGCAACGGGTCAGCGTCAGCCATGCGGAGGCGGGAGCCGACATTATCGCGCCGAGCGGGATGATGGATGGAATGATTGGGGCGATTCGTGGCAGTTTGGATGAGGCGGGATTTGAGCGGTTGCCGATTATGTCATACTCGGTGAAATATGCGTCGGCATTTTACGGGCCATTTCGAGATGCGGCCGATGGCGCACCCAAATTTGGCGACCGTCGCACCCATCAAATGGATCCCGCCAACGTACAAGAAGCGTCGCGTGAGGCTGCGCTTGATGTGCAGGAAGGGGCTGACTTCCTGATGGTCAAACCCGCGCTGGCCTATTTAGATGTCATTCAGCGCGTGAAGGCAGCACATCCTGACTTGCCCTTGGCCGCGTATAACGTCAGTGGGGAGTATGCGATGTTGAAGGCAGCGGCCGCAAATGGTTGGCTAGATGAAAAAAGCTGTGTTTTGGAGAAATTACTGAGCATTAAACGTGCAGGAGCCGACATTATTATCACCTACCACGCGAAAGACGCGGCACGATGGTTAGCGGAAAATATCTGAGACGTGGAATTGTAAATCGGGTAAGACGTGTGATGTGATCTGGCTGTTACCAACGAACATATCAAGTTCCACATATTCGCGGCCGCCTTCCGGCAATGTGTACACTGTGACCGACTCGATACGTGGATCGACGATCCAATACTCGCGTACACCGCTCAGTTCATACGCATCTAGTTTTGTTGACATATCCTTACGCCGTGTACTGGGTGATAAGACTTCAACGATTAAGTCTGGTGGATGTATGAGAGCTTGGCTTCCCTTTGGTGGTAGCTTATTGGGTGTGATAAATAAAATATCTGGCTCAACAGGGTGCGCGATACTTTTAAGGTGTACCTCGATTGGTGAAGTAAATACATAACCAAGCTGGTTATCTCTTACATAGCTTGTCAGTGCGTAATTGATTTGGCTAACAGCGTATTGATGGTCTACATTGGGTGCGGCATTCACGTATAAAACTCCAAAAATAATTTCGTAACGACGACCATCATCGGGCAGACGCAGATAATCTTCGTAAGTCCACTCGCCTTGTTGCGGCCATGGCGTGCCGTTTGCGAGTCTGACTAAATCTTGCGGAATAGTTGGTGTGTACATAATTTCTAAACGGTGTTTCGGGATTTGGAAATCTCGAAACAGATAAACGAACAACTACATTGTAGAAGATAATATACGATGTGGTCAAGATGGAGTGATAAATGGCATTAAATGTGCAAAGAGCGGAGACGCAAGGTGTTGATGTGAGCGAACGTGGCCGAGATGCCGACGGAAAAAGCATCAAACTCAATCGACGACTGTATATGCAGTTACTGGGATTTGGTGATTGTTATGACGTAGAGTCAGTGATTGAAGTTTTGAAAGAGGAAGCGATTACAGCGGCAGTCTATCTCGATGTAAACGACCCGTATGGGATTGCGATCCTGTTTGCGAACGAAGACCCCAGCTTCTTTGTGACAAAGGTACGCGACGTGTTGCAACATGCGACGTTTGCGGCGTTGTTGCCCAAGCCTGAGCTGACGATGTTCGGCCGAACCTACGCCATCGGCTACGAGCAAGACCTCGAACACACCCTCATCACACGCCCGCTCGAACGTGTCACCAACCCCGAACTGGCATGGGCAATTTGGTATCCGCTGCGGCGCGACGGAACATTTGAGCAGCTATCGGCCGCCGAACAACGCACCATCCTCATGGAACACGGCGGCATCGGCATGGCTTACGGCCGTGCAGGTCTCGGCACAGATATTCGCCTCGCCTGTCACGGCCTCGACAAAAATGACAACGACTTCGTGATCGCCCTCATCGGCAAAGAGCTAACGCCACTCTCCAAAATCGTCGAACGAATGCGAAAAACCAAGCAAACGAGTCAGTATTTGGCAAGTCTGGGGCCGTTTTTTGTGGGCAAAGTTATATGGAGTGGCTAGTTGCTAGTCGCTAGTAATTAGTCAAAAACAGCTTCTTACTAGCCACTAACCAACTAACCACTAGCCACTACCAAAAATGAATTCAATTTTTCTAAAAGCATGTCGCGCTGAAGCGACCGAGCGAACCCCCGTCTGGTTTATGCGTCAAGCGGGACGCTATATGGCGGAGTATCGGGCGATTCGAGCCAAGAATACAATGTTGGAGGTGATTAACTCACCAGAGCTATCGGCCGAAGTCACCCTCCAACCGATCAACACATTTGGCTTTGACGCAGCCATTATCTTTTCAGACATCCTGCCGCCACTACAAGGGATGGGGCTTGATCTTGAATTTGTCAAGGGAAAAGGGCCTGTCATCTATAATCCGCTGCGCGAGAACAAGCAGATCGATCTATTGTCGACACCGCCAGCGGAGGAGTCTATGCAGGGGACGTTGGATGCGATTGGGTTGGTGGCGGCCGAACTCACACCGCGCAATATCCCCCTCATCGGTTTTTGTGGCGCACCGTTTACACTTGCAGCCTATGCTGTCGAGGGTGGTGGTAGCAAAAATTACGCGCACGTCAAATCGCTGATGTACAGCGAGCCAGCCGCATGGGATCGCCTGATGAACAAGCTCGTCACGGTAATGACAGATTATCTCATTAAGCAAGCCAAAGCAGGAGCAAATGCGTTGCAGATTTTTGACTCGTGGGCGGGAGCTGCGCTCGGCAAATTGGAATATGCCGAGTATGTTGATCCATACAATCGCGCTCTGATTGCGGCCGTCAAGCGGCGCACCGATGTGCCAATCATCTACTTTGGGCTTGGCACGACGCTCTACATGGACGTGGTGCGCGAGAATGGGGCGGATGTTTACGGCGTGGATTGGAAGTTGCCGCTGGGTGAGGCTTGGGAGCTGCGCGGAGATGGGCCGATTCAAGGCAATCTCGATCCCATCGCGCTGCTTGCGCCATGGCGCGAACTCAAACATCGCATCGACATCGTTCTCGACCAAGCGGATGGGCGCAACGGTCACATTTTTAACTTGGGACACGGTATTTTGCCACAAACACCCATCGAAAATGTTCGGCGCACGGTTGACTATATTCGGGAGCGCACAATCCAATGAGCAAAAAAATCGGAATTCTCATCATGGCTTACGGTGGCCCCGAATCGCTCGACGCAATTCCCGGCTATCTCGCGGATATTCGCAACGGCCGAGTCACAACACCCGCCGTGCTAGAAGAAATCACAAACAACTACCGACAGATCGGTGGCAAATCCCCACTACTGGAATTTACGCAAGCACAGATCGGCGCAATTAAGGCGCATTTTGCCGATAGCGAAGTGCAATTTTATCTAGGGATGCGTCACTGGTCGCCATGGGTCGAGGAGGTGGTCGGGCAGATGCTCGCGGATGGCATCACGCACGCCGTCAGCATCGTGCTAGCCCCTCACTACAGCAGCTTGAGCATCGCCAAATACCTCAAGAAGATCGAGGCGGGGATGCAGATGTATCGCGGCAAGATCGAGTGGGAGCATATCCTGAGCTATCACGATGCGCCCAACTATGTTGAGGCGTTGGCAAATCGGGTTGAAGATGGGCTGTCGCGTTGGCCTGAAGATGAGCGCGATGAGGTGCATGTCGTCTTTAGCGCACATAGCCTGCCCGTGCGGATTATTGAGCAGGGCGACCCGTATGATGACCAGTTGCAGGAAACGGCACGATTGGTTGCGGAAAAAGCGGGATTGCCAGATGAGCAATGGTCATGGAGCTATCAATCGGCCGGACGCAGCCCAGAGCCATGGCTCGGCCCTCAACTAGAAGACTACATCCCTGAATTGGCACAAAAGGGCATCAAGAATATCGTCAGTATCCCGATTGGCTTTGTCAGCGATCACGTTGAGATTTTGTTTGACATCGACATTGAGGCGCAGAAAGCAGCACAAGAAAGCGGCGTGCGACTAGAACGACCGCCTGCGTTAAATACTGATCCACTCTTTATCGGACAGTTGGCAGAGGTTATTCAGGGGCGTGTTGATATGCTTTGAGGCCTTAGTAAGGTCTCCATAAGCATACACGTCCCGAAAAAGCATGTATGTTCGCCCTGCGCCGATTCATTCACGCGACACAAATTGAGCGGATTTACATCTTGTTGGTAGGCTTTCGCCCATGTCAACTTCTCTGTAGACCCAGCTTCATACTCTCATTCATCCGTAACGAACTTCGTTGCGCTCCCTCTTTGTGATCCAACCAGCAAAAAGGCGTTCAATTTTTATGCTTTCGGCATTGCATTGGCAAAGCACGCAGCGTGTTGCCACTAACTAACATCCGTAGACAGGGCAATGTCGAAAGGGCGGAGCTTGCCCGACTATCCACTCATTAAGGGAAGAAACCATGATTGACCAGATTATTAACCAGCTTAAAGACATGATCGCCAACAAATTAGACTTGAACATTAGTGAGAATGAGATTACGCCCGGTGCGGCTCTTTTTGAGGAAGGGTTGGGACTTGATTCAATCGCTATTGTTGAGTTGATCACGTTGATAGAGGATGACTTTGGGTTTGAATTTGACGAGGAGCATCTAAATTTAGAAGCGTTCCACGATGTACAGACATTGGCCGAATTTATTCAAGAACAGACGGGTGAGGCGGTTCCTGCATAAACAACAAAAATTGCAAGTTAGCAAGTTGCCCCTTGCAGCTTGTTTTGATGGAGAAATAGCATGGCTATTAACGTAAGAACAGATTATGACTACTGGGATCCCAAGCGAAAGGGATTTGTGACCAACTACCCGAACTTTCAACACTGGCGGCCGATGGAGCCAAAAGCTCTGATCAATGATGCCCCACTCAACATCTACATGCACAGCCCGTTTTGCATTCAACGTTGTGCTTACTGCTATTACAAAACGGTCAACCTGCGCGGCAAAAATAAGCGTGAGCGGATGCAGTACTATGTCGATGCGTTGTGTCGGGAAATTGAGCTGGCAACGTTGAAGTATGGGCTGGATAGTCGGCCGATTAACTCAATCTACTTCGGCGGCGGCACACCAAGCTTGCTCTATGTTGACCAGCTTGAGCAGATCATTGAGACACTGCATAGCAACTTGCGTCTTGACCGCGAAAACATGCCGGAGTTCACGCTTGAGGCGGAACCCGTCACGATGACTCAGGAAAAGGCAGACGCATTTGAACGCTTCAATGTCTCGCGTTGCAGCATGGGGGTACAATCATTCGATGATGAAATCATCAAGAAGTCAAACCGACTCGATAATGAAAAGAGCGCGGTTAAGGCAATTAAGTTGGCAATGTCAACGGGCGCGACGATTAACATCGACTTGATGAGCGGCTTGGCGGACGAAACGCCTGAAAAGTGGGCACACAGTGTCAACACGGCGATCAAGACGGGCATCCAGAGCATCACCGTTTACAAGACAGAGCTTTACATCAACACACCTTACTACCGTGACTTGCGGAAACAGCGTCTTGAACTGCCCAATGATGACCAAGAGTTGCAGTTGATGCAATACGCGATTGATCAACTTGAAGATGCCGGTTACATCGCACGCAGCTTCACCACGTGGACAAAAGAAGGCACACCAGATCACGTTCACGCCCCAAGCGTTTTCCGTGGCGACGACAACTATGCGTTTGGCGTTTCTGCATTTGGCAAGTTGGGCAACGTCTTGTTCCAGAACAGCAATAACGAAGAGCGGTATGCAAACTTGATCGCGGAAGGGCAACTGCCAATTCAGCGTGGTTATGAGCTAACCTGCCTTGATAGCATGATCCGTGACGTTGTGTTAGGCATGAAGCTGATCAACTTCAACCTACGTGATTTCGAGGCGAAGTATGGCTTCAAGCTCGAAAGCATGGTTGGCGACACGCTCGATGAGCTGGTCAATGATGATTTTGTGACAGTTGATGACGAGAAGATCAGTTTGACAAAGAAAGGCATTCTGCACGGCGATTACAGTGGTAAGAGCCTTGTCAAGACGCTGCGCGAAAAGTTCTCATAATCAAAATTAAGGTATTCCATTTTTTGAAAAAATGGAATATCTTGCCAAATGCAAATTTCCTACTCTCATCGCTTCATCTTTTTTCACGTGGCAAAGGTCGCTGGCCTAAGCATCCGCGATGCGCTGGATGAATATACGGAAGAACCAAAAAAGTTTAAGATCAAACAACCACCCAAGCTGTCAAAAGGGAAGCCAAACCCGATGTATGACATCTGGCAGGTGCTATTGCTGCACGCGACGGCGCGGGATGCAAAGCGGCACTTGCCCAACGACGTATTTGAAGGATTTTACAAATTTGCGTTTGTTCGCAATCCGTGGGATTGGCATGTGTCGATGTACCACTTCATTTTGAAGGAAAAGCAACACGTTCACCATCAGGTCGTGCGCGACTTTGGTGCATTCGGAGAGGAATATCTGCAATGGGTGATCGACACAAAGCGGCCGTTTGCACGCGGCGCGACTAAGTTCCAGTATGAGATGGTGGCGGATCGAGATGGGGATTTGATTGTGGATTATATCGGCCGATTTGAAACCCTCACCCAAGATTTCAACACCGTCTGCCAACACCTCAATCTCAACACCTCCCTGCCCCACCTCAACGGCACCAAACACCGCACCTACCATACTTATTACAATGACATCTCGCGCCAAATGGTTGCTGAGTACTTCGAGCGCGACATCGCGCTTTTCGGCTACTCATTTGATGACGCAATGGAGTTAGCGCATGTCTGAACTCGTGGTACAAGAAAGTCGTCTAAAAACATTTCAGCGTGAACACCCATGCGTACTGCCCATTGCTGGGGCAGTCATTTTGGGTGGTGTCGCCGGCGCAGTTGGTGGCACGTTAGCCGTCAAAGGAATGACACAAAAAGCTCTGTTTGCGCTGTTGGCAAAGGGCGCAGTTGCCGCGAAACCGACGCTGCCGTATTTGCTCAATCAAGTTGGCCCCGGCATTGTCGCGGCCAAGCCATTTGCGTTCGGCGTTGCTAATGCATCATCGGTCACGGCTGGCACAACGTCGGCGGCTTTAGGCAGTGTTGTGCCACTAACAGCGGCAGTTGGCGCGGTTGGCGGTGGTGCGGCAGGGGTTGGCGTTGTGCAAGGTAAGGTACGCAGCGTGCAGAGCAAGCTCAAGGAGCAGACAGCACAAACTGAGACGCTCGGTGTACAAGTACACAAACTCAAGGAAGAGATGACCGTCGTTACCACTAAGGTACAAGTGGTAGACGTAACAGATTTGGAGCAAATTCGCGGCATCGGCCCCGTCTTTGCCAAACGTCTCAACGATGCGGGCGTTCATACGTTGACCGATTTGGTCACAAAAACAGAGGCCGAGCTTGAGACAATTATTGGTAAGTCACGGGCGGGGGCGATGTTTGACCCAGTCGTGTGGATCACAGAAGCGCAGCAGTTGTTAGCGTAGGAAAGTTAGATGGCAATAGTGAAAAGACGACGCACGAACTATTTGATCAAGGCGGCGGCGGTCGATAATCGGCCGAAATCGATCCCCAACAAGCGCACCCTAACAAACGCGCTCATCGAGCAACCAACCGCGTTCCTAAAGATCAAGGAATCGATTCAAAAAACGCTGCAAAGCGGCAGCGCACGTGACGCGCAGATGGCGGAAATCGTTTCTGAAGAACACAAGAAGAAAACGCCTGCCCAAATCAGGGCAGATCGCAATCTTGCCTTATCCGCTTCCGCATTGGGAACGGCGATTGTAGGTCGTACATTCTTCTGGCCGCTGCAAATTTACACGCTCGGTGCGCTGCTCTATGTTGGCTCACCCATTTATAAGAAGGCGTGGAACGACATCAAAAAGGGCAAAGTCACAGTTGCCACACTGCTGACGATGGTGGTCATCGGGGCGATCAAGTATCACTTTTATGTGGCGGGCAGCATCGCCGTCATCGTGCGCCAGCTTTCGCTGCGCTTGCGTTTGCGTGTCACCGAAGATTCTAAAAACAAGCTGATCGACGTATTCCGCCAGCAGCCGACCTCCGTTTGGCTGTTGGTCGATGGTCAAGAGGTGCAAACGTCATTTGATGCGGTTAAGTTGGGCGACACGATTGTGGTCAATGCAGGCGAGATGATTCCAATTGACGGGCGCATCGTTGATGGCATGGCGACGATTGACCAACACGTGTTGACGGGTGAATCGACTCCTGTTGAGAAGGGCGAATCGGCCGAAGTCTTTGCCTCTACAACCGTTTTATCCGGCCGCATTTACATCGAAGTCGAAAAGACTGGTGACCAAACGACTGTTGCCAAAATTGGTGAGATGCTCAACAACACGATTGACTTCCGCACCAAAGCAGACCTACGCGCTGAGAAGTTGGCTGACAAAACGATTGTGCCAACGCTCGTACTGGGCGGATTGACGTTCCCAATACTGGGGCCAATGGGCGCGGTCGCCGTTCTCAACTCTCACTTCAAGTACAAAATGTCGGTCATCGCGCCCGTCAGCATCATGAACTTCCTCAATCTCGCCTCACAAGAGGGAATTTTGATCAAGGACGGACGCACGCTCGACCTGCTCAATGAGGTTGACACGATTGTGTTCGACAAGACGGGAACGCTGACGGAAGAACAGCCGCATGTTGGGGCAGTTTATACGATTGGCAATTTGGCCGAGGATGAAGTGTTGCGCCTGACGGCATCGGCCGAGCAGCGACAAGCCCACCCCATCGCCCACGCCATTCTGGACGAAGCAAAAGCACGTGGCATTGCGCTCGCCCCAATTGAGGAAGCTGCCTACAAGATGGGATACGGCTTAACCGTCATCATCGAAGACAAGACGGTGCATGTCGGCAGCTATCGGTTTATGGAAGTGAGCGGGATTGAGATTTCGGCCGACATCCAACAAATCCAAGACCGTTGTCATGAACTCGCCCACTCACTTGTCGTTGTCGCTGTCAACAATGAAATTGTCGGTGGCGTTGAACTGCTCCCCACCGTGCGTCCCGAAACGCGCCAAGTGCTGCAAGCCTTGCGCCAGCGCAGCAACATCAAAGAACTCGTCATCATCTCTGGCGACCACGAAACGCCCACGCGCCGACTCGCTAACGATCTCGGCATCGACCGCTACTTTGCGGAAACATTGCCCCAAGACAAGGCGGGGCTCATCAAAAAATTACAGGACGAAGGTCGCTTTGTCTGCTACATCGGCGACGGCATCAACGATGCAATTGCGCTCAAGCAGTCGCAAGTCTCCGTCTCGCTGCGCGGTGCGTCCTCCGTCGCCACCGACACGGCGCAAATCGTGTTGATGGACGGCCGACTCAACAATCTCCCCGAAATTTTCAAGCTGTCACACAAGTTCAAGCGCAACACGAACGCCAGCTTTGCCGCCGTCGTGATTCCCTCCGCGCTGAGTCTGGGCGGCGTGCTGTTCTTCGGCATGGGGCTATTCCCGACCATCATGTTCAACCTCGCGGGGTTGGCGGGCGGGATGGCGAATTCGATGTTGCCGCTTTTGATGGGTGGGGGGTTGGAGAAGGATGGGGCGGACGACAAGGCGATAAATAAGTAGTACGTGGTGCGTGGGGCGGGTAGACTTGATTTTAAAGCACCACCCACCCACTCAAAAACGCAAAAAACAAAAAGACACAAAACTATAGGACGTATCGCCGAACTGATGTAA
>CAYMGE010000019.1:52712-74499 GCA_964389925.1 uncultured Ardenticatenaceae bacterium
GGGGTTGTAGTTGTTGGGGGGGTACCCCAGGGCTATAAATATTTTGTCGGGGGGGGGTGGGGGTTTAATATTTTTTTTACCCCCACCACGCACCACGTCTCAAAGGACATAAGCAAAATGACCCTAATGATGATTCCGCAACAAATCGACTATATGGAAAAGGGAGACTTCCCGCGCATGTTGCGTGAGGGGCAGATCGACTTTGCCGAGTTGAGCCTGCTGCAACGCATGTTGATGATGACGGATGGCACACTGACAAAGATGTTGGAAACATACACGCAAGAGTATCTTGATGTGGTCAAGTTGTCGGAAGAAGCCGTCACACTGACAAGTGACATCCCTCACATGAAACTGTTTGCAGGGGATGAAGTCAGCCAACGCAAAATTTTGCTCAAGGGGCGCACCACGCGGCGCAACTGGCTGTATGCGGAGTCGATTATTGTGCCAGAGCGGTTGCCAGCGGAGTTTCAGCGGCAGCTTGTCGAGACGCGCACGCCGATTGGCAAGTTGTGGAAGCGATACAAGTTGGAGACGTTTAAGGAGCCGATCTGCTATTGTCGGGAATCGGCCGAAAACGTCTTCTTCTACTTCGACCTCCACCACACCGATCCCGTTCTCTCGCGCACCTACGTCGCCCACTCTGGCGGCAAGCCAATTATGATGATTACCGAGAAATTCCCCGAACGGTATTTTATCTAATCTTCAGAAATTCCATTTTTTGAAAAAATGGAATTTCTTTTTTTGCATGAAGTTTATCGGCCGATCCTCCACCCCAAACTCAGCACAACAAAATATCATCACAGATGGCATACACACATGCAGCTATGCCGAAATGCCAGCAATGTTTGATAGCATCGCAGCGCATTTCGGCACGCTTGGAATCAGTCAAACAGACACCGTCGTATTAGAAAGCGCAAATACAGTTGCAAGTGCGCTCATGCTGCTCTTTTTGTTGGAGCGCGACTACAGCGTGTTGCTTGTGCCACGTCGGGCAGATTTAGCCCAAATGCCGCGCTTTGCACGCTGGCGACTGCTAACATGCGACAGCGACGCGCTCGATCCCGCACAGTTTTTGGAGATCAGCGAAAACGCCGACTGGAACGGCACGACGGCGGCCGAGCCAATTGTCTATCTTCGCACGTCGGGCAGCACGGGTGTGCCAAAAATGGCGGTGCATCCACATGCAAAGCTGGCTGCGAACGGGGATAACTGCATCGAGCGGCTTGAATTGAGCAGCGAGGATCGCGTCGCCCTGCCCGTCCCGATTGGTCACATGTTCGGGCTAGGTGCGGGATTTTTGCCTGCTGTCGGGACGCTGGCCTCGATTGATTTGCAAAAGGGTGCGAACTTGCTGCGCTACATTCAGCGCGAAAAGGTGTTTGACCCCAATGTTGTCTTTTTGACCCCTGTTTTTGTCGAAATTTTGCTGAAGGGGCGCAGAAAGTATCGTCCTTATCGCCTCTCTATCTCGGCCGGCGACCGCTTTCGCGGTGACGCATTTGAACGGTACGATGCCCGTTTTGGCACGTTAGTCAACCTCTATGGCAGCACCGAGATGGGCGCGATTTCTGCCTCATCCCCAAGCGACCCGCTTGAGCTACGCGCCGCGACTGCTGGCAAGCCAATGAGCGGCGTAGAGATGCGCGTCGATGATGCGGAGGACGGGTTGGGAATGCTCTGGTGCAAACATCCTGCGGGGTTGACGGGGTATGTCGATATGAATGGGGAGCCGATGGGACAGGATTTGGAGGAGCAGGAAGGGTGGTTTTGTACGAGCGATCTCGGCCGAATTCATCCCGACGGTCGCCTCTTTGTCAAGGGTCGTGCCAGCCACAGCGTCAACCGCAACGGGCTGCTCGTCTACTTTGCCGATGTCGAAAACGCGCTTGAATCCCTTGATGTTGTCGATACGGCAATTGTCGTCTCGAAAGGGGAAAGCGTGCGTGGGCAGAATTTGACGGCGTACTGCGTGTTGAAAATGGGAATCAAGACGACAAATGATGAGCTGCGTTCGGCCGCCTTTGACCTACTGCCCCGCCGTGCCGTACCTGACGCTGTGACGATTATGCGTGCGCTGCCGCTGTTGCCCAATGGCAAGGTAGACCGTCAAAGGCTAGTCGCGCTTTAGCCAATGTCTGAAAACTCATTTTTCGCTGGTCGGGACGCAACTTTACAGGCACGTTTCAGCAGTCAGGTCTACAAACATCCCGACAAAATCGCACTCGTCGATGGGGCTGTCACCCTCACCTATCGAGAGCTAGACACCCTCTCAAATCGCTTGGCAAATTGTTTGCAGCAATACGACATCGAGGCCAACGATGCGGTTGGCATTCTGCTCGAAAAGTGTCACGAATACATCATCGCTTGTCTCGCCATATTAAAGGCGGGCGGTGCATATTTGCATTTGGAGTCGGCTTATCCGACCCACTTTTTGCGCGAAATCTACACCGATGCGTCGCCTAAAGTGGTCATCACAAAGCGCAGGCATGAGTCGAAAGTCATGGATGTGAACGCGCTCTTTATTGATGATGGGGCGTGGCGCTCTGCTGACTCGTCACCCGTCGATTCAAACAATATCAATGATGATCTCGCCATCATCGGCTACTCGTCTGGCTCAACGGGCAAGCCAAAGGGCATTTGCGTCTCCCACCGCGCCACGCTCTACGCTTACTATCATTTCTGGCGAGAACTCCGCGACATTCCCGCAAAAGGGCGTTTTGCCTACACCGCATTTTTAACGTGGGATGCGCTTAGTCCACTCGTCATGGGCGAGACGGGCTACATGATACCGGACGAAATCTCGTATGACCCGCATCGTCTGCTCGACTACATCGCCCAGCATAAAATCAACCATACCTTTCTGACTCCTTCCCTGCTATCAACCATCTTGCAAACGGTCGATCACGCGATGATTCGCGCAAAGCTGTCGTGCCTCAACGTCGCGTGGGTTGGTGGGGAGGTGACGACCCAGCCACTTGTGGATGAAACGCTTGCGCTTTTGCCGCATCTCGCGCTGATCAACAACTACGGTCCCGCCGAATGTTTCGTCATCACACAGGGGCAACTGCGCGTGAATGATTCTGCAATCGCCTCTATTTGCACAGTTGGGCATGTTCTCGACGGCATGGAAATTGTGATCATGGACGAGGAAATGGAGGTTGTTGCACAGGGGGAGATTGGCGAGCTATATGCAACGGGGCCGTGTTTGGCAGATGGCTATTTGAATAATCCAACTCTGACAAGGCAAAAATTTATCCCCCTGAACGGCAAGACGTTTTACAAAACAGGGGATTTGGCAAGATGTTTGGAGGACGGTCGCCTCGTTATTTTGGGCCGCCGTGATTCAACGGTCAAAATCCGCAGCTACAACGTTAACCTATCAGCCATCGAAGAGACATTGCGTCAACATTCGCAAATTACCGATTGTGTCGTGATGGCTTACGGAGAGGCGGGGGGCGACAAGCATCTGGTTGCGTATTTGATCGGTGACGACTTACACATCGATCCAGACAGCTATAACTGTCCTACAATCGTCGGTTATCTGCAACAGTACGTGCCGTTTTATATGGTTCCGCGTCTTTACGTTGAGCTTGATGTACTGCCGATTCATCCAATTAGTGGCAAGCTCGATAGATCTGTGTTGCCGCGTCTGACCGTTGAAAAACCGTCGAACGCGCTCATCAAACTACCCAAAAATGCGACGATTGCGGAGCAAGAGCAGGTGATCGTTGCGCTGCTACAAGAGCTTCTGCCGCACGGGAACATCAAGCCTTGCGACAGCTTCTTTGAGTTAGGATTACACTCTCTCTTGGCCGCGCAGTTGACGAGTCGGATCAACGAGCTATTTGGGATTGCGTTGTCGGTGGTGACGGTGTATGAGCGAGATTCGGCCGAAAAACTGGTCGCCCATATCAACGGCAAAACCACAAAACCAACCATTAACTGGCAAAAAGAGGCCATCTTAGAGAACACAATCCACGCTCACCCAATCTGCACCACATTCACCACAAATAGTGATGCCGTCTTCCTCACTGGCGCAACGGGTTATCTCGGCGGCTTCCTGCTTGCCGAACTGCTGTGCCTCTCACCGACGCTCAACGTCTACTGCTTGCTGCGCTCTGAAAGCAGATTGCCTGCACTGATTGAGCGGCTCAAATTCTACCAACTCTGGAATGACAATTTTCAAGGACGCATCATTCCGCTCGTCGGCGATTTGGAGCAGCCGCGCTTTGGCTGGACACAGGCGACATTTGAACGCTATGCCGCACAAATGGATGCCGTCTTTCATGCGGGCGCATGGGTCAACATGGTCTATCCGTATCAGCGGATCAAGGCGACCAACGTCGGCGGCACACAGGAAGTCATCCGCTTCGCCACCTGCTGCACCACCAAGCCACTGCACTACATCTCTACGCTCGGCATTTTCCCTGCTGGCAACGTCTCCCAATACCGCGAAGATAAACAGATCGACCATCTCATTGATCGTCTAAATCTCGGCTACACACAGTCAAAATGGGTCGCTGAACAACTGGCATTTCAGGCCATTGAGCGCGACATCCCCGTGCAGATTTACCGCATCGGCAATCTTGGTCCCGACAGCATCACGCGCAAGGCAAACGACAACGACACCATTATGCTGCTGCTCGATGCGTGCAAGACGCTGCGAATCGCGCCCGATAAAGGCGCTAACTGGGTATTTGAGTATACGCCAGTCAACTTTGTGACACACGCCATTGTGCAGACCGCTCTCACCCCGCATACTGTCAGCGACATTTTCCACATCAGCGGTCAAAATCTGATTCCCGCAAACAGCGTCTTTCTTGAGATGCGACGGCGCGATTTAATCGACCAAATCATGCCGCTGGATAAGTGGCTACAACGGCTACACAACATCACAGTGACCGACTCAGGCTATGCACTTTTGGCACAAAGTCTGCCAATCGAAGAGGAATTTTTATTAGATGATGAACTGTTCGACATCTCGCTGTTCAAAGAGCAGACGGGAACACAGCCACCCGCTATCAATGAGGAATATCTGATCGATGCGATATTCCCAAAACCGTTTGGGCAATAGACCCAAAGTACCATCCTGCCGTCTGGTACAAAAGAAACGATGGAGAAATAGTATGTATCCGATCAACGCCCACAACGAGTGGGACCCAATTGAAGAGATTATCGTCGGCATTGCCGATGACGCACATTTGCCGACCAACGACATCACCTTTAACCTTTCAGTTGATACAAAAGCCGCCTTACCTGACCACAAATTTACCGAATTAAAGCTGGGTGCGCTCTCACAGCGCGTCATTGAAGAAACGAACGAAGACCTCGAAAAGCTGGTCGTCGTCTTAGAAACAGAAGGCATCACCGTCCGTCGGCCGCAACCCCACGCCGACATGCACACCATCAAGACCCCATTCTGGGAGAGCGAACGCTACTTTGCCTACTGCCCACGCGACATCTTTTTGACGATTGGCGACACCGTGATCGAATCGCCCAACATGCAGCGGTCGCGCTACTTTGAAGCGTTTTGCTACGAACACCTCTACACCGAGTACACCATGCGCGGCGGTCGTTGGATCGCCGCCCCCAAGCCGAAGTTGCGCGATATTGACCTCAACTTTTGCGATACACAGCCGACCGTCCTGCAAAACCGTGAACCGATCTTTGAGGCAGCTAATGTCATCCGTTGTGGGCGCGACATCATCTATCTCGTCTCCGATGGCGCAAACGAAATGGGCGCACGGTGGCTGCAAAACACGCTCGGCAGCGACTACCGCGTTCACTGTTCGCGCAATCTCTACTCTGGCCTACATATCGACAGCACGATCACGCTACTGCGCCCCGGCCTGTTTCTCGCCAACCCCGCCCGTGTACGCCCTGACAACATCCCCGAACCGCTCAAAAATTGGGACATGATCTGCGCTCCGCCCATGATCCAAAATGAGCAGTCAGACATTGGCTATATATCGAGCGTTTGGTTGGGGATGAACTTGCTGGTCGTCAATCCACATCTAGCGGTTGTCGATGCCCAGCAGACGGAGCTAATCAGACTGCTAGAGCGCAACTGTTTCGACGTGATCCCGATGACGCTGCGACACGGGCGCAAGCTGGGCGGTGGCTTCCACTGCGTCACGCTCGACGTGCGGCGCACCGGCATGCTAGAGGATTACAGCTCTTAACGGACAGCTATTCAATAATTGACGCGCCATCTCCAAAGTTGTACAGTAACAACGTACAACTTTGGAGGCCATAATGCAACAAGTCACCTTTTCACACGCACGCACAAATTTTGCAACCATTTGGGATCGCGTTATTGACGACCGAGAACCCGTCACCTTGACACGACGCGGACACGAAAGCGTCACAATGATCTCGACAAGCGATTATAGTAGCTTGATGGAGACACTCTATCTTCTCAGTTCTCCTGTGAATGCTGAAAGATTACTCAACGCCATCAAGGATGCAAGAGAGCGCAAGGGAACACCGCAAACTGTCGAGGAATTGAAACGAGAAATGGGTTTACTCGATGACGAAGCATAGAGATGCGGTTTTCCACCCAGATTTTCGTGAAGATTTGCTATTTTGGATACGAACGAACCGCAAATTATCAATCCGCTTGCTGCGTTTGATTGAAGACATTATGCGTGATCCGTTTGACGGGATTGGAAAACCAGAACCACTCAAACATTTAGACCCGAACACATGGTCACGACGCTTAACCCAAACAGATCGCGTCGTCTATTTTGTCGAAGATGATCGCGTCACCTTTTTGCAAGCACGTTTCCATTATAAAAAATGAGGTAAAGATAGAAGCAACATTTTTAGGACCGTTGCTTGGCGGTTTGGCGGTCCGATAGATGTCACCACAATTCATACAACAGGCTGATAAGTGAGAACGTTTGAGCTGTTTGATTACTACTGGACGAGCGCAGACTATCTGGAACTATTCGCCCAAATGCCTTTTACCATCAGAGAGCAGTTGTATTCCACCGTTGATGAGGAAGATTTAGACCGCTATGCGTGGCGAACTGAGCTGGAAGCGTCCGCATGGTGTACGTTTGTGTTGCAAAAGTGATAGGGTTTAACGAATGCCTATTTTGACGACATTGGCATTAGCCGGAACGGGAACAGTTGTCGGAGCGCAGATCGTGCGCCATCGTGGTCGCTTGCGTCGCACGGGTGAGACGACCGTCAATCGCTGGCAACGCCTGCTACGTGGCGAGATTATCGAGGAAAGCAAGGATGTGGAGACATCCGACGCAAATCCCGAAGATGAGGAGACAGACCTCTATCTTGGGCTGTCAGCCGCTAGTCTCGGCATGGCACTGGCAACGCCGTTTGTTCCCCTTCCGCTCGGTCTGCTCACGGGGGTGGGCATCATTTACACGTCGATCCCAATCGCGGCGGATGCGTACAGAGGGTTGCAGGAAAAGCGGCTCAAGGGAACGCTGATCGATTCTATGGCGGTGGCGGGACTGGTGGCGGGGCGTTTTTACATTCCCGGCGCGTTGGCTTGCACCCTCTATTATGGTGGTCGCAAGCTGATGCTGCTCAGTGAAGACCGTTCGCGCAAGAGCTTGATCAACATCTTTGGCGAACAGCCGCGCACCGTTTGGGTCGTGCAAGATGATCACGAAATCGAAATTCCGTTTGAGGCGTTGGCGGCGGGGGATGTTGTCGTCGTGGGGGCCGGACAGCTCATTCCAGTTGACGGCAAAATTATGCAGGGAATCGCATCTGTTGATCAGCACATGCTGACGGGTGAATCGCAACCTATCGAGAAAGTGGTTGGCGACGATGTATTTGCAGCGACTGTTGTCTTGGCGGGGCGCATTTTGATCGAAGCACACGAAACTGGTGGGGAAACGGTGGCGGCGCAAATCGGCCGAATCCTAGAAAACACCGTTGATTACCGCACCACAACCGAAATCCGCAGCGAGCAGCTTGTCGATCAGGGAACGTTGCCAATGCTGGGGTTGAGTGGGGTTGCGTTGGCAACGTCCGGGCCTGTCGGGGCAACGGCGATGCTCAACAGCTACTTTAGCGATGGGCTACGCCTCTCATCCCCATTGACGATGTTGAACTTCCTCAACGTCGCCTCAAAAGAGGGGATTTTGGTCAAGGACGGGCGCGTGTTGGAACTGCTACCAACCGTAGACACGGTTGTGTTTGACAAGACGGGAACGCTGACACAGGAGGAGCCGCACATCGGCCGAATCCACACCTTCCAAAACTGGGACGAAAACGAACTCCTGCGCCACACTGCTGCCGTCGAAGCCAAACAGTCTCATCCTATCGCACGCGCAATTGTGCAAGAAGCCAAGACACGCAATCTTGCGTTGCCCAGCATTGACGAAGCCGCCTACAAACTCGGCTATGGGATTGAGGCGACGATTGGCGACTATCACTTTGAGATCGGCAGTGAGCGATTTATGGAGATGAAGGGGGTTGAGATTTCGGCCGATCCGAAGGGTGACGAGCAGTCACATGTCGCCACCATCAAATCCTCCCCCTCTGCCCAAACCGCCTCCCTCGTCTATGTCGCCGCCAACGGTCAACTCGCTGGCATTCTCGAAATGCACCCCACCCTGCGCCCTGAAGCGAAGGCGGTCATCGACGCGCTGCACGAACGTGACCTCGAACTGGTCATCATCTCTGGCGATCACACTCGGCCGACAAAAGCCCTTGCCGAGCAGATCGGCATCGACCGCTATTTTGCCGAAGTGTTGCCGCAAGACAAATCTGAACTGGTCAAACAGTTACAAGACGAAGGCAAGCGCGTCTGCTTTGTGGGCGACGGCATCAACGACGCGATTGCACTCAAACAGGCGACGGTCTCCGTCTCGCTCAGCGGCGCAACGACCGCCGCCACCGACACGGCACAGACAATTTTGATGAGCGGCACGCTCGAACATCTGCCAGCCCTTTTTGAAATCGGCGACCGCTTTGACGGCAACATGCGCGGCAACATCGCCGCCGCCGTTGCGCCCGCCATCGCCTCCATCGGCGGCATCTTCTTCTTTGGCACGGGCGTACTGCTGGCAATTGTGATGTATAACGTCAGCGTCGCCAGCAGCCTCATTAATGCGACGCTGCCAACTGTCTTGAATCGCAAACTGCTGTCATCGTCAGAAACACATAAAGAAAGATAGAGGAAAGTCTGCTTTTATCTGTGCTTCTACAAGTAACTATCAACAAGCTAAAATTATTGGAGCTAATATAATAGGCAGGCACATCTTCGTGTCAAACAAATACTAATTCTAGGAGAGTTATTATGGCAGCTTTTACGACATTTTTGACTGGCGTTCTCGTCGGTGGCGCGGCGAAGTGGTTGTATGATACACAACAAGACGACAATACAACCATCAAACAAGAAGTAGCCAATATGAGTGAGCAATCGGCCGAAAAAGTCCGCGATGTGTCCAACTCGATGCAAGCGAAGGCAGACCAAGCACAAGCTCACATCGAAGAGGCGCAAGAACAGGTAGCCGCCACGGCCCAAAACGTGTCTAATACCGTCAAGGCGCAAGTTGAGCAGGCTAGCGACGCAGTAACAATTTCCAAATCAGACGTTGCGATTGAAAATTACGATGCGCTGACGGTTGATGAAGCGAAGGCAAAGCTGGGCGGCCTGACAAATGAGCAGTTGCGGAAGCTAGCAATGTATGAAAAAGCAAACCAAAATCGCACGACGATGCTCCAAGAACTCGAGCGAAGCATCGTTGATCTGCCAATCACCAATTATGACAAGCTGATAGTTGATGAGGTTGCGAGCGGGTTGGCTGCGCTTTCAGTTGAGGAAATCCAGACGATCAAAGCGTATGAGACAGCCCATGCCAATCGCGTGACGCTTTTACGCCAGATCGACAAAGAGCTTGAAGAGCGCGATTAGCGGTATTCGGTAGGTCGGTATTCGGTGGCTCCGAAGCACAATACCGAATACCGAACACTGAATACCAAATGTACTCCACAAAAAACCGCTGGATCGTTCAATTTACACAAAGACCAGCGGCAATATCCCGCCTCTTCTGTTTCGCACACGCAGGAGGTGGATCACTTGCCTTTCGCAAATGGGCGGACGAATTACCAGCCCATGTTGAGCTATCCGCGATTCGTCTGCCGGGTCGAGAGTCGCGCATGAGCGAGGCGCACATCATGAATTGGCCTGAGTTAGTCAGCCAGATCGTGGCGGCGTTGCCAACTGATTTACCGTTTGCGTTTTTTGGTCACAGCTTGGGCGCGCTGGTTGCCTATGAAGTGGCGCAGGCGTTGCAGCAGGATAAGCGACCATCGCCATATACACTGTTTGTGTCGGGGCGGTCTGCGCCTCACCTGCCCGTTCTGTCCGAGAAAATCGCCCATCTGACGGACGATGATTTTGTGGTCGCGTTGCAAGCACGTTACGGCGCGATCCCGACCGTCATCCGAGACAATCCAAAGCTGCTGCAAATTTTTCTGCCGACAATGCGGGCGGATTTTACGCTTGTCGAAACACACTGCTATCAGCAGACGGACAAATTAACCTGTCCAATTGTCGCGTTTGGTGGCGCAGATGATTATGTGACGGAGGAAAGGTTAGTGGCTTGGGGGGAGCTGACATCGGCCGATCTCCACCACCACATCTTTCCCGGCGGACATTTCTACCTCGAAGAACAGCGCACGGCGTTGCTCGATACGTTGAGTCGCTATCTTCACCCTTCGTAATCAATCTTCACGCTCATGCGTCCATTCCACAACTTCGCGCTTGGCGGTGTCAAAGTTCGCCCCAATCAGGGTGAGCGGCTTCCCTCTCTGGCGATATTTTCGGGCGTATTCGTGATTTTTGATTTGCTGTAACGCCTCATCTGCGCTCTGATTGAGCTTAAATTCAAAGACAAAAATGCGTTGCTGTAGTTCAATGATGGCATCGACGCGACCGCGATTGGTTTTGACTTCGGCCGAAATATGCACGCCGATCAGCAGAAAGATCAGATAGAAAATCGTCTGATAATACTTCTCATAATCTAGCTGCAAATCGTAGTCGATGTTGGCAAAGAAGACGCTCAATATCTCAAAAAAACGCTCCAAGTCATCTACCTGCAACGCCCGCACCAACTTTCGCAGGTGGCTTTGCGACAGGATAAGCTCCATCTCGTTGTACGCACTGAGCAGGTAGGTCACAAACGCATTCTTAACTTCAAAATTAGGATAGGACAATGTAAAAACATCGCCAAACAAATCCTGTTGCACCCCTTTAATTGTCAAATAACCCGTTTGAAAGAGCAGAGGCAAGAGACTCAAATGCTCAATTTCATAGGTGCTGAACTCAATCTCGGAAACCTCGACATAATCGAGTTGACCGATGTCAAAGTCCCGTTCTTTTATTAACTTGATTAGAAAAGTCGGTGTCCCTGTTTCAAACCAGAAGTTTGAAAAACGGCGATGGAAAAAGAACTGTAACGTTGAGAAAGGATTGTAGACATTTTCGCAATCGGCCGCGAAGCGATAGCCGTTGTACCAATTCTGCATACGCTGTAATAGTTCGCTCTGGCTAACATTCTCTTGCGTAGCGATCTGCGCGATATGTTCCCCGAAATAATCTCGAATCTCGCCGTCGGTGATGCCCAAAAGCGTCCCGAAATGGGAATTCATTGTGATGTCGTTGAGATGGTTCATCCCAGAGAAGATACCGACACGGCTAAACTTACTAATTCCTGTGATAAAGACAAACCGTAAATAGGCATCAAGCGATTTGACGGTCGTGTAAAAGCTCTTGAGGGTGTCACGGACGGCCTGCGCGGTGGGTAGATCGTTGATGTTGTCGAGAATCGGCTTGTCGTATTCGTCAATCAGCAGGACGACCTGTTTTTCACGGCCGAGTTTGATAACGAGATCGACAAATTGAGCGTCAAACGTATCGTCGATTAAGGTGATTTGATAGTCGTTGGCGATCTGCTGTGAAAAACGCTGGATGTTACGCGCCACGTCCGCTGCACTGTTGGTGTGGTAGCGGCTAAAGTCGATGTGAATGACGGGGTGCGCTTCCCAAGCGTAATCGCTTTCATCGATCCACAACCCTTTGAAAAGCTCACGATGACCCTGAAAGAGCGATTTCAACGTCGAAATCAGCAAACTTTTTCCAAAGCGACGTGGACGGGCTAGGAAATAAACGCCTGCTCTTGGATTAACTAATTCGTAAAGAAGGCGAGTTTTATCGACATAAATAAATCCGCCTTCAATGAGATGTCGAAAATTGTAGGTACTCGCTTGGACTGGTTTAGTCATGGTTAGGTTCCTTAAATTCACTTGGTAGGTTGCATTCCTATCATTATAGCGCAACTCTCATCCGCGAGATTTGCGGCAAGGACGATGTACTGTTGAGTTTCGGCCGAACTAGAAAAACCAAAAATTTATGAACTCCCTCAACAACTTCCAGAGTAATCAACAAACAATTTTACAACTGCTCTCCAACGTGCTATCCGCCCGCTGTATTGCGACGGCTGTCGAACTCGACATCCTTGAGCCGTTGGCAGACAGCGTGCTTTCGGTTGACGCGCTTGCCACTGTGACAGAGACGCACAGTGATGCGCTTCATCGTCTGCTCGATGTCCTGCAAGCCCTTGAGGTCGTCTCAGAACCAGAGCCAAATCAGTTCACACTCACCCCACTGGGAGCCTGTCTGACCGATGACGGCGACCATTCTATTAAGCAGTTTGTAAACCTCTCATCTCACTTCCATGATTGGTGGCGTGCGCTCCCCCACTCGGTACGCACAGGGGAAAACGGCTTTGAGCAGATGAACGGGATGAAGGTCTACCCTTACATCCAGCAAAATCCCGAACTGGCCACAACGTTTGACAAAGGCATAGCCGAAATCGCCAACTACAACAGCGTGACGCTCTTGGATTCGTATGATTTTTCGACGGCGACCTGCATCGTCGATGTCGGGGGAGGCATTGGGAAAACGCTTCGCTCGATTTTGCACGCCCATCCAGATGCACACGGTATATTGTTTGACCTGCCACACGTTGTCGAACGGGTGCGTCCCGTTTTGGCGGCGGAAAAGTTGGACGGTCGCTGTGAAGCTGTCGGTGGTAGTTTTCTGGAAACTGTTCCCAGCGGTGGCGATCTCTATATCGTCCAGAATACGCTCAACGATTGGCCTGATGCCCAAGCGATTGAAATCCTGTCCAATATCCGTCGTGCGATTGCGCCAGATGGTCGTCTGCTATTGATTCAGCGTGTTTTGACGGCCGATGCGCCGCTCGGCACACGTTTGATCAATGTGCAGAAGCTGCTGATGCGTTCGGCCGCAGGTGGTCGCATCCGCACTGACAATCATATCCGCTCGCTCTTTGAAGCGGCAGGCTTCCGCCTAACCAACATCACTCACATGATCTCAGAGGTCGCGCTCGTTGAAGGTGTACCCGCTTAAAGCATATTGCGTATTGCGTAAACTGGATATGCAACACGACCAAGCGAAAGAGTCAAATTTACTATGAATGAATCACACATTTTCTTTAACAACTTAAAGGGTGGACTCCCCAAAGCTGTTCGCGGCGAAGGAATGTACATCTACGATGAGGATAACAACCGCTACATCGACGGCATTGGCGGCCTGTTCGTCAATTCAATCGGTCATGGCGTGCCAGAGATCGCCGACGCGATTGCAGAACAGGCACGCACGCTCAACTTCGTCAACTACGTCCAGTTTACAAACGAACCCCGCGAACAACTCGCCAAACACATCATCGACATGGCTCCCGACGGCATGGATCGCGTCTTTTTTGTACCGAGCGGGTCAAGTGCCAATGAAATCGCGCTACAAATTGCACGCGAGTATCACGTCGAGCGAGGCAATGCGACTAAGTACAAGGTGATTGGACAGTGGCACAACTACTATGGGATGAGCATCGGTGCGCTGTCGATGTCGGGGAACTTGGCGGTGCGTCGTAAGATGAACATGTCGCCCTACTTTTTGAACTTCCCGCATATTCAGCCACCACACTGCTATCAGTGTCCGTTTAATCTAAGCTATCCATCCTGTGGGTTGGCGTGTGCCAACGATTTGCAGCGTGTGATTGAACAGGAGGGACCTGAAAAAATATCTGCCTTTATCGCCACGCCAATTATTGGTGGGACGGGTGGTGCGATTGTGCCGCCGCCAGACTACTTCAAGCGTATCCGCGAAATCTGTGACAAGTACGATATTCTGTTGATTATCGACGAGGTGATTACGGGCTTCGGCCGATTAGGAACCAACTTCGGCATCGATCATTTTGGCATTACCCCCGACATCATGACCGCCGCCAAATCGTTGAGCAGCGGCTATGCCGCACACGGTGCGGTGATCGCCCACAAACATATCTGGGACACATTCCGCAACGGTGACAAGCAGCGCATCACCTTGTTGTCAACCTTTGCAGGACACCCCCTAAGCTGTGCGGCAAGCCTCGCTGTGCAACGTTACATCGCCAAGCATAACTTGATCGAACGCTGTGCCGAGCGCGGTGACTATTTCATGGCGGCTCTTAAGCGGATGGCTGAAAACGAGGAGTTGATCGGTGATGTGCGCGGCAAGGGGTTGTTTGTGGGGATTGAATTTGTCCAAGACCGCACAACCCGTGAGCCATATCCGCGTGAAAGACAGCTCTTTGAAAAGGTTGTCTTCTGCGCCAAGAAGCGCGGTTTGATCGTGTCGGGTCGTTTTGGCACAGGCACGCGCATGGACGGGGATTTCATCACGATGTCGCCACCCTTCATCATCACGGAAGAAGAGTGTGACGAGATTGTGGCCATCTTGGCTGACAGCATCAAGGAAGCCAAAACGTTGCTCAACGCATCTGGCACATTTGAAGGGGGCGCAACGTGACGCAACGACTCTTTGCTAATTCGTTTCCGCGTGGTGGCCCATTTCTACTGAGCAGCACGCTAGAGATGTTGGGGTATACCAAATATGGAGGTGGTGATGGTGTGCCATCCGCCTATAACTTCAAGCAGGCACAGGCGGCAACGATGGGGCGGGAAGTAATTTCGGCCGATTCCCCCACCGCCGTCGCCATTGGCCCCTTTGCCCCCTTCTACGCCGATGCAAGCTGGATGCACGCATGGCTCGACGTGCTACCGCGCAACGATCTCTACATCATGGGGCATGTCCCCCACTGTATGGCGGTTTCCACTGTTCTAAATGAACTTGACTATAAGCATGTCTTGATTATCCGCGATCCGCGCACGTTGTTATTGGCGTTGCTATACGATACGCACGTCATGCCGCGCTTCTTGATCGAGCCGTTTTCGGCTCTGACATCGGCCGAGCAGCTAACGTTCATGTGGTCAGGTGGGGAAATGGCGAACGTGACGTTACGCGGATTCGCCGCAGTCTATCGGTCGATGGTGGCGTGGCAGGATGATCGGACGTGCTGTGTCGTTCGCATGGAAGCACTCGGCGGGATGCAAGGAGTGGCACAACAGCACCAAACGGTGATACAGATTGCAGACTACCTCGACCTGCCCACCCCGCCCGTCGAAAACCTATCCGCAATAAAAGACCCAACCGCCCACTCATTCCGCACCGACGCGCTGGAAAAATGGGAAGACTATGTTGACCGAGAATTGATTGAAAAAGCATGTGACCTGTGCGCCGATCTTGCTGCGAATGCTGGTTACGAGGATTTGATATAACTATGAAAAATTATGAATGGACACAAATCGAAACGGGTGGCACAACCATCTGCGCGACAGGCACACCGTATGCGTTTTTTGTGCGCCGAACAGAGAGTAAGCACCTACTGATCTATTTTCAGCCCGGCGGTGGGAAGGTAGACGGCGTTCCATACGATCCAGACAATCCCGCATTCGATCCATCTGTCTACATTCCAGAAAAGCAGTTTACCGCCCGTGATGAGCATTGGGACAAGGATAACCCAGAGCAAATGGGCGGCATCTTCAACTTGACAGATGAACGTAATCCATTTTCTGATTAC
The DNA here is from genome assembly GCA_964389925.1 of uncultured Ardenticatenaceae bacterium. GTDB lineage: Bacteria > Chloroflexota > Anaerolineae > Promineifilales > Promineifilaceae > CALECP01. The sequence goes on from CAYMGE010000019.1 coordinate 68,678, forward strand.
AACATGGTGTTTATCTCTTACTGTACGGGGGACATGCACTGGGGGAACAATGTCCATAGTGACCTGCATCACAAAGGTTATGTCAACGCGACGACCGTTTTGAACTGGACATACAAGCAGTTCCCCGATATGGAGCGCGTTTTTATTTCAGGAAGCAGCGCGGGGGCAGCAGGAGCCTCTTTTCACGCGGCCGCCATCGCCACACATTATCCCCACGCAAAGCTCAATATGTTGACCGATAGCTTAGGTGGCGTGCGGGCATCGCTGCATGATTCGCTTGAGAGCTGGGGGGCGTTTGGGGTGGTGTTGAATACGCTGGGGTATGATGATTTATCGGCCGAAGCCCTCAACCTCAACACCCCCTACATCGTCACTGGCAAACGGTTTCCCGACATGACCATCGCCCAATTCAACGCTACCCGCGATTTTGCCCAAGTCAAGATCGCGGAACATCTTGGAGACGGCACACCGCTTGCAGAACTGCTCAAGCTGAATCACGCTGACATTCGGGCTGAAATCGATAACTTTTACACCTATACAGCAGATGACGACATACACGTTATCCTGCGAAAAGACAAGTTTTTTGGTATGAAAACAAACGGCGTGCGTCTGCATGAGTGGGTCACGGCATTAGCCAATGATCAACAAATTGAGGACGTTATGCCTTAAATTCACAGGTGGATATCCAGATGAAACTCAATTCAAACACAATTCTCCCAATTTTAATCACGCTCGGCGGCGGTATGGCAATTGGCAGTCTGCATAATGCAATGGCACGCGGCCGAATTCCGTCACCAATCGGCTATGTATTTATCGCATCGGTCTTTTTAGTGTTTGTGGGTGGGCTAATGATTCTCAGCCACTATCAAGACAAATCAGCGACCAACCATCGCACAGCACTGATTTGGGCAATTGTCGTCGCCGTACTGGGAATTCTAAATGTCCTAACGACACTTTCTGATCCAAATGCTGCATCTATGTTGTTTCATGAATATCTGATTCCGATTACGGGATTATTACAAACAGGCAAGCTGTTTACAGAACGATCGTCTGCCTAACAGCGTAAACGGTGACACGTAAAGTTGTCTCTTTACGCCTTACGTCTCACATTCAAACAATGAAATTTCCAGCAAAAAGTATTCCTGCATTTTTACTGATGCTCGGCGGCACAATGGGTGTTGGTGCATTCTTGAACCTATTTAGTACAGTTGGCAACCCCATAACTGGTGGCGGCGTTGCCTTTATGCTCATCTTAGCAGTTTATGGTTATATCGGATTTTACACCTATAACTATCTCGCATACGGTACAGGCAACGTCAAAGTTGCATTTGGTATGGCAGCGATCACATCTGTATTCGGTATTGTTATGCTTATCGGTGGTTGGAGTGATGACCAAAAATTCTTTGCACTGTATGAGTTGATTAACTATATTGCGCCATTGTTTATCACCATTGCACTTCTGCCAGAAATACGAAAATAACAGGTCTTTCGCAGTTGACCGCTCAGAAGCACCCTCCCCTTTGGGGAGGTTAGGTGGGGGTTCTACGTAAATCCCGTATAACTCACTTCGCTTTGAGACCAGACATGAAAGGCGACGTTAAAAAATTTCAACGACCTATTCGTTGTATGCACAGAGAAGAATCATGAGTAATCAACAAAATTTCAAAGAACTAACACCGTTTGCGGACAGCACCGACAAGAATCTCAGTGACCTTATCGTCGAATATCTCGAGCTGCTAGGCGTAGAGTACGTCTTTGGCGTGCCAGGGGGTCACATCTCTGCCCTGTGGGAAGCCCTCGACCGCAGTGCGGCGCGTGGTGGCCCGCGGATGGTTATGTCGCGTCATGAAACGGGGGCAGCGGCGATGGCGGATGGCTACGCACGCGAAACAGGAAAACTCGGTGTTTGCTGTGCCACGACAGGCCCCGGTGCAACAAACTTAATCACGGGGGTCTCCGAATCCTATGCAGCGCACACGCCGCTACTCGTCATTACAGCACAAACGGCCGTTCCCCGCTTTGGGGCTGGCGCATTTCAAGAGTCATCTCCCGATTTGCTAGACACGGCCGGTTTGTTTGAACACTGCACCAACTACAGCACCGTCGTGACCCATGCGCGGCAGATGGAGCCGAAACTACTTAAGGCATTGCGCTATGCGCTCCATGCACCCGGCGGCCCCGCACATATCAGTATCCCCGTTGATCTGTCCCGCGCACCGATGCCTGATGGCGCGAGCTATCCACACATTGCGGCACGCCTCAGACAACCCAATACATCTGTTGATACAACGGCATTAGCAACGTTACACAAGATGGTGACTGAAACGCTGCAAAAAGGGGAGAAAGTTGCGCTCTTTGTTGGGCATGATTGTCGAACTGCGGCCGATGAAATTACCGCTTTTGCAGAACTCGTCAATGCTGAAATCATCACGACGCAGGCGGGCAAAGCATGGGTCAACGACTATCATCCGCTTGTGCGCGGTGTGTTTGGTTATGCTGGTCACACCACAGCACGTGCGGCTCTTGAAGATGAATCGGTTGGATTGATTCTTGGTCTTGGTTCGCGTATGGGGCAGTGGGCAACGTCATCATGGGATGCGGCAATCATGAATGACAAACTGGTACACATTCATCCACGCCCTGACTACTTTCCACGCACGCCAATGGCGCGACTGCATCTGCTAGGGGATGTTCGGACTGTTTTGGCTTCTGTGCATGACCATGTGAAAACAAGCGATGTGACGCTGAAGCCATTTGTCGCGCCGATCTTGCCAGATGACGCATACGGGACGGTTCCAGCCCAAATCGACGTGCTGGACATAGCAGGATACCAGACAGATGCAGTGCCAACGAACCCCCAGCGCACCATTTGGGAGATGATGCAACGTCGCTTCCCAGCAGACACACGCTTTATTGTCGATGCCTGTAACTGGATGCCTTGGACATTCCACTATTACTTTAATCGACATCCCGGCACCTATCATGTCTCAACTGAGTTTGCGACGATGGGATGGGGAATGGGGGCGGCAGTTGGAACCGCGCTTGGTTCGCCGGGAACACCCGTTGTTTGCCTCACAGGTGATGGCAGCTACTTGATGAATGGTCAGGAGTTGACCGTCGCTGTCCAAGAAAAATTGCCCTTGATCTTGTTCATTAACAATGATTCTGGCTACGGCATGGTGCAGCATCGTCACTATGATGTCGCCGCAAAGCCGCTCGATTTCCCAGTTCCATGTGTGGACTTTAGCCTGATGGCGCGTGCAATTGGGGCCGATGGGTATCGTATTACCCATCCTGAACAGTGGGAGACACTTGATTTTGAGGCGATGTGCAACCGTCCTGGCCCAACAGTGATCGATGTTGTGATCGATAAGTTTAAGCGGTCTCCACAGGGGATGTTCTAAAGCAGTGGTATAATGAGGGGCGTGAACTGCTATAATGTAGCAAACTTACCACTTTTGGAGATGCGATATGGTTGAGGTCATTCCACTTAAATACGGTCCTACATTCAAGCGAATTTTCAGCGACCCAGAGGTTTTTAATCAGTTTGCGTCTGATGTGTTGGGGATACCCATCAATGTCAATAAGGTTCACACTGAATATGAATATCCGGAGTCCGTCGGCTACGTTAAGCTCAAGTACGATCTGTTTGCAGAAGATGAAGCAACACGCACGATTGTTGAGATACAACATATCCGCGAAGAGGATTTTTTTGATCGATTCCTCTACTATCATCTCATTGCACTGGCTGAACAGGTTCGCGGCTTTTACGCTTATCGCTTCGAGCGCACTGTCTACACAATTGTTGTTCTGACGAGTCAGCCTCAGCCTAAACATTTGCGCTTCAGTTATGCGGTCAGCAATATGAGTCCTGTTGATGAGTTTGGAACACAGATCGAGTTGTATCCTCATCGACTCATTTTCCTTAGCCCAAAAAGCGTCAATGATGACACCCCAACACAAGTCCGCCCATGGCTGGAGCTGATTGCCGACTCGCTTGACAGTCAAATCGAGGCTGAACGCTACGACTCTAACCTCTTCCAACAAATTATCGAACGAATGCGCCGCAACACCCTTTCACCAGAAGAGTTAGCCCGTATCAAAGATGAATCAGCTTGGGAGGATGCAAAGGCAAGAGCTAAAAGGGAAGGCCGTGAGGAAGGCCGTGAGGAAGGCCGTGAGGAAGGCCGTGAAGTAGGTCGTAGAGAGACCATTTTGGAAGTTGCGCGTTCGCTAGCCAAACAGGGAATGGCAACTACTCTGATCGCTAACGCAACTGGGTTAGGCATTGCTGAGATTGAGGCTATTGTGGGGAACTCGGCCGAAACATAAGAGACAGAAACAAATATCTTCGCTCTTGTAGGCAAATAGGTGAAAAAGAAGAAAGAAAAAGAACTGTCTTTACCTCTTTTTCTTCTTCTTCACCTTGTTTCCCACATGAGCGAATATCTTTACCATAAATAAAGCGTATCCATGCTGCTTGCCTGTTATTTGCGAGCAGTATGGCTGCGCTTTATTTATGTGGCAGATTGGGCGTGAATAAGCGTAAACTTTAGTTGGGCAGGTAGCACTACAGAACATCGTGGAGTGATTTTGGCCTGTAGGGTTCCATACAACGACAATGAAAATAACTTCACTCAAACTATATTCTGTCTCCCTGACAACCCATGAAACATACAACATGGCGGATGGGAAATGTTTTGACACTATCGAAACGGTTGTACTCGAAGTTGTGACCGACAGTGATTTGAGCGGATGGGGAGAGGTTTGCCCGATTCCTCATTATCTGCCAGCGTATACGAAGGGGGTCGCCCCCGTTATCGAGGAGCTAGCTCCCGTTTTGATCGGGGCAGACGCACTTGCCCCCGAAGCGTTGTTGGCACGCTGCGATGCCTATCTGATCGGTCATGTCTATGCTAAGTCCGCGCTGGATATGGCACTGTGGGATTTGCTGGGCAAGGCAGCAGGATTGCCGCTCTATCGTCTGCTCGGTGGGCGTAGAATGGAAGCCGCGCCGCTCTACCACTCGATCACGTGCGTTGCGCCAGAGCAGATGGCTGACATCGCCCACACCGCCTACGCGCAGGGGATTCGTCAATTCCAAGCTAAATTGGGCGCGTCTGGCTCATGGTATACCGATGTGCAGCGTCTTGAGGCGGTGCGTGCCGCGATTGGTGCGGAGCCATTGCTGTACGGGGATTGGAATTGTGGTGCGACCAAGTTGGAAGCGATTCGCGTTGGGCAGGCGGTGAAGCATTTAGATGTGATGCTTGAACAGCCGTGTGCGACATTGGAAGCGTGTGCCGAAGTGCGTCACGCAACGGGCATGGCGATGAAGATCGACGAGAATGGTCATGACACTGCCTCATTGCTCAAGGCACATTCGCTGGGCTGCATGGATGTGGTTGCGCTCAAGCTATCGAAGTTTGGTGGGATTTCGGCCGTGCGCCAAGCCCGCGATCTCTGCACCCATCTCGGTGTCCAAATGGTGATTGAAGATACGTGGGGGTCAGACATCACGACGGCCGCTGTCGCCCATGTCGCCGTCTCGGCCGCCCCGAAATATCTGCTCAACGCCTGTGATTTATCGGGCTATGTCTATCCACACGTCGCGCCCGATGGCCCACGCCGCGACAACGCGACGTTGCGCCCGTCAGACCGCCCTGGACTTGGTGTCACACCCGATAGAGCGATTTTGGGTGACCCAATTTCCATTGTTAGTTGATATGTTGGAGATAGTTAAAAAGTGGTCATAGGTGAACAAGCATGGTCATGCTGCCACAAGTTGTAACAAGGAAGGGTCGCGCAAAAGAGCAGAGAAC
>CAYMGE010000020.1:0-73071 GCA_964389925.1 uncultured Ardenticatenaceae bacterium
AGGTAGCCGTAGCGGAAGCTGCGGCTGGATCACCTCCTTTAAAGAAATCGTTTTGACCGCGAGGTTGAAACAAAGCGAAGATTGCAGAATGGTCGGGCTGTTTCTATCACTCCTCAGCTATCAATGTGATACTGAGTACCGTCAAGGGCTTGTAGCTCAGCTGGTTAGAGCGCACCTCTGATAAGGGTGAGGTCCCTGGTTCGAGTCCAGGCAGGCCCATAGCTTGCAGAACTCAAATGGGGACATAGCTCAGTTGGGAGAGCACTACCTTTGCACGGTAGGGGTCAAGGGTTCGAGTCCCTTTGTCTCCACTACCGTAGGCGGTCAGCCTACGGGATCACAGCACATTAAGAACCAAATAGTTAACTGATAATGCGAAAATTATACGCGATTGCAGAAATGCAGTTAGCGGATAACGCAAGCATGTAATAAACAAACGAGAATTTCAATTTCTCCGTATCATGTGTGTAAGCTATTAAGAGCGCACGGTGAATGCCTTGGCATCAAATGCCGATGAAGGACGTGGTACACTGCGAAAAGCCTCGAGGAGATGTGTGCAATCGTTATATCCGAGGATGTCCGAATGGGGAAACCCATCGATGGTGATACATTGATACTGTTATCTGAACACATAGGGTAACAGAGGGAACTGGGTGAACTGAAACATCTTAGTAACCCAAGGAAAAGAGATTATTCCCAAAGTAGTGGCGAGCGAAATGGGAACAGGCCAAACCGTCAGCTATACGCTGGCGGGGTTGTAGGACTGGCGTATGGAGCAAGTTTGATAGTGGAATCTTCTGGAAAGTTGAGCCATAGTGGGTGACAGCCCCGTACACGAAATCGGACGACCTCTAGCTAGTATCCTGAGTACGGCGGGACACGTGAAACCCTGTCGGAATCTGGGAGGACCACCTCCCAAGCCTAAATACATTTGATGACCGATAGTGAACTAGTACGGTGACGGAAAGGTGAAAAGAACCCCGGTGAGGGGAGTGAAATAGAATCCTGAAACCGTGTGCTTACAAGCAGTCAGAGCACCTTACGAGTGTGATGGCGTGCCTTTTGGAGAATGAGCCAGCGAGTTAATCTCAGTGGCAAGGTTAAGTCAGTAATAGACGGAGCCGTAGCGAAAGCGAGTCTGAATAGGGCCGTAGTCGCTGGGATTAGACACGAAACCATGCGAGCTACCCATGTGCAGGCTGAAGCGAGTCTAATCACTCGTGGAGGGCCGAACACACTAATGCTGCAAAATTAGGTGATGACGTGTGGGTAGAGGTGATATGCTAAACGAGCTTGGAGATAGCTTGTTCTCTCCGAAATAGCTTTAGGGCTAGCGTCGCGTGTTCAGTACCGGGGGTAGAGCACTGGATGGGCTAGGGGGCGCGAGCTTACCGAACCTAACCAAACTCCGAATACCGGTACTCCATAACGCGGCAGTCGGACTATGTGAGATGAGTTTCATAGTCGAAAGGGAAACAACCCAGACCGTCAGCTAAGGTCCTTAAATCGTTGCTAAGTGGGAAACGATGTGAGGGTGTTTAGACAGCCAGGAGGTTGGCTTAGAAGCAGCCACCCTTTAAAGAGTGCGTAATAGCTCACTGGTCAAACGCTCTTGCGCGGAAAATGTACCGGGGCTCAAGCAACGTACCGAAGCTACGGATTTCAGCGCAAGTTGAAGTGGTAGGAGAGCGTTCTGTAGGAGATACAAGCATTACCGAAAGGAGATGTGCGGCCTACAGAAGTGAGAATGCTGGCATGAGTAGCGTAAAACATGTGAGAACCATGTTCCCCGTAAACCTAAGGTTTCCGACGGAAGGTTAATCCGCGTCGGGTTAGTCGGGCCTTAGCTGAGGCCGAGAGGCGTAGGTGATGGACATCCGGTTAATATTCCGGAACTACTCTAGCAATTAATAGGGGACGCATTTGGATAGCACAGCCCGTTATTGGATTCGGGTTCCAAACGCCTAATAAGCGTGACGGCGGTGCCAATAGAGCCAGAAGTGTGTGAGTCCAGATGCCAAGAAAAGCCTAAGCTAGAGTACCCGTACCGCAAACCGACACCGGTAGGTGAGTTGAGTATACTAAGGGGATCGGGAGAACCCTCGTTAAGGAACTAGGCAAAATTGACGTGTAACTTCGGGAGAAACGTCGCCCGCGAGAGCGGGCCGCAGTGAAATGGCCCTGTCAACTGTTTACCAAAAACACAGGTCTCTGCTAAGTCGAAAGACGAAGTATAGGGGCTGACGCCTGCCCAGTGCTGGAAGGTTAAAGGGAGAGGTTAGCGCAAGCGAAGCTTTGAACTGAAGCCCCAGTGAACGGCGGCCGTAACTATAACGGTCCTAAGGTAGCGAAATTCCTTGTCGGGTAAGTTCCGACCCGCACGAATGGCGTAATGAATGGGGCACTGTCTCAACGAGGGACCCGGCGAAATTGAAATACGTGTAAAGATGCGCGTTACCCGCGGCAGGACAAAAAGACCCCGTGGAGCTTTACTACAGCTTGACATTGGGTCGAGGTGTAACTTGTGTAGGATAGGTGGGAGGCTGTGAAGCTGGCACGCTAGTGTCGGTGGAGCCGCCCTTGAAATACCACCCTGGTTACGCTTTGGCTCTAACCTGACTCCGTAATCCGGATTGGGAACAGTGTCTGGTGGGTAGTTTGACTGGGGCGGTCGCCTCCGAAAGAGTAACAGAGGCGCCCAAAGGTTTGCTCAGGCTGAATGGAAACCAGCCGTAGAGTGTAAAGGCACAAGCAAGCTTGACTGCAAGACATACGAGTCGAGCAGGTACGAAAGTAGGGCTTAGTGATCCCACGGTTCCGAGTGGAAGGGCCGTGGCTTACCGGATAAAAGCTACCCCGGGGATAACAGGCTAGTCTCCCCCAAGAGTTCATATCGACGAGGAGGCTCGGCACCTCGATGTCGGCTCGTCGCATCCTGGGGCTGGATAAGGTCCCAAGGGTTGGGCTGTTCGCCCATTAAAGCGGCACGCGAGCTGGGTTCAGACCGTCGTGAGACAGGTCGGTCTCTATCCGCCGTGGGCGTAAGGAATTTGAGAGAACCTGCCCCTAGTACGAGAGGACCGGGGTGGACGAACCTCTAGTGTGCCAGTTGTCGCGCCAGCGGCATGGCTGGGTAGCTATGTTCGGCAGAGATAACCGCTGAAAGCATCTAAGCGGGAAGCTTGTCTCAAGATAAGATTCCTCATCCTTAAATGGAGTAAGACCGCTGGAAGACTACCAGCTTGATAGGCAGCATGTGTAAGCGTTGAGAGACGTTCAGCTAAGCTGTACTAATGGTCGAGGGCTTACATACACTATGGTGCGGAGAAATTGGTATTTTGGTTTGTTTGAGTTAACTATTTGTTCTTAAAGCTATCACGTCATAAATTGGCGTTTTAACAAAAAAGTTCATTTCTTGGTGATTTGAGCGACGAGGGTCCACCCAGTTCCATCCCGAACCTGGTAGTTAAGCTCGTTAGCGCCGATGGTACTTGGAGGGTAGCTTCCTGGGAGAGTAGGTCATTGCCAAGTTAAAACTTTTTCACATAAGTGTGAGCGAGATGGCTCACCTCTGGCTTCATTTGTTTGAGAGCAGAGGTGAGCTATTTCTGTTTTAGCTGAACATGAGCCGACACAACTGTCTTGGAATACTAATCGTCTTGCTTTCCTTATTGGGTGCAACCGCGGCTGTGGCACAGCACAATACAAGCAGTCTGATGCCAAATTTACCATCTCAACTACATAACTATGCTGACTTAACACTGCCAGTCCATTTGCACTTTGTGAATGATAATATTCCCGTGGGTAATCCAATCACAAATGAAGGAGCAACATTAGGGCGTGTTTTATTTTATGACACACGCCTGTCTGCCAATGATAGGATTGCTTGTGCCTCTTGTCATTTACAGGCATTGGGCTTTTCTGATCCCAATAAGGTAAGTGTCGGCTTTGAAGGTGGTAGAACTCGTCGTAACTCAATGGGCTTGGCAAATGCACGCTTTATTCAAGGCGATCTTTTTTTCTGGGATACACGCGCTCCTTCACTGGAGGAATTAGTTTTAGAACCAATTCAAGATCCCATTGAAATGGGCAGCTCGCTTCCTGCTCTAATTGCTGAGTTAGAAGCACAAACATTTTATCCTCCGCTGTTTGAAGCAGCATTTGGTACACCTGAGATTACTGAAGAGCGCATTGCGAAGTCGATTGCACAATTTATGCGCTCGCTGGTCTCATATCAGTCAAAGTTTGATCAAGGCTACCCTATTGATTTTGCTAACTTTACATCGCAGGAACGGTTGGGGTTAGATTTATTTCAGGGTCGTCGTCTAGGATGTAATATTTGCCACATCACTGACACTCAAGTTTTGAATGAGGCGCTCAATAATGGATTAGACCTTGTTTATGAAGATAACGGGTTGGGTGAGATCACGGGAAATCGCGGCGATGATGGCAAATTTAAGCCACCCTCGCTACGAAATGTTGAGTTGACTGCGCCGTACATGCACGATGGACGTTTTAATACATTGGAGGAGGTTATTGAGCATTACAGTTCAGGGGTGAGAGCGCATCCCAATCGTAGCCCATTTGTGCCGGTTGGTGGTTTTCGTTTGTCTGAACAAGAGAAAGCGGCACTCGTTGCCTTTTTGAAGACTTTGACAGATGAGGAATTTTTGCGAGATGTGAGATTTTCCGATCCGTTTCTGCAAGAGTCGGCCGTTGAAGTGAAATCAGCCAGCACAATAACTAATTCCCCACTCCCGTTCGTTGTTTTTCTTACACTTTTTACGTTGCCAATGCTCGTCTATTATTCACGCCGAAAATGCTAACCTGCTAGATTTAGCAAGATGATAACTTACGTTCACACCATCATAGGCCATGTGTCTGACAGTCGATAGCCTAATGGGTAGGGATCGTCTGGATCGCACATTAGCTGCTGTGTTCCCGTTATCCACGCTCGGCCGCGTACCGTTGGCACAACAGCAAGTTTATTGCCAACAATTGTTTCACGCAGGATTCGACAGTGGAATTGGGAGTTTATGATTGATCTGCCGATAAACTGCTCTCCAATCGCCATCTCCCCCCGTGCGTATAATATCGCCATGCGTGCTGAACAACCTGTGCCTGTTGGTGATCTGTCTAACTTGCCCGGATCGATCACGCTTGTACTCTTCGCTGTCAGTATTCCGTTTACTCGCTCAACGGGCAGCGCAATCTGACAAAATGAGATGTGTTGCCAGTCAGTATTTTCGGGATGAACAAAGCCAAGCTGTTCGTTTGCTGCTTTTGTGATCTTCACTCCCATTGTTGCCAGATCACGCGCCTCGCTCGGCACAATTTCAAACCCTAGTTCTTGCGCTTTGACTACCACGAAACTATCTCCACCATAAGCAGTATCGACAATCAGCGTTCCTACCCTAGGGACTTCTAATGTCACGTCCAACTGCGCCGCAAATGATGGCACATTCTCGATCTCGACGCTCTGTGCTTTCCCATGCTCGCAGAACGCACGCACATGCACCAACCCACCCGGTGCTTCCATATAAAACGCTGTCTCTGGTTCGACCATCCGAACCATCCCTGTGTCAAGCAGTACCGTCGCTGTGCAGATCGAATTTGATCCCGACATCGGTGGTGTATGCTCAGGCTCCATGATGATAAAACCATAGGCTGCACGTGGGTCTTTCGGCGGCACGAGCAAAATGAAGTGTTTATAAACCCCGCCGCGTGGCTCATTTAGGACAAAACGTCGCAACGTCTTGTCCCGCGCGATAAACTGTGCCTGTTCCCAGAGTGTCGAACCCGGTGGAGGTGTAACACCGCCCACGATGACGTTTCCTACCTCCCCTTCTGCATGACAGTTGACAATGTGTATAATTTTATTTGTTCTCATAGCAATTCCGAGCCATATATGTCGTAAGTTTTATGTAACATCATTTGCGTAAGTAACGCTCGTCTCATCTTGTCTAGTGTAACGAACAAGCTTAATGGAGAAAACAGATGAAACGCAATGGATTGATAATTGGAATAGTTGCACTGCTCATAATCGCCCCGCTCGCTTGGTGGCTTGGCTCCCCACTTTTTATTGATAATGCGGTGTCGGAAGGGGATCCGTTTGCAGTAAGTGAGGTGGTTGAAGAAGACTCGGCCGATCCCACCCCCACACTCATTGCTGACCCAACATCTATGCCCGCAACAGATAGTGACTCGGCCGAAGTAATGACACTTGCCAGCGGTATGTTCACTAATGCCGACCGCGCACATCAAGGCTCAGGCACAGCCACAGTCTTGCAGCAAGGCGACCGCCGTGTGTTGCGTTTTACCGACTTCGAGGTGACAAATGGGCCTGACTTGCATGTTTACCTTGTCAAAGATATCAACGGTCGCTCAGTGCAAGAGTTTGATGGGTTTGTTGACTTGGGTAGCTTGAAAGGCAATATCGGTGAGCAGAATTATGATATTCCGGCCGATGTTAATCTCTCCGAATACGGTGGCATCATTATCTACTGTCAACCGTTTCACGTTACCTTTTCAATTGCTGAATTCACCCCCTAACGACAAACGAACTTTTAGGGAACACAGACACTCTTTTGAAGAACGAGATAGGCCGCTTCTGCGTTTTGCCCTGTAATATAAGACTGGCGCGTGATTGATTGAATCGTAACCGCGCCAGTTTGTTCATGGGCCTGTGCTTGCAGAAGAAGATCGCTGTCGAAGTACTCAAAGCGACTGCTAATAGTGATGATGCCGTTCGGCTTAAGGATGCGAAGCAACTCGGTCAGAAAAATCTCACCGATATATGAACGATAAACCCCAATGCAGATGATTCCGTTGTAGGTTGCATCGGGAAAAGGGAGAGGTTGCCGAAAATCAAGTTGGTGCAAATTCGCATAGTGACCCGACTTTCTAGCTTGGGCAAGCATATCGGCCGAAAAATCCGCCCCATCAATTTGCTCATATCCTCGCTCAACCAACCCTCTGCCCACCAACCCCGTCCCACACCCCGCATCGAAGATCAACCCAGTCGGCATCTTCAACGCCTCATGAAGAAGGTTTGCGCCAATTTGCGGTGCGACATAGCCAAAATTAGCGAGATCGCTATCATACGTTTCTGACCACTCTTTGTATGCCTGTTGGATCGAGGGTGCATCTTTGGCGGCGATGATTCGGCCGATAATGTCGTTTAACCGTTCGGAATGCTGCATGATTATTTGCTCCTATTTTTTGCAAATATAACGAGAATGGGAAGGGTTGCAAGTTGTGCGTGGCAAGGTGAAGAAGTTCCCTTACAATTCGGTGTAATACAAAGATGCGTCACAAGACATCCTTACAAAATAATCTGCCATCTGGAGAAAGCAAAGATGAACAAGCCTGTCAACCGTACAGAACTCACCCCGGTTTCCTTTTTACGTCGCACCGCCGCCATTTATCCCGATAAAACGGCCGTTATCTATGGCGAAACGCGCCGCAACTACCGTGAATTTGAAGCACGCTGCAATCAACTTGCCAATGGCCTGCGTGCCGCTGGAATGCAAAAAAATGATCGCGTCGCTTTTCTTGCGCCAAACATTCCGCCGCTACTCGAAGCTCATTTTGGCGTGCCGATGGCAGGGGGGATATTGGTTGCAATCAACACGCGCCTGAGTGGGGCGGAGATTGCGTTTATTTTGGAACATTCGGGCGCGACCTTTCTATTTGTTGATGATGAGTTAGCTCCGCGCTTGGAAGGGCAGGATTTAGGAGAGATAAAAACTATACGAATTGCGGACTCCAGCGATGAGGATGATCCGTATGAGATATTTTTGGGGGAACATTCGGCCGAAAATCCCACCACATGGCTTGACACAGAAGATGATCCCATCACCATCAACTACACAAGTGGCACAACAGGCAATCCCAAAGGCGTGATGTACACGCATCGCGGCGCATGGATGACAGCGACAGGTGAAGTGATCGAGAGTGGCCTCAATCGCCACTCTGTGTATTTGTGGACGCTGCCTATGTTCCATTGCAATGGCTGGGGCTACAACTGGGCCGTGACGATGGTTGCTGGCACACACGTTTGTCTACGTTCGCTCGACTATGGCCTCATCTGGAATCTGCTCAAGAACGAAGGGGTCACGCAGTATAATGGTGCGCCTGTTGTTAGCCTGATGCTGGTTAATCATCCCGATGCAGAAAAGTTGCCTCAACCTGTGCGAACGATGATTGGCGGTGCGCCACCCTCTCCAACGCTGTTAGAGCAGATGACGGCCTTAAACCTATTGCCGATTCATGCTTATGGCCTCACCGAAACGTATGGGCCCTACTCGCTTTGTGCGTGGCACAACGAATGGGATAAACTTGCTATTGGTGACCAGGCCAACAAAATGGCGCGGCAAGGGGTGGCAAACGTTGTGTCGGAAGAGATGCGTGTTGTTGATCACAACATGCAAGATGTCCCGCAGGATGGCAAAACGATTGGTGAGGTTGTTATGCGTGGCAATCACGTCATGGCTGGCTACTATAAAAATCCAGAGGCAACTGAAAAAGCGTTCACTGGCGGTTGGTTCCATTCTGGCGATTTGGCTGTACGACACGCTGATGGGTATGTCGAGCTAAAAGATCGCGCAAAAGACATCATTATCTCAGGTGGGGAAAACATCTCCACAATTGAAGTCGAGCAAACGATTGTGCGCCATCCAGCTGTGCTAGAATGCGCGGTTGTTGCAGTTCCGCATGAGAAGTGGGGCGAGCGGCCGAAAGCATTCGTGACCTTGCGCGAGGGAATTGAGCTATCAGAAACAGAAGTTATCGACTTTGTAAAGGAACGGTTGGCGCGTTTCAAAGCACCTGATACAGTCGAATTTGCGACTTTGCCAAAGACATCGACAGGTAAAGTGCAGAAATTTGTGTTGCGAAGTCAAGAGTGGGCGGATAAAGAGAAGGGCATCAACTGAAATGGGCGGACTTTTGAAGCATTTCGCAAGTTTTCCACAGATGGCAACATTTAGCACAATCATGCCTCCCCCACACAAGGCGCGTGCTGCCGCCCCTCTCTGCCTGAGGTAACTATGACTAATTGCGCTACGTGAGTGGTATAATTGCGCTAGGAGACAACTAGAATGAGACACTCGCGCCCAGAACAATTTCCTTCTTCGCCAAAATGGTCAAAAGGCACAAAGATGTTTGTTGCCGCATGGGTTGGTGTGTTTCTCGTCACGTTATTGTGGACGTTTTCACAGCTATTCGTGATGATCATTTTTGCGTTGGTGTTATCTTTGGTGGTTCGGCCGATGGTCGATTGGATCGACTCACGTTCCCCACGCATCCCCCGCCTCGTCACAACGCTCGTTATCTATTTAGGCCTGCTCGGTGGTCTATTCTCAATTCCGCTCTCAGCAACACCGAGTTTGGTACGACAAGTCACCACGCTAGTCAACAACTTCCCTGATCTCATTTCCCGTATCTTAGAGAATACAGTTTTGTTTCTCAGTCAGCCCATTGAGCTATTCGGTGGTCGCTATAGCATCCCTGTCAATCAAATCACAGTGACTGAGTTCCAGCAGCTTGCCGGCAACCTCGTCTCGCTGCTTGGCGCATCTGCCACCTCGCTTAGTGGTGTTGTTAGCAACTTGGCGACACTGACTGTCGGATTTTTAAGCCGTACTGTCTTTGTACTCTTTCTCGCCTTCTGGTTTACGAAGGATGGACATTTAGCGGCCGATGCGCTGATTCGTGCTGCGCCAGAGGGGTATCATGAAGATTTGCAGTATGTTCTCGGCCGAATCGGTCTCATCTGGGGCGCATTTCTACGCGGACAGTTAACACTCATGGTCGTCATGGGAACAGTCGTTTTTATCGTCACCTCGATTCTTGGCTTACCTAACCCTGTTGCGCTGGGTGTATTCGCCGGTTTTGCAGAGCTTGTGCCAATCGCTGGGCCGATTCTAGCCGCCATTCCCGCCATCTTACTCGCCTATTTTCAGTCGGATGCAAGTTGGTTAGGTGGACTGCTCAATCCATTTTGGTTTATGCTTATTGTCGGTGGCTCATATTGGCTGTTACAACAGTTTGAAAACTATCTCTTAGTTCCACGTATTATGGGACATCAGCTAAACTTGCATCCAGCCGTCGTGTTCGTGGCGGCATTGGCTGGCTATCAATTGGCTGGTGTGCTTGGCATCTTGCTCGCTTCGCCAACGCTAGCGACGATTCGCCTCTTTTTCCGCTTTATCAATGGCAAAATGTTTGATACACCGATCTTGTTTGAGGGCGAGTATCGACTTGTCGAAGGGACGATTGAAGCGGACACGGTTCAAATTTATATTGACGAAATTAACATTGAGGAAAGTGATCCTCAAAGGAATACTGAATGGTCGAACAAAACACACTTGCCGAAACACAATCCTTCCTCGTCTGGACAACCGCCGACGACGGAGAATTCGCCTACCACATTGAATTAGGCGGTGTCTCACTACATCTCAATGCTGAAGAGTGGGATGAGCTGGTCGCGCTGATTCGAGAGGCTGACAACAATCAGTAAGCAGAGTTGCTATTATGGGCAATATCAACATGCACGATATGCCTGTCGGCGAACGCCCTTACGAGCGTCTCGCGCAGGTGGGGGAACATGGGTTGAGTTCGGCCGAACTCCTCGCCATCGTCCTTCGCCGCGGAATGCCCGGACAAAGCGTGACGGAACTTGCCAATGATGTCCTGTCTACCTTTGGTGGCATCACAGGAATTGCCAAAGCAACACGCCACGAGTTGCAGCAGGTTAGGGGGATCGGCCCTGCCAAAGCCATGGAGATCAAGGCGGCACTTGAGTTAGGTCGGCGGCTGCTCGCAACCGCACCACATGAACGTCCGCAAATCAAGGCTCCGGCCGATGCGGCTAATTTGTTGATGTCGGAGATGGCCTTCTTAGACCAAGAGCAACTGCGCGTGTTGCTGCTCGACACAAAACATTGTGTACAGAAGATCACCACCGTTTATATTGGCAGCTTGAACATGGCACTTGTGCGTGTGGGTGAGATTTTCCGAGATGCGCTCAAAGTAAATGCCCAGAGCATCGTCTTGGCACACAACCATCCGTCAGGCGATCCAACCCCATCTGGCGCAGATGTGCGGATGACAAAGCAGGTTGTTGAGGCTGGCAAATTGCTTGACATTGAGGTGTTAGATCACGTGATCATCGGCCGCAACAAATTCGTCTCGCTCAAAGAGCTAGGCTTGGGGTTCTAGCGCAGCGTTTCCCGTGCTACCAACGAGACAGAAATTACCTCAACTGCAAAGCTGTGGCCTTCTGCTGTGAGGATAATGCGTTGGAGAAAGTTCGGCCGAATTTGCAACCCCGCCAAAACCGAGATCAAATTGGACGACTGATAGACATACGTTTCGCCTAATTGGGGAACCGCTTTATGCTGATAGCGATTGAGCGGAAACCCACATGTGCCTTGACATGTATCGGGTGACCCCTGCTGGTTAACGGTTCCAACGGCGTAAAACCCTTGCTCCCATGCTTGTCCTTGTCCACTCGCATCGGTAAATTCAAGCCGCACCGTCATCGGACACTCTGTTCCAATGCCCCCACACACAGACAATGTCTGACTAATCACACGTAGCGTAATACTTAGCTCCAACTCGGCAAAATCAGAGACCCCTTGCTCAATTGGTTGAATGACATCAGTGCGGGCATTGCCAATCCCCGTGCGCTCGAAATGCAGCACCGCCTCCCCCTGAGAGCTAAAAACCTCTGTTTTGCCAGTAGGAGCTTGCTGAATCGTCCAAGCTGTTGGCTCCCAAAAAGCTAGCCCCCGCTCAAAATTGCCGTTGCGAATTAACTCTCGTTCGGCATCAAATAGACCTAGCGACTGTCCAGCTGCATCGACAATCCCGCGTTGCCCTTCTGCCACAAAAAACTCATCCCCATTTCCCTGCAACCCCGCGTTGCCTGCTAAAACAGAAAGTTGCATCTCCCCATCATGGGCTTCAATCGAATAGCTACCAGGCGTGACAATTGTGGCTCGCGTTTCTCCTACATCGACATGCGCGACGATTGGCATCTCATCCCCCGCTTTTTCAGGGATAGAGAGACGAATACGACCCCGATCAACAGTTATGCGTATATAGGGAGAGGCCGTACTCCGCGCAAAACGCGGCATCGTTGCCCGTTCAACCTGCACCCGTGTATTATCTGACACCTCAATCCGCGCCAAATTATCATCTGTGTCTGGGTTAATTACCTCATACACGCCACGATTGCCAAGCGTTGTTTGCATCCCTGTCGGTGTACGATACGGCTGTGGCGCACCGCTGCTGTCGATCAACTCCTGCGTCATTAGTTCAATAACGGTGTCTTCCGTACTCGCCTGCACAATGAGCGCACGAGTAGACCGCTGGACGATAGCGCGTGTACCAAAAGGGACCGCCAAGGTCAGACTGCAAAAAGCGATAAAACAAAGAATTAAAATCACCCACGTGAGGCGTTCGCGGTTGTGTGTCATTATTCAGAATTCTCTTGGAGTAAATTAGGGCAGAATGAGCTAAAAATAAGAACACATCATTACATGCGAGTATTTATAAATTCAGGAAGTGTTGACATTCGGACAATAAATTTAGATTTTGGTTCAACGACCTTGCCAATAAATGCCATATCAAAAAACTTGAACATCCCCCTATGCTGTGGATTGTTTATCTCATCATAAAAATTTACTGTACCAAAACAAACAAGAGGAGTAAAACGAGAAGGATAACCAATTTCATACTTTTCTTTCAAATGATTTTCTGACTGAGCGATTTCCAGTAACAGCTTCCACTTATATGTTTGTCCTGCCCGTTCACGCAAAGATGTTTTCAGTGAAACAATCATGCAGTTCCTAACGACCCCGTTCTGTTCACTGTAAATGATGATGTCCATGTCAGGTTTTTGAGTCTCATCTCCTACGTGAATTGTTGTCATCTCCGCAAATTTTGACTGTCGAACACGATCGGTTATGAAAATATATGGTTGAATGTTGCCATGAACTTTATTATGAAGAAAAAGATACATTAATAGCTTTGGAAATATCTGCCCAACAACAGCTTTTCTAGCCTGTGCTACATTCCGGATTTTCCCAGCATCTTTTCGTGCAATCAGTAAGTTGTCCACTTCAGATTTACTGCTAACGATCAACTCATTCATTTGATCAAAAAGCTCTTGCCAAGCATTTGATACATTTGCTTTTTGCTCGATGTACGAAGCCACTTTTGCTAATACCGGCGACATATAATACGCAGACTGAATTTTATTGAGAATGCTTTTCTCTTCTTGATTAAATTGATACATAGTCAATCGAATGGCAAAGTCATTTGCAACGCATCATCTACAATTTGATAATTCTCGTACTCACCATCTAGTGAATTGAGTACATTTTGTATGACATCTTCCACAACAAGCGGACAAACGGCATTCCCAAACTGTTTGTAAGCCTGTGTATCTGAGACGGGTATTCGGAACGAATCAGGAAAACCCATTAGCCGCGCACATTCACGAGGAGTTAATCGGCGTGGATTTTTGCCCACTTGCGGAATCAAAACTTCTGACCCATCTTTGTAATATCGTGCGCTCAAAGTGCGTGCGACTCCGTTTAGGTCAGTTAGCCCATAGCCAAAACCGTTCCCCTTCGCCTTGTGTTTCGCAGCGTAGTTTTGTAAATAGAGCCACAAATGATCGCTCAAGGTATACTTGTCGGGAGGGTCAGCAACCAGAATCTTTTTGAATTGCTGCTGGGTGCCGGGTGGTTTCGGAAACTCAAAGTGGACTGGTTCTGCAAAGCCAACGATAAAGATTCGGTTGCGATTTTGTGGGACGTAATGTTTAGCATTGAGCAGTTGATAATAGACATAGTAGCCTAAGTCAATTCTCAGTGTCTCTAAAATTAACCGAAAGGTTCGCTTCTTGTCGTGGCTGATTAAATTGCGGACGTTTTCAAGAACAAATGCTTGTGGGCGTTTTGCCTTCAAAATTCGCACAATATCGAAAAACAGCGTACCTTGCGTCGGGTGTGAAAAGCCGCTTGGAATACCGAGCGCGTTATGCTTTGAAACGCCTGCGATGCTAAACGGCTGACAGGGAAATCCGGCGAATAGCAAGTCGTGATTTGGAATCTCATTTGTTGTAATTTGGGTGATGTCACCATGAGGTTTTTCGCCAAAGTTAGCCTTGTAAGTTTGCTGACTAAACTTGTTCCATTCGGATGAGAAGAGACATCGGCCGCCTAATTTCTCTGCCGCCAACCGAAACCCACCGATCCCCGCAAACAAGTCTATAAAATCAAACATATTACCCATTTTAGCACAACCATTCGTTCCCCTCTGACTTTTGCTATAATCTCGCCCCATGTGGACACCAGAACAAATCGAAATTACGCTTGAACGCATTCTGCCCTACGTCTCTAAACCGGGACGTTACACGGGCGGCGAATATAACCAAGTCGTCAAAAATTGGGACGACGTTGAGTTTAAGGTCGCACTGGCCTTTCCCGACACTTACGATCTCGGCATGTCAAATCTTGGCTTGATGATCCTCTATGATCTCGTCAACGGCTTTGATAACCTCGTCGCCGAGCGCGTTTACTCGCCTTGGTTTGATATGGAGGAGCAATTGCGTGAGTTGGGAATGCCGCTCTACTCACTCGAAACAAAGCATCCAATCCATGAGTTTGATGTGTTGGCGATCAGTTTGCCCTATGAGCAGCTTTACACCAATGCGCTCAACCTGCTCGATTTGGCTGGCCTACCTATCCGCAGCGACGAACGTGACCACACGATGCCCATCGTCATCGCAGGCGGACACGCAACCTACAACCCCGATCCAATGTATGCCTTCATCGACGCATTTGTGATTGGGGAAGGGGAAGAGGCAATCCTCAACATCGTTGATATTTTGATGGCGGCACGCAAGGAAAATCCCGACATGGATCGGGAAACCCAATTGCGCTATCTCGCAACAGTTGAAGGTGTTTATGTCCCACGCTTTTACGACGTGAGCTATCAGGACGATGGAACCATCGCGGCAATTACGCCCAATATGCCCGAAGCTCCGCGCAAAGTTCTCAAGACGATTGCGCCTATCATGCCACCGCCCGTCACCAACTTTATCGTCCCCTTTATCGAGACGGTTCACGCCCGTGCGCCTATCGAAATCATGCGTGGCTGCACACGCGGTTGTCGCTTCTGTCATGCTGGCATGGTGACACGACCCGTGCGCGAACGACCTGTACAGGAAGTTCTCGATGCAATGGGCGAGATTTTGCAGAAAACGGGCTATGAGGAAATCGCACTGCTCTCGTTGTCCTCTAGTGATTATGATGAGGTATTGGAGCTGACGCGCCGCATCGGTGAGGAATATGGAGATCGCGGCCTCAACATCTCGCTTCCCTCGCTACGGACGGAGACGGTCAGCACGCAACTGATGGACAATCTCGGTGACAGCAAGCGCGGGGGCTTTACGTTAGCTCCCGAAGCAGCGACCGAAAAGATGCGAAATATCATCAATAAATATGTCACCGATGAGGAGCTGATAGAAACGGCACGCGAAATCTACAGTCGCAATTGGCGCACGATCAAGCTGTACTTCATGATTGGACATCCGATGGAGGAGATGGAGGATGTGGTCGCAATTGCCGATTTGGCAAAGCGCGTGCTAGATGAGGGGCGCAAAATTCACGGCAATAAGGCCAGCGTCAACGTCGGCGTTTCGACCTTTATTCCCAAGCCACACACACCATTCCAGTGGGAGCCAATGGGTGATGTGCCGTTGCTGGAAGAAAAATTGCGCTTTTTGCGGCGTGAGATACGTGGTCACGGCTTGCGTTTACGTTGGAATGATCCAGAAGGTTCGCTGTTTGAAGGGTGGCTGTCGCGTGGGGATCGACGTGTGGCTGAGGTTGTGGAGTTGGCATGGCGTGGTGGCGCAAAGTTTGATGCGTGGCAGGATAAGTTTGTCAGCAAGGCGTGGGAAGGTGCGTGGGACGTTGTGAGCGAACGCTATGGAATTGAGCCGATGTTTTATACGCATCGAAGACGGCCGATAGATGAAACATTCCCATGGGAACACATCGACATCGCCGTGACAAAACGCTTCCTCTCCGATGACTACCTGATGAGTCGCCAACAAGAGACGCGCATCGACTGCCGTCATCAATGTTTTGCCTGTGGCATTTTGCCAAAGTTGAAAGAGATACGGCGCGGAATGGAAAAAGATGCGTGGGAGTGTCCGCCCGTGTTGACGCGCGAGCAGCGACGACTGCGACAGGCACAAAAACGCGGCGAGGTGATTTCGTTGCCGATGGCGGGCGATTAGCCTTTTTTGCGATCAGGTAGATCAAATCAATGCGAGAGATTATTGAGCAAGCAAATAAATGGCGGGCAGACAATCGGCCGATAACCCTAGCCACCGTCATCAAAACATGGGGATCCGCACCGCGCAAAGTTGGCGCGAAAATGATTGTCAGCGATGACAATGCGATGGCGGGGTCTGTCAGTGGCGGGTGCGTCGAAGGTGCTGTTGTAGAAGCTGCAAATGCAGTACTTGTAGGAGGTCAACCCAGCCTACTTGAATTTGGCGTAGCGGACGAGACAGCGTGGACAGTTGGCTTGGCATGTGGCGGCATGATTGACGTGTTTGTTGAGCGGCTTGAGCCGCAGGTACAAGAGATTGTCGCTGAGTGGATTGCCAACGAGCAGGCGGGGGAAGTGGTGACGGTGATTGGGGGGGAGGAGATCGGCCGAAAACTGCTCTTTCAAAATGATACAATCATTTACGACACTCATCACTCAACTGATTTGCATGAGCCAATTCTCCAAATCACGCGCCGGGCCTTCGCCAATCGCAAATCTGGTCGCTTTCACATTCCTGACTCGACGCACGAAGTTTTTGTCGATGTCATCATGCCCGCGCCGACGTTAATCATCGTTGGCGGCGTGCATATTGCCCAAGCCTTGATTGCAATCGGGCAGGTTGTCGGATTTCGCGCCGTCGTGATCGACCCACGCCGTGCCTTTGGCAGTGCCGAACGCTTCCCCGATGTGCCGTTGCACCAAGAATGGCCGCGCAAAGCATTTGAGCATGTCGTCATTAACGAGGCTTCGGCCGTCGTTCTCCTCACCCACGACCCAAAAATCGACGATCAAGCATTGGCAAAGGTTTTACCCTCACCCGCGTTTTATATCGGTGCATTGGGCAGCAACAAGACGGCCGCCAAGCGCGTTAAGCGGTTAGAGGAGGGGGGTTTTTCGGCCGAGCAAATCGCTCGCATTCACGGCCCTATCGGTCTCGACATCAATGCCAAAACACCCGAAGAGATCGCGCTAGCGATCATGGGCGAAATCATCTTGGCCTATCGTGGCTGACACGATCATGGCTTGTATGCGCTGCTAAGAGGGTGTTTCAAAAGTCAAATCAGAGATTAAATAGCGGGATTGCGGGCAAGACGCTCGAGCATGAGATTGACCATACATGATGTTCATGCCGTCCAGCTTCATACTTTGCATCCTACGCCTATAATGCAGTTCAGACCAAAGATGTTCAATTTTGGGTTTCCTTATTGTGCGAGTGGAATCATGGCTTCACAATGGCAACGTCGCTAAATTCCACTATAATGTTCTGTGATTTATCGTTAAAACTCACAAATGTGAGGCAAACTTTGTTCTTTAGGAGAAGAACACCCATGAAAAAATCTATCTTTGTATCCTTGCTCTTGATGCTAGCCCTTGTTCTAGTAGCTTGTGGCAGCCCCGATGAACCCGGAACGGCAGCAAATACCCCTGTTCCCGCCGAACCAACCGATGCCCCGGCTGAGCCAACCGCTGTCCCCGAAGAACCAACCGCTGAACCTGAAGACACTAACGATGACGAAGAGATGATGGACGGTGTCCGCATCTGTCAGGTAACGGATGCTGGCGGGATCGATGACCGTAGCTTTAATGCGTCTGCATGGACTGGCGCACAGCGGGCTGCGGATGAGTTTGGCGGTGAGGCAAAATTCCTCGAAAGCCAGCAACAAACGGACTATGAGCGCAACATCAATGCGTTCTTGGAAGATGATTGTAGCCTGATCGTTACGGTTGGTTTCTTGTTGGGGGATGCGACGGCTGCTGCGGCCGATAGCAACCCAGACCAAAAATTCTCAATCGTTGACTTCGCCTATGATCCCGCAAAAGATAACGTGTTAGGGTTGCTGTTTGCAACCGATCAAGGCGCGTTCTTGGCTGGCTATGCGGCAGCGGCCGAGACAGAAACCGGCATCGTCGGTACATTTGGCGGTATCCAAATTCCTCCTGTGACAGATTTCATGGATGGTTTTGCGATGGGTGTCATGCAATACAACGAGGATAACGGAACCGATGTGCAAGTATTGGGCTGGGATGCGGCCGCACAAACGGGTCTCTTTGCAGGCAACTTTGAAAGCACAGATGACGGTCGTGCATTGGGCGAGAGCTTGATGGATGAGGGTGCAGACATCATTATGCCAGTGGCCGGCCCCGTTGGTCTTGGCACAGCAGCCGCAGCGCAAGAACGTGGTGGTGTACAGATCATCGGCGTTGACACAGACTGGACAGTGAGCGCAAGCGAATACGCCGACATCATTTTCACCTCTGTTTTGAAGAACATTGACGTTGCTGTGTATGCAGCGGCCGAGACAGTTCAAAACGACGCATTTTCTGGCGGAGCCTATCTCGGCACGCTGGCAAACGGTGGCGTTGGTGTCTCCATGGCTAACTTAGGCGACATGGAAGACGCATTGATGGGTGTCATGGACGGCATCATTGCTGGCGACATCCAAACCCGCCCCTCCGGCGAGATGATGGAAGGTGATGAAGACGCGCTCAACACCGACGACGGCGAAGAAGAAGCTGAGATGGAGCCTGCCAATGTTTGCCAAGTGACAGACGCTGGTGGTATCGACGACCGCAGCTTCAATGCCAAAGCGTGGGAAGGTGCACAAGCTGGCGCAGAGATAACAGGTGGCGAAGCGCAATTCCTCGAAAGTCAACAGCAAACAGACTACGAGCGCAACATCAATGCTTTCTTGGAAGAAGATTGCGACTTGATTGTGACCGTTGGTTTCTTGTTGGGTGATGCGACGGGGTTGGCGGCCGATAGCAACCCAGACCAAAAATTTGCGATTGTGGACTTTGCTTATGACCCTGCCAAAGACAACGTGCTTGGCCTGTTGTTCTCGACCGACCAAGCGGCATTCGTTGCTGGCTATGCAGCTGCGAGCCAGACTCAAACGGGGGTTGTCGGGACATTTGGTGGCCTCCAAATTCCACCTGTAACCGTCTTTATGGATGGCTTTGCGCTCGGCGTACAGCACTACAATGAGGAAAATGGGACAGATGTCGCAGTGATTGGCTGGGATCCAGCGGAACAAACGGGTCTCTTTGCAGGCAACTTTGAAAGTACCGATGACGGTCGCTCATTGGGTGAGAGCTTGATGGACGAAGGTGCAGACATCATCATGCCAGTTGCTGGCCCTGTTGGGCTTGGTACGGCCGCCGCAGCGCAAGAACGTGGTGATGTTTGGATTGTTGGTGTAGACACTGACTGGACGATCACTTCTAGTGAGTACGCGGACATCATTTTGACTTCTGTCTTGAAGAATATGGATGTGTCTGTGCGCGATGCGGCAATTGCTGTGTCTGATGGTAGCTATAGTGGTGGCGCGACATTTGGCACGCTTGAGAACGGTGGCGTTGGCATCGCTATGGACAAACTCGGTGATATGGAGGCTGAATTGGCAGCAATCACTGATATGATTATTGCCGGCGACATTGCAACAAGTCCGTAAGACAAGTGGTTGCGTTTTGACTAGCAGTTATTTGGGCATATAGCGCAAATTAATCAAAAAACGTGCAGATCACTCTGCGCGTTTTTATTTGGCAATCGGCCGAATCTGCAACAGCCAACAAACCTTCCCATCATCCGCCCATGTAACTTCCCAGTCCTGTACTTCTTCTAAACTGAGCGTTCGGCGCACACCGCGCAAAAGTAGATGCAATCTGCGTTGCCAACCGGCCGATTGTGCTGACCGCTGCCAACGTGTCAATTTTGGCAGTTTCAAACCATCCGAGACAGTATCAAACGACGCTTCAGCATGTGACAGAACGGTTCCTTGTTGCTGGGTTTTGACCATTTCCATAATCAGAATGTCACGGCGCGTTTCATATCCACGGCCAGCTTGCCAAACGGTAATCACTGCTTCGATCAGTTGATTCGTATTTGGCGACACGTCTAAAATTGTCTTTGGAGGTGCGCTATCACTTGAGAATACTGACCGCACTGCCACATTTTTTCGCACCCCATTGAGTGCAAATCGTGCCATAAACTCATCTGCACTATGCACGGTCACGTCTGCCCCATTGACCTCAACGATGCCATCCGCAGTTAGTCCATCCCATGCCCCATCCAATAACAAAATCGACGCAGGCACTGGCAGTCCCACCTTGATTGTCTCGTTCAATAATCGCGCCTTGTCACCGACACCTAGCCTTCTAAAGGTGCTGCTGCGCGATCCAATGCGAAGAAAATTTAGTTTTGATGCTTTCATCTGTAAGCTCCGCTGCTATTGGGGCAAAACGATTGCCTCACCTAAGCGAGTTTCTGAGACAGGATCATAAAGGCCGGTGATTAGCTGGCAATTTGGGCAATCGGCCGACGCAAGCAAAAAGACATCTCGAATTTGTTCGCCGATTTTCCAGTCAGTTGTCGGATAGCCGGCTGGCGGTCGATCTTGCTGTGACACAATGTTGCCTTCATCGTCGATAAGATGGACAAACGCCGTGAGCGACCTGTCGATCAACTGCACGGGTTGCCAATCTAAGACAACCTCAATTTCGCCTGAATGCAAACGTTTGACGCTGGCTCCAACGGCAATCGTATCAGCCAAAGTGCTGATCGGTTCAAACGGTTGTGCCGCAACCCACACGGCGAGCCAATCACGTTGAATTTGTTCGCGCCTGAGCGTAAATGGTGCTAGGCGTTCAAGGGTTGTGGTGTCATCGGCCGAAACCAGATGAACAGTTGGCGTATTGGGTCGGCCGAAAAGCATCGCTCCCCCACCATAATTTCGGAAATCGTCCCGTTTATCTCCCAACCCAAACAAAATCGTCGCTAGCTCTTCCCGCGTTGGTGTTAGATAGACATCCGTTCCCATTGGTAATGTCGCCGCCCACTCGCCAAGCACACGATCTGACAGGTAGAAATCGGTTGCAATGTCGGGGTGACTGCCATATTCGATAAAGTAATCGTAGTATGTCCAAAAGCTACTGGCGACAAAGAGTGCATAAACGAAAAAACGCATTCTTTTGAGAATGTGAAATAACAGCGTTGCACCACTGCCAATGAAGATGGCAATGACTGGGACAACACCTGTCAAGCGGCCGAAATGCGGCGCATCCCCACTCAACACTGATGGTAGCCACATCACGAAAAACCAGAACAACAAAAATAGCCATTTCTCAGTTCGCCATCTCAACGCGATGAGCAGACCGATTGCTGCGAAAAATAGTTGGATGAGATCGAGATAGGGGCGACCGGGCAGATTGTGGCGTAGATGGGTTTCGCCTTGCCAGATGAATCCGCGCGTGATGCGGCCGATGTTCAAAACGGCTGTCAGAATTGGTTGCCCCTCAATCACTCCCTTTCCATGCGTCGCTACATACCCGCTCCGAAAAAACAGAAAATAGGGATATGCCCAAAAATAGATCAACATCGGTAAAGCTACCAAAAATGCTGTCCCTGCCATCAGCAAGAACCCCTTTGATGCGCCGGACTCCCAAGTGTGTTTAAGCGCACTTCCTCCCACATAACGTGGGGATTCATTCCCACGCACATGCCCAAGCAGTTCCCGTCCCAAATACCAGCTACAAAAAATCACGAACACAAATGGCAACATTCTTGCGGCCGCATACACATACAACCCTCCCCCTAACAAAATCCCTGCGAGGATTGGCTCAACATAGGAACTTCGCTCTCGATTAAGCCATCGCCAAAACAGCCCAACGCAAACCGTCTCGACTGGTACAAACAACATCGCACGCAGCCCGAAGCGCGAAAAATGCACCGCTGGAAACAAAATGGCACATCCCCATGCCGCAAATGCCGCCATCTCCCAACGACGCTTGACGGGCGCAAGTTGCCATGCTGCCCACGCTGTCGTCACGATCCCTAGCACGCCCGCTAGCGCAGGAATTAGCCGCACCGCCCACACTTTTTCCCCAAATACTTTAATCGAAAGAGCCATTAGGTAGGTATGAAGTGGCTCACGCCCATAGTTACCTTCAAAAAAGATGGGGGTCTTTGTCTCCCACGCGCCGCGCTCCCCATGTGCTTCGATACGATACAGTTCCCAGCCTTCATAGAACTGAGGAAAAATACGTCCTTCGTTTAGAGAGAGAGCATCGAGCGCGTTGTATGCCTCATCATGGTAAAAGCCGGGCGGCATTGCGTCTAATTGCCATAAACGCAAAAACGCCGCGATTAACACGGCGATAAAAATAGTAGCAATAGCGATATGGCGAGGCATTACGACAACATCAGATTATTCGTCTTTTTCGGCCGACTTCTCTTGCTCCCGGAGCTGATGTAGAAACGCTTCGAGTTCTTCGGCCGAGATGCCACTCAGTCGCTCCTCAGTAGGAATCCCGCTCAATCGCTCCTCAGTAGGAATCCCACTCAGTCGCTCCTCAGTAGGGATACCGCTCAATCGCTCCTCAGCAGGAATTTTTTCTAGCAACTTTTTGAAATCAATTTCCGTCAGTAGATCGTCTGGTGGGAGCGAGTTGAGAATCAGATTCACCCAAATACGCCCTTCTTCGATCATCTGGTTTGCTGTCATTTGTCTAACCATTGGTTCTTCATCCTTTGCGCCAAAAACATAACGCCACAGAGAAGCTAGAAATAGCATTAGCTCAGTTGGCAGGTGCTGCAAACCCGTCGTTTGCAACATTGAGACCGCTTTTTCTTGCGTCCGTTTCTGACTAGCAAGTAACTTAAAGTACGCATTATACGTTGTGTCTGGCAGTCGATTGAGTGACAACAACTGCACTTGCTCTACAAGCGCGTTTTCGTTTCGATAAACACCCTTTGTTGCTGTTTCCACAAAACCCAGACGCTCAAGCGTTGTCTGGCGTGGTTGCTTGGCACTCACAATGACGGGCAAAACATCTTCACGCTTGATCTCTTGATTGTTGTCGAGATAGAAAAGCAGGTAAGCTCCTAATTTGACAACCACATCTGCATTTAATGATTCCGTTTTTTTGAACTCGATCAGAATATGACGAGCTTTACTTTCTCGAATGCCACTGGGCAAAAACTGTAGCTGTTCCGCCGTCCAATCCTCTGTCTCGCGCCGAATAAGTAGAACGTCAGCACGTGGTGAGTGCATCAGTAAGCTATGTTCTGAAATAACGGTAATCCCCAACTCTTGTAGCATCAAGCGAAGTAATTCTGCTAACAGTTGATGCCATTGGGTAATTGGTTTCTGTTTGTTCATTGCTGGATTGATTATAGCATGTGATTTTGCAGAAAAACCTGTCTTATGAACGCGCTACGGCAACAGTACAATGTGCAAACGACCGCTTTTTCATAATCAGTTCGCCATCTGACACAATGAGAGCTGTCGGTTCTGCAACCCCAATCAACCCTAACTTTTCCGTCGCGGCACTTGTCGAAAGCTCCCCGAACTGTCCACGGCCTACTGCTAATTGCTCACTACTGACTATTTCTAGTGACACACCTAACTCATCAGCTAAGGCAATTAAACCTACTTCGTCAGCCTTCAAATCAACGGTTGAGATAGCCCGAACGCTTTCGATAGCGAGTTCTGCATCGCGCAAGGTTGTTTTGAGGGCAGTACGTAGTTCGGACAGCGGCGTGTCGCGTTTGCAGCCCATCCCGATGGTGAGGGTTTTCGGCCGAAAAATCACCCCTTTTCTCAACAGATGCAGATGCCGGTCACTCAACGTCTCATCCGAAACAATGATCGCCCCTGAGTAATCGTCAATCTCCAACGCATTCAAATCCACTACTCGTTCCACATGCTCAATGCCCAAAACCGCCGCTAAATCTTTCTCTGCGCTCCTTGCAATGAAGACTCCCACGTTCTCCCCATTCACCAAACACCCCATCACATGTGTTAAGTCCCCCTCAACACTCCAACCCGCATCACGCGCCAACACGTCCAAACTTGGCAACCCCTGCAAATCACTTGCTGTCGTCACCACCGCTTGCGCCTTGATTAACATTTCAATTTGCTTGGCTAGCTGATTTGCTCCTGCCAAATGACCACCAATCAACGGAATCGCCCAACTGCCGCTTTCATCAACGACGACAACCGCAGGATCAACTGTTTTTCCACGCAGTAATGGCGCAACTGCCCGTGTCGCCACGCCTGTCGGCATGACTAGCACCAACTGAGCGACATTGCCCCACTGTCGCTGGACTTCTGCCAGTGCTGAATCTGCATAGACAGTTGCTCCATTTGTGCCAAACTTCTCTGGAATAACAGCTTTGGCATTTAGTCTATTTGCCAAATTCTGTGCTAGGGTAGCCCCATTTTTTGTTATCCCAATAACAACAATCCCCTCTTTTTTCGCGCCTAGATGCCTTTCACCCAAAATCACGGCGTTGCCACCAACGGTTACTTGTTTGCTATTCACTGCATTAGTCTTCGCCGCCTGCTCACTTTTCTCCTTTCCACGCTTGAAATCGGCCGCCTTCCGAAAGCGATGCGTGTAGCTCTTATCATACAAATGGCTGCTTGTCCGTCTCTCTTTCTTCAGTTCAGGATCGAGAGCGGGGGAAACTAAGATCAAGGCGTGCTTCGTATAGCCAGCGGAGCGCACTTTTGCAGCAATATCACCTAATGTGCCGACAACCATACTTTCATCAGGCCACGTTACCTTATGCAAGACGGCGCATGGCGTTGATTCTGTATAACCGCCACTGCCGATCAAATCTTCGAGTACGCGCCTGATGCGCGTAATGCTGAGATAGATCGCCAGTGATGCGCCGGGAGCAGCTAATGCTCGTAGGTCTTCACCCGCTGGCATGGTGGTGCGCCCTGCTGTGCGCGTCAAAATGATTGTTTGGACGACATCAGGAATAGTTAGCTCAACACCCAACTGTGCGGCCGCCGCGAATGCCGCCGTGATGCCCGGCACAATTTCAAATGACACGTTTGCATCTTCGAGCAAAACCATCTGCTCATGCGTCGCTCCGTATAGCGCAGGATCACCGCTATGCACGCGGGCGACCACTTTTCCTGCTCGCGCAGCTTCAATCATCATCTCAACCATCTGCTCCAAATGTAGCCCTGATGACGGCACAATTTGCGCCGTTGGTTTCTTCGCCAATTCAGCGACGCTCAGTTCGACAAGGCTATCGGCGTACAGAATCAAATCAGCCTGCTCGATGATGTCACGCCCACGCACGGCAATTAAATCGGCCGCCCCAGGCCCAGCCCCAACAATGTATACAGTTCCAGCTTCAACTTGATATTTGCTCATAGTCGGGATTGTAACCAATCAATCCCTAAAGGCGTTAAATTTAGATAATGGCGTAGTCTAGTTATCACCTTATCACGCGATAAGTTGCTAGAATGGCGGATAGAATATAGGAGTAAATCATGGAAAATACCCCCCCTCTCATTTCAGGTGGCTTACCCATTATTGGACACGCCGTTGAATTTCAACGTAACCGCGACAAGTTAATGCAGCGTGGTTTTGCAGAAAATGGTGACATCTTCGCTATTAAGCTCGGCCCTCAACCTGTCGCTGTCGTCAGTGGCGCACAAAACAACCGCATCTTCTACAAGGAAACAGACAACGCGCTCAGTATCAATGAAGGTCTGGAATTTCTAGCCGCGACGTTTGGCGAGGTGCTGTTGGCAGCACCGCCGGAGGTTTATGATAATCAGCGACCGTTATTACAAGCACTCTTCAGTCGTCAACGCATGGTCGATTACATCACGGCAATGAATGTGGAGGTGCAGAGATGGATTGATGGGTTGGGACAGGCGGGTGTGTTCGAGATTTCGGCCGAAATGCTCAAACTCACCCAATATGTCGCTGCCCATGCCTTCATCGGCCCAAACTTCCGTGCTGAACTCGATCAATCTTTCTGGGATTTGTATATCGCCATTGGTAAATCACTCGATCCCCTCTTGCCACATGATTGGCCGCTGCCCAAGTTCAAGGCGCGAGATAGAGCGAAAGAAAAGATTCGGGAGATATTTCGGCCGATTATCAACGCTCGTCGCACCAACCCCGAACAGTATGACGATCCGCTCAAACAGATCGTCACAACCCCATTGCGCGATGGCACCCTGATGGATGATGAGATGATCATCTCGCTGTTCATGGGATTGCTTTTTGCAGGACATGAAACGACAGCAGGACAGGCCGCTTGGACAATCATCCAACTGTTGCAAAATCCATCGTACTTGGCTCTCGTTGAAGCGGAAATTGCGGAACATGCACCGCTCGGTCAGCGACTTGACGGTGGCGCAATGCGAAAATTGAAGCACGTTTATTATGCAATTGATGAGACGACGCGGATGTACCCATCGGCCGAAATCGGCATCCGCGTCGCCAAAGCCTCCGTCCAGTTTGGTGATTACACCGTTCCCGCTGGCTGGCGCGTGATGGTCAATGCCGCTAACTCACACAATGCCCCCGCCATTTTCTCTCATCCTGACGTTTACGATCCGCTGCGCTTTGCACCCGGACGCAAAGAAGGCAGCGCGTATGACATCATTGGCTTTGGCAACGGTCGTCACAAATGCACAGGCATGAACTTCGCTCGTAACGAGATGGCAATTATCGTGACACGTCTTTTTCAACAAACGGGGTTGCGCTTGTTGGATAGAGACACGAAGATCGAGCGCGGGTTGGGGGCAAATCGGCCGACGGCCACGAGAATCGCCTACCAAAAACGTCGCTAAGGCGAGCAGAAAAGAGCCTGTAGGGGAGTACAGGCTTATTTTCGTCTGACAATCAACAGCGATAGATAAGGCCGCCGCTGCCCGCGCAAAGTCGTGACATCGCGCACCAACACCTCCTCTGGCATTCCGACGCGCTCCCCATAAACCGCATCCGCCAATAGATTAAGCTCATCCAACGCATCTAATAACTGTGGCAAGACTGTCCCTGCCTTCATCAATATCACTGTGTCAAACTGCTGTAACAGCTCGCCCAGCGTATTTGCATCTGTCTCATAGCTGGCAGGCAAAATTGCCACCCGGTCACTCGTTGTGCTGAGGATTGTTTGCGTGACAGCGGCCGTTGCTGCAAAGCTAGTCACGCCGGGAATGATCTCGATCTCAAAATCGGGATAGTAAGTCGCCAACTGTTCCCAAATATAAGTGAATGTGCCGTACAAAAGCGGATCGCCTAGTAGGAGGTAAACGGCCTGTGTTGCGCCTGTATCGGCGAATGATTGCGCGATCACGTCGGCCGCATTGCGCCACGCAGGAATCAACAAATCTGAATTGCGCGTCATCGGCAGCGGTAAACGCACGATTTTCTGTTCTGGCTTTAGGTAGGATTCAACAATGCGGAGCGCGAGGCTTTTATCACCCTCTTTGCTGCGTGGGACGAAGATGAGATCGGCCGATTCCAGCCTTCTCAATCCCTTCACCGTGATCAATTCTGCATCTCCGGGGCCAACGCCAACGGCTGTTAATTTCATAAAACTCCTTGAAGTGTCGTGGGATATTGTGAATCCCGAAACGTGTAGCTAAATTATGATTTGTATCCAACGACCAAATCGTAGTTTGACTGCCAGTCCAATACCTGCACTTGACGCACCCCCACGCTTTCAACCAATCGTTGCATATTTGAGCGAGACCGATACCGCCACAAGAACGCATACGCTTCCCACTCTTTGCGGCGCGTCACCATCAGAAACCCATTCGGCCGCAAAACGCGCACCATCTCGCGCAGTGCGGCTCTATCATCTGGGAAAAATTCCAGTGCTTCCAAGCTAGTTACGACATCAAACGAATTATCCTCAAAAGGGAGTGGTACGGCCTGCTGATGTTGTATGGAAATTTTTGTGCGGGTGTCGGCCGATAACGCCCCAATCCGCTCCGCCGCATAATTCAGCATTTTCGCCGACCCATCAATTCCGATAACCTCTCCCCCGAATCGACCATCCTGCATCAAAAAATATGGCACGCGCCCCGTCCCTGTCGCCACATCGAGCAGCTTGGGCGCAATCGTTGGCACGGCTGCCAAGATTGGTTCTACGACCAAAATCTGCTCATCCTCTAGCTCATAAGCTTTGATCTTATCATAGCGATAGGCTGTAATATCATACAGCCAAACGACCAGCCTGCGCCCTAAAAAGACCCCTTCCGTCAATACGATTAGCCAGTAATACAGACCGATCAACAATAAAATGAATCCAATAAGCGCATATAACATAATCACGGATTGTACAGTTTAATTTTCGGAAGCCCATGTCACTCATTCAGCAAATTCAATGATCGCAACTTTAGAACAATTGTTTGAAATACGCACTTTTGTGCTATAATTCTCTTGTCAAATAGAACGTAAGGTCGAATGAAAGGAGAAGGCAAATGGCACAGATGATCCCTGAATTTCTGGAAATGAGTGAGCAGGTTAGTTCGGCCGAATACACCCTCTATTACGCCCTCCAAAGCCAACTAAGTGACCGCTACACCGTCTTTCACGGCGTGGCGTGGCAATCACGCGCTGCGAACGGTCGGCCGCAAGATGGCGAGGCTGATTTTGTCATCGCTCATCCCGAGGCAGGCATTTTAGTCATCGAGGTGAAGGGTGGGCGCATTCGCTTCACACCACAAAGCCAGACGTGGGAAAGCATCAGCGATGGTGGCAAGGCGTATCAGATCAAAGATCCATTTGCCCAAGCGCGTGTTTCAAAATATGCGCTGATCGACCTGCTTAAGCAGGTGTTGCGGCGTGTGCGTCATTTTAATATCGGTCATGCGGTTGCATTTCCTGACGTTGTGTTGGGAGACGCGATCTTGGGGATGGATCGGCCGCGCCAGATCGTGCTGGATTTATGCGATTCGGCCGATCTCGCCCTTTGGGTCAGCGATGCACTCACCTACTGGCGTGGTCGCAATGAGATTGAGGAGAGCGCACCCGGCAAAAAAGCCCTCAGCGCACTCAACTATCTGCTTGCCAAAACCCGCGAACTGAAACCCGCCTTGTGGGGGCAGATTCGCCATGAGCAAGAGGCGATGATCCGCTTGACGGAAGAGCAGTATTCGTTACTCGACATGCTCAATCGGCAGCGGCGCGTGGCAATCGCGGGCTGTGCTGGGTCGGGCAAGACGCTGCTAGCTGTTGAAAAAGCGGTTAGACTTGCACGCAGTGGCTTCAAAGTCTTGCTCACCTGTTATAACAAAAACCTGAACCAGTACCTCAAAAAACGTGTGGGAGACGAGCCAAATCTCGACGTGCGAAATTTTCACAAGCTCTGTTTTGATCTGGCACGTGAAGCAAACTTGTTGCCACTGCAAACAGAGCGCAGAGATGATTTTTATACCTACATGTTGCCAGAGGCAATGATGGAATCGGCCGAGCAGCTCAACCACAAATACGACGCAATCATTGTGGATGAGGGGCAAGACTTCCACGAAAGCTGGTGGATTCCGCTACAAACGCTGCTGCACGATCCTGAAGAAGGGATCGTGTACATCTTCTACGATGATAACCAGCAAATTTTTAACAAGCTCAATCGAGTTTTACCAATTGACACGCCACCTTTCCTGTTGACGATCAACTGCCGCAACACGCGCAGCATTCACGATCAGGTATCGCGCTTTTTTAAGGCAGAATGGGCGACAGAGGCACGCGGGCCGGTCGGCCGTCCCGTTAACGTCACCCGCTATCGCAACGCCACACAGCTTCACGCGACCCTCTCCGATACGATCCGCCATTTGACTCGTACCGAAAAAATTCCCCCCCATGAGATCACCGTCCTGACACCACTTTCACGACGCAAAAGCGATCTCTGGCTGGCAAACGGATTTCGCGGCGTGCGCTATTCTGATAAATGGCCGACAAAGCCGCAGGAAATCCACTGCAATACAATTCACGCCTTCAAAGGGTTGGAAAGCTCGGTTGTCATTTTGGCAGAGATGGAGCGGTATAGTGATCGGCCGAAAGAACTCGACCCGCTGCTCTACGTCGCCTGCTCACGTGCAAAAAATCATCTGGTTGTCCTGCTACCTGATGGGGCTGCCCCTAGCCTGCATCGCCGCTTCGCGGCCTAAAATCCTCTTATGAAGCCATCTCGCCACCCTCACAACTCGGCGGGATGACCCCTCTCACGACCGACTGCTTTGCAAAAGCCGCTCACACAGAGCGGCTTTTTTCTTTTCATTGGCAGCCTCTCTGCCAAAGGTTTGCTAGGGGGATTTAATGCTATAATCACAAGATAACTTGTCTTACATTCAATTTATTTGTCGAGGAGGACGCTATGTCGCTTTTGATAGACATCGACCCGCGAATGGGCATTTCGGCCGAACAGTTCATCGCCATCTGGAACGCCCACCCCACCGCCAACCAACTCGCCATCGCCAGCGAGGATGACAGCCCACCCACCAAATTTGCTGACCCAGTCACAATTGCTGTTCTGACAGCGATTGGCTCAGGGTTTGTCACGCTCGGCTTTGACGTGCTAAAAGAGCAGATCAACGCAGTGTTGAAGGAATTGCGCGAGAAAAAGCCAGCGGCCGAAACCCTCACCATCCCCGACAACGCCAAAATCGAACGCATCCGCAACCACGACGGCAGCGAAATCATCACCGTCACCATTCCGCCCAAGAAAACACCATAATCGTAGGGGCTAGGTAAACGGCTCCGACTGCCACACTGGCGCACAAGACAACGCCGTTTATCTCGCCCTTCTTCGCACGATATTGCGCCAACAGGGCGAGACAAACGGCATGAACGTCATAAGAACCATCAATCATAATCCGTTTGCCTAGCCCCTACGTCACGCATGAATATCCAAATCCGTGAGCAAGACCAACACGACGACCAAACCTTTACCGCCAGTTTGACCTTTAACGGCGGCAATCGGCACGACATCACCATCCGCGACCCGTTTGCTGACGTGCCAAAGCGGGAGGCACTGCTCGAATGGTATTTTGAGTCGTGGGTAGATCGCCCGTATCTCGACGAGGTGGACGCGGAACGGGCGGCGGCGAGCGTGCGCGACTACGGCGAACAGCTTTTTGACCAGCTTTTCAGCGACCGCCGCGCCTATCACAACTACGACAAGGGCGGGGATGACCTGCATTTTGAGATCGTCGGCACGCCCGCCTTTCACGCGCTGCATTGGGAGGCGTTGCGCGACCCCGACAAGCCGCTGCCGCTGGCGACCGAACACCCGTTTGTGCGGCGCAACGTCGAGCAGGTGGCGACCGAGATCAGCGTGCAGCCCTCGCCGACGCTCAACGTCTTGCTGGTGACGGCGCGGCCGAGCGGTCGGCGCGATGTCGGCTATCGCACCATTCAGCAGCCGCTCTTTGACGCGCTCGACGATGCCCACCTGCACACCCATCTCGACATCGTGCGGCCGGGAACGTGGGAGGCGTTGGTGCGCCATTTGGAGCAGACGCGCACGCAGCACGGCAAGGGGTATTACCACATCGTCCACTTCGACCTGCACGGCGGTCTGCTGACATACGACCAATATCTCAAATACAAAGAGCAGTACGTCGCGTCGGGCTATCAGTTTGAGACACCCGCGACGTTCGATTTTGCCCAGACCGACCTGACAGAATACGACGGCGTGCAGGCGTTTTTGCTGTTTGATGGCAAGGTGGATGGGGTGGCGAACTGTGTGTCGGCCGATGACGTTGCCAAGCTGCTGCAAACGTATCATGTGCCGATTGCGCTGCTCAATGCGTGTCAGTCGGGCAAGCAGGTCGGTGGGGCGGAGACGAGCTTGGGCAGTCGGCTGGTGCGGGCGGGCGTGCAGTGGGTGGTGGCGATGGGGTACTCCGTCACCGTCTCGGCCGCGCAAAAGCTGATGACGGTGCTGTATCGCCAACTGCTGGCGGGGACGGGGTTGCCGACCGCGCTGCGACAGGGGCGGCTCGAACTGCTGCGCGACCAAGAGCGCAAGGCGGGGCGCGGCAACGTCGTCGATTTGGAGGATTGGCTGCTGCCCGTCGTCTATCAAAATCAGGCGGTTGAACTGGCATTGCGGCGGATGACCGCGCAGGAGAAAACCGACTTTTATGCACGGGAAGCGTATCGGGACAGCGCGACCTACCACACGCCGACCTACGGCTTTCACGGGCGCGACCTCGACCTGTTGCAGCTAGAGCGGCGGCTGTGCGCCGACAACGTGCTGCTGGTGCGCGGGATGGGGGGCGCGGGCAAGACGACGCTGCTGCATCACGTCGCCGCGTGGTGGCAGCGCACCCGTTGGGTGCGGCGCGTCTGGTACTTTGGGTACGACGAACGCGCCCACACCCACCAGCAAATCATCACCGCCATTGGCAAGCGGCTGTGGGGCGAGCGCGGCTACATCGTTGAGCTACAGCCACTCGCGCTGGCGGTGCAGGAGAAGGAGATCGTGCGGCGGCTGCGCGGGGAACGCCATCTGCTTCTGTTGGACAATTTGGAGTCGGTGACGGGAACGGCGTTGGCGATTGAGAATCGGCTCAGTGTGGCCGAGCAGGGGAAGCTGCGCCGCTTTGTCGAGCGGCTGCGCGGGGGCAAGAGTCTCGTGCTGCTGGGGTCGCGCAGTGGGGTCGAATGGCTGATCGGGGCGACGGGGGCGGTCTACGATTTGCCGGGCTTGGATGCGGGTGGGGAGCGGACGCTGGTGGACGCGATTCTGACGCGGCATGGCCTCCTACACTATCGAGACGACGACAGCGAAAACCGCAAATTAAATAAGTTGATAAGGCTTCTCGATGGTTACCCACTAGCTTTGGAAGTAGTTTTAGCAAACTTAACTGAGAGTAAACCATCGGTATTGCTGACGGACTTTGAAACTGGTGATATTAGAATTGCAGGTGAATTCACTGATGCAGACCGAACCAATAACATAATAAAATGTATTGAAGTCTCGCATAGCAATTTGTCCCATACGTCTCAGCAGCTTTTATTAGCTTTTGCCCCATTTACTCATAAGATAAACATTAAGTATCTTTCGAGATACGCTGAGCTACTAAAAAATCGAACATCTTTGAGGGAGGTAGATTTTGATCATCTCTGGGAAACAATTCAGCTAGTGATAAGTTCTGGGTTGCTTACAAGTTCTTCGCAAAGTAAAGACTATCTTACTATGCAACCTGTATTTTCATATTATTTGCGAGTTAGACTAAGTGAGTTTCCAGTTGCGATGCAAGTTTCGATCAATGAAGTCTTCCAAGACTACATCTTAGAAATTGCCGACATGTATGATGATCTACTTCATACAGGTCAAAATGATGATTTCCTTTTAGGGCGAATGTTGATCAGTTTAGAGTACCAGAATTTTCTTTCTGTCTTAACAATGCGCCTAGAACAACAAACTTCATTCCGAAGTCTACTGTATGCAATGGATTCATTTCTTGATGAAGAACATAAAATTGATGAACGTCGAGAATTTCTTGATTATATCTTGAGCTTTGACAAAGACACCCCGAAAAAAATTGATGTCGAATTAGATTTTATTCTAGCATATGGTAGACGTGGAACTTTTGAGTTTGATACCAAAGGTAATATGCAGATCGCAATAAACCATCATAATCAAGTGCTTATCAGAGCAGAGGCTCTTGATTTTGATGAGAATAAGCGTTCCATTCTTGTTGAACAGGCTAGATTTCAATTAGGTCTAGCATATGAACAAATGGGTGCATTGGAAGACGCAAAATTTTATTTTGAGGAAGGTCTCAAATTGAACGAGGCTGCTAAGGCGCGCAAAAACAATCGCTCATATCTGAGTTCGCGTGCAAACAACTTATATTACTTAGGTCGAATCGAATTTAAATTCGATAAATTTGACATAGCTCTAGAGCATTTTCAAGAATGTTATAATACATACCTGAGTTTAGAAGGCACAGTAGGGATTGCCAGATCCTCATTTTGGTTGGGCAGATACTATTTCGCTACAAACAAATTTGAAGAAGCTACCCTTTACTTTGAATCGGCAGCAAAATTATTTTTAAAGAGAAAAAGTAAACAAGATGAAGCCTTCTCCTATTATTATCTTGGCAAAGCTCAATTTAAACAGGGCTTAGTCAATGAAGCAAAAGAGAGTATTCAGAAAAGTCTAGACATAGCGTTGGATTTGGGAAGTAATGACATCATATCTTCATCCTTTGAATATTTGGGAACCATTGCAACAGCCGAGAACATGTATGAAACGGCTGCTCGGTACTTCTCTATAAGCCTTGCACATAATCCTAGACATGTCATTGCATTGACACAATTGGTAAGTTTAATACCGAAGCTTAAAATACAAAGAATTGCAATAGAACTCAGCAATGCAATGCAAATCTCGATAGAAGAAGCGACAAAGCGACTTTTAGAGGGCGATGAGTAGCTATCTGTTCAACAACTTGTTTGAGGAGGAAGAGGGTTGCGCTGCTGGAAAACGGGCTTGCCAAAACCAAAACCGAATGATTGACAGAATAATCTTTGTCTCGCTATACTGCAACTATGGCAGCACGCGACAAGATTCATAACGCAGTCAAGCAGGCATTGATCAAGGATGGGTGGGTCATCACACATGATCCATTGCGCTTGCAATATCAAAACAAGCGCGTTGAGATCGATCTGGGCGCAGAAAAACTGCTAACCGCAGAACGTGGCAGTGAGAAAATAGCGGTTGAAATTAAAAGTTTTCTCAGCCGGTCAAAATTGCAAGATTTTAAGGTTCTGCTTGGACAATATCAAATCTATGCAACGCTCATTAAAGAGCTTGCGCCTATCTATCATCTATTGATTGCCATTGACGTTGATACATACGAAGTCGATTTTGAGCATCCTATCATCCAACTCATGTTAAAACAGTATCCGATTCCACTAGTAGTAGTTGATGTGGAAACGGAGGAGATCAGACAATGGATCAGATAAAAACAAACCATCAAATCGTCATGTGCATTCTGCGTGAGCGGGCGGCTTACCTCAATCCCGCCTTACCCGACGAACTGCAGTTACGAACGGTATTCGACATTGAAAGCGGTCAATACCTGCTCGTTGAAGTTGGCTGGCAGGGGCGGCGGCGCGTCTTTAATGTTGAACTATACATACAAATCGCAGATGATCTGATCTGGATCGAGGTCGATGAAACGGAGGATGGGATCGCCACCGACCTACTAGCGCACGGCATCCCTCACAACAAAATTGTATTGGGCTTCTATCACCCATCGCGCCGCGAATTGACGGAATTTGCCTTTGCCGTGTGAAGGTTGGTTGCGCGGTTGAAAAATGCGCTTGGTGGTTCTACCATCTATCGCGCCATGAACTGACAGAATTTCCCTATGCCATGTGAAAGTCGAGGGCTTTGAGTGCATTCTGCCCTATGATGTTACGAGAAGCACCCAAATGCTAAACCGATCCCCCGTTTCTCGAAAACCAAAACGTTGATATAGTCGATGAGCAACGGCATTATCACTTTGCGTGTTGAGGCTCACATGCTGGAAAT
Source organism: uncultured Ardenticatenaceae bacterium (assembly GCA_964389925.1). Taxonomy (GTDB): domain Bacteria; phylum Chloroflexota; class Anaerolineae; order Promineifilales; family Promineifilaceae; genus CALECP01. The sequence continues at coordinate 35,675 of CAYMGE010000020.1, forward strand.
TTTCCGCACGATACGTTTCCAGTGCGTTTTGCAACAAAGCCGCACCGATCCCGCGTCGCCGCATATGGGGCGCAACCGCAATTCGCACGACGTGTACCTCACGCCGTCCTGCCCATGCCCCAAACGTGAAGCCTACAATTTCTCCATCGAGTTCGGCTACATCAAAGTTGACCGTGCCACGTGCAGCGCGTTCCATCTGCGTTTGACTGCTCCACCAAAGTGGGTCGTCAAATGCTGTATGCTCGATTTGGATGAGTTGTGGAAAATCGGCCGCCATAACCCCACGTATCACCAACCCATCGTCGCGCGGCTGCGGGTCGGGTGATTGCACAGAATCGGCCGCAGGCTGCCACGCCATCCCCATGATTTCCTGACCAATCGTAAAACCCAACTTTGGCAGCGCCTCATCGAGCCAGCGACTTGAGGAAAGGCAGGCCAAATGGGTTGTCCCTCCTCCCTGAAGTCGTTGGGATGCGGCAGCAATGAGTTTACGCAACGGATAATCTGGTGTGTACTGATCAATGACGACGAGGCGCAGCCATGCAATTGGCGGAGGGTCACAATGTGCCACAAGCAGGCCGCGTATTTTGCCGTTGCGCGTTTGCATGAGCGCGGCGGGGGAAGTCAGCCAATCGTCAAATGTCGAGTAGTCGGGGTGAAGGTGGACGTGTGGCGCACTGTCCGCAAGCCGTATGATGGTGTTTTCATCGGCCGCACCAATCGGCCGAATCTCAGTTGCATCTCGCATCCTCCTATTGTACACTATTCCGAACAACTGTTCACAATTCTAACTTTGCTTCGACAATCCCGTTTTGCGTGATTGCGAAACGTGACCACGAAATGGCTAAAAAGAAAAAAAAGACCGACCCCAGCGCAGGGCGCGAACGCATCATCGAGACAACGATTGCCAGCATCATCAAGAAATATGGTGACGGCGCGATCATGAAGTTGGGGGAAGCCCATCACATGGAGGTTGAAGTCATCCCAACCGGCTCACTTGCCGTTGACATCGCGCTCGGCGTGGGCGGTCTACCAAAAGGGCGTGTCATTGAAATTTACGGCCCTGAATCGTCAGGCAAGACCACTTTTTGCCAACACGTTATCGCCGAAGCACAAAAACGCGGCGGCCTCTGCGCGTTTATCGATATGGAACACGCGCTCGATCCCCAGTACGCAGCCAAAATCGGCGTGGACATCGACAATCTCTACGTCTCACAGCCTGACACAGGTGAGCAAGCGTTGGAGATTGCCGATGCGTTAATTCGGTCTGGCACGATGGCTGTCATCGTCATTGACTCGGTGGCCGCGTTGGTTCCACGTGCTGAGGTAGAAGGTGAGATGGGGGATACGCACGTCGGCCTACAGGCACGATTGATGAGCCAAGCACTGCGGAAACTGTCGGGATTTATCCAACAGTCGGATACGATGGTCATCTTCACCAATCAAATCCGCAGCAAAATTGGGGTCATGTTTGGCAGCCCTGAGACCACATCGGGTGGTAATGCGCTCAAATTTTATGCATCGGTGCGTCTCGATATTCGCCGTATTCAGGCCATCAAACAAAGCGGTACTGTTGTTGGCAATCGCACTCGTATTAAGGTCAAAAAGAATAAGGTCGCACCACCCTTTACACAGGCTGAGTTTGACATTATGTACAACGAAGGGATGTCGCGCTCCGGTGACATCATCGATCTAGGGGTTGAGTATGACATTTTGACAAAGCGTGGCGCGTTTTATCGTTATGGCGAACTGATGTTGGGACAAGGGCGCGAAAATTCAAAAACTTTTTTACGCAGCAATCCCGTGGTGATGCTTGAGGTTGAAAATTTGATTCGACAACGAGTTAACTTGCCGATGTTGGAACAAGAAATTGTGGAACATACACCGTAAACTTCTTGCAGGATAGGAAGTCTAAAAACGTGCAGATAGCTGTGACTAGCCTGTGGCACGATTCATTCTCACACTGATAATAAGCCCAATCTCGTTGCTCGCACGGCCGCTTCGGTGCGGCTTTGTGCGTTTAGCTTTGTCAGCAGCGAGTTGACATGAAATTTCACGGTGTGATCGCTGATGTCCAGTTCAAACCCAATGGCTCGATTGGTCAACCCTTGAGCCAGCAAGGTTAAAACGTCCATTTCTCGCTCTGTGAGCGGTTCCCCTAGTTCAAAGCGAAACGTAGGTGTAATGGGATTGGTTAGTAGGTCGGGATCGTAAACAATTAGATTGTGCGCTACCGTTTGTAGGGCTTGTATGATTTGGGCTTGGGGGGCTGCTCGGCCGATAACACCCCGCACCCCACTTTGCCAAACAGACTGCGCCATCTCTTCATCCCCCACTAGCCCGACCACCGGAACCCCCAACTCGCGCACGTCTGGCACGTCGAGCGACCCTTGCCAGCCGACATCGCACAAAATCACATCGGGATCGTGCAGGTCAATCGCATCGTGCCACTCTGTCGAGCCATCCACGCTCCCGACAAGCTCGCATTCCCCCTCCAGTATGCCCGCCAACGCTGCGCGTGCTAATGGATCGGCCGCAATCAGTAAAACCCGTAAATCATTCACGACATGATGTTACGCGATGGGCGTTAGAATGGTATTCGGTGCAGTGATCCACTCACCCCAAAAACCCGCTCCACTGCTTGCCATTCCCTCAAATTCAGCTACGCTTACCAGCAAGATGTTATACACAAATGACATACTACATGGTCGGTATCGCATAGAGTCTGTTCTGGGAGAAGGTGGATTTGCCACAGTCTATCGCGCCACCGACACGCGCCTCAATCATCAGGTTGCCATCAAAGAGATGATGCCCCAGCCGCAGATTGAGCCAACCCTGTATGCCAAAATGCGCGAACAGTTTTACCGAGAAGCGCAAATCCTTGCCCAATTGCAGCACAATCATCTCGTCAGTGTCACCGACTATTTTACGGAGAGCGATAATGATTATTTGGTGATGCGCTTTGTCAAAGGAGATAGCCTTGCAACCCTAATCCAGCGTAACGGTGTGTTAGCCGCTGCTCAGGTGCAAACATGGGCGATTCAACTGCTCAATGCGCTCGAATACTGCCACAAGCAGGGGATTTTGCACCGTGACATCAAGCCCGACAACATTATCATCCGCGACAATGGACAAGCGGTCTTGGTCGATTTTGGGCTGTTCAAGCCGTGGGATCCAGAGCGAACGCAACAACCGACGTTTAGTGGCATCAAAGGCGCACACACACCCGTCTATGCGCCACCCGAACAGGGCATTCAGCGCGGCGATCATACCGATGCACGCAGCGACATCTATAGCTTGGGCGCAACCCTCTACCATGCCTTGATAGGGCAAACACCCCCCACGATCAGCGAACGAACGGCAAATCCTGAACGATTCGAAAATTTGCAACGGCTGCTGCCTGTTGATGAGCCAGAGCTATCGGCCGCCGTGATAAAGGCGATGAATCTTGCCCGTTATGCTCGCTTTGAATCGGCCGATGCGATGCGTCATGCCCTAACCTCCCCGCTATTGATTCCCAGATCGCGCCGGCCTTTTTTCCAAATGGGTCTCGCAGGGATTTTAGTCGGGATCGCGATCATCTTGCTTGGATTTGCGCTTTGGCGCGGAAGGATGCTTATTCAGCCGGAAACGACGCAGGCTGTAAGTGAGATTACGACAGGCGAGCCGGTTGTGACAACGTCGCCAGAACAAACAAAGTCGTCAGCTTTGACACCAACCTATACAACCGAACTGAACACATCGACGGCGTTCGTCGCACAAGTGGTCGTGACAGCAACGCCCACGCTCATTGTGGAGACACCGACGCTCGTTGAGACAGAAACACCAACTGCTATGAGTGCGTCGGCAACGCCCACGCTCGCCCCCACTGAGACAGAAACACCAACTGCCGTAATTGCGTCGGCAACGCCCACACTTATCGTAATCGACAGCACGCCGACAGCGACAAGGGAGCCACAGGCGACAGATACAGTTGCTCCGCTGCCGACTGATACGCCACAACCGACACTAACGCAGACGAGTCGGCCGACAGCGACACCTCTACCGACAAAGACACCTAATTGGAGCGCGACGTTGACGGCCGATGCACCAGTGCCAACTGCGACGCGCCGTCCAACTGATATACCAACGGCGACACGTCGGCCGACTGCTACGCCTAATTGGGATGCAACATTGACGGCCGATGCGCCATTGCCAACCGTGACACGGACTGCTATTCCGACCAATACACCCAACTGGAACGCAACGCTGACCGCACAGGCTCCCACCGTTACGCCTGTGCCAACTGCGTCAGATACGCCGCGGCCGACGGCAACAAGCACACCCACTCCAACAAATACGCCAACACCCACACAAACATCTACGCCTAATCTATCCGCAACACAAACGGCCTCTGCACCTACGGCGACCCCTTTGCCACTCTTTGACAAGCTGGACTTTCACTGGACTCCCATCGGATGTGACTATGTGGGTGAGGACTATCTTTGCGCGATGCAGATTGAGGCGATGGGGGGCAGCGGGGACTATTTGATCGAAATCATGGATCAAGACCCGCCACAGGCTTCGACGGAAAGCATTTTGCGGTTTTCAATCAAGCGGCGGCGTTGTGATGTCTGGGTACACGAGATGCGCGTGACCGATTTGGTGACACAAGAGGTTGCGTCACGCGATGTCTACTTTGATCCGGTCGTTTGGGGACTCTATTTTCCGAGTGGGTCGTGTACATCATACTGACACGTATCTGTAAGTGCGATGAAAAAAGATACCAGACGCACGCGCCTATTGCTAAAATCTGCGAATGCGAATTGGGATTGATGCACGATTGCCGTTTTATCAGCTTGGTGGAATCAGCCAGTATGTGCTACATCTGCTCCCCGCGCTAGCACAGCGCACACAGCAGCACGATTTTCGCATCATCCAAATGGCAAAAGATAGCCAGACGCGCACACCAGATGCCCCCAACTTTCAGCGCATCAACGTGCGAACGCCGTGCCATCATCGGTTTGAGAAGTGGACACTCTCGGCCGAACTCCTCCCCCAAACGCTCGACCTTCTGCACAGCCCCGACTTTATCCCCCCCATTCGAGGCGCAAAACGCCATCTCATCACCGTTCACGACCTCAATTTTCTGTATTATCCGCAATATCTGACGGCGGAAAGCCGCGCCTACTATAATGACCAAATTCAGTGGGCGGTTGAGCGGGCGGATGGCATCTCGGCCGATTCCGACCACACGCGCAATGACATCATCGAACAGCTAAATGTGTCGGCCGAAAAGGTGAAAACGATACATCTAGCGGCCAATCCGCTCTATCAGATGCGCTATGAATCTTGGGAAATTGAGCAGACGCTCGCGCATCTCAATTTACCGCACGACTTTTTACTGTTTGTCGGCACAATCGAACCGCGCAAAAATATCCCCACGCTGCTACGAGCGTATTACGATTTACACCATGACTTTGGCGTTGACCTGCCGCTTGTTCTCGTCGGCCGCAAAGGCTGGCTCTCCGATGACGTGTTTGCCTTCATCGATCAGCTTAACCTCAATCACTGCGTGCGCCACCTGACCGGTGTGTATGATGAGCAGTTGGCACACCTTTATCATGCTGCCAGCGTGTTATTGCTCCCCTCTCACTACGAGGGATTTGGCCTGCCGCCGCTGGAAGCGATGCACTGCGGTTGTCCCATCATCACCAGTGATCGTGGCAGCCTGCCCGAAATCGTGGGCGACGCGGGCTTTCTGCTCGATGCAGACGATATCCCTGTGTGGATCGAGACAATCCACCACGTTTTGCACAACACATCGGTACGCATGGGGATGATTGAACGAGGCTATGAGCAGGCGGGGCAGTTTGATTGGGGGAAATCGGCCGAGCAAACACTCGCATTTTACGACGAAATTACCAGATAAATCGGCCGATTCTGTTATACTCCCTCAACTGAGCATATTGAAAAATGTGCAAGTATGTGCTAATATGCACGCATGTACACTACTGGAGAATTTGCAAAGCTGTTGGGAGTCTCAATCAAGACGCTGCAACGGTGGGATCGAGAAGGTATTTTAACTGCACACAGAAGTCCGACAAATCGACGTATGTATACGTTTGAGCAACTTCGAGAGGTGCTTGGCGAGAAGAGAAACCGCAAGACGATAGTCTACTGCCGTGTGTCTAGCCCCGCCCAACGACCAGAATTGATGAAAAGCTATCGCCGCAAGAAGAAATGGTTCAAGACTTATTGGCCATCGTCAACACGTTTTCGTGCCGATTGTACGGATTGAGTCACTACAAAAAAAAGTTGCAGCAAGCACTAAAGAATGATATTAGCTCACAAAATTAGACTGAAGCCAAATCAAACGCAGCTTAACTATTTCGCACGTGCAGCAGGTGTTGCCCGTTTCACCTACAATTGGGCGTTAAGCGAGTGGAAACAGTGGTACGAATTGGGTGAAAAGCCATCGGCTTACAGTCTAAAAAAACAGTTCAATGCAATCAAGCATGAACAGTTTCCGTTTGTGGTGGAAGTGACTAAGTGCGCGGCAGAACAAGCGTTTGCCGATGTCGGAAAGGCATTTAGGAACTTCTTTCGTGGCTTGAAGAAAGGACAGAAGGTCGGATACCCTAAATTCAAGTCAAAGAAGCGCACGCGCCCGTCGTTCTATCTGTCTAACGATCAGTTCAGATTCGATGGGAAACGGGTTAAGCTGCCCCATATCGGTTGGGCCAAGATGCGCGAGGCGTTGCGCTTTGACGGCAAGGTGATGTCGGCGCGGGTCGGCCGTGATGGAAACCACTGGTTTATCTCTGTTCAAGTCGAGATTGATATACCATTGGTGGAAAACAATGGCGGGGCAGTCGGGATAGATTTAGGCATTAGCAAGCTGATAACGCTGAGTGATGGGACGGTAGTGGAAAACCAACGCTACACGCTCAAGAACGAAAAGCGTCTCCGCAAGCTAAACAAGAAACTATCACGACAGGTCAAAGGTTCAAGCAACTGGTGGAAAACCGTCTGCAAGTTGCGCCAACTGCACGCCAAAATTCGCAACTGTCGGCAGGATTGGATTCACAAAGTGACAAGTGCGATTTGTGCCAACAACCGCCTCGTCATCATTGAGGACTTAAACGCCAAAGGGATGATGGCAAACCATCGTCTCGCAAAGCACATAGCCGACACATCGTTTGGCGAAATTGCCCGACAACTGGCCTACAAGCAACATTTGTATGGGTCTGAACTGGTCAAGATTAGTCGCTGGTTTCCGTCCTCAAAGACATGTAGCGACTGTGGGCATATTCAAGATATGCCTCTGTCGGACAGGGTACATGTTTGCCGCGCATGTGGAACGACCAAAGACCGCGATCTAAATGCGGCAATCAATATCAAAAATGAAGGTTTGCGGTTGCGTGATGAAACCGCCGCCGCTGGGCTACAGCGGCGTAACGCCTGTGGACACCATGTAAGACCGCTTGCGGCGACGGTGGATGAAGCAGTCACTTTTTTGTCTATTGATCACTTTTGATCACAAAAAAGATAGCAGGTAAAACAGATGACCAAAGATAAATCGAAGTTAGGAGATATTGTCCGTATCGCACTGCCACTTGAGACAACCGTCTATGCGGCAGATGAAGCGTTACGTCGGGAGGTGAATTGGGTATCTATCGTCTGGTCACGCTCGCATGTCTTTTCCCAGATGGAAAAAGGAGATGTCCTGCTGTTGCCGAGCGAAGTGCAGCAAACAGCAACGAGGCAAGAGTTGGCAGAATTTGTCACAGAGGCAGCTCGTCTCGCGGCTTCTGCTATTATTTTTTGTGATGAGATTCCAAAGGGGGTGGTGGAGTCGGCCGAAGCAGCCAACTTTCCACTCATTCATCTTAGAAATGCCTCCTTGCGTGATGCCCACAAAGAAATATCATCGCTCTTGATTGACCGTCAAAGTCAAATCAGCGAACGTGGAATGCAGCTTTACCGCCAACTCTCCGAAATGTCTCGTGAGGGAGACAGTCTGCAAAACATGGCGAATCTGATGGGAAAATTAACGGGTAAGGTGATTGTTATTCAGGACAAACGGCTTGAAATTAAGGCGATTGCTCAACCCACAGGCGCGGTGACATTAGATGAATCTGCGCTGCGAAACGCTTTGAGGGAGAAAGAAAATCTTCCGGCCGTCCTCCGCAATCGTAAAGCAGCCGCGAGAGCAAAGCGCACCCACTGGCAACAGCTTCTCTTTCCACATCATAACATTGCCCGCCTTGTAAGCCCGATAATCTCTGGCGACCGAGCGCGTGGCTACCTTTCAATCATTGGAGCGGCGGGGGAGATTGATCTGCTTGATACAACAGCCGTCGAGCAAGGGGCGGCGGCCTGTGCGCTTGAAATGGCCAAGGCAAAAGCGGTCAGCGAGGCCAAAAAGGCGTTGCGCGGCAACTTTTTGGAAGGGCTGTTAGCTGGCACAATTCCTGAACGTGAGGTCACCCGACTAGCAGCGCGGCTCGATCATGATACAGAACAGCCCCACGCCGTTCTTACCTTCCGTTGGCGTGACGGAACAGATGTCTCGGTGCGGAGAATTGAGACGACGCTAAACTGGCTACTTTCGACGCATACAAAGCCAACGCTTGTACATATTTATGGCGAAAGCCACGTCATTGCCTTCTGTGCATTGCAAGACGGTGAGGAGTTAGGCCAAGCTATCAAACTAGCCCGTCGTCTGCATAACCAGCTAGAGGCGGACTATCCGCACAAAAAACTGAGTGCGGGGTTAAGCGGTGTTGTTACAACGCTGACTCAGTGGCCACAAGCGTATCAAAACGCAATGCAGGCGATGGAAGTCGGGGAACGACTTAACTTACAAGGGTTGGTTGAGTTCAACAGTTTGGGGATTTATCGCTTGCTTGGTCAGCTTGATGACATCTCGGCCGTGCATGATTTCTGTGATGAGGTGATCGGCCCGCTTGTCCAATATGATCGCGATCATCGCAGCAGCTTGGTGTTGACAATCGAGCAGTATTTCAATCATCATGGCAATGTGAGTCAGACGGCCGAGTCGCTTTTCATTCATCGCAACACCTTGCTCTATCGCCTAGATCGTATTCAAGATTTGACAGGCCACGATCTAAATCAATCTGATATGCGCCTTGCCCTTCATCTTGCGCTCAAATTGTGGCAATTACGCCCTGAAAATAACTGAGCGATGCCTCCTAACGCCTATCACTGATTACAGTTCTGTAACCAGACTGAAACCACATTGCAACACGACACTGCTATCCTTTAATTATCGCAATCAACTTTAGAACATGGAGGTTCAATATCATGCGAAAATTACTAACCTTTTCACTTGCAGTTGTCATTGTCACCGTAGGCGCATTTGGAATCTACACAGCTTTTATAGGCGGGCAACCCGCTGCCGCGCAGGCCACCGATGGCAACGGTGATAGAACGATTGTCATCGCCGTTGAAGAAATTATCAACGGTGAGACAACGAGCGGGCAAGTCGAAATCACATTTGAACGTGCGGCCGAGCTACCTGACACAACGCCAAATCGTGCCGGACTGTTTGTCGCACGCAATGGCGACCTGTTCACGATTGGTGAGGGCGCAATTGAAGTTGAGGTCGATGTTGAGGCGATCAATGATGAAGAGCCTGTCACAACGATCAACGCCTCACACAGCGGCGATGAAGTACAGTTGCGTGTCACGGACGCGACAGTTATCTATGCGGACACAACCGAACATCCTGACGTGACCGACGAGATGCTAGAAGCTGGGGCTGTCACCCTCCCAAGCACCGTTGTCGCTGGCTCGCTCGATGCCATTACAGAGAACACTTACATTCGTGCGTGGGGAACATTTGACGACGGTGTGTTAGTTGCAGACGTATTGGTTTACGAAGCCATTCGATGAGGTAGCGCAACTAAGTTTCTGGTATTGTGTCTATTAAACGACAACTTCCTCTCACCTATGCCGCTATCGCCTTGATAGCGGTCTTGGCTGTTTCTATTGTGCTACTTGTGACGCTACGGACATATTACGACTCACTGGAACGCCGATATGTCGAACGGAACGCGCTGGCAATCGCGGCAATGATTCCCGATTTTTTTGACGATAGGCAACGCTTACAAACGCAGGCAGACACACTTTCATTTTTGACGCAGACACGCATAGAGATTTTTGATTTAGCAGGCGCGTTGCTCGTCGATTCGGGACTTCCGCAGTCACATGAAGCGGTCGCGTCAACAACATTTGAAGTGCAGATGGACGATGCGCTGCAGTCGATTCAGCAAACATTTGGGGGCGAATCGCGCACGACGCTGCTGGTTCTCGAAGATTCACGTGGGGTGATACGGCGAGAAACGACGACATGGGGTCGTCGTCATGAAGAGGAAATTGTGACTGATATTGTGGGGCCGATGTCGTTGGTGGGGTTGGATGACTCGGCCGATGCCCCACCCTCCCAACAAGCCGCCATCGCCACCATTTACAACTTAGAACGGCAACCGATTGGTCATGTGCAGCTTTCGAGCGGCCTCGCTTATAGTCGCACCGTTTTGCGAAGCGTCACGTGGGGCATTGTATTGGCGGGCGCGATTGCGGTTTGTTTTGCCGCGCTGCTTGGCTGGATCGCCAGCAGACGACTGACACAACCACTGACCTCACTGACCAAATCAGCACAACAGATGGCGGCTGGCGATCTGACCACACGCACAGCTATCAAGCGGCGTGATGAGCTAGGTGAGTTAGGGCGAACCTTTAATCAGATGGCTGATCAAGTTGAGCATACGGTTGCGTCGTTGCAGCGGTTTGTCGCGGATGCGGCTCATGAACTGCACACACCTTTGACAGCCTTGCGAACCCGTTTGGAGTTGGTCAAACAGCCGGACAATCACACGACCGCTGCCCAGCAACAGGTACGCCACTTACAGCGCATCAGCGAAGATTTGCTGACGCTCTCGCGCTTGGACAATGAGTTGCAGCCGCCCAAAATGGTGCGGTTGAATTGGGTCGCGTTAATTTCGGCGCGATTAGAATTAGTTGCCGCACGAGCAGAGCAGGCACAAATCGACTTTGCATTTTCGCTGCCCGACAAGCCTGTTTGGGTGCAGGGTAATGCGGCGCAGTTGCAACAGGTTTTCGATAATTTAGTGGACAACGCGCTAAAGTTTACGCTAGTGGGTGGATGTGTGGCGGTTGAGTTGTCCGAAGAGGGCGTGCTAATTGTGCGCGATACGGGGATTGGGATTGAGGACATTGGGGGGATTTTCGGCCGATTTCATCGCGCCCCCAACGCTGCCCCCTATCCCGGCAGCGGTCTTGGTCTCGCCATTGTCTACGCCATCGTTTCCACCCATCACGGCAAAATTACCGTCACCTCTCGACCGCAGCACACCGAGTTTCACGTTGCCTTGCCACTCTGTTAATGTCAACCGTCAGCATCTAATTTATTTTCCCCTCCTCATCTTCACCAACCCCGCTGTCAATGTTACACTAGCAATCGAAAAACACAGAAGATAATATCCCCAGCACACGTATAAATCACGACTTCATGAACGATAAGGAGTTTATATGAATAAGAATACACTGTTGGAGTGGTACAGAATGATGGTTTTGATTCGCCGTTTTGAAGAACGTTGCGATGAGCTGTACCAACTCGAAGGCAAAATTAAGGGGTTCCTCCACCTCTACATTGGACAGGAGGCGGTCGCCGTCGGCACAATTATGGCGCGACAGGACGGCGACCACGTTATCACAGCCTACCGCGATCATGCTCATGCGCTGGCGTGCGGCATTGAGGCCAAATATGTGATGGCAGAGTTAATGGGCAAGGCAACAGGCTCCAGCGGCGGGCGTGGCGGCTCAATGCACATCGCAGACAAAGACAAACTATTCTGGGGCGGCTACGGCATTGTCGGTGGACAAATTCCGCTCGGTGTTGGTTTTGCATTGAAAGAGAAATATCGCAAGACTGACAACGCATCGCTGACCTATTTTGGTGAAGGTGCAACGAACATTGGCTACTTCCATGAAGCGGTCAATATGGCAAAGGTGTGGGAGTTGCCTGTCCTGTTTGTTGCCGAAAACAACAAGTACGGCATGGGAACGGTCATCGATAAGGCATCGGCCGTCAACAGCATCACCAAAAAAGCAAAAGGGTACGAAATTCCCGCTCGTCAAATCGACGGACAGGACATTTTGGCGGTTTATGAGGCGACATCGGCCGAACTAGCCGAAATCCGCCAAGGTAATGGGCCACGCCTGCTCGAAATGATGACCTATCGCTACGAAGGTCACAGCATTGGCGACCGCACCAAGTATCGCACCCGCGAAGAACTCGAAGAGTGGCGTGGTACAAATGACCCTATCGCCAATCTTCAAAGACACATCCTCGAAAATTTCGACGACGTAAGCGAAGACGATTTGAAAGCGATCCAAGACGATGTACAGAAAGAGGTCGATGAAGCGGTCAAATTCGCCAATGAATCGCCCGACCCTGCGCTTGATTCGCTGTATGACCACATTTATCCAGAGGGAGGCGCGGCGTAAAACGTGAAACGCAAAACGTAATTGTCTCGGTTACGTTTTACGCTTTACGCATTACGTATTACAAAAATGGCTAAATTAACACTAAGACAAGCAATCACCGAAGCCCTCCGTGAAGAGATGCACCGTGATCCAGATGTGTTCATCATGGGCGAGGAAGTTGCAGCGTGGGGCGGAACGTATGCCGTCACGAAAGGATTTTTGGATGAGTTCGGAGAGGAGCGGGTGTTGGACACACCGATCTCTGAGATGGCGATTGCGGGGGCAGCGACGGGGGCGGCGATGGCGGGAGTTCGGCCGATTGCCGAATTCATGACCATCAACTTCGCATTTGTCGCCTTCGACATGATCGTGAATCATGCGGCGAAAGTCAGCTACATGTTCAACGGACAATTCGATTGTCCTGTCGTTTTCCGTGCGCCGGGCGGTGGTGGTAAGCAGTTGGGCGCGACCCACAGCCACACGCCCGACGTTATTTTCGCGCACTTTCCCGGTCTGAAAGTTGTGTGCCCCGCGACACCGTACGACGCAAAAGGGTTGCTCAAGGCGGCAATCCGCGACAATGCGCCTGTGATGTTCATTGAGCCTGTGCCACTTTACACCTCTCCAAAGGTGCGCGGTGAGGTACCTGATAGTGACTACACTATCCCGCTGGGCGAAAGTGACATCAAGCGGGAAGGTAATGATGTGACGCTCATCACGTATGGTGAAGGATTATGGACGTGCATCGATGCGGCAAAACAGTTGAGCAAAGATGGGATCGAATGTGAAATCGTCGATTTGCGCTCATTACAGCCGCTTGACGATACAAAATTTGTCGAATCATTCAAAAAGACAAATCGCGCGGTCGTCTGTGAATTTGGACACACGACGTATGGCATTGGCGCGGAAGTCGTCGCACGCTTGCAAGAAAAGGCATTCGACTATATTGATGCGCCGATCTTGCGCGTTGGGGCAGCCCAAGCACCGGCACCCTACGCAGGCCAGCTCGAAAAATCTGGCTTGCCCAACCCGCAACAAGTGATCGATGCAGTAAAGGAGATAATGTAATGGCTGAACTCGTAAAAATGCCAACACTCGGCTTTGATATGGAAGAAGGCACGATGGGCGTTTGGCTCAAAGAGGTTGGTGATGCGGTAGCTGTTGGCGATGTGCTGGCTGAAATCGAATCTGACAAAGTGACACAAGAGCTACAGGCGCGTTCTGAAGGTGTTTTGTTGGCGCGTTTTACCGAAGAAGGAGACATCATTCCTGTCGGTGCGGACTTAGGCGTGATTGGTGCGGAAGGGGAAGATTTCTCTGACTTGGTATCTGGTGGCACGTCAGAACCGAAAAAACAAGAAGAGGAACGGACCGAAGAAGCTGAGGAAGAGGTTGTCGAACAGGCAGCTTCTGAGCCTGCCAGCAGTGAGGCGACTGGCGATGAATTTCCCGGCGGGGTAAAAGCGACTCCTGTGGCACGTCGCTTGGCAAAGGATAAATCGGCCGATCTAAAACAAATCAACGGAACGGGACCGGGCGGCCGAATTGTCAAAGCAGATGTCGAAAAGTTCCTCGCGTCTGGTGGCGCAAAGAAAGCACCAAAAGCAGAAGCACCCGCCCCGCAAAAAGTGACACCTGTGCAGGCCGTTTCCATCGAAGCAAGCGCAGATCAAGAGGTCGTCGAATTGACGCGCCTCCGCAAAGCGATTGCGCGTCGCATGACGGAGAGCAAGCAGACAGTTCCACACTTCCAAGTGACCTCTGCCATCGACATGACGGCCGCATTGGCACTACGGAAACAGATCAATGCCTCTATGCCCGAAGGCGAAAAGGCCAGCGTCAATGACCTGATCGTGAAGGCGTGTGGCGTTGCGCTTCGCAGCTATCCAAACATCAATGCCACTTGGGGTGGTGATAAGCTGCTGCACAATAAGCAGATCAATGTTGGCACAGCAGTTGCGGTTGAGGGTGGTTTGCTGACTATCGTGCAGCACAACACTGACAAGTCGAGCATTGGTCAGGTAGCACGCGAGAATGCCGATAAAATCGGCCGCGCCCGCTCAGGCAGGGTGCAAGCCGAAGATATTCAAGGCAGCACATTCTCCGTCAGCAACTTGGGCGCGTTTGATGTCTATGAGTTCACGGCGATCATCAATCCACCAGAGGCAGCGATTCTAGCAGTAGGTTCTGCCAAACCAGAGGTCGTTGTGCGCGATGGCGAGATGGTGATTCGCAATATCATGCGGGTGACGCTATCGGCCGATCACCGCGTGACCGACGGTGCAGAGGTCGCTCAATTCCTACAGCATCTCAAAGGCATTCTTGAAGCCCCGATGAAACTTTTGCTCTAACCTTTGAACACAAACCATGCGGTCACTTGTCGCATAAGTGACCGCATGGTGTTTCAGCATAGAAAGAGCCGGCGTTCATTCAATTCCACAAACTGCTACAATTCTTCGATGCAACCTTTGCCTGACTACTTACAATTGCCCTGCGTGACATTTACAGACTGTTACAGACACGTTTTCCCTACACTATAAAAAAACGATAGCTATGCGCGTGCTTTTTTTGACACCGGCCTATCCACCGGCACCCGGTGGCGGCGAACGCTATGTCCGCGCATTGGCGCAGCATCTCACCGTATTGGGTTGTGAGATTAGCGTCATTGCCAGCAGCGCACGCGGAGATAGTGACTTTTGGCAGGGGCGACTTGAGACCTATCATGAGGTGGATGGGGCAATGGCTGTTGAGCGGTTGGCGGTGCGAGGGTTTGGACTCGGCCGATACGAATTACTCGCATGGCGTAAAGCAATGGCCGTCTTGTCATCCCTCAAAATCGTCAATGTGTCGCCACTTCTGCAAACGCTCGCACGGCACTTCCCGCGCATCGTTGGGCTAGAAGCCGCGCTCGACAGGCAGCCATGTCCCGATTTAGTGCATGGCTTTAATGCCTCGTGGGAATATCCAATGGTGGCAGGGTGGAAGGCGGCGCGATGGTGGGGCGTGCCATTTGTGGCAACGCCATTTGCCCACTTTGGTGCAAACCCGCGTGGGCGCATGGCGCGTAACACATTTATGCAGCATCACCGGCAAATGCTTGCCGATGCGGATGCCGTGCTGACGTTGACAGATGTAGAGCAAAAGGGAATGGCGGCATGGGGGGTAACGCCAAAAATTAGTCAGGCGATTGGTGGCGGAATTGACCCAGTGCCAGATTTTGTTTCGGCCGCTGAAATTCGCAAAAAATTCCAACTGCCTGAGCGATTTGGGCTGTTTGTCGGTCGTCTAAACCGCGATAAAGGAGCCATCGACACAGCCAAAGCTGCGATTGACGGCGGCATTCCCATCGCCTTCGCAGGCTCACTGATGCCCGACTTCGCCCAATTTCACGCAAATAATCCGCATCCAAACATTCTCTTGCTCAACTTTGTGTCTGAGTCCGACAAACATGCCTTGCTCAACGCCTGTGCATTCTTGACGTTGCCCTCGCATAGCGAATCGTTTGGGATCGTTATTTTGGAGGCGTGGGCGCATGGGAAAGGGGTTGTGGCGGCCGATGCAGGTGGAATTCCAGCCCTAGTGACCCATGGTCGAGATGGGTTGCTCGTTCGCTATGGGGATGTTGGGGGGCTATCGGCCGCAATGCAGCGCATTTTCACCGACCAAAGTCTTGCAACTCGACTTGGAAAAAACGGTCAACAAACATTGGCAGAGCGATTTAATTGGTCTCGCGTGGCACAGGATGTTTTGGCAGTGTATCAAGTCGTGTCGAACGCTCATTGACCCAACGTAGACTTTCTGCGCGGCTGTTCCTCTGGCATCCCCACACGCGAGAGTAAGGCGTGCCAATGCGTGCATCGTCAGACGCGATCACTAAATCGGCACATAGCGCGAGTTCCAACATGGTATAAAATACAATCGTAACTTTAAGTATGAGGCAAATCAGATGGTATTTGGCAACAAAGCGTGTGCGATTCCGGACGGACTTGTAACAGATGAGTTTTTGATTCGGCCGTTATTGACAACCGATGTCGAATTGGACTATGCAGCCGTGATGGACAGCAAAGAAATTCTGCGCGTGTGGGAGCAGTCAGGCTGGCCAGAAGATGACTTTACAATAGCTGATAATCTCGAAGATTTGCAGCGGCACGAGCGACAGCACATCAATCGTGAAATTTACACGTTTACGGTGATGAACCCGGCCGAAACAGAATGTCTCGGCTGCATTTACATCTGTCCAATCACGGCACGCTGGCTGACAAATGCCGAGACAACGCCGCTAGGGGAGCAAGATTGGCGGGACTATGAAGCAGCGATTCAGTTCTGGATTCGGCAGTCACGGCTGGCCGAGCAGATGGACAAGAAACTACTCACGCTCCTGCGCCCGTGGTTTGAACAGGTATGGGACTTTGACGGTCATTTCTATTTGACCAATGAACAGTTTGAGCAGCAGGTCGCTTTATTTGAGGAAGCGGACTTACAGTTGCAGATGGAAGTCAAGCTGCCAAAAGTAGCGGCGAAATTTCTTGCCTATGCGTGACGCGCTGCGCGTTGAATGGAATAACGGCGCACCTTGTCTTGCACAAGCAGTCGCGGGTGCGGCACGCTTCAAAGATGGGGCTGGTCGTCACGGCGACTTTGAGAACATTTAATCGGCCCGCTTTTTTCCAGAGACGTAAAAGTTGAGGTTGTTTGTTTTGCCATCGGCCGAACATTCCTCCACTAGTTCAAATCCCGCTTCCTGCAAAAGCGAGCGCGTCGCCGCATGATCGAGATAAGCGATGTAGCGCATACCGTTTCCGCCGCGTTTCCAATCGACGAGATAATCGTTTGGTTCGACATCCTCGGCCGATAGCCCCACCGCAGCCCAATCGATCACCTTCTTGCGTAAACGTTCGCTCTGCATGAATTGAAAGGTGCTGATAACCAATCGGCCGCCATCGCTCAGATGATCGCGTATCTCGCGCAGTAAGTTGACGCGATTTTCATGACTGGGAATATGATGCAAGGCAGCGATACAGGCAATGCCATCGAACGTGCCTAGCCCCTGTAAAGGATGCGGGGTCAGCAAGTTGCGCTCGTGGAAGCTAGTTGTTCCCAGCGTGCGCCCTTCGTCGAGGAGGGCATTGCTGAAATCGACCCCTGTGTAGTGGCGGATACGCTGATGTTTGAGCAGATAGCGGCCGAGACGACCATCTCCACAGCCCACATCGAGAAATGTGTCACACGGCTGAGGCAGACTATCCATAACAAATGCAAAGCCGTGCCAAGGCGAACTGCGCGTTGAGGAAAAATGTTTCGCAAAACGCTGGTAAAATTCGTGATTAATTGTGACGAGACGTTGGACAACTTCTTTTTTCATATGTGGGACAGGGATGCCTGTAGTACGTTTTACGAATAATGATAACCAGCACTGATAATAGCAAAATCAAATATGTGGCGCGACTACAAACAGATCGTCGTTTTCGCTGGCGGGAACGGGCGTTTGTTGTTGAGGGAGAGCGTAACGTGCGAGACGTGATTGCCTATCACCCCCCCACACTGATACTGCATACAAGCGCGAGCAAGCCGCCCACAGCCCCGGCTTTCTCCATCGCCGCCCCGCTTATGCGCCGTATCAGCGATGTCGAAACACCGCCCGGTATCCTTGCCGTTATGCCATTTCCCCAACTTACTTTGCCATCTGAGCCAACGCTTCTGTTAATTCTGGATGGTGTCCAAACACCGGGCAATATGGGAACAATGCTGAGAACCGCCGCCGCTGCGGGGGCAGATGGGGTGTTGCTTGCGCCCGGTTGTGTTGATCCGTTTAATCCAAAAGTCGTGCGTGGTGCGATGGGGGCGCATTTTCGCTTGCCGATCCAGAAGATGGGATGGGGTGAGATAGCGGGAATTGTGAGTGGAATGCAACTGTGGGTCGCATCGGCTGCGTCTGCCACCGCTTACACCGCGGTTGACTGGCGAAAGCCCTCCGCGCTTATCATTGGGAATGAAGCGAATGGCCCCTCGACAAAGGCGTTGCAGCTAGCAGAGGGGGTGGGGATTCCAATGGCGGCCGATGTCGAATCGCTAAATGCAGCGATGGCGGCCGGCATCATCCTATTTGAGGCGGCTCGCCAACGCTAGCTCGGTTGTAATTCAGGCTCTAAGAGGCGAGCGCGGATAGCCTGACGATTTTTCAATTCGTCCGAATTCATGCGTGTCACAACTTTAATGCTGTTCAATGAGTCGAGCAGCTCATTGCTGATCTCAACCGCATCATTGAACATTTTCTTTTGGCGTGCATCCAGCGACCGCTGTAAACCGATCTCGAGCAGCCGCATTTTGCTTTTGAGTTCGAGAACCTGCGGCTGGATGTCATAGCGGATGTCATCCATCACGTCTGCTTTGAGATTGGCAGACTCTTGTAGTGTCTGATTGACCTTGCGAATCTCTTCAGTCTGACTTGCCACAATTTGCTGCAAGTTTTCACGCTGATGCAACAACGTGCGTTGGCTATCTTTGAGAGCGTTCTCTGTCTGGCGGCGACGTGCAACCTCTGCCTGTAACGTTTGATTTGCGCTTGCCAACTCAATAGTACGAGCAGCAACTCGCTCTTCGAGTTGGGCCTGAGCCTCTTCTAAGCTGTGGCGATGATTTTCCTGTTGCAAACGCAATCTGAAAAGGTGCATATATGTACGGGTACGAATTCGATTGACAAGGGTAGCGGCGACAATTGCCATCACTATCCCAATTGCAAAATGCAACCAAGCATCGGCAATGCCATAGCTAATCGCAATAAATAACCAGCCAAAAAATGCACTACCAACAGTTAGCCAATACCAAAGCGGCGAAAGAAAAAACGCACCGACTGCAACGATGACCAGCAAGATATTTGAGCTTTGCAGTGGATCGCCCGTGATGGCGACGTGTAACAAGCTGTTGATAAGCGCGATGACACCAAACAATCCCGCCAAACTGTGCGCTGTGTTTGCAGAAAATTTCCCTCCGCGCAACAGCGCATAGATAAGGAAAAATATGAGCGATGAGATTGCCGCGACTGGAACCAGTACCGCCTGAAACTGTGATTCGAGCAGGATAAAATGGGCGACAGCTAGCGCAAGATAGAGACCGCCTAGACTCGCAGCGGCCGATGGCAGTGATTGAATTAGGTTTTCAGAAAGCGCAGTTTGGATGTCGATCGATGTCGGTTCATAAGGACGAACATCGGCCGATGTGATCATGTTATTCATAGCGTACCTCTACACGCAGATTATCCGACGATCATTACAAACTATATTTCCTTCCCAAAACCTTTTGTACTAACGACCTAAATTTGGTGAGGCAGTTTCTGCGAAATAAGTCAGGTGAAAATCGGGGGTTTTGCCCTCATAAATCACCCGAAACAAAATACACGGAAATATATGCTCAGGTACTTAACATGAGTTAATCACTTTTGATAGATCGTCTGAGCATAACCCAAGTCGTTAGCAACATAACGAGACTGAGCGCCAGCCAAACGGTCTCAGTTGAGGTGCTTGTCTCGGCCGATCCCAACCCCACCATCGTCGCACCCGGCGCGAAGAAGGCAAAATCAACCGTCAAATTGACATTCCCATTGACCCGACCCGCTGGTGTTGCATCCACCTCAGTGGTTGGTTCGTCCAAGCGTCCCAGCGAGACACGGTTTGAAGTTACACCTTCACTTTGCGGTTGTGTCGTGTCGATGCCATTCTCGTCGGCCGTGTGATCACTTCCGTTATCACCACCGCCATCTCGATCTTGCGCTGAGAAATATGGCACATCATTCCCCTGATCCCACAAACTGCCGTCGCTCTGGAAATTGGTCGCAGGGATGTGAATGTAGTACTCACCTTCTGGCAGCATATCGAACAGATAGTATCCATTGACCGTTACTGTTGTCGTAATCAGCGTATCATCGTTGAGATTAAAGACGTTGTCGCCGGTATCGCGGTAAAGCTGTACGGTCACGCCATTGATCCCGCTTTCATCCCCGTCAAATATACCATTGTTGGCGTTGCCGGCCGCACCACTGTCATCCCAAATCAAGTTGCCAATTGCCAGCGGTTGGAAAACACCGAAATCGACCGTCGGCTCGCGCTCACTTGCGTCGAGCGTGATGGGGACACTTTCGATGCCGTCGGAGATGTCATCATCCCCATTGTCATCCGTTGCCGTGCCATCGTCCGCCCCTTGCCCAACGCTGCTGATTGCGCCCTCATACGTGCCACCCGTGCCAAAAACGCCGCCATCTTCCCAGTTGCTGCGCTCTAGTCTGACGATGTAACTGCCAGTGGATAGATCGGTGAATTGGTAGAAGCCCGTGATCGTCGTCGTTGCCGTGATCGGTTGACCTTTCTCATTGAGAACGTTGCTGCCTTTCTCATCCAGCAACGCGATTGCAATCCCTTCAATGCCCGATTCACCATCGTCCTGAACGCCATTCGCATTGTCGTCAAACCAGACGCGGTCGCCGAGTTCGGCCGATGGCGTATTTGGACTTAGCGTAAACCCAAAGTCAATCGTCGGATGATCGACATCGGTGACAGTCACAACCGTGCCAGACGGGTCGTGGCTCATGTTGTCATTCGTTGCAGGATCATTGTCGCTACTAATCAACGTCCCCGATGGCACATAGCCAACTGGTGTGCCGACTGTCACCGTATAAGTCGCATTGGCTGACACAGTAATCGTGTAAATACCATTTGCGTCTGTCACGCCTGTGTAGATCGTGCCATCTGCGCTGGTTGCTGTCACAGTTGTGTTGGTCACAGGTGTTGTCGCGCCCGTCAGTGCGTTGCCATCGCTGTCATCTTCAATCCAAACATAGTTGCCAATCTCGACGGTTTGGTAGAAGCCAAAATCGACGGTCAGGTTGGTATCGTTGTCAGTGTCGCCGTCGTCGATCGGTTCTGTGCCGACGGTCAGGCTGATAGCGGTGCTGACGACACCGTGACCGCTCAGGGGTGCGCCGTTGTCGTCTGTATTGCTGGGGTCGTCGTCGGGATCGGCCGATCCCACCGTATTCTGCCACCCCGCCAACACACCACCATCATCAAAGTTACTCTGCGCCACCTGCACGACGTAATCTCCATCCATCAACCCATCAAAGCGATAGTCGCCTGTCGCCCCGCTGAATACGAGGTCTAAATACTCATCGACACTCGGCGTAAATGCGTTATCTCTGTCTGTGTCGCGGTAGAGATAGAGCAGCACATTGGAAATCCCTAATTCGCCATCATCTTGCTGTCCGTTGCGATTGTCATCATGCCAAATGCGGTCGCCCACCGACACACCAAAATCTTCACCAAAGTCGTAGCGTGCCGCTTGGTCACCCGATGCTATCCTGATTGTATTGAACGCATCTGTGCCATCCACGACACCGCCATTGCTGCCGAGAACTGCGCCCGTTGAAGTATAGGTAACAGGTTGCGTCTCAGTCAGGGCGTAATCGCCGGGATTGAGGCCTGTGAAGATGTAGAAGCCATCCTCATCTGTCTCGGTCATGACATTGACAGGCTCGCCAAAAATATCGTTGCCTTGCAAACGGATAGTAACACCGGGTAGTCCAGCCTCATCGTCCTCAAAGACAACATCTTCATCAACATCGTGCCAGACATAGCCAGAGAGTGTCGCCTTGCTGATCAAGACAGTGTTGGTGTGGTCGTCGCTGTTGTCCTGTTGGGTGACTTCATCACTCGTCGTGCTGACGGTAGCGACGTTGTGCAACTGCTGACCGACAAAATCGGCATTGGTCGTAATCGCAACGGTCAAGGTGATGACATCCATTTCGCCAGAGGCGAGCGTACCAAGTCTGCCCCATGTCAACGTTTGACCGTTTTGGGATGAGATGGCAGGGGTTGCGCTGACAAAGGTGACACCTGTGGGCAGCACGTCGCTGACGCTGACATTTTCGGCCGATGCCGTCCCATTATTCCCATAGCTCAACGTATACGTGATCGTCTGCCCCAACCCCGTCGTCGCGGGGCCGTCTTTGAGCAGATACACGTTGGTCAAGCTGCCCACATACGTCACCGCATCATCATCATTGTTCGTCAAGTCGGTTTCCTGCCGATCATTGCTGATCGTGGCGAGATTGAGCAGTGTTTCGTCTTCCTGACCCGCGTTGATCGTCGCCACGACGCTCAGTTCGCCCGTTGCGCCGACCGCCAAATCGCCGATATTCCACGTCAGAATCACGGGGTCATTTGCGCCACCTGTGCCGCTCGTGCTGGTGGGGGCGGGATCGGCCGAAACAAACGTCACACCCAACGGCAACACATCCTGCACGACCCCGTTGATCGCATCCTGCGGCCCATTATTGCCATAGCGCAACGTGTAGGTCAGCGTGTCGCCCACCAACGCCGTCGCTGTGTTGACCTGCTTTTCGATGTACAGGTCAGTCATCCGCACATTGATGCGGTCGCTGTCGTTGTTGTTGTCATAATTGGTTTCAGGCGTGGTCGTCTGAATGGCGACGTTGTTGTTTATCGGGTTTGCCGTCGCAGGGTCATCGACGCGCACGCGGAAAGTGAATTTGGCTCCTTCGCTCATGCGGAACGTCGTTGTCCAGCTACACAGTTCAGGTGTTTGGTACAAATCGCTCGTTTGGAAGTTGGCACGCAGTGCAATCGTCGGATATGTCGCTACGTCGAGTGTGGACAGGTTGATTCGGCTGCTGGCATCGGCCGATACACCCGTAAAACCCGCAATCGGGGATAGGCTTTGGTCGAGAATATCATAGGTGATAGCGGTCTCATCAGGCAGCGTTTGCTCGACGATCAGATAGCCCCAACTGCTCAATTCTCCCGCGCTTGGATAGAGGTCGGTTGGCGTAATCAGCGGCGAAATCACATTTGCAGGTGTTTGATACCCGTCATAAAGGTAGATGGCTGGCACACCATCCCCGCCAACTGCCAGCAAGTCATTCGTGCCATCTCCGTTATAGTCGGTTGGCAAAAACGTCTGCTCAAAGCTGTGTGTGTTGTAGATGACGGGGTCGCCAAACACGCCGTTACCATTCCCATAATGCATCAGCACCGAACACGACTCACCGCCGCTGACCAAATCGGTAAAGCCGTCTCCATTGAGGTCAAGCGGCGTGATGCTGTCGAGATAGTCGCCACCTCGACAAGTCGTAAACGCAGTGGTGCTAATGAGGCTAAAACCACCGCTGCCGTTGTTGCCATAGAGATAGACGGTATCGTTGCGGACGATGAATACATCGCTATCCCCGTCCGCGTCATAATCGGCGACTTCCGGACGTTCCGCGCTCAGATAAGTGTGCCCCGTGAATGGGGTTGTGCGTGTGAAGTTCCCCGCGCCGTCGTTAATGTGTAGTTCGCTCGTCGTGGAGCCAAGCGCATTGCCACCGATCAAGATGTCGAGATCGCCATCGCCTTCTGCGTCGATTGCGGCGGCATGATAGGCTCCCGTGAAGTTGGTCGGGAAGGTTCCTGTTCCGTCTACGCCATCGGCAAAGGTCAACTGACCGTCGCCATTGTTGATAAATGCCTGTACGTCAAAGTCGGGTGTGTTGATGAGAATGAGGTCATCGTCGCCGTCGTTGTCGAAATCGGCCGAAACCGCCCGAATCGTATTGACCAAATGGGTCGCCACATCGCCCGGATCAGCGATTTGTGTATACGTCCCATCCCCATTGTTGCGATAGACGCGATTTGCCTCGCTCGACGACAACGCTGCGACCAAGTCGAGATCGCCGTCTGCGTCGATGTCGAGAGTGGTCATCGCGTTTAGGTTTGAACTGCTAAGGGTAACGATGTTGCTGTAGGTGTAGCCACCCGCACCATCGTTGAGATACTGCCCAATATTCCGCTGATCGCTCAGAATGGGGTCGGTGTGTCCGTTGCCGTCCATGTCAGCCTGCATTCCGAGAAATGATTCATCAGAGTTGTTGGCAAAGGTGTTATCGCTACTGCCTGCGTCAAACTGTTGGTCTTCGATAGCGAGACAGATGTTGCCGTTGTTGCTGAGATAGAGTTCGTTGTTGCCAGCATAACCAAGCACGATGTCGAGAACGCCGTCGTTGTTGAAGTCGGCCGTTGCAATCGAGCGCGTGCCTCTGTTGCCAAAATCGTTGAATTCGGCCGATTTCACAAACGCCCCCTGTCCATCATTCAAAAACAACTCATTCAAATACCCATTGGTCAATCCATCCCCCGTTAAGACATCGGCATCCCCATCCCCATCCGCATCAAACGCCTCAATCGCATAAGTAAACGTCTCGCCACCAAAAATCTCCTCACTACCGAGCGTAAAATTGCCACTGCCATCGTTGATCCACAAGTGATTAAACTCCTCACTATTGGAATCACCGTTGCCAACGGCGACATCGAGATCGCCGTCCCGATCCACATCGAGTGCCACGATTGAGCGTGAGGCGGCATCACCAAACGTATCGACAACCGTGATTGTGCCGTCCCCATTATTGATATAGAGCGCGTTTTGACCCGATCCAGCAACGGCCACATCGAGATCACCATCGCCATCGGCATCAAACGACTCGACTGCCCACGTATCGCCAGAGGGCAATGTGACCGAGCTTGCGATGTTTATAAAGTCAGTTCCTTCGACAGTCGTGCTAAAGTTGCCCGCGCCATCGTTGAACACGAGTTGATTTTGACCGTGATTGGCGAAGAGCAAATCTTGATCGCCGTCACTGTCCGCGTCGAGCGCGGCGACACCATACCATTCGTCAGATGGCGCAAAACTGCTCTGGAAGCTGAAGTTGCCCGACCCATCGTTGAGCAAAACTTGCCCTTCCTCATCACTGTTGGCAACCGCGAGATCGAGGTCACCGTCGTTGTCCGCATCAAACGCGATTACGTCAGTCGCCTGTGATTTTGTGATCTGATCGATGAGGACGGGTCTTGTGCCATCGAGGTTGAGATAAACCAAGATGCCTGTCGCGTTGCCGACGACGAGATCAGGGAGGCCATCGTTGTTGAAATCGGCCGCAACCACCGCGTTCGTAATCTGCGCCCCATCATCGTTAAAGTTACGCGAACTGCTGTAGCGCGTCGGTGGCACAATGTTGGTTAGACGACCTTGTTGCCAGTCGGTCGCCGTGCTTTGATTGAAGAAGGTGCTGGGTGCGGGGAGTGGGCTTTGGAAGCGCACGTCAAAGCGAGTCGGATTGCTCTCTGATGGTGAGAACGAGACGAGCGATCCCTCTGGCACTTGCAGCGAACTCGGCACATAGCTCGTCCCATCGGGGATGATTTCGCTAATCACGACATCTTCTGCATCGATGTTGCCGATGTTGCCATATTCGATTGTGTAGGTCAGGATGTTGCCCGCCTCTGTCCAAAAGTCATCGCCCGTCTCAGCATCGACAACCGACTTGTTGACAAACAGATCGGTGCGATAGACGCTCACGCTACTGTCGTCATAATTGTTGCCGAGAAATTCCTCAGCGGGATCACCATCTTGATAACGGTCAGTGATAATGGCGGCATTATTTTCAAGCGTCGTGCCGTCTGCCACATCGCTGTTAATCGTCACGATTAGCTGGAATGAGCCTTCCGCACCCGGTGGCAAACCGACGCGCCGATAGAAGAGCGGGTCACTGACATCGCTGTTGTTGCCGAGATACCAGGTCATCGTCCCCTGATCGAAGGTGACGGGAACGGGGTCGCTGTAAGCTGCGTTGCCGCTGTCGTGATCGACGGGGGAAATGCCGTTGCCATTGCTGTCGATTAGCTCGACGACTTCAAAGCTGTGGCTGTCAAACGTCACGCCAGCAGGTAGCGTTTCAGTGATTTTGACCCCATAGGCAGTTTCTGGCCCCGTGTTGGCAAATTCAATCGTGTAGATCAGCGTTTCGCCCGGTGCTGTGCCGGGAAAGCCGCCTTCGATGGAGCCGCTTTTTGTCAGGGCAAGATCGAGGCCGGGTACGCGGGTGGTGGCATCGGCCGAATTATTCGTCACATCATCATCGACTGTCTCACTATCAATCGTCACGTCGTTGGTCAGGGCAGCTCCCGCTGGCGGCGTGGTCGCGTCGATGGGGTTGACCAGTTGGGTCGTGATGGCGATGTTAAACGGCCCTGCATTTCGCAGCAGGTCGCCCACCGCATAAGCGATATGCACCACGTCGATGCCGCTCGGATCGGCCGTCCAGCCATTGTTGGTCGGGTTGCCAATCTCAAATGTTGGCACATTGGACGGGGCGTTGTCATGATAGTAGGCGGTCACACCCGCAGGCAAACTGTTGCGGATAAAGCTGACATCGACGACATCATCATTGTCCCAATCGGGCAGCGTGTCGATCAGGTATACGCCCATCGCGTCCGCGTTGTTTTTGTTCAGATAGGTGATCGTCCAGTTGACAAAGGCGCCCGCTTCGGTGAAGGCGGGAACGGTCTTGAAAACGGTTGGATCGGGGAAGGGCAGCCGTACAGAAGCGTCATCGCTGTTGGGATGTACGTCCACTTCGGGGGTATCGGTGCTGGTGGTGATGGTGTTTGTCAACGTGTCGCCCGGATTGCCGCTGTTGACGATGGCTTGATAGGTGAAGAAGATGCTGCCAGAGTTGGCGGGGAGCAAGCCAGCGGGCTGCCCCGTCTGTTGGATGGCGTTGCCGTTAGCAGCCGACCAGACGAGCGTGCCACTGCCGACTGGCTCACCAATTGTGTAGCCGCTGGTCAACATTTGGACGCTGTTGCTGACATAGCTCATGCCGGGTGCGAGAACGTCGCTGATGAGGGTGTTTTCGGCCGAAAATCCCCCTTCATTGCTCAAACGAATCAGATACGTCACTGTGTCGCCGACGTTGGGCTGGGGATTATCGGCCGATTTGATGATCCACAAATCGGGGTTCTGTACCTCAACCGTATGGTCAGAGCAGACATAGACCGTCCCATTCACATTGGTCGCCGTCCCGCAAACGTTGTTAGTCAAAAATGTGCCATTTGGTGCAGAATCAGCACGCGCCGTAATGGTGATGCGCCCGCCTTCAAGCGTCGCCAAATCGCCACCGCGATAGTCGTCCGCGATGCGGAAGATCAGCGTCGTCGTCCCGTCGGGATTGTTGATCGTCTGTGAGGGGACGCTGCCCGTTGCAATGCCAGATGCGCCGTTGGCAGTCGCCGCCGCGTTCCACGTATGGGTCGCGCTGACAAAGCTGACCCCTGCTGGCAAAACGTCTTCGATCACGACGACATCATCGGCCGAACCCGAATTGTTGTAGTAGTCGATATACCACTCAAAGTCAGCTCCCGCCACGATCACGTCTGACCCCGTTTTGGCTAAATACAGTCCCGGTGTCTCCTCAATCGTCGTGCGAACCTCGTTGCCAATTGCCTGTAAAAGCTCGTTGGAGAAGATCGCCGCTTCGTTGAAAATCAACACACCCGCATTTGAATCGACTTGTGCCGCGCCGCGATCTTCATCATTGCGGACAAAAAAGCTGACGTTGCGCGTGTCGTTGATCGGGAATTGGGGTGGTGAAACGGATTGGTCATCGACGAGCCATGCGATCCACGTCGTTTGCTCTCCGAATGGGCTTGTCCAGCGTTGGGTTCCCGCGTCGTAGGTGGCGGGGGTGAAGTGGGTGGCGATTTCGGCCGAATCAAAGCGATCCACCACCGACAACTCCAACGGCAAATCGGGGAACGTTTTATCGGTCACATAGACCTGCTCCCCATTCGGCCCCGTCGCATAATCAAACACCATGCGGTCAGGAATCCGATCCACGACAAACGTTCCCGTCGTTGGGCCGTCCCCGATGTTGTTAAACGTCAGACGATATTCCAAATCGCCACCACCGGGAATCACATCCAGCACATCCTCTTTGAACACCTGAATTTGACCCGTTGAGATGATTGTGCCAGTCTTGGAGGCAGAGGCAGACGACGGCGTGCAGAGCGAGCCGCTGGTCGGCTCACCCGTCAACGTCGCGTCAATGCTGTAGCGTGTGTCATCCAACACACCCGCTGGCACAGACAGTTGCAAATCGACCGTCTCGCTCGCCCCCGCTGCCAGCGTGCCGACATTGATGACGATGCGCCCATTCGTTGGGTCAAACGTCTCGATTGTGCCGCCGCTCGCCGTCACAAAGTCGAGATATTGCAGCGCACCAAACACCTCAACCTGCGACCATTGCAGTTCAATCCGCGCATTGGCAACGCCGTGCGCCACGCCATTTTGAATCAGGTTTTCAACCTCCACGCTGTAATTGACGATGTTTGACAACTGCTGAACAGGGTCGGGCGAGAGCGTGATGTTGCTCTGATCGATGTTGAGCGTCGCGGTATCGGCCGCCACAATGGTCAGTTCGGGGTCAGTCGCGTAGAGATCGAGCGGGACGGGTGTGCCGCCACCGAAGGGTTGTCGGCCGAAGGCATAGAAATGCCCCACATTGTCAACCCGCGCCCCGACACAACTATCGACGGGCTGTTTGACCTCCACATCAAAATGAGCGTAGTAACGGTGCTGACCATCCCCGATATAGGCAGGGCTGACCTCTGGCAAATGGAACGCCACCCACGTCACTTGGGCAGGATCAGCGGGTGGGTTCGCCTCCCAGCTAATCCAGCCACCAAGCTCGGCCGGCAATGTCGTTGTGATAAAGGGCGGCGGCGTGTCGGGGTCGGTGAACGTCGTCGTCGTCGTGTAAAAGACGGTCGCGTTGGCACTAGCCGCTGGCACATACGCCGCGATCAAATCCACCTCTGTTGGAATCATATCGACCATCACGACATCGGTGACAGTGACGAGCGACGTGTTATTGATGTGCAGCAGATATTTGTACGTGCCACCATACGTCGTGGCGAGCGTTTTGTCGTCATCTTGTCGCGCCTTCGCCGTGATCGCGTTATTGAGATCATCCCCTTTCGAGAAAATGCCCGTCACGCGCTCATCGGGGATCGTTTCCAACACAACTTGGTCGCAAATCGTGTCTGTCTGGTCTGAATCGAGGCAGACGATATTGACAAATGTGTCTTGGGCGGGTGGGTCTAAAATCTCGACCTCAAACGTTTCGAGAAAGGTCACACCGGGCGCAAAGATGCTGTCCGCACCCGCGCCGATGCTATCCCAGACAATCGCGTGGGCGAGCGTCGCGCTGCCGTCGGGTGGGCTGTAGTTGGCGACGTATTGACCGCCGCCCGTGATGTTGAGAAAGCCGTTGTCACCAAGTGCCGTGTCGATGTTGGCGACGAGATCGCTCACATCATCCCACAGCACCGTGTTGTACATGCGCTCACGTCCTTCAGGCGCGTAATCGTTGCCGTCCAAACCGCCCAATGGGTCGGAGACGGTGAACTGAACGCGCTGCCCGCGAAAGACGTAAGTGTTGCCTGATGGCAAAGGGACACCGCCCCGACTGACGCGCTTTTGAATGTTGGGAGCGGGGTCACTGAGGAGAATCGTCGTGACGCTGTTGCTGGTGATGGCGGTCGCGTTGCTGGCGTTGATATTGGCAACGTTATCGTACTCCGTGCCATCGAGTGCGCCATTAGGCGAGCGCACGGCAAATGAAACGGCAACGGTCGTACCTGCGGGAACTGTCCCCAAATCCCAATAGACGCTGTTTTGGGGAACCGTCACGCCGCTAACTGTACAGCCACCACCCGTATTACAATAAAGGCCGCCATCAGTCGCGGAGACAAATGTCGGAGTGTCATCTTGTCCGTAATCGGTCGGATAGCTAACAGCGACACCGCTGGGCAGTTCGTCCCATAAAACGAGATTTTCTGCCTGTACAAAGTTGACGGAATAACGCAATGTGTAATTGATCACCTGTCCAACGAGAACGCTGGTGGGGGCTTGGTTGTCGAGCAGTAATAGTGAAATTGGATTCCAACGCACGCTCAAGCTGTTGACGGACGGTGAGACGCTGCCAGTTTGTGCGAGATTGACGCGCACGCGGATGCCATCGGCCGTCGCCACAGGATCGAGGCTCGACAGATCACCGACACCGCCGACGAGGGGTAAGTTGGTGATGAGGGGAGTGTTGGCAGCGGAGAGGATGTCTAGGGTGAGATCGGCCGAATTGCCAATCGTCGCGTCAAGCGTCAATGTCTCCCACGCATCAAAGCTGGTCGGGCGGATCAAGACGGTCGTGTAACTACCACTCGTCTGACCCGGCACAAGCTGCATTGCCCGTGTTGGGGCATTATGCTGGACGTTGTTGACGGCCGAGACACCGGCCGAGTCAATGTAATTATCAAACCAAAGACCGTTATCATTACTAACCTGTGGTGCTGCATTGAGTTGAACCGATACAAGCAACACAAAACAGGCAACCATTACAGATGCAAAGCGTTTCATTCAGAACTCCAGATAGTTTGTTTTTATATGTAGTGGAAGGGAAAACGTCAAAAGAGTCGATACAATTTTCTCTATACAGCAAGTGCCACTACTTATCTCCTATAATCCAAGTGGTGCCTTACGCCCTTTCTTACAAATTACCAAAATGGCTGGGACATTTGTACTGGTTTGCCAATGCCAGATTAGACAGCGGAGAGGAGATGTGTCT
The DNA here is from genome assembly GCA_964389925.1 of uncultured Ardenticatenaceae bacterium. Lineage (GTDB taxonomy): Bacteria > Chloroflexota > Anaerolineae > Promineifilales > Promineifilaceae > CALECP01. The sequence continues at coordinate 66,693 of CAYMGE010000020.1, forward strand.
GCCTTTTCCGACTTCATCGGCGTTTCTATCGCCTCGCGCCGCACTGAGTCAGTCTTCAATCACTTACAACTCTCGATGATAAGTGACATTTTCCAGAAAACGCACAAAGATAACAGAACGCAAAAAAGTCCAACTTCATGATAGAAATTGGACTTTTTGTCTACGTTTTAGAAAAATTGCGAGTAATTTTAGCCATCAACAGGTGTTTTGTTGACCACCTCGATCAATTCATAGCTCAGACTTGAGGCATCGGCCGGTGGATTCTCTACCTCCGTCACCCGCACGCGCAGCTCATACTCAAAGCCAGCCTCCCACTCAAATCCAACGATGTTGCTGTAGAAGAACTGGTAGTCGCCAGCGGGGTCTTCTTTGACCAATAAGCATTTTTGCGGCGCAACGCCCACGCAGTCTGCCTGTTCTGCACCGATGTAAAATGTTTTCTCTGAGTTATCGAGCGAAACCTGTGTGTCATCTTGTGGATCACGTGTAAACACGAGCAGTGGGTCACCGTTGGCATCGTTCAGGGTGAGGGTCTCGGCCGATGCCACAAACGTCGCAACCGCTCCCATTTTCTCCAAGAACGCCTGTTCATCGACGTTGGTCACCTCATCACATAATCTGCGCGTCGTTGCAATCGCCTCTAGGTTCAGCCTTGTTTCGTCAACCTGGTAGCTCGTTGTGTAGCGATTGCAGCCAGCACTGCCTGCCAACAGCCCATCCTCAAACGTCGCAGTCAGCGTCGCTTTGCTAGCCAACTCGCTCGTCACCATGTTGCTAAGTATCCAGCTTGTCCCGTTCAGGTTGATATTTGGCTCGTCGGTCATTGTGTCCTCGTCGATTACTTCGGTTGAAAATGTGGCAAGTACATCACCATTTTCGTTTTCTAAGGTCAGCGTGTTGCGTGAAATTGAGTAGCGCACGGTATTGTTTAACACGCTGTTCATTTGGGTCTCACGCTGTGAAACATCTTCATCGAGACAAGCCATCTCTGTCTGATACAGTTGGTCAAAGCTGAGTTCATCGCCACCAAGTTTATAGACCCCACCGAATGTATTGCAGCCGGTTGATCCCGATACTGTCCCATCTGCTAGTGAAAAGTAGATGTCTTGGTCAATCGCCATCGAGACGCTGCCATTTTCTTCCATCGTAGAGTTGAGCGTCCACGTTGTCCCTTCGAGAGCTGTATTTTGCGGCATTGCAAAGTCTAGCTGCCCTTCTTTTGTATAAATTGTCAACGTTCCAGCCCCTAGCTCATAGCGATTTGCAATTGATAATGCGTCCAGATAGGCTCGGCCGTCTGCCATAATCTCTGCTGGCTCACAGGCCATCATTGTGGACATAAAGCCGTTGGTGTCAAAAATGATTCTGTCTTCGGTGACCGTGTAGGTCGCGCCATAGCCGTTACAACCGTCGCTGCCCCCAACCTGTTCTGCATCAAATTGTAAGGTGATGTCGCCCGTCGGCATCTGTCCATTGAGTGAAACTAGATTCCAATCTGTCCCAAGCAATGGATTTTCTCGCAGCTCTTCATTTGGCTGAATCTCACTTGTCGTGGCATCGTTTTCTTCAGTGGGTAATGTTGGCTCGGCCGTTGGCACTTGCACAATTGGTATGCCGCTACCCTCCGGTGTTGATGGCGCACAAGCCACCATAATAATGGCAACTATTAGAATCAGTAGTTCATTGATAATTTTGTCGATTTTCATTTGTAAGCTCCTTTACCACTCGTCGTTTGCGCGGTGATGAATTAAAAGTTTTAACGTCTTCACCCTCCAAACGTGGGAATTGGCCTACTTGTTCCATCTATCAGAAAAAAAGATGCAATGTTTATATTGTTGGCAATATAAGGACGGATTATTTACGAAAACGACGTTTTTGGTTAACAAGATGACAGGTCTTTGAAGAGAGTTGTCAGGCGACTGGCATCGGCCGCATCGGCCGCAAACACGCGATGCTGTGGATTGCTGTTGTCTGGTGGTGCTTGATAATAGATGTGATGAGAGGATGTGGGGGCTTCGGCCGAGAACAAGAGAACAACCTTTCCCTGCTCACCATTTGTATACACGCTGACTACATCTGTCAATTGTGCTTTTGATAGCCGTTCGGCCGCTTCCCACGGCGTTTCACCTGCACGGATTTCGCCAGACGGAAGAACATGCTGCTCCGCACGTTTTTCCCAGCGCACCCCACCTGCTTTATCAAAGACGGCAACCACAACACGCATGTGCCAAGGTTGCAAAGGTTGGTAACGTATCTGCGAAAACAGCTTACGCTTGATGTCCATCAGCGGATTGTAGAGGTTGAGCAGGGCAAACTGACCAACCGTTTCAAGTCGATTGAGATGGTAGCGATGCCATTCAACCGCCCCTCCCGCGTGCTTGAGCGCACCTTCAATTGGCACTTTATGAATGGGCAACACGCGCACAGGAATTGGGCTTGTTTTGACAAACCCAACCTTTATCGATTCGATTGACGTTTTGGCCTCGCCACCACGTAGCAGACAGCGAAACGTGAATTGCAGCGTCCCGCCCCGAATTGGCAAGTAATCGAGCCGCACGAGTCGCACGGGCAAGACTTTGAAGCCCGTTTCCTCCTCGACCTCTCGCGTAACCCCTTGATCGGGCGCTTCCCCCAAGTCGAGAGTGCCGCCGGGAACCGCCCACGTCCGTGTATCGCTGCGTTTGACGACGAGCAGTTCGCCGCGTTGATCTACAATAATGCCGCTAGTAACGATGTTCATAGGGCAGTGATCATAACATGGCAGGGATGAGATAGATAGCAAACCTCAGGCGATTTGACTGTCTCTTCACTCTTCTTCTGTAAAGTCCCAGCCAAAGTTAAGCGTTGTTAGCTCTTGATCGGGTTGCAGCGTGACGGTGAATCCCGTTCGGCCGACCTGTGGAGCCGTCATCAAGCCCGGCACAAGCAAATTGTAATTTTCCTCTGTGATAACGTCGATATAGACGCAATAGGTTGCGCTGGGCAAGCTCTCAAAGCGGTAAATGCCGTCCGCATTGGTGACGGTTGTGCTAAGTGTCACGTCGGCTTCGCCACATTCGCCACTGCCCAGCGTCACGGTGACGTTTGCTAGGCGGATTTCGGACGAGACATCAAATACCCCATCTCCGCGTATTGTGCCATTCTCATTTTGCAAACAGCCGGGGGGCAGCGTTGGTTGACCAAATAAGTAGTCGGTTTGGTCGCACAGATCACTCCAGACAAAGCCGCTAATCTGTCCCAACGTGCCTGCCGCAACGACCTCAATCTGGGTGAAAATCGTGTTTTCAATATCTTCCCCCAGCCCGAATAGCTCTCCGTCATCGTTGCGAAATAGCCAATCGCCGCGATGCGTTCCCAGTTCGTTGGGGGCAGTCATGCGTACCGTCACGTCGATCTCGCCACCCGGCGGCACAACTTTGTCAAACGGCACGAAGTCGGGCGCTTGCATTTGTGACCCCTCTGCAAATTGCAACCCATACTCGCTGTTCCATGTACAGCCACCCGTATTGATCAGTCGCCACGTTTTGACAATCGGCGCACCCGGCTCAAATGGCGTGTCATCCGGCACGGTCACGTCACCCCAAAATGAAACGCGATCCCCACAGTTTGCCTCGACTACTAAAGTATCTGTTTGTTCGACCTCTGGTATGGGCAGAAATTGGAAATCCCAGCCAAATGGCGCGACAACCGTATCCTCTGAGACTGATAACAACAGCTCACCAGTTGTGTCTGGTGTAGTGAACTGTCCTGGGATCAGGATAGAAGCGTTTGGCTCATCGGTGGAAACAATGGTGAGACAGTAGGAGCCAGTGGGGATGTTGGCAAATTTGTATGCGCCAGAACTGTCGGTCTCGGCCGACTCAACCTCTACCACACACGCCTCGTCGAGTAGCTCGACAACCACACCGACGAGTGGGGGTTCGCCGGCTTCTAACGTGCCGTTGGCGATGAAGGTGTTATCGGCCGATTCAACACACCCCTCCGAGAGAGCCGTCGCCCCATCTTCAGCAACGGCACAAACATCATGAAATACCAGCCCGGAAATATCGAATCCTTCAGGGACAGCTTCTTGCGTTGGCTCTTCTACCGTTGGAGGCAAAGACGTTGGCTCTGGCGGCGCAACGTTATCCATCCCAAATACAAATGAGTTCTGCACGCCATTGACATCGACCGTGTATGCACCTGCTGGCAAACCATTCACCTGCAATGCGATTTTCTCCTCAAATGGAACGAGAGCCTGTGTGCAGCTTGCGTCTGCATCGCGTTGTGTTGTGATGACAACATCAAAACGCTGCTCAGTTTGTGTTTGCGTGATCGCATCAATCTGTGTACAGCTATCTGGTAAATTGCCCTGTACATTTAGCTCTACCCCAACAGGCATCGTCTCTATCAAAATCAACTGGACATTCTCTACAAATGCAAGTCCAGACATTGCAACGACTGCCGTCACAACGGGTTCATCCGTCGCTTCCAATTCGACGGCTGGCGTGGTCTCTTCTACTTGCTGCGAACATGCAGCCATCATTAACAACAACAATAGTAGGCTATATCTATAACACATATTTTCCTCGTTACATAAATATAGAAATCGCACATGATGAGATGAAGGAGCATAGTGGCGAAGTAAAAGACAGCCGCAATTGAATCACCTGATCTCCTTCGCAACTCTGCATCGTGCAACTCCTAAAATATTTGAAATGGTGCAATGTGGGTTATTTTATCGTAATTTGTCGCAAAATTTAGGCTGATGTGGGTTGAATCGTCAGAAAAACAGCGCAAAACCTGTTAATGTGGGGGAAACCTGTGTATTCAGCTTTGTTTACACACTGTCTACATGAGGTATGAAATGGATAGAAAAAACGTAGGATTTATAATGCAGGAATGAGGTTCGCTATAATGCTTATGCAAAAGTGACAGCTAACTTGTCGATGGTTTGCGTCATTGTAAGGAGCATTTATGACAACATACAGCCTGCCCCTTTTCCCGCTCAATAGTGTGTTATTTCCCGGTGTGCCTATTTTTCTCCATATCTTTGAAGAGCGATATAAGCAAATGATCAACCGTTGTATTTCGCAGCGTAAGCCGTTTGGCGTTGTGTTGATCGAGGAAGGTGTTGAGGTGGGCGGCTCGGCCGAACCGCATGAAGTGGGCTGTTCGGCCGAAATTGTCAAGGTCGAACGCCTCCCCGACGGCCGCATGAACATCGTCGCCATTGGTCAAAATCGCTTTCGCGTTCTCTCGACCAGTCAGCAACAGCTTTATCTGCAAGGAGAGGTTGAAGAATTCCCCTTAGCCACCTCATATGGATTGAAGTCACTGGCTGATCGCCTGCACAAACAGGTGGAGGCGTACATTGACGTTTTGCGCGAGATAGATGCGGTGCAAATTCGCGTCAACGAAGGGTTGCCCGATGATCCCATTGATCTGGGCTATTTGGCGGCATATGTGTTGCAGGTTTCGGCCGAGACCAAGCAACAAATCCTCGAACAACCCAATGCACGTGACATGCTACTCCTGTTACACGAGCAATACAAAACGGAACTGTCACTTTTGCGTGCCTACAACCCTGACAGCGGAACGATCTTCTCGCTCAACTAGCCACTAGCTCACATCTGAGGATGTGACTTTTGCTCGATAGATGTCCCAACGCCATTACGATTACAAAAACCCGAACGCCACTTCGACACCTGAGACCCAAGAGACGGGCGTTCATTCCAACAAACGCCGCTATATCTTGACGGGCAATAACTATAAATCGGTTGTTGAGGAGCAGATTCAGGAGGCGATTGAGCGCGGTGATTTTGATAACCTGCCGGGCAAGGGCAAGCCGCTTGACATCGAAGACAACCCATTTGCCCGCGATATGCAGATGGCTTACAAGCTGCTCAAGGACAACAACTTCACACTGCCATGGATTGAGGATCGCAATCGGATATTAAAAGAGATAGACAAATTGCGCGAGCGCAACGCACATCAATTCCGGCTTTTTGCCCCTCAAATCAAAGCGATGGCGCGAGGTGGGCAAACAGAAATTGCCAAAAGACGCTGGACAGCGCTGCTCACACAGTGGCAAACAGCTATAGAAGACCTCAACAAGCGCATCACCGATGTCAACCGCATGTTGCCGACGATGGACTTAGAAATATACAAGCTCGATCTCGATGTGGAGTTGACACGACTTGGCACGACGCAGCAATTCCCGCAGGTAGGGTAATATGACAAAGAGAAAATAAGATGGGGAGAAAATCAAGAAAGCAGCGTTGCCGCAAAGAACCCTCACTATACCTTCCTTGTGCAACCCTTTCTCCACGCTTTTCTGTTGTGTTAAGTACTTAATCAAAAGTAATCGGGTGTTCGGTATTCGGTAAGTCGGTATTCG
>CAYMGE010000021.1:0-69164 GCA_964389925.1 uncultured Ardenticatenaceae bacterium
ATGAAGCAGGTACTTATCGCGTGTTGCACACTTTTGCACATGTTTAAGGTAGCAGTAAAAATAACCCTTGAATCACCCAAAAGTATTAGTGTGGGTGATTCTATATCTGGGCGCACACGGCAGATCGACCCATATATGGGCATCGAACACCTGATGCACAGTAGAAAAATAGAGCAAACGGTCTTAAATCCGTTCAAGTTGCTTACTCCACGCTATCGTGCAGTGCTACCCTTGCTAAATTCTATCGACCCAATCGGGCTGGGTGGCTGTGCCTGATTTCCCATCCATTGCATCGTGTACAGATTGTAATATCGGCCGCGCCGCTCAATCAGTTCATCATGACTGCCAATCTCGACGATCTGTCCTTTGTCTAGCACCACAATTTTGTCTGCGCTAACAATCGTGCTGAGTCGATGCGCGATTACAAAGCTAGTGCGCCCTACCATCAGGCGATCAACTGCCCTTTCGATCAGCTTCTCTGTGGTCGTGTCCACGCTGCTGGTCGCCTCATCGAGAATCAAGATGGCGGGATCAGCCAGCAGTGCGCGTGCAAAGGAGATGATTTGACGCTGTCCGACGCTCAGATTGACTCCATTTTCGCCCACATCTGAGCCATAAGCATCCGACAAACGCGAGATAAAGTCGTGTGCGCCGACCGCCTTTGCCGCCTCGATCACGTCCTCATCGGAAGCCTCTAGCCGACCGTAGCGAATGTTGTCCATAATCGTGCCACTAAATAGAAAAGTGTCTTGTAAAACGATGCCCAGCTGCTGGCGCAAGCTGGCCTTTGACACTTTGCGGATGTCGTGACCATCAATTGTAATTGCACCGTCCGTCACCTCAAAGAAGCGCGAGAGCAGGCGAATCATCGTGCTTTTGCCTGCACCTGTTTCGCCGACGAGGGCGATGCGTTGACCGGGTTCGGCCGCCACGCTCACCCCCTCCAACACAACCTCATCCTCCTTGTAAGCAAAAGACACATTCTCAAACTCAACGCGCCCCGACACATTTTGCAACTGATGCGCGTCTGGCAGATCAACGATGTCCGCCTCCATGTCCAGCAGGCCAAAGATGCGCTCGCTTGCTGCCATCGTCGCTTGGAAGGTGTTGAGTCGGCGTGCTAACTCGCGGATTGGGTCGAAGAATCGGCCGACCCACAGCACAAACGCGATCAGCGTCCCCGCTGTTAACGCATCCCCCAATACCAGATAGCCACCAACTCCGACGATTAAGGCTGTTGTCAGATAACTAAAGAACTCAATCGCTGGAAAGAAGATAGCGGACAAGAAATTGGCAACCATCAGCGATTCAAAATGTGACTGGTTGAGATCGTCAAAGTGAGCGACGTTGCGTTTTTCTCGCGTAAAGCTCTGCGCGACGCGCACGCCCGAAATCGACTCGTTGAGGTAACCATTGATGTGTGACAAAATGGAGCGCGTGCGGATGTAGGCCGCCCGTGCATGTTTGCGCCAATAGTTGGCGATCAAGCTCATAAATGGCAACATGGCAAACGCGACCAGTGCTAGCTGCCAGTTAACCGCCAGCATCACGATCACAATGCCTGTGAGCATAAAGATCGCCCGCGCCACGCCTGTGATTGACCACGTGATGAACTCGCGCAATACGCCTACATCGCTGATGAGGCGACTCATGAGTCGGCCGACGCTATACTGATTGTGAAAGGTCAGCGACAACGAGTGTATATGGCGAAACATCGCGCTGCGAATATCCGCAATCACCCGTGTACCGATTACCGCCATAATCAACATGCGCGAGCGATTGGTCACAAACTCCATCAGCGTGATAGCAATAAAGATAACCGCCCAGAAGCGCAAGGTGTTGTAGTCACCCGCCGCGACGCCATCATCGACCGCCCGTTTCACGATGTAGGGGGCCGAGATGCTCGCCAGCGAACTGAGAATAATCAGCACGATGGAGAGCATAAAGCGTCGATTGTACGGCTCCACAAACGTCCATAGTCGCTTCACCAGATTGCTGTCATACAGCTTGGCGAGATGATCGGTATTGGTCGGCAGAAAATCTTTGAGCAGCCCCTCGCGCCGTTCGCGCTCTTGTTGTGTTGAGTCGATGTCGAGATTTTTTTCTAAAAATGCTGCGATTCGTTCGTTTTGATTTGACATAATTTTCCCTCACGCGCATAAAACGTCGTGCTACGCTACGCTAGATGCCAACTCGTCCATATCCTTCAACTGCAAGTCGTAAATCTCACGATAGAGTCCATTGCCAGCCAAAAGCTCGTCGTGCCTCCCGCGCTCGACAATTGCGCCATCATCTAACACCAAAATTTTGTCAGCGTTTTTGACTGTCAAGAGTCGTTGCGCGATGATAAACGTCGTGCGCCCCTGCATGAGCTTTTGCAAGGCGAGCGAAATCAGATGCTCCGTCTCGTTATCGACGCTGCTCGTCGCGTCGTCCAAGATGAGAATGGCTGGGTCGATCAGGAGCGTCCGCGCAATGGCGACCCGTTGCTTTTGCCCGCCCGAAAGCGTCACGCCGCGCTCCCCCACCATCGTGTCATAACCGTTGGGGAAACGCATGATAAAGTCGTGTGCCTGTGCTGCTTTTGCCGCTTCGACAATGTCTTGGCGGGTTGCTGTTCGTCGGCCGTAAGCGATGTTGTCCGCAATCGAACTGCTAAACAAGAATGAATCCTGCAACACTGCACCGATATTGCTCCGCAGCGAGTTGAGCGTCACATCACGAATATCGTGTCCATCGACTAAAATTTGTCCCGTTTGCTGCTCGTAGAAGCGCGGCAGCAGGTTTGTGATAGTCGATTTGCCCGATCCTGTGGGGCCGACCAGCGCGATTTTCTCGCCGGGCTCAACCTCAAACGTCACATCGCGCAAAATCGTCTGGCCTTCGCGATAACCAAACGTGACGTTTTGGAAGGAAACTGCACCTGTGACATGAGAGAGAGGGAGGGCATTCGGCCGATCTTCGATCTCATTCTGCTCATCCATAATCTCAAAGACGCGCCCCGCCGCAGAGCCGGCCGTTGCTGCCAAATTGACGATAAACCCCAATCCCTGGATCGGAGCTTGCAGCATCAACACATACGAGATCAACGCTGTCAGCTCCCCAATTGTCACTTCTTGGCGAATTGCCATCGGGCCGCCTGCCAACAAGAGCAGAAAGATGCAAACGGAGACTAGAAAGGTGAAAAATGGCCAGTTGTTTGCCCACTTGGTGATTAGGCCAACACGCCCTTCGTACCAGTTCTCATTGGTGAGATCAAACTTTTTAAGCTCAAATGGCTCTCGTGCAAACGCTTTGACGACGCGAATCCCCGTGATGCTTTCTTGCATCGTGCTGGAGACCTCGCTGAGTTGCTCTTGGATTTTTTTGAATAGCGGCCGAACAATCGAACCAAAGCGCACCGTTGCAAAGACCAAAACAGGGATAGGAGCCAGCCCAATCAAGGCCAAACGCACATCCGTCGCCAACATCGCAATGATCGTTCCTGAAACAGTCAAGATAATGCTGACCAATTCCGCAAGGCGAATCCCGACGAACCACTCCGTCTCGGTAATGTCGCTCGTTGCACGGCTCATCAAGTCGCCTGTTTTGGCGCGATCATGAAATGAGAATGGCAAAAACTGCACACTGCGATACAAATCGTTGCGTAAATCATAGGCAACACGGTGGCTCAGCCAGTGACCATAATAGAAGTAGAGAAACGACACCGTGCCTGAAATAAGTGCCAGCACCATGATGATGCCACCAGCGCGATAGAGTGCGCTGCCGTTGCCAGCCGTTAGCCCATTGTCAATTGCCCACGCAACGACACGTGGGATGATCAATTTGCTGATTGTGCCAAACAACATGCCAATGTACGCAATGGCGATCTGCTTGCGATACGGCTTGAGATAGCTGAGTAAACGTCTATAAGTTTGTTTCTTTTCCACAGTAAAAACCTCTTGAGAGGGGCGGATTGCCCATTCAACTAGACGATAGCACGCACAAATTAGATGATTGTCTAATTCGCGCGTCTAATTCTGTAATAATTTCCTCCGTGCCATGCTGTGCAACGTTCCGTCCTCACACATTGCCAACAGGGACAAAAAAAGGCCACGACTACAACGCAGTCGTGGCCTTTGAAAATGTTAAACATAGTAACATCATGTTGCCTCATGCGGTGCGCCGCGTGGATTTGTCGTCCAAGTCTGTGCCTGAACAAGCATTATTGTGGTGCAAAGATAATGATTCAACATAACGTTTTCCTGACTCAAATTGAGCGGGGGAGCAGCGTAACACAAACTGGTTGCCTATGTCAACGTTTTGGGAGTTTTGCTTTTCGTCACGAAGGTATTCTCACCACAATCGTTGTGCCAGCACCGAGCGTGCTTTCAATAGAGAGTGTGCCTTGTAGGAGCTTGGCGCGTTCGGTCATGCCGAGTAGACCAAAGCGCGTGTTGTGGCTCTGCTCAATGTTGAATCCACGCCCGTTGTCCTGAATCTGTAAAATGATATGGTGGGGTAGATGGGTAAGTGTGATAGTGGCGTGGGTTGCTTGGGCATGTCGGCCGATATTCACCAAAGCCTCCTGCGTAATCCGATATAGTCCCATCGCAATCATCGTCGAAATGGGTGCGGTCTGATTGATACAGGTGACTGCGACGGTGAAAGGGTAGTTGCTGGCAAGATCACGGATTGCATCGGGCAGATTTTTATCTTCCAATGGTGAGGCTCGCAGATCGATGACAGATCGTCGCGCCTCTTCAAGATTTACTTGTGTCAGGGTGATCGCTTTGCGAATAGTTGCAGCGGCACGGTTGGGGTCGGTTGGGATAAGGAGTTCGGCCGATTCCAACAACAACCCAATCCCCGTCAATCCCTGCGCGAGTGTGTCGTGAATCTCACGCGCTAACCGATTGCGCTCCGCCAACATCCCCGCTTCCCGACTTTGCGCGGTCAGCCGATTGCGCTCAACGGCAATCGCCAACATGCCACCAATCGTGTAGAGCAGGTCAAGCTCATCTTGGGTCAGCACCGGACGCTCTGCGCTCGCTAAGTTGAGCAACCCTAGCTTCTGCCCGTTGGCAATGAGCGGGATACTGGCATGAAAATGTAGGTCGCCATGTCCATCTTTGAGCTTGCGTAGACGCGAACAGTGGACAGTTTTGATTTGATCGGCGATGGGGATTGCTACCTCGCGGAAGTCGTCTATGCAGTAGCACCAACCTGTCATCAGGGCAGGTTCATCCTGTAATGCTGGCGGTAGATTGAGTGCGGCGGCGAGGTAATGGTCGCCATCATCGGGGGGGAGGAGCCAAATCCAGCCAGTTTCTAAGTGGAAGTAGTCGGCCGATTCTCGCAAAATCAACTGCAATGCCTCGTCAATTGCCACCGTCTCGTTCAGCGATTGTGCAATATGTGCCAGTAAAGTTAACTCTTTATTGTTGCGCGAAAGCATAACAAATTGTACCATGTCATCATAACGACTGTACTCTGTCCTCACATCAACAATTGCGTTGGTGAAAATCGATAAATGTGTCGCGGTTAGCCCATCAAGGAGTCTAGTAATGAGTCTGAAATCCTCAAATCAATCTGTAAATGACAATACAGGTCATGTCCGTCTATCACGTGGCAAAAAATCAACAGATGAGCCTATTCGTTTGCGAGAGCGCATTCAACGGCGCGCGCTTGGTACTCAACGCGCTCATTTTGAAAGCGCAAAAGACGAGTTGCCTGTCGCTGACCATACGACATTACAGCCAGCGACGACATTGGGCGGTTTTTCTAGCACAATTGTTCAGCCGCAAATGACAGTCAACGCGCCCAACGACCGCTACGAGGTCGAAGCAGATCGCGTAGCTGACCAAGTAATGCGAATGCCTGTTGGTGATTTGAGCGCATGGGGTCGCCCAGCCCCAACCACACCCAAACTGCAATTGAAGTGTGAGGCGTGCGGCAGCGACGACGAGACGACAATGCGATCATCCGATATGGCAACGCCCACAGTGACTCCGATGATTGAGCGCAATATCCAAGCGATGCAGGGTGGCGGTCGGCCGCTCGATGACAACACCCGCAGCTTTTTTGAGCAACGGATGGGGGCCGATTTCAGCAATGTGCGTATTCACACCGATGCGAACGCCGTGCAGACAAGCCGCGACATCAATGCCCGCGCCTTCACCACTGGCAACGACATCGCCTTCAACAGCGGTGAGTACAATCCCAACACTGCCGCTGGCAAACACCTCCTCGCCCACGAACTGACCCATACGATTCAACAAAGTAATGGAAATGTCTCTCGCACAATCCAACTCGCCCCGATTGCCACAGACGGTGGAGAGTGGGACACAGATAAATACGACATTGTGAAAAATGGGACGAAAGAAATTGGTGTTGACATTGACTTGAAATTTACGCCAAAAGCTCCCACCGATGCCAAGCAGATTGGTTTGACGCAAATGGTCAATTCAATTGATGAAGGGGAGCCAATCGCACTAAGTGAGACAGTTGAAAATCGCTCGATTCCTGAAGGGGAAGATAATGCAGGGCAGCATATTGACCAATCAGCGACAAATCGGAATCCTTTGTATGCGGTGGAAGCCCCCCCTGATAGTGATACAGCACTGACTGATACAGGGGCAGATGCGAGATGGGGACAACATGCTTGGCGGTATACAGACGCTTCAGGAACCTTACAAGAGCAAGAAGGTCACTTAAAGGATGGACCTCAATTGCCAAGCCGCGGCAAAAATGCGAAGCAGATATTTGAAAGCACGGCTTTAGCAATTGAGGGCAATCAAACAGGCACTTACTATGGCTCTGTGCAATGGGGGTGGGAAACAGATGATTCGGGTACATTTACTCAACTGCCTCTGTCACTTGTCTCTAAAGGCAATCCAACGGAAGTCTTTATGCGTGCGGCCGAATTATGGAACGATAACCCAACCTCGGCAGGGAAAGACACAATTGATTTGCCAACGACCTATGATGCGGGAGCCGCAGGAAGTTTGAGTACCGCCGATCTGATCATTGCTTTGAGACAAGCCAAAGAAGATTTGGCAACGTTGACGGAAGTTCCAGCAACGACTAACAAAGACTTTGAAGTTCGACAAATGGAGAACGAGTTGCGTCGTCGTACAATGACAGTTAGTGTGACCACAACCGAAGCAAGCGGGGATAACTGGTTGGCAGGTGATGATGATGTGTATGTCAAAGTTACATACAATGGTCAAGCTGTCCAATCTGGAGAGGTTGCCATGAATGATGGCGATTCGCACGACTTCCAATTAGCACTTGCTGATTTGTTACCAGAAACACCAATGCCAGCTGATTTTGCGCTTGAAGGTAAAATGTTAATCGAAGTTTATGATAGCGATTCCTTTTTAACAGGTGGGGATGATCTGATGGCAATCATGACATGGGATGCCCCGTTTGCTGAAGCATCCCATGATGCGGGAAATTATCAATTGACCGCCAAGTTATAGGCCATAATCAATGTTTCGGGAATTGGATTTCCCGAAACATACACTCTCTAGCATCCTTGAAAATGGCAAGTATCTAACCAACTCCCGAAGTGGTCAATCTCAATAAAAATACTTATGTTTGGTTTCAAAAACTATGTGCTTCTGCTTCTGCTTCTAATGCCAGCGGCAAGCTGCACAGTGAATAATAATGAAGGAGAAGATATGAAAAAGATCGAGCGACTATTGCTAGATGCAGGGTACACAAACTTATTTCTGCGCTTTAATGATGACCATATCGATGACATTTGGAATCGACGTGGGGCGGCTGGACATTTAGAGGAATTGGTGATAGATGACTCGGCCGACATCCACGCTCGTTTTTTGGCGGCCGAAATCCTACATGCTAAACAAGCAGATTATCCCCCGCAATCGGCCGAAACTGCGCTTGCAAGCATCTATGCAAACGCCCTAGAAACAACGGAAATGGCTAATTTATGGGGGTTGCCCGGTGAGCTAGATGCTGCTCCTGCAAAACATTTTGTTGCACTAGGGGAAGCTGCCATTCCAGCGTTATCAGAACTTCTCCAGAACGAGCGTGAGATTATTTACGCAGGTAGCCGAGAGGCAACCTATGGCAACAGTTACAATTATCGTGTGAAAGATGTTGCCGCTTTTTATCTCAGCCAAATTCTTGATATTCCGTATGAGGTTCATCTCGATCCCTCAGAACGTGATAGTGAAATTGAGCGTTTGCGTCTGGATATGTCAAACTAGCAAGGGATACAGGTTAATGCCCTTTTGACTCTCGCGGTTGTAGTGAATACCGCTCTAAATTCGCTTGACAGCAGTTTCAATGAGATGTATCGTTTCTCAAATCTGATTGGAGCATATTCACGTATGAAAAGGCTTTTCGCCATTCTTCTCATTCTCACACTCTTCAGCACGACTACTTTTGCACAAGATGCCGCCTATTTAGAGGTGACGTTGACCGACATCAGTCGTCTGCCTGATGTCGAATTGACCGTTCAAGGGCGCAACAATGGCGAACCGATTGATTTTCGCAATGAGTTGATCGTCATCAACCATGATGGCACCTTGATTGACCAAAATGTGCAGGTGGTTGGCTCGCGTTCTATCGGGACGTTTGCCCTCTTCTTACTTGACCTCACGCCCGGCGTGGAGTCACGCATGGGTGAAATTTCTGCGTCGGTGCGTCAATATGCGTCCCCCGACTTTATGGAAGAGCAGGTCGATTCTGTGGCTGTTTTTCAGGCCGATGAAGTCGGCGCGGCCGAACGGCAAGCGGCAACCGTCTTCCACAATGACATCACCAATCTCTTTTCGATCGGTGTTTCACCCGCACCGGGCGCGACTGCGCTTTATGACAGCATTGGGGACATACTGGCTCGCATTGACCAGCTACGACCCTCCCCCACCACGCCCACACATCTAATCGTTTATAGCGATGGGACGGATGCAGTCAGCACACAGTCAACCCCGGAGGCGTTGATTGCACGGGCAAAAGAACAAAATATCATCATCGATGCCGTTTGGCTTGACAATGAGGATTTGACTTTCTCGGCCGAAGATGGTCGCAGCCTGATGCAGCGATTGGCCAATGAAACGGGTGGGGTGTTTGCGGCGTTGTCGGAATCGGCCGAACTCAGCAACGTGTGGAATGAGATTGGCACGGGCGGTCAACAGGCCGTTTTGCGCTACACCATTCCTGAACTCAAACCCGGCACAGTCAATGCGGAAGTGCGTCTTCCCGATCTGCCCCAAGTGCCGGCGGCTGTCACAAGCATTAGCGTGCCGGCTGGCCTGCCAACGGCAACCTTGTTGATCTCGCCCGAAAGCCGTGAATTTACGCTCGCTTCTATCGATGAGCCAACAAATATGCGCGTGCCGGCCGTCATCACGTGGCTCGATGAGCAAGTGCGTGCAATCAGTCAGGCGCAACTTTGGCTGAATGGGGTGCCAGTCGTTGATGTGGCGGCCGATGAAATCAATGATATTGTCGCCGATGTGCCATTGATATTTGGTGTCAACACACTCAAGCTAATCGTTGTGGATGAGTTGGGTCAACAAGCCCAAAGCCCCGATGTGACGCTGCTTATTAGCGAAGGGTCTAATGCGCTGCCGTCTGAATTACAGGTAAGCGGCAGCTTTCCATGGCGCATTGTGGGATTTGTTCTACTTTGTCTTGCCATCATTGCCCTACTTGCTTATGCGTGGCTGCATTTACGTGCCAATCCACAAAAAGTGAGCGGGATGCGCGAGCGTGTTAAGCCCCAGCGCGTTGCCAGAACGATTCCTCCCGCGGCTGAAAGTACACCCAATCCGATGACACAACGTGCCAAAACGGAAGCCCCCACGATTGCCATTGTGCCTGAAGCGGTTGAAGAGATAGACAACACACGCTACATGCCACCAGATACGCCACCGATGCTTGAAATTTTAGATTCACTGTCAAAGATGCCTAACTCGGCCGTCATCAACCGCAGCGAATTTTTGATCGGCCGATCTGCCACCGTCGATCTCGCCTTCACTGAAGACCCCACCGTTTCACGCATCCACGCCACCATCGTCCAAGATGGCAAAATCTATCGCATCTACGACGAGCAAAGCACGAGTGGAACCTACGTCAACGATAAGCAAGTCCCAGAATATGGTCTGCAACTCGCTAGCGGTGACGAAATTCACATGGGAGCCGTGCATTTGCGTTTCAAACAATAGAGTAGCGGTGGCTAGTTGCTTGTGAAGAGCATCTATCAATTAGAGAACTCTTTTTTACGAGCAACTAGCGACTAGCAACTATTTACATTCCCCTCAGAACAACCCACAATCTCCCCATGAGCTTTCGGGACTTTATTGCCAACACAGATTCCCTCGTCACAATCACCCAGCCTGTCAGCGTTGAATATGAACTCGCCAATATCGCTAATGCGTTAAGCGACCGAGTTGTGTTATTCACAAACATCAAAGAGCATCCCAACTGGCGTGTCTGCGCCAATGCGTGTGCCAAGCGCGAGTACTTTAGTCAAGACCTCGACACCCCTGTGGCGCAGTTACTGCACAAGATGGCGGATGCGCTTGCCAATCCCATCCCGCCTGAGATCGTCATGTCGGCTCCGTGTCAAGAAGTGGTCATTGAACAACCTAACCTGTTTGACCTGCCATTTTTGCTGCATCTGCCGACGGATGCCGGTTATTACTGTGCCAGCGACGTTGCCATCATCGAAGACCCCGACACGGGTCGCAACATGAGCTATCATCGCATTTTGCGCGTCGCGGAAAATCAACTCGCCGCCCGCATTATTGAGCGGCGCGGTACGCATACGGCAATGCAGAAGACAGATGGCGATCTGCCAATTGCGCTGTGCATTGGGGTTACATTGGCGACACATCTCGCCGCTTCGATGGGGCCGCCCCCCGGTGTCGATGAGTTAGCGGTGGCAAACGCACTTCGGCCGACCCCGCTCGTCAAATGTTTAACAAACGATCTGCACGTGCCGGCCGATGCAGAAATCGTGCTGGAAGGGCGTATCACGCACAAACGCGCCAAAGAAGGTCCTTTCATGGATTTGACCGAAACGATGGACGTGACGCGAGATGGCCCCGTGATAGAGATCGACCTCATCACCCATCGCCGCGATCCGATCTACCATGCCCTGCTG
This sequence comes from uncultured Ardenticatenaceae bacterium, assembly GCA_964389925.1. Classification (GTDB taxonomy): domain Bacteria; phylum Chloroflexota; class Anaerolineae; order Promineifilales; family Promineifilaceae; genus CALECP01. Next base: position 11,120 of record CAYMGE010000021.1, read on the forward strand.
CCCGGTGGCTTGGAACATAAGATGCTGATGGGAATGCCCAAGGAGCCGACCATCTTTGCAGAGGTTAACAAAGTGGTCGATTGTCGCAATGCGGTGATTACGCCGGGTGGGACTTCTTGGCTGCACGCGGTGGTGCAGATTATGAAGAGGTCGGCCGATGACCCCGAAAAAGCGATCAACGCTGCCTATCGCGGACACGGCTCGCTCAAACATGTCTGGGTTGTCGATACCGACGTCGATCCGTATGATCCCGCTCAGATTGAGTGGGCAGTGGCAACCCGCTTTCAAGCGGATAAAGACCTCTACATTTTTCCCAATATGCCGGGCAGTTCGCTCGATCCCTCTGGCACACACACGCCCGGCGCAAAGAGCCGCACCGCCAAAATGGGACTCGACTGTACCATCGAATGGGGACGAGATGCGGCGAAATTCACTCGCGGCGCGTATGGAGATGTCGAGCTGGAACAATATCTTCAGTGAATGGTATCGGTCAACAGCCTCATCGTTCACCGCTCGCTGACAAAAAAACATGAATAAGGGGTTTTTCTACGGACTGAGCGCATACCTGATGTGGGGATTATTTCCCATCTATTGGAAGCAATTGAGTGATGTTCCAGCGGAGGAGATTTTGGCGCATCGCATGACGTGGTCGCTGCTATTTTTGATAGGTCTTCTCGCGTTTCGCAATAATTGGGCGTGGATTTTGCCCGCACTACGAGACAGAAGCACTGTCCTAAATTACTTTCTGGCGGCAAGCCTGCTAGCGGTCAATTGGGGAACGTATATATGGGCCGTGAACAGCGGCTACATCGTCGAGACGAGCTTAGGATATTTCATCAACCCATTGGTCAATGTCTTGTTAGGCTATCTGTTTTTTGGGGAGCGACTGCGCCGCTGGCAATTGGTGGCAATCGTTCTCGCTGCGTTTGGCGTTGTTTATCTAACTTACGTGTACGGCCGTTTGCCTTACATCGCGCTGATCTTGGCATTTTCATTTGGCGTTTATGGATTGCTCAAGAAGAAGGGCAGCCTTAACGCGGTGGAGAGTTTATCTTTCGAGACTGCACTGCTGTTCCCATTTGCCCTTGCGTTCCTGATCTACCTACAGATAATCGGCGTGGGTTCGTTTGGCAATGTTCGTATTGGGCAGAGTCTGCTCTTGGCCTCGACTGGGATTGGAACAGCCGTCCCACTGCTCTTTTTTGCAGCAGGCGCACGGCGTATTCCCCTGACAACGATGGGAATTTTGCAGTATACTGCGCCGACCATTCAATTTTTGATTGGGGTATATTTGTATAATGAAGCCTTTTCTCAGGCACAACTGATCGGATTTATGTTTATTTGGGGTGCGTTGGGGGTTTATTCGGCCGAATCTCTCTTCCACTATCGTGCTGTGCGAAAGGTACAGGTCGTGCCACAATAGGAATGCTGAAATGAACTTGAGCTTACTTTCGGCCGAGACAGACGGCCTCATTCAACAAGAACTCGCCATCATCTTACTATTGACGATTGCGGCAGGGGTCGCCATCCTTGTGCGCCGCTTGCGCTTTCCCTATACTGTTGCCCTTGTTCTCGTTGGCTTACTGCTTTCACTCTTTCCCGAACCGCTAATCGGCATCGAATTTAGCAAAGATGTCATCTTAGCCGTGCTTGTCCCACCGCTCATTTTTGAAGCCGCCTTGCATTTGCCATTTAGCAGCCTACGTCGTAACGGTTTGGTCATTTTTATGACGGCGATTATCGGCACATTTATTGGAACGTTTATCGTCGGTGGCATCGTCGCAACTGTGCTAAACATTCCATTTGTCGCCGCGATTGCGTTTGGTGCGCTGATTTCTGCAACCGATCCGGTCGCCGTCGTCGCCTTTTTTCGCACATTGGGTGTCAGCAAACGCCTGACCGTTTTGGTCGAAGGGGAAAGCCTCTTTAATGACGGTGCCGCAATTGTTATCTTCAACATCGCGTTGGCAACGGGCGCATTGATGAATGCAGGAACTTATACTGGGTTTAACGCCGCAGAAGCGTTCGGCGAATTCTTGATCGTCGCGCTGGGTGGACTCGCTATTGGATCGTTGCTAGGCGGCATCGTCTCCTACATTATTCTCAAAAATGTCGATGATGCCCTGATCGAAACATCCGTCACGTTGGCAGTTGCGTTTGGCTCCTTTTTGCTTGCCGAGTATTTTGGCTCAATTTTTGGTGGTTTATTGAGCTTTATGGATAGCAGCTTCCACTTTAGCGGGATTCTCGCGGTCGTCGCTGCCTCACTGTTTGTCGGCAACGTCGGCAGCATCAACACATCCCCCACTACAAAGGTCACACTTGACAACTTCTGGGAATTTCTCACCTTTGTGGTCAACTCTTTTGTTTTCTTGGTGATAGGTCTCAAGATCAATTTGGCGGCGTTCCGCGACAACATCGAAGCGATTTTTATCGCAGTTGCGGTTGTTTTGGTCAGTCGTGCCTTGTTGACTTATGGGCTGACGTGGATTCATGGGGTGATTCGGCCGAAAGAAAACATCCCCAACGATTATCGCCACGTCATGTTTTGGGGTGGTTTGCGCGGAGCCATCAGCCTCGCGCTCGCGCTCACGCTAGATGGCTCTATCTTTGGGGTCGAAGTGAGCGAACAGCTACAGGTGATGACGTTTGGTGTCGTGCTATTCACGCTGCTCGTGCAGGGATTGTCAATTGAGGCTCTAATCAGACGGCTTGGCCTCGTCACTCGTCTGCCCCATCGAGAGGAGCAATTGCGCCTGCAAGCCCTCGTCATTGCCAAACGTGCGGGGCAAGAAGAGTTAAACAAATTACATCACGAAGGTATTTTGGCAGAAGACATTCACGCAGCAATGAATACTGTGTATCAGCGTGACATCGCCAATTGTCAAAATGCACTCGCACAACATCTCCAACAGTTCCCCGAACTTGAGCAGGAAATTCTGCTCGTCGCTCGTCAGGATACGTTGCGCTCCGAGCGCGTCGCCATCGTAGAGGCTGGGCGACGTGGGCTAATCTCGACTGAACTGCAAGCCCGACTGCTCGCTGAGATTGATGAGCGAGCAGAGGCGGTTAAATTGTTGCAGGATGAACACTGAGGTTACGAACAAAAGCTAAGAGGTTCTATCTTTCGGAAAGGTGGAACCTCTGGTATGGAACAACGAAAGTGCTGTCATCAAGCCAATTAGCAACATTGATAGCATAATTGGACTAAGTTGGTCGCTAATCGTCAGGTTGCTAAAGGTGATAGCGGTTGGGACGTTGACGGTGAAGGTGACGCTGTTTTCGGCCGAGACCGAGCCATCCGCTGCGCGGACGCGGCCGATGAATGTGTAGATGCCGGCTGCGGCCGATTGCGGCACAGTTGTCCCATATTCATGCTCCGTATCGCCATGCGCCATATCAATTGGAGTGTCTAACTGACTCATCGACGACAGCACATTTCCTGCTGAGTCTCGCACCTCCCAATCCCACAGCGTACTTGTCGTTGCGAGATAGTTGTTGCTCGCCTCAATTCCCAAACTGACCGTTTCACCCGGCACAAACGTAGCTCTGTTGTTGGTTGCCTGAACTCGGCCGACGATCAGCGGCGGTGTGGGTGTTCCGATGTTGACGGTTTGTGATGCACAGTTGTCATTTTCATTGTATTCATCAACGACATTTGTCGTGTCAACACAAACAGAGACAGTATGGGAACCGCTGCCCGTCAGCGTGAACGCATCAGTCTCGCGTTCATCTGATGAACAATCTGGCACAACCGTCGATGATTCGATGTCATCATCGATCAACGCACCGTTATGACGATACTCAACCACAAAATCTTCCGTGATCTCTTCGGAGCCACAATTGATCATTTCAACTCGTAAGCCGAGTCGTGTTCCGCTCGCCACTGTATCCCCGTCGCGGATCAGTTGGTTGCTACTATTGGTCACTCGGAAGAGGCTGATTTCTATGTTCTTGCCCGGACTACCGCTCACGTTGAGTTGAAACGTCGCGCAGTTGTTGTTTTCATCCGACTCAGCGACGATGTTGGTTGTGTCGAGGCAGACTTCAAACGTATGGAGACCACTGCCTGAAATATCAAACGTGATCGTTTCATCCTTTGTTTCGAGACAATCTGCGTCAAGCGAACTCGTTTCGATGTCATCGCCTAACAATGTGCCATTATCACGATATTCGAGCGTAAAGTCGGCCGACACGTCCGTTCCGCCGCAGTTTTTATGATAAGACCTGATTCGCAGATCGGTCAGATTGCTGACAGTTGCCCCGTCCGATAGGGTCTCGCCCGTGTCGCGGTTTGTCACCTCCAGTCGGTCGATCACCAAATCAGCTTGCCCACTCCCTGAACTTCCACATCCAACTTGATAGCTGCCACTGCTGTAAACATAGCTCGCCACCATCCCATCTGGATTAACCGTGACACCCGGAATGTGTCCTTCTTGTTGCGCGTCGCGGTCGGCCGTGAAGCAGAGATAATCATTTGTGCGTTGTTCGCGTGCATTGGCCTTTAATGTTGCCAACTCGGAACTGCCCGTCGTGCAGGCGTTCAAAAAGGCGCGGCAGATGACGAGAGCCGCTAAATCTCGAGCAATTGGATCATCGGGGCTAAAGTTGGCTTGGTCGATCACTAAGCCCAAGTCACACGCCTTGCGGATGACGGGATCAGTTGTATCGTTGTAGGAACAGGTAACGGAGCCAGTCCCTTGATGTTTAAGGAGGGGTTGCATCACCATATAGATGAGGTCTTGGCGGGTTGCATTGTTGAGCGGCCGAAACGTATCGTCGCTAAACCCATTGACAATTCCATCGCGGAATAGCATTTCGGCTGCTCGTATTATCTCTCCATCACCGCTCATATCGTTGAATACGTTGGTTGGTGGGGGTAAAAGGGCGAACCCATCGGCCGAACTGTATTGATACATCCAATGTGCCACGATGATCGCCACATGCTGGCGCAGAATCGGTTCATCAGGGTCATAAAAGCGTCGTTGCACACCATCAATTGTTGTCGTGCGTCCCTGAATGAGACCTGCATCGAACAGGGCTTGGATCGCGTCATAACGCGGATGATTGGTTGGGATATCGCAGAAAGTCGTGTTAGGCGATTCACACGTGACGATGTTCGCCTCTCGATGCTCTAGCCTGTCTGTAAAGTTTGCACTGACGACAACGCCATCACGAATCAGTTGTGTGCCAGACGCGAGCCAATCATTCATCGTTGAACCTTCGGAATCGACGGGGCTATTGGCATAATCAAAGTAAAAGTGAACGTGATGTCCACCCGAACTACCCGCACATCCCCCCATCTCACCCGATGCCGTTGTCGTGAATCCAACTGGGTCTTTATATGCGATACTCTCGCCTATTGACCAGTTGACCGTATCCGTGCGGCGGATATGTTGATACCACAAGCGCAAGCCATCTGAACGTTGGAAGGCGACGCAGGTATCGGCCGAATTCGGATTGACATAGACAACAACCCCGTCATCAGCCGCATGAACGCTGTCTGAACCATATTGTGGCGTACCAAAATCATACGCATCTTGGGAACCACCGTGCGGACTTTGGTTGTAACGCCACGACTGGTTGACCGCCCACGGCAAGCCCGGTATCGTGACGGAAGTGGGAACACGCCTTTCTTCTCCTCGCGTTGGCGAATTGTAAAGGATTGCGCGACTTTGTGTAGATAGAACAGACGCTGGCAACTGCGACAATATCATGCGATATTCTAGCTCCGTTTCCAGAAACAGAACCCACTCGCCATCCTGTTTATGCGCTACGGCCAGCATAATGTCGGGAAAGTTCCCGTGTAGCCGTTCGATTTTCTCAGCATCCGCAACGAGTGGATAACTTGTCAAATTGAGAAAAGCCCATTCGCCATCATGAACGATGCTGCTGACCTCAAATGGCGCGTATTCCGGGCGTACAGACGTTTCTCGTGTATTCACTTTCTCGGCCGCCTGCCGACGAATTTGCATTTCATCTGAATCTAGAAGGACGGGTTGATCGGCCGAGTCAGCAAACGCAATCGACACCGTGAATACCAACAAAACCACCATGCAAGACTGAAACAATCTGGAAAAAGTCATGTTTATCTCCTACAGGAAGCGTCACGTGTTCCAGCGTGACACTTCCACCCAATCCCCCGATCACTCTCCGCTTTCAATCTTTGGCATAACGGTGATATTTTCAGGCGATGTCCGTCCTTCCACGTTACGAGCATTCAGTTCTTCGATTTCAAGATAATCAAAGCGAGAAGTTACGCCTGTATTCGTGCCAGGTTTAGAATACAAGCCAACATATGCGCTGCCTGATAATCCGACGTTGCTGCTGTAAACGGAGCAACCATCGGCAAGTAAGGTCACAGTTGATCCTTCAACTCTTGCCTCAAGTGTGTTCCATCCCTGATTCATGTCGATGCAACTGCTATTGCTTTCTGCGATAGTCGAAAACCCTGAACCAGAACGACGCTCCAAACGCCACGATTGTGAAACGGGATTGACTGTAAATAGCAGATAATTTTCCCAGCTTGTCCATTCAAAGAGCAAGCCGTAGCGTACAGGTGAATTGTCTGCCATTCTAACATTGGTTTTAGCACTATAGTCAACGTTACCAACACCTATTCCAACGAGGCCAAGATACCAATTGGCTGTGTTATGTGTAATCTCGTAATACTCTCCACTGCGGTATCCAATTGTGAAATTAGGGTCGTTGGATGAAGTCGGCCACCCACTACTGGAATCTCGGAAGTCGTCTCTGTAGTAGAATGCGAGATTGTCTGTGTAATCACACGCATAATCTGTCCATGCAGATGTGCCAGACGAGTTGTATGAGCGAACGTGATAGCAGTACCGTGTGTTTGGTTCAAGCCCAGTGACGACAAACTGAGTAGAGTTTGCACCGACAGTGCCGACAGTCCCTATATCAGTGCCGATTTGGAAGCCTTCCTCATTGCCAGAGTTGTCTTGCCATGTGACACGCATTCGATTTGCGTCGAGCGGCTGCACCTGTACGTTTGTTGGGGCTGCGGGAGGGTTTGATTGCGTTGTTGTGCAGGCTTGATTTGACCAATCCGACACTCCAGATGAATTATATGCAGCAACTTGGTAACAATATCGTGTCCCAGCCGACAACCCACTAGCTGTAAAGGTTGTTACGTTAGCTGGTACATCGGGGTAGCTTGTCGCATTATCTTGTTTGACCATGAACCCAAGTTCATTGCTGCTTGCATCTGTCCAATTCAGTCGGATCTGTGATTGTCCTTGAGCCGTAACCTGTAAGTTTGTTGGCTTGTTGGGTATCGGTTCGCCTGCATTGGTTGTCGCGCACACTTGATTTGACCAATCAGAAGCCCCGTCATCGTTGTATGCACGGACAGTAAAGCAATATTGCGTATCGGGTGCTAAGTTGTTGACTACAAAGCTAGTCGTATTTGCCGCAACATTTGTATAGGAAGTCTGACTATCTCGACGGATGCTGAACCCATCTTCATTATTCGAGTTGTCAACCCACGTCAATCGGATTCGTTCTGTGTCGATCACATTCGCTTGAAGATTGGTTGGAGAATTGGGTGACTGTGAAGGAGGAGAATCGGGACGTGTTTTATACAAAATCGAGGGTAAAAAGTTCGAGAACACAAATACTTGTGGAGGATTTCCAGCTGCATCAAACAGCCGTTCTCTTGCCGCGACAAGTTCATCAGAGGCAGAAAAGCCAGCTACGCTCGAGAAACGTCCCGAGTTGATGCAACCGTCTCCTTCACACATTTTATAATAGAACCTTGCAACAATGGTTGCCCATTGAGCGCGAGTAGCAGACTGTTGAGGTCCAAAGCAGGGAAATTCAACACCAAGCTGTTCGCAAATTCCCCCCGCCTGTGAATATCCTCCAATTACACCGAGTCGGCAAGCAAGCATAATATCCTCGAAGTAAGCACTACTTTGAGGAACATCTGTAAATCTGTCTATTGTATAACCATCTTTTTGGCAAATGCCTCCATCACCTAGATCACATTGGTCATCTGAGCAGTAGTTTTGTTTCAAAATGTTCAGAAAAAGGGAAACAGCGCGTTCTCTGATGATGGGCAAATCTGGAAAGAAACATGGTGCATCCTGTGTGCATGAGTACCCTTGAGTTGGAGTTGTATAAGTTACTCTCTCAAGCAATCCTTCATCATACAGCCAATTGGCTGCATTTCGAATAAGAATGCTGGTATCAGCAGATGCGTTTTCTGCATTTGCGAAATGAATTTGAAGCGAGTTATCGGTAGTATAGTCAGACAGATCATTGCCATTGTGCCGAATACGATATGCAACAAGGGCAGATTGTCCAAATGTTTGCGAATCATGTGGATCGAAGTACCGTACACTTGCGCTGATTTCGTTGAAGGAAGCTTCTTCATGTCTTCCGTTGTAAAACCTTCGTGAATATAGAGCTACTACGTCCTCGTAATGAGTCTCACCCAACTGGAAGTCGACAAAGGGTGTATTTGAATATTCTCTCAAATCGTCCTCTCGAATCCAGTAGTGTTTTGTGGGATCTGGTGTTGCACTATCAGAAGAAGCCCCAATCAAATCTCCTTGGTTGAAGGTCACTAGCCAATAAAGCGGCCCATCATCTCCATCGCGTTGTGGATTTTGAATTCCCTCACCAGATACGGTTCTACCCATTCCATATTGTTTGACATAACCGATGACCGGTTTATCATCGTTTGGTTCTTCATATATTGGAAATGTATCATGAGCGTAGACGACTGTTCGTTTGAGACAAAATGACGAGCCAACATAAGGTACATTAGCATCACAGTCTACCCGATTTGTAAACGAATGCCGAAAATGCTCGGTGCTACTCTGGCACAATTGTTCACTGCTCACAATGTTTATGAAGCAATTCGATGGATGAGCTAAGTACCAGTCACCTAACATAATTCCGTATTTATCCGCACTATTAGCCACATCGGGAATATTGAGATGGATATGACCTGCTTTGTCATCTTGCTCTGCCTTTTGTCTACAAGGACTGCCTACATCGATATCGCCCAGCGCATACTCGCCAAGGTATGTACCTGGCACTACCCGAAGATGACCCGATGTAGCGTGCATTTTTATGTAGTTTGGAACTGTATTTGGATTTAGATGGACATAATCAATCTGTCGCGAAAAATTTTGTTCCGCTACATCGCTATCTGGATTGTTAAAGTCCGTAAGTTGAGATTCATGATGTAATATCTTAATTGTTGCAGCTTTGCCCTTTTCACAAAAGCTAACGATCTTTCCTGCTGCCATAGCTAAAACCGAGTTATCAACTCCAGACTGTGTTGTGTCCTGTTCAACAAAATCTATTCCATCATTAGGAGTCTCATGCCACATACTTGCTCTAGTGCTGCTATGACGAGTTTGACCTTCCAAAAATGGCCAATAAAAGTAATTGTCATTAGAGAAAATAAGTGGCAGTGGAGCGTAGTCTGGAGGCGATTCTACTACGGTTTCTGTGTCGGATGCCTTAAGTGAGTTACTTGATACAAATGTGGCGCAAACTATGAGTGCTAGTAAAACCCATAGCTGATTAAGAGTATGTTTAGCTTTCATGTCATGTTCTCCTTTGAATTCCAGATATTTGAGTGGTGCTAAAAGCACATTGCACAACTTGTGATTGATGAGAGCGCACGGCGGTTATATTGGTTGTCGAGTGCGTTAGATAAGTGTTGCGTTGCCCATAATCGCTAGTGTATGATTTGCGCTATGGGCAAAGCGGATAAAATTCTTCAAAAGATATGGACTATCCTTTTGTCGTACATCCCCTCTCTCAAGAAGACGGTGGTGGCTATTTGATCACATTCCCCGATTTACCCGGCTGCATGTCCGATGGTGAAACGCCCGAAGAGGCACTCAAAAATGGACGGGATGCTGCACACGCTTGGTTAGAGACCGCACGAGCATTTGGTGATCCCATTCCACAACCCAGTACACACAGCGAACGCGAGTCAATCCCGCGATTTCCTGAGTCTATAAGCAGGAAATTGGCAGCCCATGCACAACAACGGAAGATAACCATCGATGATATGGTGATTGCGTTCGTTGCAGATGCGCTTGAAACCCAAGCAGGGCTGTCGATTTAATTGTGGAGTGAATTTCAGTTACTTGCAGGTCTGTTTGCATTTTGATTCTCCTTTTTTGCTAAAATGTGCCGATGAAAGCGTTAGTTGATTGTGTGAGGTTTGTCATGACACAACTTGTGGTGAATTTTCGAGATGAACAGCGACTTCCATTTGTCGTGGAGTTGCTGCAAGCATTTGATTTTATTGAAAGCGTTGCGGTGCAACCCAGCAAGCGGCTGCAACAAGAATTGGACGTGCCGCGTGAGGCACTGCACCAGATGTCGGAAGCTGCGCTAATGCGCGTTTGGGATAATGAACAGGATGCGGTCTACGATAATTGGAGGGAACTGTATGGCGTTCCAGAAGGGTGATGTTGTCTTGGTGCCGATTCCCTTCACCAATCAGCGACAAAGCAAAGTGCGTCCGGTGATTGTCGTGAGTGGTGCAACGTACCACGCGACGGAACCAGATATTATCTTGGCAGCGATCACGACGAATTTGTCGGCCGCAACCGCCCCTGTCGATTACATTCTCACCGAATGGCAAGCCGCCAACTTGCGTTTCCCATCTGCATTCAAGCCAATTCTGTTTACGATAGAGCCAAACTTGGTTGTTCATCGTATCGGCCGATTGCACCCCAACGACCAAGCTGCCATTGATACCCGCTTGCGCCGCATTTTTGAATTGACTTAACATCACGGATACGACCTCCTGTCGCAGAGACCTTGCCAGCCAGAGTTCTGAGCGCAAGGGATCGGCCAATTCGGATTCGGGTCTTGGTTGAGGGCGGCGCGGGTGGTGTAGTTGGTGTGGAAGAGGACGGGGCCGGAGCCGTCGAGGTCGAAGAAGGTGGTGCAGCGTTGTGTCGCTTGTTGGGTGACGACAGGCCAGACGCGCCCTTCACGTCTGAGTTGAACGTGCAGGGTTTGCCCAATGGCGTTGTCGGCGCAGATTTCTAGGTTGATGCGCTCGCCGCCTTGATCGAAGTAGAGATTGCTGTGTGCGTCGGGGCTGAACACCGTCGGCCCACTGGAGGACAATACCGCGCTATCGCACATACCCTCACCACCTGTGGCTGCATGACAGGGGATCGGCCAATCAGGGTTGGGGTCTTGGTTGAGGGCGGCGCGGAGATAGTAGGTCGTGTCGCGTTGGATGGGATCATCGGCCGATAAATCCACAAACATCAAACACCGCTCCGTCGCAACCGCCTCAACGATCTCCCACGTTTTTGCATCTGTACTCAACTGCACGCGCACCGTTTCTCCAATGATATTATCGGCGCACAGTTCAAAGTTGATTTGGTCGTCATTGGGGAAGTAGAGTTGACTGACAGGGTTGCCTGTAAATTTTGTCGGGATGACCGGTTCAAACAGCGTGTACAACAGGCGATCTGGCGAACCGGGAACCAGCCCTGTCAGTTGCCCAGTCGTCGCATTGTCTCGTATAGCGGCTGTCACTTCGGCAGGGGTCGCCTGCGGATGTGATTCGAGATAGAGCGCGACCGTCCCTGCGACATGAGGTGCTGCCATCGATGTCCCGCTCTGCACAGAACTGCCCGTATTGCTATCGGGAAAGGCAGACGTGATGGCGACACCGGGCGCAAACAGATCGACACATTTACCGTAATTTGAACGGGTTGGCACGGTGTCTGAGATCGTGGTCGCGCCGACGGTGATCGCATCTGGCTCACTGGCGGGGGCTTGTGAACAGGCACTCGCTCCATCATTGCCTGCGGCCACGACGACGGTGATACCCGCATCGATGGCGAGTTCGACGGCGTTGTTGAGGTGGAAAAATTCGCTGAAATCGCCCGGAATCATCGGCAATCCTAAGCTGAGATTGATGATCGCGGGTTGCTGATGATTCTCGATCACCCAATCGATGCCCGCGATCACGTCGGAAACATCTGTGAAAGATTGGCAGTCGAAGACGCGCACAGGGTGGAGCGTGACGGCGTTGGCGACTCCATACGTTGTGCCACCGACGATGCCGGCGACGTGTGTGCCGTGTCCGTGACAATCCTGCTCGGCCGATTCTGCCACCACCGAAAATCCATTCCCCATGCGCCCCGCAAACTCGACGTGTGTCGAGAGAATGCCGGTGTCGATGATGTAAACATGCACGCCTTCCCCTGATGCTTGGCGAATGTAGTCGCCGTCAAGTGGGCGTTCGCGCTGGTCGCTGCGGTCGAGTCCCCAGCTTGCAGCGGTGGTGGTTGCCGCACTGCTGGTGTCGAGTGTGATGATGCGGTCTGCATTGATGTGGGCGACATCGGCCGATCCCGCCACTATCGCCAAAGCGCTAGGGGAAAGTTTGGCTGAAAACCCTCGCCCAACGCCAACATGCCGATGCTTGATCGTCCCGTCCAACGCCTCCAGCGCACTGACCCATTGATCGATCTCGCTCTGTGTGGTCTCTGGCTTAAATTCGATCAGGTAAGCATTGTTGACTTTGTCAGGCGTGCAAAAGTGATTGACCTCGCGCCGGTCACACGCCGCGATCAGGTTTGCATCTTCTGCTGTGCAACTCCCATCGAGCGACACATCGCACGCTGTTTGCTCGATTGCAGTTTGTGTGGTGCAGTCATCCGCGCCGTCGCGTTGCCCCGCAGCGTACTGTAAGACGAACAGTGCATCGACGATGTCTGTCTTGTCATCACAGTTGACATTGCCGAGCGTTTCGGCCGATCTCGCCTCAATTTGCCCCGCCAACACAACCGCGACCAGCAAAAGCAGCACGACGCTCTGCCGCATCCACAGTGTCCCGACACCTAACGCAGTTACGCCCAGCAAAGCCATAACCAATCGCTGATTCGTCGCCCCACTTTCGCGCAATTGGACAGCCGTTGGTACGCCACCACAGTGAGCGAGTGCATTATGCGAATTGGTCAAGATTGGCTCTCCATCTGCATCGACGACACGGTGAATATCGACTGTCAACTGGGTGCTGTCATCGCTGAGACACTCGAATTCGAGAGCCAACCACGTTTGTGTCGTGGTGATGGGGGACAACGTGGCGAGATTGACGTGAACGCCGTTATCGATGTGGCAAGCGAAGTCGGGATGTGGGGTTTGACAGGCAATCGGCCGAATCACCGTCGCATCATATTCCAACGACAATGACACCGCCGCGACCGCTGCCCCTGCCATCTCACCGTTTACACGGATGACGTTGCCATCTTCCAACATGACAGAAATCGTTGTCGTCGCTGCCCAAACTGTCGTCACGGCAAAAAGCAGTATTCCGCACAATATTGCCCAGCGGAGGGATGGGTTCGCTGGAACCCATCCCTCGACCTGGCTGGAACCCTCACGCCATTTATGCGACCGCATTTGAACGCCTCCAAATAACAACTGTGAGTGTGCTGACCAAAACAAGGGCGATGACAACTGTATCGAACGGTTCTATTTGCTGATTACTCAACCCCACAGCGGTTGGTGTGGTCGTCACAACGGCGTAAGTCGGCGGGATGTTGGGGTCGAGTGTTAATGGATATGGATCATCGGCCGACCACGTTTCGACGACACGAAAAGTAATTGCGGCAAATGAGTCGCCTTGTACCCCCTGATTTTCAGGAGCCGCCCACAGTAGTTCGAGTTGGTCAGCCGTCGCTAAACTGGTCGTGCCGACAAAGCCCAGTGCGTCTAAGCCGACGTTGAACGAGACAGCTTCGGCGGCTTCCCCACTCCCCGTTGTTTCCAGCGCGAGATAGCGTGGGTCATATTGCAACCCAAACAGCGCACTATTGACTGTCTGGCTGGTCGTCACGGAGATCGGAATTGTGATCGTGATGTTGCGACTCGTCGGGTAGACCACGCCAATTGACAAGCCCACATCGGTCACATCAGTCACGTCGAGGTCGTCACAAAGCGTGCGTGTCATGGCGGCAATCCCATGCAGGCAAGTCAAGTCACTGGCACTCTGTTGACCATCCCCATTGATGTCGGCCGCCGCGTTGAGCGGAGCCTCGCCGATATACATGTCAAGCCAAATCAACCAATCTTTCGAGTTGTTTGTGCCGTCCCCGTTGACATCGCCGGAGCGTGCATGAACGCTGATTTGGTCACATCCTGTCCCATAATTTTTCAAGCGAATGGTCGCCGGATAGTCGTCGTCCGTGATGGTGATGATCCCATCTCCGTTCTCATCGACAGTGATCAGTGAGAGCTTGTCGAGCAGCGAATGTGGCACGACGAGCAGATTGATACCGTGACAGTCATCGATTGTGTCGTTGCCGTCCCCCAAGGCGTAGAGATATTCGTCGTTGTCCCCTCCGCCAAATAGCAGGTCATCATCTAGTCCACCAAATAGGTAATCTTGCCCATCACCACCATAAACGGAGTCATTGCCGGCTGCGCCTTGCACGTAATCTCTATCACCTTCGCCACGCAATGTATCATCGCCCGACCCGCCATCGACAAAGTCAATGCCGTCACCAGCGTAGATGATGTCATTGCCACCCAAACCGCAGAACTTTTCAGATGTGGCATCACCAAACAGCACATCGCGTTCGGCCGAGCCCACATGCTCAACGGTATAGGGAAACGCTGGATGGCACCACGCCTCCTCCGTCGCATTGACTTGGGCAACAAACCAGATTGCCAGTACAATCACACCAATCCAATAAAACGAGCGCATAACTAACTCCTCAAAATATGACACAGACAGCAAATGTAATCTGACAGAACTTTAATGGAAAAAGAGTGCGCTGAGAAGAGTGAGAATGGTGGATTATTCCACCAAAGTTTATGTGGCAATGAGTGAAAAAACGTTTAGTCTTCTGCTCGACGAGTTCAGGCAAGCGGCTGGTATTCGTGTCGAAAAACTGGCTTCAGCTGCTGGGATCACAAAGAGACGCTTGGAAAATTGGCTGACGGGGCCATCCCGTCCGTATAAGTGGCAGCCTGTCGTGCGATTGGCCGTGGCGTTGCATCTCTCTGAAAAGGATGCAGATCGGCTATTGACCGCGATTCATCGGCCGAAACCTTACGCAGACGACCGCCCTTTGTCAATTTCCCAACTAAAACGTTTAGTGACAGACCCTCAAGAGATCAAGCTATTGGGAAATTGGCGCGGCCCGTTTGTGGCACCACTGTTGCCAGAGCCGTTTGTCGGCCGTGACGCGCTGTTTGCCCAACTAACCACACAGTTGATTCGCCCAAACAGCGTGGCATTCGTTCATGGGATGGCTGGTGTTGGCAAAACGACACTGTGCGCCAAGATCGCCCATCAGCTACAAGACCACTTTGGCGATGGCGTGTTGATGGTGACGATGCCGCCTCATTCGGCCGATCTGACCCCCTTCCTCCGTGACCGTCTACACTGGATCGCCATTCTCTACGACGACCCTTGTCCAACACATTTTCCACTCGACGCACTGAGCGACCATGTGCGCCATTTGCTGGCAGACCGCCATACCTTGTTGATTTTGGACAATGTAAGCAGCGGTCAACAAGTCGATTACTTTCTGCCACCTCGCTGGGAAGGGGCATTGCTCGTCACCAGCCGCAAGCGCGAATTGCGCTTGCCCACCCGTCCCGACCCGCTCGACCTGCTGCCTTTTAGCCCTGCGACAGAGGCTGCACTCGACCTGTTTCGCGCCATTCTCGAAAACGATCAGCGTGTCGCACGGGAGCATTCCGTCTTAGTCGAAATCAGTCAGCGCGTTGGTTATCTGCCGTTGGCCTTGACGATCATCGCCTCACATTTGCGTTTGAACAAAACGTGGTCGGCAACTGAATTTTTAGAGGAGATGCTCGACCACGATCCCGTCTATCTCGAATTCGATGATCGCAGTGTCTATATCTCGCTTGACATCAGCTATCAAAGCCTCACCCCTCTCCAACAGGCGGGCTTCGTGATGCTCGGCGCATTCAATGGTTTTGCCTTCTCAAAGGAGGCAGCAACCGCACTTATACAGCTCACCAAGTCCGCTACCTCTCGACTGTTGCGCCAATTGCAAAATCGCGCCCTCTTGCAATTGGTGTCGCCCAATCGCTATCAATTGCACCCACTCGTCAACCAATTTGCCCGTCTTCACTTAACTGACCGCGCTGTCTTTGTTCGCAAAAGCGACTACTTCAAAGCGTATGCTCAAACGCATCAGTACAATCACACACAACTCCAAGTGGAGCGCGATAACATTCTACAGAGCTTGCAAGATGCGAATGAGTATGCGTTTTCGGCCGATTCTGTCGCAATTCTGGAGGCAATCGCAGGCTATTTAATCATTTATGGCCTACATGACATTCTGACAAAACATCTCGAACAAGGCATCGCGCAAGCAGATGGACGTGCGTTGGCAAAATTACTGTCAATTCAAGGATTATTAGCTGCACAAAAGGGGGAAGATGAAGCCCTCTCCATTTTGTCACAAGCTCATGCGCTAGCGACTCGTTGGGAGGATGAGATAACGCTCATGCGAATCGCCAAGGCGCGTGGCATTGCCGCAGTGCGACATAATTCCGCTGCCGCGCAGCAGGCATGGGAAGTCGGTCTTGACCTCGCGCAGACGCATGATTATCCACATGAGATCGCCATCTTTTCATACAATTTGACAAGCGTGTTGCTTGGACAGGGAAAATCGGCCGAACCTCATCTCACTCGCGGCCTCACCCTAGCGCGTCAACTCAACGATGCCCGTTTGCTCACTGCGATGCTCAATCAGCAAGCTGCGCTCTTTATCGATCAAGGCGATCTGCCAGCCGGACATCGAGCATACCAAGAGGCTCTTGACTTAGCACGTCAGCAAAACGCGATCAAGCGTGTCATCGTCACGCTACTCAACTTGAGCCACACGGCGTATTTGTTGGGGCGGTATGAGGAATCGGCCGAATACGCGCAGGAAGGTCTCGATCATGCTGACCACATCCAAGCCGATGATCAAAAAATCTACTTGTTGACCAACTTATTGCAAGCACACGTCGGGCAACGCGCGTTTGCAAAGGCGGAGGCGGTCGCCACAGTCGCGTTCGCGCATCTCGATCAACATGACAATCCTGATGGAAAAGCGACCTTCTACGTCGATTACGCCTATCTGCTCATGCGCGGGGCGCGACGTTTTACACAGGCACAAGAGTATCTGACACAGGCTTGGCGGTTAATTGAATTTGGTGAAGAACCCCGTCGCACAACCGAGATTCAATTGGCTCTTGGCGAATGCGAATTGTTGAATGCTCAACTCCTCGCCGCCCGAGCCGCCTTTACGACTGCTCTAACCCTCGCCCAACAAACCGACATTTGGCATTTGAAAGTCGAAGCCTATTATGGTCTCGCCCAAACTGCTCATCAACAAAATGATAACGACACATTTCAGCGACATCAGAGCGTATACAAACAGCTACTAAATGAGCGAGTCTATCATCGCAAGCAGCAGATCCTTGCATTTGGCAATTGAGGCTTATTTTAGAGTCAAGGGATAAATCGTAGCATTCTTCAAACAGACCGTAGGACAATCAACAAAAACAACCACACCGTCAGTAGCAGATACTTTTTTGCTTGCGGTAGTGATTTTACAAATCTACCAAGGCTGCATGAGCCTATTTCCTCTCATACTTTTCGCATTCTGGATTTATGCACGCTAAACTTGTCAAAAGTCGAGTATTTGTGAATCACCTCTTGTAAATCGCTCGTAATTTTGCCACTATATGAACCAACATGTCCGAACTCACTCAAACTGACCCCCCTCTGATAATCTGCGCGACACGTGGTGGTGAAGGCAGTCGTGCGGCGCAAAAAGCAGCGGCCGATCACGCAAAAGAAGCCGACGCGCGTCTCGAATTCGTTTATGTGGTTGACGAGATGCAAATTGTTGGCATCGACAATGTATTACGTCCCGCATTGCGGAAAGAGCTGCTGTGGATGGGGCGTGCGCTTGTCGAGTTGGCAGCGCGACGTGGGCGATTGGCGGGGGTCTCGGCCGAAGTCGTCGTCCTCGAAGGCACGTTGCGTGAACAACTGATCGCCTACATGCGCGAACATAAAGCCCACACAATGTACATTGGCGCACCACGTGGCACTACTGCCAACATTTTTGGCGACGAGGAGATCGAACAATTTGCATTGATGATCGAGCGTGAGTCTGGCGCA
This sequence comes from uncultured Ardenticatenaceae bacterium, assembly GCA_964389925.1. GTDB lineage: Bacteria > Chloroflexota > Anaerolineae > Promineifilales > Promineifilaceae > CALECP01. The sequence goes on from CAYMGE010000021.1 coordinate 29,304, forward strand.
AAGGTTGAAGTCGTGCGTCCCGACCATCCATAGATGCACCTTCGCCCATTCCTACTTATCCCAATTATTCTCATTTTACTGCTTTTCCAAAGCACTTTTTTTGCCTATCTGCCCATCGGTGGGGTCTATCTGCAAGCAACCATCTCATTTGTGATTGCATGGGGACTCTGGGCAGAAGTTGTCGAATCGCTAACCGTCGCATTTATCGCAGGGCTGTTGATCGACCTACTCTCGACCGCGCCAATGGGTAGCAGCAGCATCGGCTTGATGGCTGGTTTACTCGCTATCCAGCCATTCCGCGTGTTGCTGCGTAACAGTCGGTTGGTCTTTCCGATCATTCTCGCACTTGGCGCGATGCTAATGTTTCGATTAGCAACGCTTCTTTTTCAGCGCATCGCTGGCTATCCTACATCAGCAGAACTGTGGCGCACATTGTCCGCCACCATCATTTTGCACGCGCTGGTCGCCCTGCCACTTTATTGGCTTTTACGTTTGGTCTCAGCAGGTTCTCGCCCATCGCGGCAGATCAATCTATAGAATAAGCATTCTCGTTCACGCGGGAACAGCACGCTTGCGAAGCGGATAGGCTATGCGACAAAATCGTAAATCCAAAATGTCGCTAAACGCGGCCGCCCCGCTCGTAAAATCAAACGCCTATGTCACGAATGGGTTGGGAACGTCCCGAAGATTGGGAAGAGCAGGCAGCGTATGAATCTGGCGCTGACCTACGAGGTCGCCTGTTTTTCATGCGTTTATTGGTCGTGGTGGCTTTAGGGGGTCTTTTAGGGCGCGTCATCTTTTTACAGCAAACACGTGGGGCAAACTTAGAGCTGCAAGCGGCCGATAATCGTATTGCTGTCCTCACAACCGATGCACCACGTGGTGTCATCTTTGACCGCAACGGATTGCCTTTAGCACAAAATCTACCACAGTTTAATGTCGCAATTACGCTTGATAAGCTGCCTAGCGATGAAAATGAGCGCACGGCCGTCTTTGAACGGTTGTCCCTGCTAACTGGCGTTCCGATCACCAATACGGTGCAGCAAGAGGCGCTCATTGTCTCGGCCGATCCCGACATCGTTGCACAGACAGAACAGTTAGCGGAATTGTATGGCGTGTCGGCCGATGAGACGCTCGACCTCTCAGGCGTTGTTCCCGAACTGCCGGCCAGCATCATGAACGTCGTAGAAACGTACAGTTTTGACCCGTTCAACCCCCAAGTCATTACATCGAGTATTCCTATCACGCTTGCACGTGTTATTCAGCAAGAGGCTGTCTTTATGCCCGGCGTGAGCGTCGAGGCAGCACCTCTTCGCAACTATCCATCCGGCGAAGCGACCGCGCATATTGTCGGTTTTATGGGGCCGATTCCCGATCTCAGCTATGTTGACGTTCTCGGTTATGAGCGAGATGATCGCGTTGGTCTTTTTGGCTTGGAAGCCTCAATGGAGCTGGAGTTGTCAGGGGAGAAGGGTAGGCGCACCATTGAAGTGAACTCTGTCCAGCGCGAGGTACGGCAAATTGGCTTAACAGAGCCGCCCGTTCCCGGCTACAACCTGCATCTCTCACTCGACTTGCAACTGCAAGAAATTGCGACGAGTATTCTTGAGTCATACATGGTGCGTCGTCGTCAAGAGCCATCCACACGCACGGGTTTTCCTGTCAAACTTGAGATAGAGCAAGGGGCAGTTGTCGCAATGAACCCAAAAACGGGCGAGATTCTTGCGCTTGTCAGTCTGCCCTCTTACGATAACAATCGCTTTGCGACTGAAATTCCTGTCGAATACTATCAACAATTGGCACGCAACGATTATCGGCCGCTGCTCAACAACGCCATCGCCGGACAATATCCGCCCGGCTCCGTCTTTAAGTTGATTACCGCTGCGGCTGCCCTACAGGAAGGGGTCGTCTCACCCAGTCGTCGTCTGCTCGCCCCAGGCGCGATTAGCATCGCCAACCAGTTTGCCCCCAATGACATTGGTCGCGCCCAGCAGTTCGTGTGCTGGATTTTCCAGCAAGTTGTCACAAATCCTGAAACAGGCTTGAGAGAGCGCGGATCACATGGGGCAGTCAACGTCTATGACTCGATTGCCCAATCTTGTGACATCTACTTCTATAAAATCAACGGTGGCTTCCAAGCACAGGATGGAAGCGAAGTTGTCGATGCGCTCGGCAACCTGCGGTTGAAACGCTATGCCAATGAGTTTGGGCTTGGGCGTGTGCAAGGCATTGAGTTGCCGGCCGAGGCACCGGGGAATATGCCCGACGAGGATTGGAAACAGCGCACTTATGCTGATCCATGGTCAACTGGCGATGATTACAATACGGCAATTGGGCAGGGCTATGTCTTGGCGACCCCCTTACAGATTGCCAATATGACCTCTGTGATCGCAAACGGTGGTTTTCTCTATCGGCCGTCCATCATCCACCACCTGACTGATGACGAAGGTAACATTGTCATCCAGCGCGAAGGAGAACTGCCTATTTTTGCTGCACCGGGTGAAAATGGCATCCCCATCCTGAAAGATCAGAGCGGAAATCCCATCGATCCATCGACTGTCGATGTCAATGTCCAGTTTGACGAAGATGGCAACTATATTCGGCCGCCAGAACTCCTGAACACCGTCAACATCGACCAGCAATACCTCGACGTGGTCGCGGAAGGGATGCGCCGAACCAATTTAGCGGGCGGGACAGGCAGCGGTTGGCCTGAGTTGTACGAAATCGGCACAAATGCCAACGGCGAGCTAGAGCGGGTCTATTGGCTTGAGACGTGGGGAATTCGGACGGGCGGGAAGTCGGGGACGGCCGAGTTTTGCGATAACATCGCTATCAAACATGACTGGTGTGCAACGGATGGCGGTATCCAGCCCAGCCATGCGTGGTATACCGCTTACGCGCCATTTGAAAATCCAGAAATAGTGGTAGCGGCCTTTATGTACAATGCAGAAGAAGGATCACAGTGGGCGGCTCCTGTCGTAATCGAGGTGATGAAAGCCTATTTTGGAATAGGAGAGTTTGACACACTCCCGCCACCGTAACAGCTTGATTACTTCAGTCAGGTGAGCTTTGCAAGCTGTTTTTTCCATTTGCTTAACAAAAGTGGACACCGCTTCCCCCTCTCTGCTAGAATTCTGCTTGTGTAGACAGAAGACAGCCCCCACTGAAATTGCTGTCTACATGCGTGGAAGCTGGCCCTCCCCCCTATACCCCAGCTTTCACCACCCGCAAGAGGGGTGCCCTCCTGCCCCTCTTGCACTCAAAATTTCCCAGCCACCTGATCGTGAATAACTCAAGTCTGCTCAACGATTTGTGTAACGATAGTAACCGTGCTGCTCAGTTGGAATTAGAGGCAAAATGCGCTGCATGATGTCGTCGGTAAGGCGCGTCAACTCTTTCTGGCGGAGACGACGTTCTGGTGTGGGAAGTGTGAACGGCTTGCCAAAACGGACTGTGATCGGCGTGCGACGCAAGCGCAAAAAATTGCCAAACAATTTGTCAGAACCTGTGATGCCTGCTGGGACAATCGGCATACCATCAACACGTGTAGCGAGGTAGGCGGCACCATTGCGTGGCTTGATAATCTGGCCAATTGGACTGCGCGTCGCTTCTGGGGCAAGACCAACAATCTCACCTGCCTTGAGCATGTCAACAGCACGACGAATGGCAGCGCGGTCGAGGACATCGCGTTCGATAAAGATCGCGCCGATTCTAGCAGCGAGAAAGCCAAAGACCGGATAGGTTGTCCATTTCGCCGCAATCCAGAAATATGTCCATTTGGGTGGATGCGACATGAGAACGATGGGGCCGTCTGCGATGCTCATGTGATTTGAGACAAGCAGGTAAGGGCCATCTTCTGGGATATGTTCGACACCTTCAACGGTGAGTCGGCCGCCCAGCATAAAAAGTAGCCAATTGCAAAGAAAGCGAGTGACGTAATACCAAAACATAGCGGAGGTTATAGTGTCTGCGTTTCAGCGCACAAAGATGCAATATCCCCACGCTGGTAGCGTCAGTTGCGTGGGGGCAGAAAAAGTCAGTTGTTCGCCAGTAAAATAGTTTGTGTATGTGCCTGAATGTAGGTCGTTTAGAAATGTTGGGGATTGAGTCTCGGCCGAAAAGTTAAACGCTGCAAACACCTTATCCTCTTCATTTTGCCGCACAAAACTCAACACTTTTGATTCAACGTCGTTGGTCACTGGTTGCATTCTCGCCCCCCATGCTGCGTTCCACAATGCACTATTCTGCTTTTTAAGCTCAAACAGCTTTCTATAGAGGGTTCCGATTTCATGTGTTTGCCATTCGATTGGATCGCGCTCAAAAAATTCCAGACGCTTCGCGTTGCCCGCTTCTTGGCCGTTATAGACGAGAGGCATCCCCTCACCGATGACGGACAGCACAATCACGGCGTGCAGCGCATCGCCAAACTGCTCAAACATTGTCCCGTCCCATGAGTTTTTGTCGTGGTTGCTCACGAACATCATCCGCATGATGTCCTGTGGAAAGGCCTTTTCATTCCATGAATAGTAGACAAACAAACGGCCGACATCAGCCTTTCCCATCGCAATCTCGTGAACGGCATCATACCATGTCCAAGCATAGGTCATGTCGAATGCTTCATAATGCAGGTCGCGGGCTTCCCACTCTGCCAGCATAAAAACAGGTTTGATTGCGTCCAACTCTTTGCGTGCGCTGTTCCAGTAATCGGTTGGCACAAACCCCGCCACATCGCAGCGGAAGCCATCAATGTCGGTTTCGCGCACCCAGTAACACATCGCTTCGGTCATGTATTGGCGCAACGCGGTGTGCTGATAGTCGAGTTCGATGATGTCCGACCAGTTCCACCATGTCGTCGGCCGAAAATCCCCTTTATCGTCACGGATATACCACTCCGGATGTTGTTCAACCAACACGCTGTCCCACGCAGTATGATTGGGAACCCAGCCGATAATGATAGACATGTCGTGCGCGTGTACCGCTTGCACGAGGTGTTTGAAATCATTCAGCGTGCCAAACTCAGGATTAACGCTATAAAAGTCTTTGACAGCATAAGGGCTGCCCAAACTGCCCTTGCGATTGACGACTCCAATTTCATGGATCGGCATCAGCCAAACGATGTCAACCCCAAGCTCTTTTAAGCGTGGGAGATGAGATTCGGCCGAGCGGAACGTCCCCTCCTCCGTAAATTGCCGCGTGTTGATCTGGTAAATTGTTGCCTTTTTGCTCCACTCCGGGTGGGTTAGTTTGATGGGGGAATTCGGGTGTTTGTCGCCTACATTGATGCCTTTCATACAGCAGATTGTATCAGACTATCGAACGTTCGCGTCCACTATACCAGACCAAAAAGCTAAGAATCCCAATGCCGATCACCGCCAATACGCCAAACTTAATTAGCCCATTTGGTGCAAAGAGGGCTACTGCGCCTAACATGATCGCAATGACATAGTAAGTCAAGACGATGTGTTGTGTCTGCCAACCAGCGTCAGAGAGCATGAAATGGAGGTGTCCACGATCTCCGCTAAATGGATGGCGACCCTGTCGAATGCGGTCGATGATGCGCCAGAGACCATCAAGTAGTGGGAGCGCAAGTACGAGCAGAAGTGTGGCAAATTTGGCTGGGGCGAGAAAGGAGAGCGTGGCAATGTTGTAGCTGAGAATGTAGACACCGGCCGAACCGAGAAAGATGCGTGCTGGGGCAAAGTTGAAAAAGAGAAAGCCGAGCAAAGCTCCCGTGAGTGACAGTGGAAAGGCCGCGATTGTCGTCTGGCCTAATCCAAAGCCGTGTAGGGCAAAGGCCGCACATGAGATAGCTCCGACCCCCGTCGCAAGACCGTCGAGGCCATCGAGCCAGTTGATGGCGTTCATCATGCCCACAATCCAGAAGATGGTGATTGCCCAAGCGATGGGCGTAGCGAAGATGATTTCAGTTGGGGTGATGGTGAGGAGGATGAGATCGGCCGATCCCCCAAACGGATTTGCAATTCTCTCCAAAAACGCAATATGGTAATTCGCAATAATCGCCGCCACAAACTGTAATAGAAACTGCCAGCGTGGAGCCAGATCAAAGCAATCATCAAGCAGCCCACCTAAGAAAACAATCACTGTGCCAATAACCACCCCGCGCAATGGCAGAAAATCATCATCGGGTGGAAGTTGCCAGTAAATCAGTGAAATGCCGCTCAAATACCCGGCAAAAAGAGGAATACCGCCAAGTGTTGGGATCAATCCTTCATGCTTACGTCGGCCGCCCGGCACAGCGACGATGCCCAATCGCAGCGAAATTGTTTGCGCCATCGACACAAAACCAACGGCGACAACCAATGGCAGCAGAAAAACGATGAGATAAATCAACTTGTCTACTCTTAGTGATCTGCTTTTTTGACTTTGATGCTTCTCATTGTTGCATTGTAGCGTTAAATGAGAAGCATTCAAGTTGAGTGAAACTTATCCGCCAGCATTATCAAAGCAGCCGGCATCGCCCGGAATGTTAAGAGGCTGCCCCGGATAGATTTGGCTGGGTGTTGCAAGTTGTGGATTGAACGCCATCATCTTGTCTACTGTTGTGCCTAACCGTAGTGCGATCAGGCTCAATGATTCACATTGCGCGACGATGTAAATATGCCCTCTAATCTCGCCGTATGGTGGCTCTCCTGTACAAACAATAGGTGGTGTCGTAGAGGTGGTGCCGGGCGGTAGACGAGGTGGTGTTGGAGCCTCCGTCAGATTTTCGACCACAAATACAACCGGTTCACTGCGATTATCGGGGTTATTGGCTTCTTGGACGATGAGTATATGTTCACCCGGTGGCAAAATACATGTACACGACCATCGGCCGTCTGCCTGCACCGTCGCCCCCCCAACCTCCTCACCATTTTCCAAGACAATAACCAACTCGCCCGGTCTCCCTGTCCCGCTCATACCAAAGTCAACTGTTCCAATTGTCGGAGCTTCGCCGTTTTCGTCATTGACTGGCGCAACATCGGTCACGACAACTCTACCGTCGTTATTGGAATCATCAGCGGTGTCACTATCGCTGGAATCGTCATCACTGCCGCTATCGGTCGCTGTATCATCATCACCAGTAGAATTGTCATCGGCATTGTCATTAGCCGTGTCGTCACCACTAGCGGTCATGTCATCACCGCTAGTGCTTCCGCTATCGTCAGCACTAGAACTGCCACTGCCGCCAGTATCGGTAGCGGCCACGTCATCGTCAGAAGCGTCACCGCTAGCTGTCTCATCAGAGCTATCGACTGCATCGCTATCGCCAGCTCCGCCAGTCCCATTTTCAGCACCATCGCCGTCATCTGCATTTACCAATGCGCCCGTCGCAACTGGAACTGAGTCAAATCCAATGGTGACACCATTTTCATCTGTCGTTTGTGCGCCAATTGTGTTGTTGCTGTCATCTGGAAGCGTCACGTCAATGCTGAAGTTACCGTCGTCATCGGCCGAAACCGTCCCGATCACCCCGTCACCACTGATAATCTCCACTTCTGACCCCGCAGGAGCCGTGCCACTCACGCTCACTGTGCCGTCTTCATTTGGCATTGCAGTCGTGATGGCTGCCCCACCAACCCCATTGACATCTGCAACGGTAAACGCCTGTTCATCGCTGCCAATGGCCTCATCATCGACGTAGCGCACTGTGACAACGCGCTCGCCAGCTCCAACAGGTGCTGATAAGGTAAAGTTGCCATCTGCATCGGGAACGACCGTGCCAATGCTTTCACCATCGACAAATAGCTCAACTTCACGACCCGCTTCGGCCGAACCGCTAAACTCGATGGGGTCATCGGCCGAGCTGCCCCCAAATATCCGCCCCAACATAGGCGGAGCGGCAGTCGGCATTGCCTCTACGTTAAAGGCGACTGCATCCGTCTCCAACTGACCGTCCTCAGCGTTGCGGGCAGTCAAAGCATAATCGCCGGCAGGAAGCGTTGAGGTGCTGTAGGTAAAGTTGCCATCCGCATCGGCCGAGACCATCTCGACCACCTTACCATCAAGCAAAATTTCAATGTCTGCATTGGGCGAGGCCGTGCCAGAAAAGGTGATCTCATCACCTTCCACGACATCGCCATCACTATCTAACCGTAATGTTGGCGCATCTAGCTCTGCGATACTCAAATCGGGGATAGCGACACTGTTACCAGCAAGCTCTCCCAAATCATCCCCATCGGCACCAATCATGCGTGCCGAAAAATCGACATCGCCCGCTGCAAAATTGTAATCATTGTTGAATACCCAATTACCATCTGCATCGACCGTTGCACGGTCTAACACCTCACCATTGGCAAGTAGCTCAACCGTTGCACCCGGCTCACCTGTGCCACGCCAACGCAGGCTGCCGCTCGTCAGGTCGTCATCGGCCGCAAAGTCGCCCAACGTCAGTCCGCCCAACGCGACAAGTGCCGCGACAGACGCATCAGCTTCACCATCCGAATCGGCCGCTTCGACGACAGCACTCGCCACCGACCAATCACCACTGTCCGCAAAGTTCAAATCGCCGCCTTCAAGATCGACAGCCGCAACACGTGCCGTGTAATCTCCATCAGTTAACGTCTCTGTCGTCAGTGACCAATCACCATTGCCATCAACATCGGCAACAAACTCCTCACCGTCAATTTCAACGACCACCTGAGAATTGGGCGCACCGGTTCCCGTCAGCGTGACCGCTTGCGGGTCAATCGTCCCGCTCGGCACGCTAATTGTGGGAGCCGCCAACGCTGCTGCTGCACAAGACTTGCCAAGCAAGCCCAACAGCAATGCAGCCAACAAAGCGACAACGATCCACTTCAAAAAGTTGTAATGTTGCACCGCAATCGGCGCGATAGGTTCTTTATCGATACAAGAAGCACTCATAATTTTGGCCTCCGCTTTTCAGCGAGCTTTACGCCTCGTCATCATCCGACCAGCTCAGTTGATCCTGATAGTTTTCTAATGCTTCCCAATCATCGGCCGCCGCCATCTCTGCTTGGGTTGCCCACGTATTGTGTAGGTTTTGCGTTGCAATGCGATAGCGGGAGCCAGCCCGATCAATGATGGCATCGAGTTGCTCTTCTGGTATTTCAGCGAGCTGCTCAAAGGTGTATATGCCATTTGTGTTGAGAATGCCTTCTAAGCCTTTTCCAATCCCCCAAATTTTGGTCAGATCATCCGGCTCTGGCGGAGTTTCAAGCGCGGCGAGCTGAGAATTAATTGCTTGCCAATCCTCATTCATCGCCCAACGTGCCTGTTGAACCCAAGCGTTGTAAATCTCACGCTTAGAGTAGTGGGGATAGTTCATCTGAACGATTTGTAACTCAGGCAACACCTCTTCGTACTGAACCTCTTTTAGCTCTCGATATGTGTCAATGCCACGTGTTACCAGCGAACGCTCAATCTGCTCGTCCAGTCCCCAAATGCGAGTCAGATCATCTGGCTTTTCATTGCGGACACGGCTGTGCAGCAGGTCGAATTCATCCCAATCGCCGACGGCGGCGAGACGCGCCTGTTCCTGCCATGTTGCTCGAACAGAGGGCGTTGCCAGACGGAAACGCCCACCCGACCCCGCGAGAATCGTGTCAATTTCATGCCGCTCTGTGCGAGCGAGTTGTTCAAAGGTGTAAATTCCGTTGTCATTGAATTTCCCCGCGATCGCGGGGCCAATCCCCCAGATTTTGGTCAAATCATCAGGTTTATTGGCTGATTCTTGCAGCGAGATAATCTCTCCATCGCGTTGGGCGATTTCTGCTTCGAGGTCTCGAATGCGCTTCTTCATTGCGATGACGGCACTACCCGCCCCAAGTGCGCCGGCTCCTGCCAACCAACTCATGTTGACATCATCCAATTCTGACTCAACAGAATCTAACTGGGCACGCAAGCTTAAAATTTCAGTGTCGCGGTTAGAAACAGCGGCACGAAGACTCTCTATTTCCGCTGCGCTCGCACCACGGCTATCCAGTTCTGCGCGGAGAGTATTGAATTCAGAGGCACAGTTGTCAAGTTCGACATTGATGCGTTGTAGCTCGGCCGATCTCGCGCTCGCCTCTGCACGAATGCGTTCAACCTCTGCCTCGCGTTCTTCAAGCTGTTGACGTAATTCTGCCAAATCATCATCGCGTAGCATGATTTGCAACTGCAAATCTTCAAACTTATCTGTTTGCGAGCTGTGTAACTCAGTCAGTGCTGAATCGCGTGCTTCAAGCTCATTGCGAAGGTTGCTGATTTCGGCCGATTGTGCCTCCCAACGCGCCAGCAAAGTTGTCAGCTCATTCTCGCGCTCACTCAGTGAGCCTTGCAATTCAATGACATAAGGATCGAGTTCAATCGGATCAGCTTCCGCTGTTGCTGTTAGCTCTCGCTCTTGTTCATTGACTCGTTTACCCAGACCACGCAATCGCGCCAGCAGCCCACCACCAGCCGCTGCACCTGCGGTAATCAAACCCATTTTGCCCCAGTCCACATCGAGGTTGTCCACTTCTGCGTTGACCTCGGCAAGCTGTGCATCGCTTTCTGAAAGTTGTTTGCGAACTATTGTGAGTTCGGCCGTGAGAGTAGCTAATTCGTCTTGATGGGTGGCGTTGAGGGCGTTGATGTCGGCCGATTGCTCCGAAAGCGCAACATCCATTTCGATGATCCGACTATTCCGTTCTTCTAAACGTCGTTGCAAATCAGCGAGTTCAGCATTACGTGCATCGAGCGATGCTTGTAATTGATTGACATCATCTTCTTGTTTTCCAAAACGAGAACGCAGAGCTGCCAGCAGTCCGATGCCACCACCTGCGGCGATTCCCATTTCGTCCAAGCCGATACTCAGCTCGTCCATCTGACCACGCAGGTTGCCCAACTCGACATCTTTTGCATGAAGCTCGGCGCGTAAATCAGCAAGCTCTAAATCGCGCAGCTCGACCTCTTCGCGCAACCCGTTTACCTCGCCGCTCAACTGCCCACGCAGTCTGCCAATTTCTTCATCGCGCTCAACTAATATCGCCTGTAAACTAGCTAATTCTGCGTCGCGTGTTTGTAGTGATGCTTGTAACTCATTGGCCTGTTCATCTTGCTTCCCAAAGCGAGAGCGCAACGCAGCCAGCAATCCAATGCCGCCAACTGCGCCACCTGTAGCGATGCCCATTTCGTCCAAGCCAATGCTCAACTCATCCATTTGACCGCGCAAGTTGCCCAACTCGACATCTTTTGCATGAAGTTCGGCGCGTAAATCGGCAAGCTCCAGATCGCGCAAATCAACCGTATCGCGTAATCCATTTACCTCACCACGCAGCGTGCTGACTTCGCCATCTCGCGTTTCCAAGTTGGTACGCAAATGTGCAATTTCGGCATCACGTTCTTCGAGCGCGTGCCGTACTTGGCGAGACTCATCGTCTTGTTCGTTGAGTTGAGAGCGTAACGCTGCCAGTCCAGCGGCCCCGCCCGCGACCAATCCCATCTCTTTGAAACCAATGTTGAGTTCATTTAGCTCACCATCGCGTGCGTCTAATGCCGCTTGTAAATGCTCAATTTCAGCATCTTTCTCGCGCAGGCTTGTCTGCAAATCGCCTAATTGTCCTAATCTGTTTTCATTTGACTTGTATCGTGTTTCTAAGTCACGATAGCGGCGGGCTGCTTCTTCGTGATCTGAAAGCAGCAAATTATATTGTTTTGTTCTTGTGTTGAGATCTGCCTCAAGCGCACCAACACGCCCGGCTTGTCCATCAAACGATTTGAGTTGATTTTTAAGGTTGTCCCTTTCATAGATGAGCAAGTTATTGGTTTCACGCAGCTCTCCTTCCGCATCGACACAAATGCGCCGATTGCGGTAGAAGAACCAGTCAGCAAGCAACATTGCCAATGCACCTATCAACAAACCTAAAATAATCCCTGTACCTACACTCATATTTCCTCCGGAAAAGTTGGTTGTGGTTGAAACCGCATAACCACCATTTGGGTATTCCGTGACGATCTGTCACCATTCATTATTTATAGCTCTTTGAGAGTTACGTTGAATCGTAAAAGGTAGTGAGGATGGCTTTTGGTTGGATGTTAAGCCACTTTGACGACTCGAATTCCCAAAGAGTCTTGTTTATCTACTTAAAACCATAGACTATTAGAGGCGACGTACTTATTCAATCGGCCGTTCAAATAAAATAAGCCCATACCCAATGCTCCATGCGATGACGACGTGCATCAATCCCCATGCTGCAAACGTCCATGAGTTTAGAGAGCGAGTATAGGGCAAAATCAGTGAAAGCAATGAGATGACTAAAAGTAACCAAAGAAAGAGGGTGCCGGGCGTTTCTGAAAAGCGTGCTAATAACCACAAAACAAACACCGCAGCGGCAACGGCAATGACAGTATAAAGCAGAACATTCGTGAGCTGAAGATCAACGAGAGGATTGCTGGTGCGCGATTCAGGCGCAATCAGATTCGCTACAAAAAAAATAACCCCATTCAGAATAAGTGCCAGCAGAGCCGCGAGTAAACTTCCACGTAATAAATTTCTATCCATTGTTCTCTCTCCATACTTACAAAAACAGTCTGTTACTCTTTGTTTATATTCTAACCAGAAGCTAACCCTATTGTCTAATAAAAATCGCGGGGATTATGTTCTATTTTCTCAATTGGTATCAATTTTTCCCTAATACCCCTTTTTTTGACTCCAATTGAGCAAACTCGTCACATAGCGAGCGCATTGTTTTTCCAATGTATTCCGAGAAATTGCTGTTTTTGTTTGCAATGAACAAAATACCGTTAAAATAGGATTTAGTGGCGACAATTTTGTGAGGAGTACACATGAAACGGCTAGTCGTTTTAATTTGCTTTGTTTTTGTTCTACTGTCTGTTGGGATGGCATCGGCCGATGCGACCTACACCGTTCAGCGTGGTGATACTCTCTATCGGATTGCACTCAACTACGATGTGTCGATGCAGGAGATTATGGATGCGAACGGCATCATCAATGCCAATCGCATTTACGTTGGGCAGGTTCTCGTGATCCCAACTGATGGGATGCAGCCGCCCACACCTCAGCCAACGTCTCCCCCCAGTGGTCAGGAAACGATCCATATTGTGCAGCGTGGTGATACGGTGGCGAGGATCGGCCGACGTTACAGTGTAAGGATTCAAGCTATCGTCGTGGCGAACAATCTCGCCAATCCAAACCATATTTATGTGGGTCAACGGCTCATTATCCCGGGAGCGACTTCTCCCCCCACGCCACGACCATCAACCGCAACCCCTGCGCCACCACAGCCAACCGCACCACCCTCAACAGGCGACACCATCCACATCGTACAGCGCGGTGACACGGTGGCCTCAATTGCAAGACGCTATGGCATCACGATCAACGCGATTGTGACGGCGAATAATATCCAGAATCCAAACCGCATCTTTGTCGGTCAGCGTTTGGTGATTCCTACCACTGCGCCACCAACCGCTACCTTTGTCCCGCCAACGGCAACTACAGCACCGCCCACAGCGACCCCCATCCCACCAACTTCAACCTCTGTCCCACCAACACCGACGACCGCGCTGCCAACCTCAACTGCTATCCCGCCGACAGCGACATCAGTGCCACCAACTGCCACGCTAGTCGCGCCAACGTCAACATCAGTACCACCAACTGCGACCACTGCCCCACCGACAGTAACACCCGTGCCGCCGACTCTGACCCCTATGCCGCCAACGCCTAGCCCAACGCTTGCTCCGCCAACGGCAACGCCCGGCCCGAATCTCTTGTCCAACCCCTCATTTGAGGAAGGGCATTACAATCTAAACGGCATTCCAGAGCTACAAGTGCCACTCCGTTGGCGTTTGGAGTGGGACGAGGGCGATAATCAGTTTGGCACGACGTGGCTGCGGCCTGAAAGTCGCGTGCTGTCGGGTGCGTTCCTGCCGGCCTTTGAGCGGCCGCTGTTTATCTATGATGGATGGCACACGGTGAAAGTGTTCAAAGGATACGGGCCGGTCAGCTTCCGTCTTTTATCAGAGGTCAATCTCACACCCGGAACATATCAGTTGACCGTTCAAGTTTTCCCCGACATGGTGGTAGATGTCGTCAACGGGCAAAAGATATTTGCGACGGATCCGCGCTCGGCCGAAATCGCCCTCGTGGGCAACAATACAACTTCTGGCTATCTGTTTCCAGCGATTGGACAGCGCAACATCATTTCCCATCAGTTTCGCGTGGAAGAAGCGGGCGTTGTGACCGTGGGCGCGGGAATGCGCGGACGGTATGGCTTCCAAAACAACGGCTTCTTTACAGACGCATGGTCGCTTAGGCGGATCAGCGACTAATCCAACATTGGCTCTTCTGAGTCTTTGGGAATTCAAGCGGTTAACAACCTCACAAATTCCTAAAGAGCCGATTTTCTCTATGCGCGTGCTGCCCAAACTCTGTCTGCTGCTTCTAGTTTTAATCTTCCCCATTGTTGCGAAAGCGCAAACGGAGACTGATTTTTTCACCCTGCTCGAAGAGGCGCAAATCGCGCTCAATACAGATGGCGACCTCATCACCATTCAAGAGCAGCTTGCGAGCATTCAGAGCGTGACGCTCGCTGATGGTCGCAGTGTTCCGCTTGACACCAGTTATTGGGTCGATCTGCTCGATGAGCCAGACAGCGAAGTTGTCACCGCGCAAATCGACGCGCTGCTTGCCAGTCAGCAACTGCCTCAGTCGCAGGCACAACCCAACGCTCGCACGCAACTTGAAGCTGTTTTAAGTCGTTTTGAGATCGACACACAATTTTCTGTGCCAATTTGGCAGCGCGTGTTGCGCTGGCTCGGCCGCTGGCTGCAACGTCTCAGCGAACTAGGCGGTGGACAAGCTGCGGGTGGGGTACTGATTTTTGCCGCCATTGGTGTGACGGGACTGGTCGTCTTCTGGGCAATGCGACGACTGCGTGGCGAGATTTCGGCCGAGTCCCATCTCCCCCTTCTCCCCACCGATGACCACAATCTGACTGCCCAAGCCGCTTTTGACAATGCCCAGCAGAATGCTGACACAGGCGACTATCGCAATGCCGTGCGCTACCTATATCTCTCCGCCTTGCTCTCGCTCGATGAACGCGATCAGTTACACTTTGACCGTAGCAAAACTAATCGGGAATATCTGCGCTCCATCGCTGGGTCAGAATTTGCGCCGACGCTGCGCGGCGTGATCGATGTATTTGATCGGGTATGGTATGGATTTCGGCCGATTGACTCCGCCACCTTCACCCACTATCGGCAACAAGTGCGCGATTTGCTCAAGCAAACATGAAGAAAGACGCACGTCTCGCCCTTTTTCTGATAACGCTCCTGACCGGTGTGACGGTTGCCATCAACATTTTGCAGGCGCGTAGTGCCAGCGACACGCCGCTCGACAGCGCATCGACGCGACCATTAGGCGCAAAAGCGTTTCGTCTGTGGCTGGATGAGATGGGCTACAGCACCAGCGACCGCACCCTCACCAACTTTGCCCCACCCATTGATTCGACAATTGTTCTCATGTTGGAGCCAACCGTCCCCGTCACAAATCGAGAGATGGAGACGCTAGAAGCGTGGATTGAAGCCGGCGGCACGCTGTTTGTGACAGGAGATGGCGACGTTGTGCGACAGGTTGCAGGTTATTTTGACGTGGCGAATGTCACGGTGTTTGCCATTGATGCGCCCGTGACTGCTTTACATCCGCGCCTGCACACGCTCGCCCAATGGGACACACGAACGCTCTCACCCAACATCATTTTCGAGCCGCAAATGGATGAATTTATCCCACTGCTGGCAATTGAAGATGGGCTGGTTGCGTTGGCTATTCCGATGGGTGAGGGGATGGTGCAGCTCTCGGCACTGGACGCGCCGTTTGCCAACTATGCTATTGAAGAAAACGCCGAACTCGCACTCAATTTGCTGGCCTTTTCGGGAGCAATTGATGAGGGAACGCTGTGGTTTGACGAATGGCATCATGGCGTTCGCACGTTGGTCAATCCGGATGCCATTATCGGCCCCAGCGCGTGGCTGCGCCAGACGCGAGCAGGTCAGGCATTGATCTATGTGGGGGGACTGCTTTTTGTGATGTTGCTGTGGCAAGGCCGACGTTTCGGCCGACCCATTCCCCTAAAAACCCAACAAACCCGCCGCGCCCCGCTCGAATACGTGACCGCCATCGCCAACCTCAATCGACGTGCCGATAATCGGTCTGCTGTTCTCAACGAGTACAAACGCCGCTTCAAACGTCAGATCGGCGCACGTTATCACATCGACCCAACCCAACCAGACCCCGATTTTCTGAGTGCGCTGCGCCGTGCAAACGGTCATTTAGATATAGAGGAGGTTGCGACCGTTTTACATCGGTTGACAACGGTCAGAGATGAGGGGGAGATGGTGGCGATTTCGGCCGAAGTAGCCGACTGGCTACAACACTAAAAGTATTCCGTCTCTCATTTTACTGTCATTCCTGCGAACTACATTAGTCTTTGGCTTTTGCCAAAGCCTCTAATCAGTCAACTGCAAAAAGACATCATCCAACGTCGGCTGTTCACTCTCGATATTTCTGATTGGAATATCATGTTGTCGCAAAATATCGAGAATGGGTGACAAGAAGTTTCCGTCTTCCGGAATCGTGAACTGAAGGGTGTCGCCAGCGATAGTGAAGTTGGGCGCATATTGGCTGATCTCCGCCTCCGCTCGCTCATCCCAGCGTCGAACTGTGAGGCGAAACAGGCGCGTTGGCTGAATTTGACGGCGTAAATCGGCCGAGCTTCCCACCCCACGTACCAATCCCTTATCCATCACCGCCACGCGATCGCACAGCTTCTCCGCCTCATTCAAATCGTGCGTGATCAGAAAGACGGTCATGTTGCGGCGTGAGCGGATGTCGAGGATCAGATCGTGCAGGTCAATCGTTGAAACAGGATCGAGGCTGCGCGAGGGTTCGTCGAGAAAGAGGATTTTCGGCCGATGTAACAACCCACGCGCAATTGCCACACGCTGTTTCATCCCGGTCGAAAAATCGCTAAAACGGCTGTCGGCCCTGTTCAACAACTGCACAGCATCCAGCACTTCGTCTACTCGCTGCGCGGCCTCTTTGCCAAACATGCCATACATCGCGGCATAAAAGATCAGATTGCGTCGTGCGGAGAGCCGCCAAAAGAAGCTGCGCTCATCCGTCACGACCAGCCCAACGGCCGCTCGAATCGCAGCCTCCTCTGTCAAATCATACCCTGCCACCGTCGCGTCTCCCCCCGATGGTACGACCAGCGTACACAACATTTTGACGAGCGTTGTTTTCCCCGCCCCATTCGGCCCCAACAGCCCAAATAGCTCACCGCGCTCCACATGCAGGTCAACGCCGCACACCGCCTGTGTGCCGCCACCACCCTGTATGCGTCGCCAACCTCGACGTGGCGGGAACGTTTTTGTGAGCTTATTTGCATCAACTGCTAACATAATTGGAATGGATAGGTTGAGGGTTGGTTACAAGTGTGTTGCGTATTGCGTAAGTTGGACACGCAATACGCAACACATTTTTTACCGTGTCAAATTTGTAAACGCGCCGATCCCAGCATAACGCGCCATATCGCCTAAGTTTTCTTCAATCCGCAAAAGCTGATTGTACTTTGCAACACGGTCGGAGCGTGCTGGTGCCCCCGTCTTGATTTGACCTGCGTTGAGACCCACCACGAGGTCTGCAATGGTGTTATCTTCTGTCTCACCGCTGCGATGGCTGACGACCGCTGTCCAGCCATTTTGCTGAACCATCTGAACCGCATCGATTGACTCGGAGAGCGTGCCAATTTGGTTGACTTTGCAGAGCAGTGAATTGGCAGCCTTGAGATCGAAGCCCGTCTGAATCCGCTTGACGTTGGTGACGAGCAGATCATCACCGACAATCTGCACGCGGTCGCCGACACGCTCTGTTAGCATTGTCCATGCTTCCCAATCGTCCTCATGCAGCCCGTCCTCAATTGAGATAATCGGATATTTGTCGCACCAGTTGGCGAGAAAATCGACCATCTCTGCACCGGACAGAACTTTATCTTCCGTTTTGAGGTGATATTTGCCATCCTCATAAAATTCGCTAGCGGCCGCATCCATCGCTAGCATGATTTGATCGCCAGCTGAGTAGCCCGCGCGGTCAATTGCTTCGAGGATCAGGTCAAACGCTTCGCTGTTGGCCGAGACGCTGGGGGCAAACCCACCTTCATCACCAGTTGTCGTGCGATACCCTTTTTGCGTGAGAACTTTTTTGAGATTGTGATAAATCTCAGCACCCCAGCGCAACCCTTCCGCAAATGAGCCAGCCCCAATCGGCATGACCATAAACTCTTGTAGGTCGGTTGCACCAGCCGCGTGCTTGCCGCCATTCATGATGTTCATCATTGGGACGGGCAACACGTGGGCATTGACCCCACCAATATATTGGTAAAGTGGCAAACCAACGCTGTTTGCGCCCGCTTTAGCAACAGCTAGTGAGACCCCAAGAATAGCATTTGCGCCGAAGTTGCTTTTGTTCTCCGTGCCGTCTGCGTCGATCATGGCTTGATCGATCTCGCGCTGGCGCGTGCCATCCAGCCCATGTACGACTTCCGCTAGTTCGTTGTTGACGACGGCAACGGCATCCTGCACGCCTTTGCCTAGATAACGCCCTTTGTCGCCGTCGCGCTTTTCCCACGCTTCATGAACGCCCGTTGATGCGCCAGATGGCACGATGGCTCGGCCGTGTGCGCCATCTTCGAGTAAAACCTCAACTTCAACCGTTGGGTTACCGCGCGAGTCTAGGACTTCTCGGCCGTGAATTGCTTCGATATATGACATAATTTTTACTCCTGTGCATCGCCGTCACTAACGTTGCCTGCTCTACATGATGCAAATTATTTGTTGCGCGGACGGGGATGCTGTTTTTTTAGCTATCCTGTGTCAATATACATCGGACAGTGAAAATGGCAAGAAAGGGGTTGCAATTAAGGGGGATCATCGCTGATAATGAGGTTATGTCTATAGTAGTTCCGACGATCTCCACCTCACTTTTTGAACAATTAACACACGACCTCGCTGAGATTTACGATTCGCATCATGTCTGCATGGTAGCGGCACAAACGTTGGCGAGGACAACACAGCACACAGCAATTGTCATTTTGCGGTCGCCCTATAAAGAACATTATGACGTTTGGTGTGCTTCTTCGGATGGCGTGATGGAGCAGTTGATTTGGCGAGACGAGATGTCGGTCTTGAATAGACCGCTGACGGGGAGCGCGGTTGTGCAGTTGAACTCGGCCGATCTCGTGCTATCCCCCATCGCCACACGCGGCTCCACCCTCACCCTCGCGCCCTTTAACAAAACTCGCTATGGCTCAACACCAGCCGGAGCCATTGGCTTGCTCGATCTGCAAATCACCATTCCACTGCAATCTGCCGCTCACTTCGTCACGATCTATCTCGAACGCGCCGTTTTGCGCTATCGTTCGACCCAACAGGAAATTGTCTTTGATGTCGTCAATGAGATCACGCTTTCGTTGACCTCCACCCTCAGTTTAGAGGAAATTTTTGACGAGGTTTCCAACCCCGTGCGCCAGATTCTCAACGTCGAATCAGTCTCGATTGGACTCTATGATAATGAAAAAAATGAGTTGGTCTTTATCAAAGATTTGATGGAGTCTTTCTTTCAGGACTATCCCGAAGTACGCTTGAAAGCGGGACAGGGAATCGCTGGCTGGGTGCTGGCAAACAAAGAACCTCTGATGATTAACAACGTCTATGCTGACCAGCGGTTTTATTCAGAAATCGACGCGGCCTCTGGCTTTGTGACAAATTCAATCTTGGCCGTCCCTTTGATGGTGGAAGGAACGGTCGTCGGGGTCGTTGAGGCGATCAACAAGCAAGTCGGCCGCTTTGACAACTCCGATCTCGACCTCATGCGTGCCATCGCCAGCCCGCTCGCCATCGCGCTTGAAAACGCCGGGCTGCACAATGAGGTTCTCGCTGAAAAACGCCGCATCGAAACGATCTTTGACAACATGTCGGAGGGGCTGCTCACGACAGACGCGCTGGGCAACATCACGACCGTTAACGACTCGATGACCGCTCTCTTGCAGAAAGAGCGATCTGACCTGATCGGCCGACCCCTCCAAAAGCTACTCCAAGCACGACGTGGCAACATCACGACCTTTATCGAGCAGGTCTTGACAGCAGTTGACGACACAGATGGTCTCGCCTGTGATGTCTACACCGACTACTCTTCTGATGCCGTCCCCGTTCTTATCAGCGCGGCCAATATCAAAGACCCTAGCGGCCGCATCAGTGAGGCCATCTTTGTCTTTAGCGACTTGCGCGAAATCCGCGAGGTCGAGCGAATGCGCGATGACTTTTTCCACAATATCGTGCATGAGCTTCGCACACCGCTGGCGACCATTCTGCTCTATGCGCGATTGTTGCGTAAAGGGGTCAAAAATCCTGAAAAAGCAGAACGCTTCTTCGATACCATCGTCGATGAAAGTGATCGTTTGCAGGCGATGGTGCGCCAGATGCTCTCGTTGGCAAAGATGGAGGCGAATGAAACGCAGCGCAGTACCAACCGTGTTGAGACACAATCGCTATTTCAAGAGATCGTACCGCCCCTGCACGATGCCGCCACAGCGAAGGGGTTGGGCTTTATTACGCAAATCGCGGCCCCATTACCATCTGTTTATGGCGACCGCGACATGCTTTACTCAATCTTTAAGAATTTGATCGACAACGCCATCAAGTTCACGCCAACAGGCTCGGTATCTGTGTCAGCTAAACGGGACGGTGATATGCTACAGGTTGAGGTGGCAGATGAGGGCATTGGGATTTCGGCCGATGGGCAAAAAAATCTCTTTCGCCGCTTCTATCGCACCAAAACTGCCGTCGAACACGGCATCGCCGGCACGGGTCTCGGTCTCTACATGGTCAAAGAAGGGGTCGAAAAACATCAGGGGACGCTCACCGTCAGCAGCACACTTGGGCAAGGCACGCAGTTTACAGTTCGCTTACCAGTTATTGATCTTTGATGGACGTTGCAAGTGACATCTGTTTCTTCACTTGCAACTCCCGACACTTATGCTCTCATATAGACGCGCCGCGACGCTCAAACTCGCGGCAAATGCAACGGAAATCGATCTCTCTGTGATGCAGGGGCGCATCCAGCGCACAGCAGACGGCTGGAAAATTGGACGTTACGACTTACTCGCGTGGCTGGCGGCGCATGAGGGAGAGGAGATCGTGACGATTTTGGGATCGTTGGAGGATGATCGGCCGATTGCCCCGCAAACCTGTCGCAAATGCGGCCGTGACTACACCGATGCCGAATGCCCACACTGTCGTTACAATCGCACACGTTTTCGAGGGCTTGGCCGCTGAACTAGATCGTAAACAACTGTCGCCTCATCGAAGGTCGTTAAGTAGTCAGGCAAAAGTTTTGGGCAATGGTAAACGGTATTCGGTAGTGTTTAGAGCTGATGACTGCCAACTACAACACAGTCGTCGGGCTGCTGCCCACGCTGGACGACATTCGCTACAACTTGACCAAGCAGCACATTAATTTGCAACAATGGGCAACCCTTCTGCCCCTCGAACCACTGATTGCCTTCCACCGCAGCTACATCGATGAAGCGCAATTGGCACAAGATCGCAATCATGATTTGTTGCTGGCGTTGATCGGGACGGCTCTGGCTGTGCCGGGTGTCTTTGACCGCGTGGCAGCAGCGATGCTGTTGGCTTGCTTTGATCCAGCGACGACAAACTGTCTGTTTTTGGGGGAGAGCGCGGCCGAGACGCTAAATTACAGTATTTTCACCCTGTTAGTGGTGCAGTTAATTGTCGTGTTGCTCGTGACATGGCTAGTATTTTGCGTGTTGAAATGGATTCGACGACGCTAAAGTGGGTGAGACATAAATCCTTCACGCACTATCGTTGACCATAGCATTTGGCTATCTACAATTTTCACGAATAGTTCAACCGATAAGCTCAAGGAACATACAATGGAAACATTACGCATCGAGGGCGGTCATCCGCTACGTGGCACGATTACGGCTGGTGGCAACAAAAATGCGGCCCTCAAGCTGCTCCCCGCCTGTATTTTGACCGGTCAACCGGTCGTTTTGCACAATATCCCCAACATTCTAGGTGTGCGAAACACGCTGCTCATTCTGCGCGATTTGGGGGTCGATGTCGAAAAGATCGACAAAAACAGCTATCGCATCCATGCGGCCAATCTGAGCAAAACACGTCTGAGCCGCGAGATCGCGGGGCAAACACGCGCCTCATTTGTCTTTTCGGGGCCGATGTTGGGGCGACTGGGGGCGTGTTGGGTTCCCGTTCCGGGTGGCGACATGATCGGCGGTCGGCCGCTAGACACCCACGTACAAGGGCTGCGTGCATTGGGGGCAACCGTTGAATTTGGAAAGGGCGGGTTTGAGATGTCGGCCGAGAAGCTCACAGGCGCAGGCTACTATCTGCAAACCCAACAAAGCGTGACCGCAACTGAAAACACGATCATGGCTGCTGTGCTAGCTGATGGGACAACGATCATCGACAACGCCGCCTGCGAGCCACATGTACAAGATTTATGCAACTTGCTCACGATTATGGGCGCAAAAATTGACGGGATTGGTTCCAATCGCTTGACGATTGAAGGAGTCGATAAACTGGGCGGCGGCGAATTTCGGATCGGCTCCGACTTTATGGAGGTCGGCAGTTTTATCGGTGCAGCGGCGGTCACGGGCGGCGAGATTCGGATCGAGAACGCGAGTCCAAACAGCCTTCGCATGGTCAAACTCGTCTACAATCAGTTAGGGGTGGACTTTGAGACGGATGGGGAGGCGGTGTTGGTTTCGGCCGATCAAGCCCTCACCATTGACCGCGCTCTCAGCGGCAGCGTCCTCGAAATCAAGCCACAGCCGTGGCCGGGCTTCCCGCCTGACTTGATGAGCATTCTCGTCATCATGGCAACTCAAGCGCAGGGAGAAGTGCTGCTACATGATTGGATGTACGAAAGCCGCTTCTTCTTTGTGGATAAGCTCAACTTTATGGGCGCACGCACCGTTTTATGCGATCCGCATCGCGTCATGATTCACGGCAAAACACAGCTCCACGCGAACCCCGCAGGCGTTTCCTCTCCCGACATTCGCGCCGGTATGGCGATGGTGTTGGCAGCTCTCTGCGCCAAAGGCACGACGCGCATCGGCAACATTCACCAGCTCGACCGTGGCTACGAGGACATCGAACAAAAGCTGCGCTCACTTGGCGCAAATGTTGAAAGATCAACCTCTTAATACACATTTACGGTATTCATAACACTCAAAAATTGCCATTTTTGGACAGAAACAATTTGTCAAATCAATCGAAAACGGGGGGCAAATTTGCTATAATTGGAACGTAATTTCCAACAAAAAACGTGAGGATTTTATGTACAGACATGGCGATTTAATCATCATTCCAGTGGCGAAAATGCCGACAAATTGTCGGAAACAGCAGCATCTAACGTTAGCACATGGCGAGGTGACGGGGCATACTCATCGGATTGCAGAGGTCGATTCGGCCGACCTCTACTCCCTCGCCGACCAATTTTTTCTGCACGTGACAGCCAAACAGGCGACGCTTGTACATGAAGAACATCGGCCGATTCCCTTGCCGCAAGGTCTATATCTCGTTCGTCACCAGCGCGAATATACACCGCAGCGCATTCGGCGTGTTGTTGATTAAAAGGAGCAAATATGTCACAAAGTGCAACACTCAATTTTGATGGACAGAATGACATTGGTGTACTCGTTGACGGGGTGACCTGTTATGAGTTGCAGGCGCGGCGCAGCGGGCTGCGCGAGTTGCCCGCGGTGAACGTGCGCTATCAAATCGATTTATCTGACTGTCAGCAGTTGGTGAAGCTGCCCGAACAGTTGCGCGTCAGTTCACTGATTTTGCAAAACTGTACTCAGTTGCAGGCGTTACCAGAAGGGCTAGATGTTTGCTTTTTAGATGTATCGGGATGTCGCAATTTGACGAGTTGGCCGCTGTTTGGAAGGGTGCGAATCGGTCGATTTGTCGCACGCGGTTGCGCCCAACTGACCCAACTTCCCCACTGGATCAACGACATCGCGCAACTCAATCTCCGTGGCTGCACGGCACTCGCGCATCTACCCGATGGGTTGCGTGTGACAGGCTGGCTCGACATTGGGGACACGCAAATTACAAAGCTGCCTGCGGGCTGTCAATCGGCCGAGTTGCGCTGGAACGGCGTGCGGATCGATCAGCGAATCGCGTTTGCGCCAGAGACGATTTCGGCCGATGAGGTGCTAAAAGAGCGCAACGTCGAGAAGCGGCGCGTCATGATGGAGCGCATGGGGGTCGAGCGATTTGTCGCGGAAGTTGATGCTGACGTTCTGCATGAGGATACTGACCCCGGTGGTCAGCGACAGTTGTTACGTGTTGTCGTTGATGAAGATGAGCCGCTCGTTGTGCTAGGCTGTTCCTGCCCATCGACGGCGCGACGCTA
Source organism: uncultured Ardenticatenaceae bacterium (assembly GCA_964389925.1). Lineage (GTDB taxonomy): Bacteria > Chloroflexota > Anaerolineae > Promineifilales > Promineifilaceae > CALECP01. Next base: position 53,764 of record CAYMGE010000021.1, read on the forward strand.
CCTGTTGCGCGTGCCGCCAACGATGAAGACGTGTCATCAAGCGGCCGCGTGGATTGCAGGGTTTGATGACGCGACGCTGTATGCACCATTGATGGAGACGTAACACAGCGTGGCTTAAGTTCAAGTAGGATTTTTTGTCATCCTTTCATTCGAGTGCATTTCATTTGAGTAAAAGATGAAGGGATATGACATGTAGGGGCTAGGTAAACGGCGCGTGGTTTCGAGAAAAGCACGATCCAAGGCCGTTTATCTCGCCCTTTTTGTGGTGCATCGCTCAAACGGGGCGAGACAAACGGCATGAACATCATGATAATGATAGGCTGTACACCGTTTGCCTAGCCCCTACCCACACGTTTTACTGATTTGAAATGCACTCTTTTCATTCTGGTAACTGTAGTTGGATAAGCAAAGGAGTGAAGCGCACAGCACAGAATTTGGTACAACTTTCGACAGATAGGATGATTTGATACTACACTTGCTTTCACGACACAGTTACTTGTAAGAACAATATGTACATAATCATCAATCCAGTGGGTGGCAACAGCGACCCCGAAAAAATTCAAGAAGAGTTAGAAAAACAGATCGGCGACGTGACAGTGCATGTTACATCGGCCGATGACGACGTGACCGATTTAACCCGTCGTGCGTTGAAAGACGGCTTCCGCACCATCGTCGCCGCTGGTGGGGACGGCACGGTGCATGAGGTTCTCGCCGGCATGTACGATCACGGCGACGCGGTGCTAGGCATCATCCCCGCCGGAACGGCCAACGTCATCGGCCGCGCCCTTGACATCCCCATTGACCCCATTGAGGCAGTCGAAATTCTAGCCGCTAACCAACAGCAGAAAATCGACGTACTGCTGTGCAATAACAAACCATATCTCTCACACATCTCACTAGGACTATACACCGACGCGATCACCGATGCGCCTAATCAACTGAAGGAGCGTTTCGGCCGATTTGCCTATGTTGCTAAAGGGGTTCAGAAACTAAGGGATGGCGTTGAGTATAACTTTGCGCTGACGATTGACGGCGAGGGTCAAAAGGCAAGCGGGTCGCAACTGCTGATTGTTAGCATGGGCAAATCAGGAACAGGGTTGCTCGACTGGGGACTAGACACTAAGCCAACCGATGGGCAGATGCACGTTATTATCGTGCAGGCGACTACGCCCGCTGAGGTGCTTGTCGCCGCCTTTGACGCACTGCGGGGCAAACAGGAGCCATCGACCAAACTCGATACTCGCGTCGCCTATAAGTCCGTCACCGTTTACAAAACGAATGATTTACCTATCTCTGGAGACGGCGAGGAGATCAAAGCAAACAATGTTTACGTCCAACTGCTGCCAAAGGCGTTGCGCGTGATTGTGCCAGCCAAATGACAAAAAAAGTAGGGCTTGCACTCGGCGGTGGTGGCGTGCGCGGTTTGGCGCACATTGGCGTGCTTAAAGTTTTAGAGCGGGAAAACATCCCGATTGACCTCATCGCTGGCACGAGCGCGGGAGGGTTGATTGGCGGTGCGTATGCTCACGGCATGTCAGTTGAAGAAATCGAGGGGGAGATCGAGGAGATGCGTTCGCCACTCAAACTGGCAAAATTGATGGACAGCGGCGTGTTTCAAACCAAAAACGGGCTTCTGTCAGGCGAACAAATCGTCAGCTACTTTACCGAGCTGTTGGGTGAAGGCCTGACATTTGACGACATGAAAATCCCGTTTGCCGCTGTTGCTATCTCACTTGAAGATGGCAAAGAAGTTGTTCTATCATCGGGCGAACTGATCTCAGCGATGCGTGCCTCAATGTCTGTTCCCGGCTTTTTCGAGCCATGCGAGCGTGATGATTTACGGTTGATCGACGGCGGCATTTTGAACAATGTGCCGGCCGATGTCGTCCGTGAAATGGGGGCAGATGTCGTGATTGCGGTTGACGTGACATTCCCAATTGACATGGAAAGCAGTTCGCTGCTCGACATCGGAATGGGTGAAGAGCTTTGGCAGACGATTGTCATCATGCTGAACAACATAACAGAACGTCGGCTAAAAGAGAGTGCGCCGGAGGTGTTAATTCGGCCGACTCTCCCCCCCGATGTGTCGATGTTTGCAGGGTTTGGCAAGGCAGACGAGATCATCGCGGCGGGTGTAGGGGCAGCAGAGGCAGCACTTGCTGACATTCAAAGCGCGTTGTCTACCTCATAAGCTTTTGCTGACTCACATACGGCGACCTGATCGGTATTTCGACACGCAGTTCATCGTTTGGAAGGACGGGAATACGTTCGAGAATTTGGTCTCCGTAAATGGCACGTTGATTGAGATGTGGAAGATGAACGTAGCCGATGTGACAGCCACAGGTCGTGTTGGTGCAGGTGCGCGGTTGCAGCGCGGCACGCCAGTCGTCGTGATAGATATTGGCGAGTGGTTCACGGATGAAATGGCAGCGACGCATGTTGCCGTCGCCATCAATTGAGACAACGCTTTCGCCGGCGTTGCACCAATAGTCTGCGCTGGGGTGGCGCAACGTGTTGAGCGGAAAGAGGGGGTCGATTGTGGTGTAATGCTTGAGGAGGTCGGCCGAATAGTATCCCTCTACCCGTTTATACGCATTGATCCACACATATAAATCCGGCGGCAACGCATCGCGTAGCTTTTGAATTTCGTCCTCATGTTCACGTAGCCCAACCACGCCGACGCTAACCGCCACCCCATGCGCCCGCGCTGTCATAACTTGCTCGACAAACGCCTCCCGCGTCGTCTCCGTCGGATGGAAGGTCGCCCATAGTGCAGCCTTTTTCACATTACATGCTGATAACCAGTCAAAGCGACAGGCTAAGTTAGTCTGAATGGCGACCTTTTCGACGTGTGACAGCTGTGTTAAGTTGCTAAATGCCTGCTGATAGCGGCGATGATGGAGAGCCTCTCCCCACGGTGTGAACAAAATGCCGATGGTGCGATCTGTTGTTTTATGTGTGACCCAATCGACAAAGCGATTGAGCGCAACTGCATCTGCACGATGCTCGGCCGCCGTCTCATTATGTTTGGCAAATGGGCAATAGGTGCAGCCATAATTACAGCTTGAGAGAGGGCCACGATAGAGGATGCGTAACGTCTTGTGCATAATTTATGAGAGCGCGAATTCGGCCGAAAGTCCCCTGACTCGTTCCGAATAAAACAATGGCCCCACACCATCCGACCACGCGACCCCTTTTTCAGTCAATTCCCATCGCTGATCTTTTTGCTCAATATAATCATCCAACGTTTGCAGTTGTGGAAACTGTTGCGCCACCTCGACACCAAAATGGCTGGCAAACTTTTGCCCGTCGAGACCTTCCGCGCTAAGTAGGGACTTGAGCAGATAACGACGTTGTTGCTCCTCTTCATTGAGAAAAAATCCATAATCGACGTGGCAGAAGTCACGCTTGACCCAATCGTGTAGGATGTCGCGGACAGATGAGCGGCCGACGGCATATTCGCTCGAATAATGTAGCGTGCGCGTGTAGGAGCGTGCGCCACAGCCTAATCCGATCATGCCATCCTCTTGACAGGTGTAACGAGCGTTTGTTTGAGGCACGTGGTCGATGCGCTCAAAGTGGCGCATCGTGTGTTGCCGATAGCCATTCGCCAGTAAAAAGTCACGTCCTGCGTAATAGAGCATCAGTCGCTGGTCGTCCCATTCGCGCTGCATTTTGTCCATGCCGGTCAACGGTCGCACGTAGAGCGGATAGAGATAAAGCTGTTCAGGCGCAAAGGTGAGGGCATGACGCAGCGAGTCAAGCCAGCTTGTTTTTGTTTGATGCGGATTGCCGTAGATAAGGTCGATGTTGCGGGTTGGGAAATGCCGCATGTTATGCAAAGCGCGTTCAACGGTGGGGTTGCGCTGGGGTCGGCCGATGCCATTCAACTCCATCTGCACAAAACTCTGCACGCCGATACTGACGCGATCTACACCGTGTTCGCGCAACAGAGCCAATCGGTCTGGCGTTGCCGTCTGTGGCGACGTTTCAACCGAAACGGGAATGCTTGCTAGATCAACCCCAAAAACATCCTCCGCAATTGCCAACACACGCGCCAACTCATCCCCCGCCAAATAGGTTGGCGTTCCGCCTCCGATGGCAACCTGCGCGATAGCTGCGTCGGGCAGCGCGGCGCGGACGATCTCAGCCTGTCGCCAAAGCGCATCGAGGTACATTTGCGTAAACGATTGTGCGGGGTTTGCGGTTGTGAATAGGTTGCAAAAGCCACAACGCATGTCGCAAAATGGAATATGGATGTAGAGGAAGAGGTGGTCGCGCGGCTCGTTTGCCCAAACGGCTTCGAGCGGGGTGGGCGTGATCGGTCGATACGCCATCTTGTGGGGATAGGCATAAGTGTAAGCAGTGTAGGGATTCATGGCTTCAAAACAAACTCAGCATAAGGCACAGTATAGACAACCTCATGCCCAATTCGATGACCGACATACCCATCTTCGCCATATGCCGTGCCGTGATCGGCGCAGAGAATTACAAAGGTCTCCCCTCGTCGTTTTAACACGGTGAAGAGTGGCGGCAGTTGGGAATCGACATAGGCAAGCGCGGCTTGCTGAGTGCTGGGGCTATCTTCCGTTGCGCCATCGACAAAAATACAGTTGGGTTGATGCAGGGCAGAGATGTTGATAAAGAGGAAGAAGCGTTTGTCGAGCGACAAGGCGTTTAGTGAAAAAATAGCTTGTGTGATCTGGTGACGAGTGGACTCGGCCGAGGCCACGCCCATCTCGGCCGACCAGTGACTTTCGGCAAACAGGTTGGGGAGGGTGCGACCAAGCGGTGTTTGCTGGTTGAAAAAACCGACACCGCCGATACAGAGTGTGTGATAGTCGGCCGATGCAAACCCGCTCACAATATCCGGTGTATCAAAAACAATTGTCTCATCAGTCGTTGTCTCACTGCCCAAAAATCGGGCAGCAAAGCGGCGTGGATGGCGACCGGGCGCAAGCGGTGTTGGCAAAAAACCCGCAAAAAAGGCATGGTGCGCGGCATAGGTAAAACTGCCCGGCGTATGGCGTGCCTCCCAGCCATTGGGCATATAGCGTTGCAAACAAGGTGTTTCGCCCGCTGCCAGTGCGCGACGTGCCACATCTAGGCGCAGCGTGTCAAGCGTAATAAAGAGAAAGTTCTGCTGATGCAAGATCATTACAAATGTCAAGAAAGCGGCTTTTTCGCAAGACCCTCACCCCAAGGCTAGCGGGGGATAAGACACTTCTTGCTCTATCTCCCTAACGCAATATCCTTTGCGCGGGAGATGGGTTGGGGTGAGGGTTTTTGTATTTTTCAATGCCAGAACAAAACCGCCCGTAAAATTGACGCGCTTCCGTCTCATAGGTGTCTCTCCCATCGACGCGCACCGTTGGCAGCAAGTCGCCAAAAGCGTTGAGTTCTAGCACGTAATGACGACGTAGAGTGCTTGCGAAGAGTAGATCAACGCCCGCGTAGAACGCATCGGGAAGGCAGGCAACGGCACGCTCACACGTTGTCTGTGCGGCACGCCAGCGTTCTTCGCCTATGTACGCGATCAATGTTTCAATAGGCAAGCGGTCATTGAGCAGGTGGAGATTAGTAAATGGCGTGCGGCTGAGACGCACGATGCTATGCTGGGCTTTGCCGTTGATGACGACGATACGCACATCGAATGACTGTTGTCCCTGCAAGCTCGCTTTGGGTATCCAACGTTCGACGTGAACGCGCTGGCGACAGATGGTGTCGATTAAGCGGGGGATTTCGGCCGACCCACGCAAAACCCGTATCCGCCGACTATTAAATAGCTTTCCATCTACTGCCTGCTCAACCGTTGTCGTCGCTTTTTCCTGTCGCCCGTTTGTCTCATAAGCAATCATGCCCGACGCGCTGGAGCCATGCGTTGGCTTGATGAAAACACGCCGTATCCGAGCTGCTTGCATTTCAGCACGAAGCTGATCGTAGCTTGCAATAGGTGGGAGAAAAGGAGGGGTGGGAATGTTTTTGGCGTGCAAAATCTGTTGTGTTGCTCGTTTATCGAACATCATGCGAATCCCCTCTGTACCGTTCATGATATGATGAGGTGGAGCTATCACACGTTGCATGTCAATGAGATCAAGCGCGGCACACAAGCCCAGATACCACTGACGGGTCGAGAAAAGCTGCCCTTTTGCGAGCGGTTCATCAAGCGTTTTTATATACTCTGATTCGACAAGTGGTGCGCCACGCTTGAGAAGCAGGCGGTTTGTTTCGTCAGATTTGCCGGGCGACTCAATACGCAGAACATCTCCCGGCTGCAAACAAGCCTCTAGTCGGACGCGCCCTATGAGTAAATCGGTATATGTGACGAGCTTGGCAGGCGGAAGCGCAAGGCGGGAGAGAGCCGCCTGCCAGAGTTGGATGCGACGGTCATCGGCCGAGCCGATAACAACAAATCTACTCACCGACCGCCACGAATCGCCACTCGTCCTCATCATCGCCCTGTGCTTCGCTCACGTCAACAGAAATGGGCAATTCGCGCAATCCATCCATCAATTTATCAGACAGATAGTGGCGGTGCAGGTCGAGCTTTTTAAGTCCGCGCACTCGTTCGGAGTTTTGTAAAGCGCGACCGCCCACATCGGTCAACACGCCCAAGGAAAGATCAAGTGTTTCGATTTGATCGAGTAGGGGCGAATTGACAATCGTTGTGGCGATTTCATCAGCAATTTGGGCATTGCGAAGACCAAGATAGCGCAAATTAGGAAACAGATTTTCTGTCAACAGCGGGGCAAAGTGTTCTACCTCAACGGTGCGCCCATATTCCTCTGTGCCAATCCATAGTTCGAGATGCTGCAAATTGGGCAAGTCTGATTGCAAAATATCCTGCACGACTTCACGATTGAGGCCGCCTGTTTCAATCACGAGGCGTGTTAGGTTGGTGTGTTCGATTCGGCCGAGACGTAATCCATTGCCCCCACGCACCCCAAAATGGGTCAACGCTGGATACGCTGCGAAGAGCGCACCTAAGTTTGATTGACTGATCCATGAAATCTCATTTTCTTCGTAAGTAATATCACCGATGAAAAGCGCGTGTAGATTTGGCAACTTATCCGCGGCGTTCACCAAATTATCGACCGCTATACCTGAGGTTTTGTCATAGTATTCGCCCATCCATGCACCGGCCACAAACCCGTGCATCTGTTCCGCAAGCGGATCATTCGTAAGCTGTTTGAACTTCTCTTCCCAATCTGAATCATCCCAGCTAATGCTGATGCGATAGATATAGTTTGGTTTTTCAATGCCTTTGTCTGGGTCAAAATCGCGTACAGGATGACCTGCATAATAGGTAAGGTGTCTTGAAATCATAGCTATTTCGCCTAATTAATGTTTTCAGGCAGGATAGCATAAAAGTAGCTCTATGGGGCATATAGCCGAAGACTCTTTTTCCAGTTACCAAGATATCATAGCATTATTACAGGACATGCCAAAATCGCATCCTATTCTTTCAGCTTCCACCTGAGAGACAGTAGTGTGGCAAGAAAAACTGTCACTATGCCAAACAGTATCTCAGCTTTTGGTGTCGCATCAGCTCCAATCAAAGAAATAGCGGTTGGAACTCCCGAACTTACCATAGCGATAAACTCTATATGACGGAAGGTGTCTCCGTCATTCTCTACATCTTCCAACAGGTATTCCCACGCACCAAGCGGCACGCTGTTGTCTGTGTACTGATAGACAGCCCCTTGTCCCTGTGTGCCACGCGAGGCGATCAACTCACTGTTGACTGGTAGCCAAGCATCGCGGCTATGTGCTGCACGACGATAGATATAGAATCCGGCATGATCCTTTTCTTGAGCAGTTTCCCAATTGAGGGTCACAGAGCTATCGCTATTCGCAACTGCGTTGAAATAGTTCAAGGTGACAGAGGTCGGTGATGTTGTATCTGCCGTTGGCATCGTAACCCGACTTGCATCACTCACATTCCAATTATTCGTGAAGTCAGCAATAGCTGCTAAAAGCGTCGCTTTTGAACCAGATGTCACAGATAAATCGTAAACAGCGTTATTCACCTCTGGATTGCCTTCAACAAAATTGGTTAGACCTGTTGGCTGTGCGGATGTCTCTGGGTCATCGGCATTGCTATCCCAACTACCGTTCATTTGAATGGCATATAGAAATGTCGTTGCACGCGGTGCGGTTTCTTGATAGACGATGATTTGATCGCCACTTTCGGATAAGCCAAATGTTCCCGCTGATTTAGCGATGTTACCCGCACTGACTGATGGGGTAGAGGCATTATCAACGACAAATATCCAGCCAAATGGATAGGTTCTATCGGCCGTCCAAGTCAAAACTCCCTCACCTGTTCGGAAAGAACCACTGCTCTGCCACCCCTTATCTGTAAACCTGATCTCTGTCCCGTTGCCTATCTCAGCCAAAATCACAAAGGCAAACTGGTCTGGGTTGGCGCTGTTATAGCCGATGATAGCCACATCTCCGTCAGTCAGTGTCGTCGGATTGAGAGGAATATCAACTGTAAAGCTGAATGTGTAATCAGATGCCATATTATCCGGCGGATCATCACTATCATTGTCCGTTACATCCGTCGCCTCGATGGTCACAGTGCAATTTTCGCCTTCTGCAAAATCAGCGTGTGGCAATGTCCACGTTGTCGCGCCTCCCGTTGGGGTGACTGTTTGTGTGCCAGAGGACGTACAGGTAATCGTCACATCACTGACGAACGAAACAGCCTCATTAAACGTCACCATGATGGCGGCATCTGACGCGACGTTTTCCGCACCGTTGGCAGGTGTTGTGCTTGTGATGTTGGGAGCTGCCTCGACACACGTGCCATCAAGTAGGATATCATCGACATTCCAAAACTCAGCAGAGTCATTATTAATTGCTACCACTCGAAGCGCAACGCTATTTGTCGCATCGTCAATGTTCACAACCAATGTTGAGTAGTTGTTGGTGTTTGTGCCACCTTGCGGTGCTTGTTGGCTGACGGGTGTTCCTGCATCAGTTGTGGCAGTTAACGTTGCATCATAGCCCCAGCGCGCGTTACTTTTCCCTGTTAGTTGGATATCGGCCGTTGCCGGAAACCCGCTCCCTGTATCGACAAACAGGCTAATGCTATCCCCACCATCAGCACCATTACCACTTGTTGCCGATGTGCTTGAGACACGGACAGTGAGGCTGACACCTGTGCAGTTGCTAACATCCTGAGCGATTAGATCGAGCGTGGCTATTGCATTGTTGACCTGCCAAGCGTTGCTCCCATTGAGAATGCGTTGATTTGCAGGGGCATCACCACTGCCCGTCGCAGCGGAGATATTGGTTGAGCCTGCTGAGATACCCCAACTATCGCCAGCTTCAAACCCTTGAAAAAGGATAGTGGCGGTTGGGGCAGCTAGGCTGGGATTCGGCCGAAGTCCCCACACAAAAACAAACGTTGCAAATATCAAACTATAGCGAACAATAGGCGACTGGATCATCTCGCTCTCCTTAAATTAGCAATTGAAATTCTGCACGCCGCTTGATAGCAAAAAATCAGTACGAAACCTACCAGAATATCTTTCGGCAATCTCCTGCCTCAAAACAAACGCGCTGCAAATATAACGGATGCTGGCGTGATGGAACAATTTTTTCTGTTCGGGCAGCAACAGTTTATAACGACTCTATAATGTTTTTCAGTAGGTGAAGTGAGCGTCCTAGACAAACTACAAGTAGTCACGGCGCAGCCCCATCCCAAGCAGATTTGGAGCTGCGCCAGTAAACCCAACTATGCTTTCGTCAGTCCAAGTACGACCTCTTCCCCACCGACAGAAACGGTCGTCGTGTAATCACCACCAGTTCCAGATTGGAGTGTTTCAGCCAATACCTCTTGCGCGATGTAGTCGGCAAAATTCTCAAACGCTTCGCTGATCGAGTCTACAACGGAATAGACGACATGCACACGGTCGCTGATCTCAAAGCCAGCATCCTTACGGGCATTGTTGAGATTGCGAACGAGATCACGCGCATACCCTTCTTGCTGCAATTCAGGTGTGAGAACCGTATCGACAGCGACAGTGACACCGCGTTCGCTGGCAACCGCGTCATCCCCTTTTGCTTCGGTCTGCACGATGATCTCTTCGGCCGATAACACCACATCCTCCCCCCCAACGCTCAATGTCAACTGACCATCTTCCTGCATCCGTGTCGCCACCTCTGACGGCTCAAGCGCACTCAACACCTTGCGAACGGCTCCGAATCGTCTGCCATATTTGGGGCCGAGCAAACGATTGTTGGGCAAAATTTTGTAGTTGACCAAATCCCCCACGTCGCTGACGACTTCGATCTCCTTGACGTTGATCTCTTCCATCAAAACGTCGGCCAACTCTTGCAGGTTTTCGCGTGCCGTTTCAGAACCGACGTTGATACGAGCTTTGGCGAGAGGTTGGCGTAGTTTGAGATCGGCCGAACTGCGTGCAGCCCTGCCAAGCCCCGCTGCCGTGATCGCCAAACGCATCTTGTCTAATAACCCCCGATCGAGCGCATCCGCATTGTAATCTGGATAGAGATTGTGATGGACGCTATTGGGCATCAACTGTTCCGTCAATGAGCCATCTTTGCCATCCGCGCCAAACGCTAAATTCCGGTACATCTCCTCTGACACAAATGGGACGATGGGCGCGATCAGTTTGCAGAATTGAACAAGGACGAAGTAGAGCGTCTCATAAGCAGCCTGTTTGTCTAAATCCATCTCACCGCGCCAGAAGCGACGGCGTGAGCGGCGGACATACCAGTTAGAGAGGTCGTCTAGGAACGATTCGGCCGATTGCGTCCCCCGCATCGCATCATAAACATCCAAATGCTTCCGCATCTCAACCGTCGTCTCCTTCAACCGCTCGATGATCCACGCATCGAGCTGTGCGTTCCCATCGTTATCGCTCACAGCCTTGTCTGTCACATCGGGCTGCCAGCCGTCCAAATTAGCATACGTCACAAAAAAGCTATACACATTCCAAAGTGGGATCAAAAACCGTCGGCGTGTCTCATCGCCAACGCCATACCCAAACAGCAAGTTCTTCTCCGGAATGCTGCTCGCATACAGCCAGCGCATTGTGTCCGCACCCATCTTCTCCACGCCATCGTCAAACCAGATCGCATTGCCCCAAGATTTGTGCATTTCGCGCCCATCTTCGGCGTAAAGTGTGCCATAGCTAAATAGATTTTTGAATGGCCCTACGATCTCGCCCTCTGCTTCTTGGCTCATCAACGTACTTTGCGCCAACAGGCTGTAGAACCAATTGCGAAATTGACCGGGAAAGCTCTCTGAAATCCAGTCAGCCGGATACCACTTCTCCCAATATGCACGGTCTGAACTATAACGCAACGTGCTGATCGCCACGATCCCTGCATCGAGCCACGGATTGCCCACATCCTTGATGCGCGTTCCGATCATGTCCGTTTCAGGATGCTTGATCTTCACTGCGTCAATATAAGGTCTGTGCGGCGCATGACCTTCAAACTCATCCCAGCCTTCCACAGCCAGCTCCTTCAACTCCTCCAGCGAACCAACAACATAAAATGAGCCATCTTCAAACTCATAGATTGGCAAGGCCAGCCCATAATAGCGTTTCTTGCTGATCATCCAGTCGTGCATGTTCCGCAGCCAATCCATCTCACGGTCATGCCCAAAGCTCGGATACCAGTTAGCTTGGCTGACTGACTCCATAATTTGATAGCGGAAGCTGTTTTCTTTCTCCTCAGCGGTCAGTTCCTCTCGCGGCTTGTCATATAACTCGCCCATGTTGATATACCATTCATCAACTAAGCGGTAAACCAACTCAGTGCCACACCGCCAGCAATGCGGGTAGCGATGGGTGTATTTTTGTTTGCGGTAGTAGGTGTCCGTCTCACGTAGTTTTTCAAAGACACGCTCGTTGACATCAAATACTGATTCGCCCGTTTGCCAGCCATAATTTGCAACAAAATACCCATTCTCATCGAGCGGAGCCAACACAGGCAGGTCATTCTCTTTACTCAAGCCAAAATCTTCCGCACCACAGCCCGGCGCGATGTGAACGATACCCGTCCCTTCCTCTGCCCCAACATCTTTCCAACTGATGACGCGATGCTCATAGCCAGCTTCGCTAAATGCTTCCTGCACGACAGGCAAATCATCAAATGGTGCGCGATAGTTCCAGCCGACCATTTCTGAGCCTTTGATCTTTTCAACCACCTCGTAACTGGACAACTTGCCGAGCAGCGTGTTTTTCATCGCTCCTTCGGCAAGATAGTATGTCCAGCCATCGGGCGCATTGACTTTGACATAATCGAGTTCCTCGCCGACAGCGGCCGCCACATTGCTGCTCAACGTCCATGGTGTGGTTGTCCAGACGAGGAGGGCTTCTTTTTCGCGGCCGACCAACGGAAACTTTAAAAAGATCGATTCATGCGTCACATCATGGTAGCCATCGGTGACGATCTCATGCTGGCTGATCCCTGTGCCACAGCGGGCGCAATAGGGCATCACGTCGCGTCCTTTGTAGACCCAACCGCGCTCAAAACATTGCTTTAGAAATTGCCAGATTTGGTAGTTGTTTTCGTTGCTGAATGTGAAGTAGGAGCCGCCGAGTTCTGCCATGCCTAATCGGCCGACAATCCCCTCCACCGTATCTGTCACCGCCCCATTCGGCCCTTCAACCGTAATCACTTGCGATGGGTCTTCACGCATCAAATCGCGCAGTTCCTCTAAGTGGTCAGGATCATTCCAGTCCATCCAGTAACCGAGACGAATCGATTGCTCCGTTTGCTTGGCAGCATGGTGCAATACACGTGACTTACAAAAGTTTGTAAACTTCGCCAATCCATACGCCTCAATGTCACGCTTGTTGTGAAAGCCAAGTTCTTTCTCCGCGTTGACCTCCACCCACAGCCCCTGACAGTCAAACCCCTGCTGCCAGCGCAAATTCTTGCCCAGCATGGCGTGATAGCGGTTATACAAATCCTTGTAGGTGCGCCCCCATGCGTGGTGTACGCCCATTGGGTTGTTTGCCGTGATCGGTCCATCCACAAAGCTCCATGTCCCGTACTGCTTCTCTGTCTCCGCACGCAAACGACGCAGTTCGTTGAATGCGTCTGTTTCTTTCCACTGTTTTAAGATTTCGTGTTCCATTGTGACGAAATCTGGTTTGTTGTTAACTTCTTTGAAATTCATAATGTCTCACATCATCACACAACAACACCCAATGACGTAGGGGCTAGGTAAACGGCTTCGGCCGCTAAACTGGCGCACAAGATCACGCCGTTTATCTCGCCCCTTCTTTGCAAATGAACACGCCGATCAGGGCGAGACAAACGGCATAAATATCCTGATCGCGTTAAATCATACGCCGTTTGCCTAGCCCCTACGTGGGGTTGTGTTGTGTGTTGGTAATTAAATTTTGCTAAATTGGTCTATCGTGACAGCCAGCGATGCCCCAGCGGAAGTGGCTATGTTCCGCTGGGTTTGGTAATTCGGTGGAAAAATTTTATGAAACGCATTGCTATCCACCTACTTTCTGATATGCCTGTTCAATGAACGGTTTGGTTAGCTCAAACATCGCTTGATCGCGCACTGTGAATTCTGCATTTCCTGTTCCGTATGTTCCTATTCTTGCTGTATCGCGGTAATTAGAGGGAGCTATTTCAATATCGTTGCTGTCAAGTTTGAGATGAAGTTTGACAGCTCGGCTTTGTACTTCCATGCAAACGATATTTTGTGACGTTTTGTAAGCGACATAAAATTTTTTGGGCGCACGCTCTATCGCGCTATCAAGTCCCAGAATGAAGTCATCAATAGCTAACACTAGTTCACGTAGCGATTCCGTCTTTGGGTAGTTTGCATGATGTTCTTCAAAAGAGTAAGTTGGTTTCGGCTCGCTAGAGATTGGGCTAATCGTCATGGATGTGCTTTCCGTCAATGTTTGGCGCGTTGCTCCATGGATCTCTTCAAAGTGAATGATGTTATTGTCATATAGTCGGTAACGCCATAGCTCTAGATTTGCCCCCATCACACTGGCCGCATAGAGATCATACTTTCGATAGCCTGGTGCGATACAAATAACTCTAACATCCGACCAGTCAACCTCCACATCTTCGCCTAGTTCTCGGTGTGCTGCAATCTCAAAATCCCCACGATGATCTTGCAACCATGCTAAGTAATAGAGACTTTGATTGAGTAAGGACGAACTTTCCTGTATCTTGTATTCAATAATTACAGGATTGTTGTCTTCAGATAAAGCAAGCGTGTCAATACGACCCGCGTGCTGTGCGCCTGTGACAAATTCGGTAGCGACAAATTGACAGTTGAAAATTGTTTGCAAATTTCTCTCTACCAATTGTTGCAAGTCTTTCTCTAACTTAAAGTTTGTTTGTGAGACTGTTTGTACAGTTGTGTTATTTATCTGAAAAAGGGGCATTTATTCACCTACTGATTTGCATTCGGCCGAAATCCACCACCGCCTCGGCCGCCTTCAAAAAGTCGTATCCAATAATCACGTTAAATTCATAATCTGTACTACTTAGCTGAATGAGAAAATTGTGGCTCTTTAGGAATTTGCGTGGTTGACAAAACGGGCGATTTAGCATATCAGAAAAACTGCACTCTTGCGTAGGGGCGCACCCCAAATTCTGTTTGCCGCGATCATAAATCGTCCAAGACCGCAACACTCAATAGCCCAAAGAACCACCATTGCTTATGCGGCAGTACAAACTGCTCTAATCTAAGACGAACGCAGCTGCATTTTGTCACAGTCGATCACAGCATAGGCTCGATAGAGAAAGTCAAACCCTAATAAACCATCAATATCTTTTGCGTAATCCATCTTTCCTAGGTCGATTTCGTAATTTGAGAGTCGCAAATTTCCGACGTGAACCTCATCAACGGTTTTAATGACAACAGACTCTGTGCCGCCAATGCCTGTGACTATCGCTGCGTTATCATCTCGTTCTTGGTGAATACCATGCTGACTCAGTAATTCCTTCTTAAAGATTGACGTTGCTGACCCTGTATCTAAAACAACTCGCTCTAAATCTACACGATTTCCCTGGTGAATAATCGTGACGGAAACAAGCGGCACACCTTTGTCAATCTGCAACTTCATGCCAATCTCCGCAAGCCAATCCGATGCCTAACGCGGACATCCAGATGCTCTCTATCCGTGTGAAAGACAAACATTTCACGCATTGGCGCATCATCGTGAATGTGATGATACGCTTGCCAAGCCGCATCAAGCTCACTAAACTGCCCCAATACATCTAGCTGTTCAAACACTCGTTTTTCACCAACTGTGCGCGGGGCTCTAGGTTCAATCAACACCCACTTTTCAGGAAATTGTTCGCGGACTTCTTGCCATTTCATAGCTCTTTGGGCTTTAGCCCGTGGAAACCCCGTCGCTTTAGGGCGGGGA
>CAYMGE010000022.1:0-67655 GCA_964389925.1 uncultured Ardenticatenaceae bacterium
AGCAGCTACAGAGCATGGGCAAGACGGTCTGCTTTGTCGGCGACGGCATCAACGATGCGATTGCGTTGCGGAAGGCAGATGTCTCTATCTCTTTGCGCGGCGCGACATCGGCCGCCACCGACACCGCCCAAATCATCTTCATGAACGCCAACCTCGCCCAACTGCCCGACCTGCTCGATCTCGGTCAGCGATTTGAGAACAACATGGACATGAACTTGGCGTGGTCGATCATTCCGGGAGTCGTGATGATCGGCAGCATTTTTATGCTGAATCTCAGCTTCTTGTCGGTGGTTGGGCTGATGAATGCGGGGTTGGCGGCAGGGGTTGCGAATGCGATGTTGCCGTTGTGGCGAGCAGATGATGCGGGGTAGGCGAATCAAGATGATGCGTCTGTATGTTATAATCACCCGATGAAACTACCCTACGGAATCAGCAATTTTTATAAACTTGCCACAGAAGATTATTGGTTTGTAGACCGTACCAATAGCATTACAGCGATAGAGGAGATCGGCAGTACCCTTCTATTTCTGCGCCCCCGTCGCTTTGGCAAAAGCCTGTGGTTATCGATCTTGGAAAACTACTACGATGTCGCAAAAGCGCAACAGTTCGAGCGATTGTTTGGGCATCTCGCCATTGGCAAAAATCCGACCCCGCGCCACAATCAATACCTAATCATGCGCTGGGATTTCTCCAACGTCGATTCGCAGGGTAGCATCCCAGAAATTGTCCAGTTGCTCCACAATCACATCAATACCAGTGTTGGTCTCTTTCTCAACAAGTACCGAAGCATCCTAGACGCGGAGAGCGTTCGATTCGATCATCACGATAGCATGACCGCATTTCGCTACGCCATCGGAGCCGCCAGCCAAACACCGTATAACGTGTATTTGCTGATCGACGAATACGACAACTTCGCCAATGAGGTGATGATGAGCCGTGTGGCTGGTAGCCAGAGCCGCTATGAGAGTTTGGTACATGGCGAAGGAATCATGCGGACGGTGTTCAAAGTGGTCAAATCGGCCGCCGGCAGTTTGGGTCTCGACCGCATCTTCATCACAGGTGTTTCCCCAATTGTGATGAGCGATGTCACCAGTGCATTTAACATCGCCGAGGATATTTATCATTTGCCTATCTTTAACGATTTATGCGGCTTTTGGGAGACAGAAGTCGAAGCGATTTTACAACAGATTGTCACAGCTCAGGGATTGCCACCTGAATCTGTCACACAATCGTTGTCAACGATGCGTTCATTTTACAACGGTTACACTTTTGACCCTCAGCAACCGTCGTTGCTCTACAATCCCACCTTAGCCATCTACTTTCTCAAACATTTTCAAGCCTTCCACCGACATCCCCGCAAAATGCTGGACAGTAACTTCGCCACCGACTACAACAAAATCGCCTATGTTTCCCATCTTCCGCATGGACAGCGCGTGATTGCTAATGCGCTGGACGAGACAAAAACGGTGCAGGTGGAGGAGCTGTCGCATCGCTTTGGTGTGCGACAGATGTTGCGGGAGACGGTCGAAGAGTCGTTCATGGTCTCGTTGCTCTACCATCTGGGTGTCTTGACGTTGGACGGGTTTACGCGCTACGGCTCCTATCGCCTGAAAATTCCCAACATCGTATCGCGCAGCATGTATGCAGAACGCATCGTTGAAATTTTGTTGCCCAATGCCCAAGACCGCGATGCCGCCCATGAGCAGGCAGCGGCTCTCTATGAGCGTGGACAGATGCAGCCCCTGTGCGATTTTATGGAGCAACGCTATTTCAAAGTCTTTGACAACCGCGACTATCGCTGGGCGAAGGAGATGACGATCAAGACGGCGTTCTTGACGTTGCTGTTCAACGACATCTTCTACATCATGGATTCGGAGACAGAGTTGGAACGTCGCTATGCGGATTTGACCATGATTTTGCGGCCGGAGATGCGGAAATATGACTTGAAGGACATTTTGATCGAGTTCAAGTTTGTCCGACCGCAAAAGGGAAAGATTGATAAGCAGGCGATTGCCAATCTGACGATGGCACAATTAGGGGCGTTGCCGACGGTTGAGAAGGAATTGAATGCGGCCAAAGAGCAAGCGAGCCACAATCGACAGGTGCTGCAAGCCAAATACGGCGACGTATTGCGCTTGCGTTCGTATGCTGTGGTCGCATTGGGGTTTGAACGCCTTGTGTGGGCAGAAGTGACAACACAGTAACCCAACGATCTGCGGGAATGATAGGTGTAATAATTGCCATGAACTTTAGCTGGAATGAAGAACAAATCGAGTACAAGAAAGCTGCCGTTGACTTTGCCAAAAACGAACTACGTGACGGTGTAATGGAGCAAGACCGCGCAGAATCTTTTCCACATGAACGCTGGCGTAAATGCGCCAATTTTGGCGTTTTGGGATTGCCGTTTCCCGAACAGTATGGTGGTGCATCGGCCGACATCCTGACGACGATGCTCGTCATGGAAGGACTGGGCTACGGCGGCAAGGACAACGGCTTGCTCTTTGCCCTCAACGCGCAAATGTGGGCGGTGCAGCATCCGATTCACGCATTTGGCACAGAGGTGCAGAAGGAACGCTATCTGCCGCGCCTCATCTCAGGCGAGTTGATCGGCGCACACGGCATCTCAGAGCCAGAGTCGGGGTCAGATGCGTTTGCCATACGTGCGCGTGCCGAAAAGGTGGACGGCGGCTATCGACTCAACGGCACGAAGATGTTTGTGACCAATGCGCCCGTTGCTGATCTGTCCGTTGTGTTTGCCGCGACCGCGCCTGAAAAAAAGAGTTGGGGCGTTACGGCGTTTTTGGTCGAGACGGGGACGGAAGGGTTTACCGTTGGCAACAACATCGAGAAGATGGGGTTGCGAACCGCGCCGATGGGTGAGTTGATTTTGCAAGATTGTTTTGTGCCAGAGGAGAATCGGTTGGGGCGCGAAGGAGCGGGCGCGGCGATCTTTAATAGCTCGATGGAGTGGGAACGCGCTTGTATTTTGGGCGGACACGTCGGCGCGATGGAGCGACAGCTCGAAGAATCTGTTCGTTATGCGCGGACACGCAAGCAGTTCGGCCGACCCATTGGCAAATTCCAAGCCATCTCCAACCGCATTGCCGAAATGAAGGTGCGGCTAGAGACGGCGCGTTTGCTGCTCTACAAAACGGCGTGGCTCAAGAAGTCGGGTCAGCCGTCGCACATGGAGGCGGCAATGGCGAAGCTCTATCTGAGCGAGGTGTTTGTGCAATCGAGCATGGATGCGATTCGCATTCATGGTGGGTATGGGTACACGGCCGAGTTTGAGGTCGAGCGCGATTTACGCGACGCAATCGGCGGCACGCTTTATTCAGGCACATCGGACATCCAACGCAACATCATCGCCCAATTTGTGGGATTGTAATCAGACAATGGCTTACTTACTACATCAACTCTTACAGTACAGCGCACAAATCGATCCCGCAAAAGAAGCCGTGCGCCACAAGGGAATCGCGCTCACCTACGGCGAACTCGACGCGCAAAGTACGCGACTGGCCGCAACATTACAGCAAGGCGGCGTGGTGCGGGGCGACCGTGTGGGGATTTATCTCGACAAGTCGCTAGAGGCGATTGTCGCCATCTTTGGCATTCTCAAGGCGGGAGCGGTTTATGTGCCGCTCGACTCGTCCGCGCCGCGCTCGCGCATTGCGTTTATCGCTGAAAATTGTCAGATGAAGGGGATCATCAGTGTGGGAAAGAAGATGGGCGCATTGCAGCGAGGGGAAGCAGACAAGTTAGCCTCCGTGCAGATTGTCGTCGTCACGGGGGACGCGGATGGGTTGACATTTCCACACGTCATCGGGTGGGATGCGCTGGCGGATGCAGACGACTATCAGTCCCCGTTCCCGCTGATGGAAGACGACCTCGCCTACATCATCTACACGTCTGGCTCGACGGGAACGCCAAAAGGGGTGATGATTAGCCATCGCACGTCGCTCACCTTTGTCGATTGGGCGCATACGACGTTTGGTTTTCAATCGGCCGATCGCGTCTCCAACCACGCCCCGCTCCACTTCGATCTTTCGATTCTCGACATTTTCTCGACGATCAAGGCGGGCGCGACCATCGTTCTCGTTCCTGCAATGCTCTCCGTTTTCCCGCGCAATTTGGCCGACTTCATCGCGCAGGAGCGCATCACGATTTGGTACTCTGTGCCGTCTGCTCTGACGCGGCTGGTGCTGTATGGGGAGTTGGAGCGACACGACTACCCCGATTTGCGAACCGTTTTGTTTGCGGGGGAGGTGTTCCCGATCAAGTATTTGCGGCAGTTGATGGGGCTTTTGCCCAAGCCGCGCTACTTCAATCTGTATGGGCCGACGGAGACGAATGTTTGCACGTATTACGAGGTAAAGGAGCTTGATCCAGAGCGGCGTGCGCCGGTTTCTATCGGCCGAGCCTGCGAAAACTACGAAACGTTCGTCCTCGACGAAAACGACCAACTCGCCCCGCCCGGCACAGAAGGCGAACTGTGTGCGCGTGGCCCCGGCGTGATGAGCGGCTATTGGGGATTGCCCGAACGCACAATGCAGTCACGCATCCTCTACACCCTACACCCAACGATTGGCCCCGAAGTCGTCTATCGCACGGGCGACATTGTGCGCGAAGAGGCGGACGGCAACTACACCTATCTGGGACGGCGCGACGGCATGATCAAGAGTCGTGGCTATCGCATCGAGATCGGCGAAATCGAGGCGGCGTTATACAGCCATCCAGAGATTGAGGAAGCGGCGGTGATCCCCATTCCCGACGACGAAATCGGCAACCGTATCAAGGCGTTTATCGTCTCGAAAAATGGCCTCAAGGCGACCAAGCTCCAAGCGCACTGCGCGGCGCGAGTAACAAAGTACATGGTTCCCCATACATTTGAATTTCTCGACGCATTGCCCAAAACATCGACGGGCAAAATTGACCGTACACAATTGAAACTAAAATCAAAGGAAACACAAGATGAAACAACACAATGATGTGATAGTCATTGGCGTTGGTCCAGCAGGCTCAACTGTCGCCTCGTTGTTGGCACACGAAGGCCACCAAGTTACCGTTTTTGAAAAAGCTAACTTCCCGCGTGAGCATGTGGGTGAGTCGCTACTGCCGTTTGGGAGTGATTCCTGTGGTGTGCCACAGACACAAATTTTCCCAGAACTGCAAAGGAGTGGCTCACAATGAAAGCAGATGTTGTGATTATCGGTGGAGGGCCAGCGGGAACGGCAACGGCATTGTTTTTAGAGCAGTATGGCATTCGGCCGATTATCGTTGAAAAAGAGACGTTTCCCCGTTTTCACATCGGCGAGTCGATGACGGGTGAATGCGGGAAGGCACTCAGCCAATTGGGATTTGGCGATCAAATGGCGCAACGCAGCTATTTTGTCAAACGCGGTGTGAATGTCTACTCTCCTACTGGGCAAGATGCGTTCCATATCCCCGTAATGAGCCATGATTCAGCAGGTCTTCACCCCGCCACCACTTGGCACGTGCAGCGCAGTGACTTTGACAAGATGCTGTTTGAGGCCGCCATCGAACGGGGTGCCAAACATATTCGTGGGCGGGCGGTCGCGCCATGTCGTTCGGCCGCTGGCGCGATACGCGGTGTGTCTGTGCGTACGGCCGCTGGCAAACTGCAAGAGATTGCCGCGCAAGTTGTCGTCGATGCTTCTGGGGCGGCCACCTTTTTGAGCAGTTCGGGTGTGACGAGCAAGAAGGAACGTGGCAACTATACCAATCAGGTCGCCATTTTCTCGCACATGATCGACGTTGACATCAGCGGCACAGCCAGTGAAAACACGCTCATTTTCTATCAGCGGAAGAATCACTGGGGCTGGCTGATACCGCTCAACGAGCGTGTCACAAGCATTGGTATTGTTGTGCCGACCACCTATTTCACCGCCTGTCAAGAGAGCAAACAGGATTTCTTCCTGCGTGAAATCTGTGAACTCAATCCACGTCTCACGAGTCGCACGGCTGGCGCGACCTGCATCGGTGAAGTGCGTGCTACATCAAACTACTCCTATCACATCAAGCAGTTTGTCGGTGATGGGTTTGTGTGTGTGGGTGACTCACACCGCTTCATCGATCCGATTTTCTCGTTTGGTCTCCATTTTAGTGTAGCGGAAGGGCGTATGGTCGCCCAAGCAATTGCCCAATATCTCGATCAGCCGACTACTCTCAATCCATTTTTTCATTACCAAACATGCGCTGAATCTGGACAAGATGTCATCCAAGCGTTGATCGATGCGTTTTGGAACCACCCATTGGGATTTGGCTACTTAGCCCATGTTCAACATGTTGAAGAGATGATCGATCTATTTGCGGGTCGTGTTTATCTGGACGAGCCAACGCCTGGTGTGTTGGCGATGCGCTCACTGGCCGCCAAGAAAAGCAGAATCGCTGCTTAATATCACAGAGGATTTATCATGAACACAACCACCATCACTGAAAAATTAAAAGCGTATGTTACTGAAACGTTTCTGTACGATCAGGAAGATGTCGTTTTGACGGCCGATCTCGCCCTGTTTGAGGAACGTATCATCGACTCGATAGGCATTTTTCGTCTCGTTACCTTTATGAATGAGGCATTTGGCATCGTTATTCAGCCAGATGAAATCGTGCTAGAGAATTTTGGGACGATTGCCGACATGACCAAGCTGGTTGATGAACATTTGCAAAATGGAGTGGAGCCACAAAGCGAATTTGCGGCGTTTACATAATGGCAAATATCAATCAAGATTTACTGCTGTTGCAGCTAAGAGCGACAGCGTTTGGCGTTGGCTACAGCGATTTGCTGGCGGCCAATCGGAGTGCGAAGGATTGGGCTTCGTGGAGTGAGAAGATCGGTGAGTTCGCGGCTCGGTATGAGGGGTTGGCGGAATCGGCCGAACGACACCCCAAATCGGCCGAGCAATGGTGGCAAACCACAGCCAACTACTACCACTTTGCCCAAATGTTTGTGCAAGGTGAGCGCAAAGCCGCCCAAAAAGCCAAATCGCACCGCACCTACGCCCAGTTCGCCGCACTGACAAGCCCGCCAGCACAGCGGGTTTGCATCCCTTATGGTGATCTCGAGCTGCCCGGCTATCTCCGCATCGCCACCCCCAACGCGCCACTCGTCATCTTACGCGGCGGCTTAGAGTTCGCCAAAGAGGTCGAGATGCACCAACTTGGACAGCCGTTCATCGAGCGTGGGCTGTCCGTCCTCACCTTCGACATGCCGGGTGAGGGGGAGTTGAGCGAGCAAGGAGCTGCAATAGATCAATTTGAGGCTATTGTGGAAACGGTTTTGAATTACTGTAGAGATATTGTATCGCCCGAAATCCCTGTCGGCATTTTCGGTGTCTCTTCTGGCGGCTACTTTGCAATGCGTGCGGCCGCGATGAATACACGCCTGTCGGCTTGTGTTTCAGTGGGCGGCTTCATCAATGGGCTTGGGTTTCTCGAATTGGCGGCAAAGAATCAAGAGATGGTAAGTCGTTTGGTTGGTAAAGATACATCAACCGTCACAGACCCCGACGAATTATTTCTACCGTTGTCTCGCTTGCCACATGCTCTCACGTGTCCTCTTTTACTGATTCATGGTGGCAAAGACCACCTGATTTCTACGGAGCAGTTTGAGGTGTTGCAACAGTGGGCGCAAGGGGAGACAGATGCGTGGCTGCTGCCTGAGTCGGGGCATGTCTGTTATGACCGCTTTGAGGAGTTGTTGCCTGTTTCGGCCGATTGGATGGCGCATAAACTCGGTCTAGGCGCAGCCGTTTCGCCAGCACTTCTAGAGGAAAAATGACAACAAGAAAACTTCTTGTCCAAGAACAAAGTTTAGACGAGGGGCATTTGTCAGATGATGCGACGAATGCCGTTAGCTCAATGGAAGATAAGTCGCCGTTTGCTGCGTTTACAGAAGAGGCCTTTATCTTTGGAACGACCCAAGTTGAGGCTGTGTCGGGTGACTCATTGATGACGATTCAAGCGTGCGTTGCGGAGATGCTCGATGTGCCGAGCGCGTTTGTGTCGCTAGATGAGCCACTCAATACGATTATGACCGATTCGCTGATGGCGGTGCGGCTGTATCAGCGGGTTGTGCCAACTTCGGCCGATATTTCCCTCGTCCAATTTTGGCAGTTATCCATTACAGCGTTAGCCACTGCCATCGGCAATAGTTCGGACGAGCAATTGGCCGACTCATCTGACTACGACGTGGATCAAGCTGTGCCGGCCGATTTGCGCCAAGCCGGTTGGCACCCTATTACACCTTCCCAGCAACTTTTCTACAACATGTACGCGCATTGCTCGGCTGAGAATCCGTCGATTGCCCAGCTACACGTTGCGCTACGGATTTTTGCCCCCGTTGATGTGAACGCAATGCGGCGTGCGTGCCAAACGTTTTCGGATCGGCATGATGGAGCGCGGGCTGTTTTTTACGTGCGCGACGGGCGTTGCTATCAGCGGGTTCGGCAGGGTGTTGCGGTTGATTTTCAGCACAGTCGCATACCGTCTGAGCAAGCTGTACGCGACATCATTGACCAGACGAACAACATCGCCTGGAATATCAGCGACGATCACTGCGTCAAGTTTCATCTCTATCAATTGGACGACCATAACTTTGTCTTTCACATCAATACGCTTCACTTTGTTGCCGATGGCTGGGTGATGTGGATGACGATAGATGAGATAGGCAAGCTGTATAAGGCAGAGGTAGCGGGAGAGGCGGTCGATCTCCCCCCAGTTGGTCAACAGTTAATTGCATATAGTCGTCAAGAGATCGCCCGTTTGCATAGTGCTGAGGGGGAGCTTCTACGTCGTTACTGGAAACAAGAACTCGCTGGAACATTGGCAGATGTCCGAGTCAAAGCCGATTATCCCGCGCCAACTCATTACCAACACGCCGATGTGCTGACGACTCGTCTCGATGAATCGTTGTGCCAAAAGATCAATCATTTTGTCAGCCAAGAGGGAATCACGCTCTATGCATTCCTCTTTGCTGTTGTACAACTCACTCTCTTTAAGCACACTGGGCAATTTGAAGTGCGCCTTGCATCGCGTCTGACCAACCGCCTCTCAGAAGATGTGGCACAGACGCTGGCAAACGTGGCAACGGCAGCGGTTCTACGCATGCATTTGTCTCCTGATAAGACACTGCGTGATGTTTGCCAGCTTGCTTATGAGAAGGTAATGGGAGCAATTACTCATCAGGGCTATCCCATTGTGGCAATGGCAGAAGATTTAGGCGTGATGCTCACCGAGGGCAGTGCGCCGCTTGCACCCATTATGTATAACTTGGAGCGCGTTCAAGCTGATCCAGGGATTGCACAGATATTTGATCCAGATAACGATGATCCCGTCAGATGGGGAGTATTGCCTGTCAATTGGTTGCAAGGTGTAGAGTTAAGCGGGTGGCAATCGACCGATTTTGGCTTGCTTTTCATGGAAACCGCTAGCGTCATCTCTTGTTTTATGTACTTCAATCCCCAACTCTACAAGCGCACCACGATGGAGACTATTGGCGAGACGATTAAGACGACTGCTGAGACGATTGTCACAGACCCGACGCGCACAGTATCTTCACTATTTTAGCGGGAGAAATGATGAGATGGTTTGGGCGATCACGAAAACGGACATTTATTGAGGCTTTGGAGCCAGTCGAGGCGCGGCGTACTGTCGTTCAAAAGACCATCTCCGCTTACACAGGTAAGAGTCGTCAAGAGCAGCTAGACGAAATCGCCGCGACCCAAGAGCCAGTCGAGATCAGTCCAGAAGAGCAGCAAGCCAACCGCAGTATCGCCATCGGCCGCCACCGACACCGCCCAAATCATCTTCATGAACGCCAATCTCGCCCAACTGCCTGAACTGCTCGATCTCGGTCAACAGTTTGAGAGCAACATGGACATGAATTTGGCGTGGTCGATCATTCCGGGAGTCGTGATGATCGGCAGCATTTTTATGCTGAATATCAGCTTCTTGTCGGTCGTTGGGCTGATGAATGCGGGGTTGGCAGCGGGGGTTGTGAACGCGATGTTGCCGTTGTGGCGAGCAGACGAAATCGAGAGTCGCCAACTCTCGCGCAGCAATTGACTGACCTGTTATAATTTGACCAACTAATAGAATGATTGGAGGTCTCAAATGGTCGAAGTTGTCCCACTTAAATATGGCGTTACATTCAAACGGGTCTTTAGTGATCCGATTGTCTTTAATCAATTCGCATCCGATGTACTCGGTGTCCCCATCTCGGTTGATGAGGTCAAAATGGAGTATGAATACCCAGAAACGGTCGGTCATGTCAAACTAAAATATGACCTCTTTGCTGAGGACAAGGCGAATCGCACAATCGTTGAAATTCAGCACATCCGCGAAAGTGACTTTTTTGATCGCTTTCTCTACTATCATCTGATTGCGCTTGTCGAACAGGTTCGCAACGCCTACTCCTATCGCATTGGGCGCACTGTTTACACCATTGTCGTCCTGACAAGCCAGCCAAGACCCGCCGAGTTGCAGTTTAGCCACGCCATTAGTAATATGAATCCTATCAATGAGTTTGGCAAACCGCTTGATGTTTACCCGCATCGTCTCGTCTTCTTGAGTCCGCGTAGCGTTAATGACGAAACCCCTGAGCGCGTGCGCCCATGGCTCAAATTGATCGCTGACTCTCTCGATAGCCAAATCGAGCCGGCCGATCATCAGTCGGGTCTTTTTCAGCAGATCATTGAACGCATCCGTCGCAATACTGTCTCACCCGAAGAACGCGCTCGCCTGATCGACGAAAACGCATGGGAAGATGCCAAACAAGAAGCACGAGACGAAGGGCTTGCTGAAGGGCGTGCCGAAGGGCGTGCCGAAGGGCGTGCCGAAGGGATTGCCGAAGGGATTGCCGAGGGGCGTGCCGAAGGGATTGCCGAGGGGCGTGCCGAAGGGATTGCCGAGGGGCAAACGGAGGCAATTTTTGCTGTCGCAAGAAAAATGTTGGCAAATGGAGTCGAGATTGCGTTTATTGCCCAGATGACTGGCCTATCAATCGACGCAATTGAAGGTCTATAACTAGCGACAAATTTAATTCACGTTTAAAGGAAGGAGATAGCTTTTGAAAAGCATTTGGAACGATACTGACGCAGCAGCCTACGCGGATGATCCGCTGGCAATGCGCGTCTACACTTCTCGATTACTGGGCAGCAACCCTGCCCTTGTGCTACACGGCGGTGGCAACACGTCCGTCAAGGCAACCGTCAACGATCTGTTTGGCGACCCTGTTGAACTGCTCTATGTGAAGGGGAGTGGTTGGGATTTAGGCACGATTGAAGCACCGGGATTTGCCCCTGTGCGGCTCGATGTCTTGATTCGCATGGCGCAGCTCGATACGTTGAGCGACACCGATATGGTGTTAAACCAGCGTGCGGCGATGATCGACCCGAACGCCCCCAACCCATCGGTTGAGGCGATTTTGCACGCGATCATCCCGTTTAAGTTTGTCGATCACTCGCACGCCGATTCGGTTGTGACGATCACGAACACCCCCAACGGCGAGCAGAAAATCTGCGACATTTACGGCGAAAATATGCTGATCGTGCCGTATGTGATGCCCGGCTTTATTTTGGCGAAGACAATTTATGAGATGACGAAGGGCTTTTCGGCCGAAAAATGGCACACTCTCGACGGCATGATCCTGATGAATCACGGCGTTTTCTCCTTTGGTGCAGACGGCAAAACGAGCTATGAACGCCACATCGACATCGTGTCTAAGGCGGAGGCATATCTGACCGAAACTGTGCCAGAATGGGTTGATATTTCTGTCGAGAAAGAGCCAAACGTGAGTGGTTTGGACGCAGAAAAATTATTGACGCTGGCACAACTTCGCAAGCAAGTATCTCAAAAGCGCGGTGTGCCAATGCTAGCCTCGCTTGACGGTTCACCCGCCGCTGTCGCGTTCTCCAACTTGACCAACGTCGCGGATATTGCGACTCGCGGCCCCATGACCCCCGATCACGTCATTCGCACAAAGCGGGTTGCGCTGATCTTCGACGGGAAAAATCCAACCGAGAAAGTCGCCGCTTACGCTGATGACTACGCGAATTATTTCGATAAGCACGCCGATGCGAGTTTGAAGATTCTGGATGCCGCGCCGCGTTGGGCAGTTTGGCAGGGTGAAGGGACGCTGGCATTCGGCCGAAATCCCAAAGAGACCAACATCATCACCGACATCAAGCGCCACACCCAACGCGCCATTCAGGTCAGCGAAATGCTCGGCGGCTGGTCGGCGTTGGACGCGCAACACATCTTTGACGTGGAGTATTGGGAGTTAGAACAGGCGAAACTCGCCAAAGGCGGCACGCCACCACCACTACAAGGCAAAATCGCTATCGTGTCGGGCGGTGCAAGCGGGATCGGGCTGGCATGCGTCAACGAGCTGAACGCGCAGGGCGCGGTCGTCGCCGTGCTGGACATCAATCCTGACACGGCCGAACAGTTCAACACACCCAATCAGCATGGCATTGTCTGCGACGTGACCGACTTTGCCCAGCTTGAGGCCGCTGTCGCCGCTACCGTGCAAACATTTGGCGGCCTCGACATTTTGATTCTCAACGCGGGGATGTTGCCACCGAGTCAGCCGATTGCCGACATGAGCGCGGACAATTGGGCAAAAAGCGTGGCGATCAACTTGACGAGTCAACAGCAGTTGCTCCAGCTTGCGATTCCATATTTGAAAGAGGGGCTTGATCCCGCCGTCGTCATGATTGCGTCCAAAAATGTGCCGGCACCGGGTCCGGGCGCATCCGCCTACTCTGCCACCAAAGCGGGGGCAACACAGCTTGCCCGTGTCGCCGCGCTCGAACTGG
The DNA here is from genome assembly GCA_964389925.1 of uncultured Ardenticatenaceae bacterium. Classification (GTDB taxonomy): domain Bacteria; phylum Chloroflexota; class Anaerolineae; order Promineifilales; family Promineifilaceae; genus CALECP01. The sequence goes on from CAYMGE010000022.1 coordinate 12,837, forward strand.
CAGAATTTGGCATTCGCGTCAACATGCTGCATCCCAACGCCGTGTTTGACACGGCACTCTGGACAGAGGAAGTGCTACAACAGCGGGCGCACCATTATGGGATGACGGTTGAGCAGTATAAAGCGCGTAATATGTTGGGGGTTGAGGTGAGATCGGCCGATGTCGCCGCCCTCGCCTGTGCAATGGCAGGGCAGCTATTCAGCCGCACGACGGGCGCACAACTGCCAATTGATGGTGGAAATGAGCGCGTGATTTAACAAGACCACAGACATTCTGTGCGTGTTAGCCCGACCCCTTAAATGAGGTCGGGCTTTTTTGTTTACCCTTCAGGCAATAGACCAAGCCAATAATCACTACCGCTCCAATAGTAGCTACCCGACCAGTAGTAGCTGCCATTCCAATAGTAGGTTGCCAGATCATAGAGCGTGTTGCCAGACCAATAGTATGTGCCACCCCAGTAATAGGTTCCAGACCAATAGTAGGTTCCGCTCCAATAATAAGTGCCGCTCCAGTAGTAAGTGCCGCTCCAGTAATAGGTTCCAGACCAATAGTAGGTCCCATTCCAGAAGTAGCCGTCGGACTCGGCCGATAATGCGCTTTCATTTGTCACCCGCACTATCGGCTCAACACCTGCATCAATGACGACGTTTGTGCAGCGATACTGATTGCCACTCTGCTGTTTGGCAACCACCCAACGGTGATTGCGGTAGGTTTGCTGCGTGACCGTTTGACCCGGCTGGATCGTCTGACGCATTTCAGGGCTGCCGCTATAGTTTATCCAGAACAAATACATCGTTTCGTCACTCAGATTTTTCACCATCAGCGTCGTGCTACCGATGCCGATCAACTCAGAGCGCACGCTGTCTAGTTCCTCACAGCGTGGGTCGCGCCCATGTATACGATAGCCACCCGCTGCCTCGTCATAGTAAGCAGGGCCGACATAACGTCCGCCAGCCTGCATATTTTGTGAGACATTGCCGCTATAATTGCCATAGATGGCGTTATAGGGATTGATGCGACCAGCTCCTTGCTGGAAGATGCTAAACGTCGTCTGCTGACCGGCCGCGTTATGGACAAGCGGCTGTGCCGATGCTTGTAGGCGGAATTTGACTTGATCGGGGGTCAGGTTGGGATTTTCTTGCAACATGAGCGCAACTACGCCAGAGGTAGCGGCGGTAGCGGCCGATGTACCCGATCCCAAATAGTAGCCGTTGTCTGTTCTTTGTACCTTTTTGTTTGTCGCGTATCGACTATTTGAGAGCTGCGGCTGGGCGATATGTGCGCCCGGTGCAACGATGTCGGGCTTGACAAAGCCCATTTCTGTCGGCCCTGCCGCGCTAAATGGTGGAATGTAGTCATCGCTTGGATCGCCTACGGTGTAGGCATCCGTGTACGCACCGACTGTGATGACCATCGGATCATTGCCCGGAATTGTGATAGAACCGGCATACGGGCCTGTGTTACCGGCCGCGGCAACGACGACGATACCGGCATCCCATAACAGTTCGACTGCTGTGTTGATCGGGTTTTCCCAATAAGGCCCCGTCACAGGCCCCATCAACGATAGATTGACGACACGAATGTTTAACGCTGTGCGATTGTTATAGATAAACTCAAGCCCGCGTAATACGTCTCCATAAGTTGATTTACCATCGGGATCAAGCACGCGAATATCATAAATGTTTGCATTGGGCGCAACGCTGACATACTGTCCGTTGTGCTGCTCATTGCCAGCGATGATGCTCGCCATAAACGTACCATGACCATTCTCATCAACGTCCGTTTGAGGCAAAGCATTGTAACGAAGAACAACATTGTCTTTGAGAACGGCCGGATTGACACCTGTATCGACAACGGCGATACCGATGCCATTTCCACGAATGCCATTGTTGTGAACGGCGGGGATGCCGAGTTCATTTAAGTAGTCAAGGGGGGTCACTTGGGCGGCTGTAACTTTTTGTGTCTCGTATGGTGCTAGGTAGCTGCCATCGACGATTTCGCGCTGACCGCCCGGCACGCGCCACGCGACTGAAATGTGATCCCCTCCTGTGCCTTCTTTGTGCAGCACTTCGATGTAATAGCGTTGTCCACCTTCAAGGCGAATGTCGGCCGATTCCTGAGAGGCTTGCCAATCCCACTCGTGATAGTATGTCCACTCGGTGGCACTTGCAATCATTTGCGCTTCATCGGGGCGGTCGGTTGTGCTAAGGAAGAGTTGGGCGGAATTATTGCCAGCCACCCAAAAGGTGTAGTCACCTGTCACGGGTGGATAGATATACCCTCGTATGCGTGCGCCATAGTTGTCGGCACGATTTGGTGCTAAATCCAACTGATCTATCTCAATTGCGCCAGATGGCGTGTTTGGATAGTTAGCGTGATCGAGCAGGTGGTTTACGTCTGTGCCGGGGATGTTCAGCCAGTATTCACGCGAGATCGTGCCACGACTGTCATCGGGGCGCGTGCGGAAAAGCGCACTGTTGGGAATCGGCCGTTTCGATAAATTAGGCCCTTGATAAGAGACCGAGAGCGCATCATTGCCCGTCGCCTCAAAATAGTCAACCATGATGTTGTGATAGCCACGCTTTAGAAAGATCGTGCCAGACCGCTCTTGCAGCCCATGTAGGCCATCGTTGTCTACGACAATTTGGCTGTTGATTCGCAAGCGACTGCCCTCGTCTGACTGTGTGTAGAACGTGTAATCACCATCAACAGCGACATAAACAAAGCCGCTATAGCGAAAAGCGTAATAGTCGGCTTGGGCACGTGGCGAGAGATCGAAATTGGCAACTGTGCCGTGATAGGTCGGGACGAGGTTTTCAAAGTTTGGCAACGCCGACCAAGCACCTTGATAGTACTGATAGTAAAGACCGTTGTCGCTGGTGCGAGATGTGTCATCTGTTTGCTGGTTTAGGGTGATATTATCGAGGTAGAAGGTTGGCTGAGATGCTTCGGTCAAACTTTGCCAGATGATGCCATGAATGCGCGTATCGGCCGACAGCATCTCATCCAGCGCGACCTCATATTTGACCCAAGCACCTTTCTCGGCCGTTACTGTCGTTTGCGACGCGCCCCAATCAATCCCATCGGCTGTCACCAACTGCAACCAGAGCGTCTGCCCGCCCGTTTCCCCGCCGTGTAGCCAAAAGCTCAATGTGTCTACTTCAGATGTGCGAAATGGCTCGTCTGTTTTCAGATAGAACGCCGCATGTGCCGCTTCAAGCGACACAGCGAGGCTATTAAGATTATCCGTTTGCGTTATCTCCGGGTTTGCGGCGTTTAGCTCGACCGATCCCCAAGGCATGACCTCCCAATTTGTCGCCAAGCTATCGGTGTACAGCAGTTGCGCCGACGAGTTAACAAATTCAACGGGTGCAGTATCTCGATTGTTTGATGCCTGCTGCGGTGTGCCTTCATTCGCCACCGTCGGCAGATAGAGCGTGTAGAGGGTGGGGGGTTCTATCGGCCGACGTGCCGTTTGTGTGATAATCGCAGTCGAGGAAATCGCATTATCGAGCGTGTGTAAAGGCGCATCGAGCGCGACATTCTCAACGCCCTCTAGCGATTCCAACGCTGCCATTTGCAACGGCGGAATCGAGACCACGTAGCTGTCAATGAATGGTACTTCCTCAACAACCAGCCCGCCAACAGAGCCAATCGCCCTGTCGATGTCGGTGAAGCCATCGGCCGCACGCACCACAACACGTATTGTGGGCAGAGCTGATGTCTCATCAGCAGTCACTTGTTTGGGGGTTGCCCAAACGAAAAAGAGGCCAATGATGACAATGACCAGAACGGTTAAACGTTGGAAGGAATTTTCCTTGGAGACTTTACCAATACATTCAAACATCAATTGCTCCTACAAAAGCAGATAAATTCGGGTGGGGTATACGGGGTGATTTGAAACGTTCACGCCAGCAGTAAATCTGAGTTTAGGACTTTTTTCTTACAGGGGAGCTTGCAATGTGTAGAGATGGGCGTTTTTGTGCTTACCCACGCGAACGACGAGGTTGAGCTTGTGTAGACAGTACGCCATTTGTTGGGCGCGACGACGTGGAATGTTCGCGTGCTGGGCGAGATCGGCCGTCGTAAAAGGAGACGGAAGCGTGTCGGGGAGCAGGAGAAGCAGATCGGCCGAGTTCTCGATTCGTACCCAGTCGGTGACCTGCAACAACCGTCGCGCCGTTATCATCCAGCCGCGTCGCCGCCCATACCGCCGCTTTGGATCATACTCGCGCTCAATTTCGTCTTGTACCAAGAGCAGTTCGAGCGAAAGATTGGGGTCATCGAGCGACGTTGGGAGCGAGACAAGTTCATCAAAGATGTCGTAGAGCGTGCCACGCTTGGGTGACTTACGGCGTTTGCCCGCCTTGATGATCCAGCGTTCGGCCGCAATCGGGTAGACAATCGTCATGGGATGGGTGGGCAGAAAATGGGTTAGTTTGGGACGCAGGCGGCCGAAGCTGCCCGTCTGTACCTCGATCAACTGCTCCCCACGCACAATGTCGATCACGTAGCCGTCTAGTGGAACCTCGAACTGGTCGGCCGATTGCGCCAGCCACTCTTTGACCTGTGCGTGTAGCTCGCGCTCATTCAACGTCCCAATCCCAGACATCCCAGAAGTGTAGCGAAAAAAGTATGAGTGACCCGAACTTGCGTACATTATTGGAACAGATGGTATGATCAGCGCATTAAACGTAGCACAGGCATCCCGGCCTGTGAGCCACGCGCAGTCAACATGTCTGCGGCACACTGAGGAATAACTATGCCCAACCGCCTTGCCAATGAGAGCAGCCCCTACCTACTCCAACACGCCAACAACCCCGTCAACTGGTATCCATGGGGCGAGGAAGCCCTCACCCTTGCCAAAACAGAAGACAAACCGATTTTGATTAGCGTCGGCTATGCCGCCTGCCACTGGTGCCATGTCATGGAGCATGAATCCTTTGAAGATGAACGCATTGCGGCATTTATGAACAAGCATTTTGTCAATATAAAGGTAGACCGCGAAGAACGCCCCGACCTCGATCAAATCTACATGAGCGCAGTACAGGCGATGACGGGGCAAGGTGGCTGGCCGATGAACGTCTTTTTGACCCCTGCCGGTGAGCCATTTTATGGCGGAACTTACTACCCACCCACCCCACGCTACGGGATGGCGAGTTGGGGGCAGGTGCTGTCGGGGGTCGCCAATGCGTGGCAGACGCGCCGTAACGATCTCACAAAACAGGCGGGGGAGATGGCTGAACATATCCAACGTGAGTTTGTACTGAAAGATCAAAACTATGTTCTCGATCCGCTGCTATTTGAGCGGGCGGAAAAACAGTTTGACACGCAATTTGATCGCTCGCGCGGTGGCTTTGGCGGTGCGCCAAAGTTCCCACCCTCGATGTCGCTTGAGTTCTTGTTACGCATTGGCTCGTTAGACATGGCGACGACGACGCTCGACCAAATGGCGTGGGGCGGTATGTACGATCATGTCGGTGGTGGCTTTGCACGCTATTCGGTCGATGCACGCTGGCTCGTTCCTCATTTTGAGAAGATGCTCTACGACAATGCCCAACTCGCCCGCGTCTATCTGCACGCCTATCAGGTGACGGGCAACGCGCACTATCGCCAAGTTGTCGAAGAAACACTCGACTGGACGCTACGCGAAATGACAGAACAGGGCGGTGGTTTCTATAGCAGCCTCGATGCGGACAGTGAGGGAGTTGAGGGTAAATTTTATGTCTGGTCGCGTGCCGAAATCGAGCAGGTTTTGGGAGCTGATGCACCGCTCTTCATGGCGCGATACGACGTGACCACACGCGGCAATTGGGAAGGCCATAACATTCTCAACACGACGAACAGCACGCTAGCAGATGTGGCGAGCCGCTTTGAACTGACAGTTGAAGCGGCACAGGATAAGCTATCGGCCGCACGGCAAAAGCTATTCGACGTGCGTGCCAAGCGCGTTTGGCCCGGCTTGGACGACAAAGTGCTGACCGCGTGGAACGGCTTGATGTTGGCAGCGATGGCTGAGGCAGGGCGTGTGCTAAAGCGCGACGACTATTTGGCAGCGGCCGTCAAAAATGCCGAATTTCTATATACAACGATGCGAACAGAATCAGGGCGATTACTGCGAACGTGGAAGGCCGGCAGCGCGGCAAAGTACAACGCCTATTTGGAAGATTACGCCTATCTAGCAGATGGTCTACTCGCACTCTATCAGACGACGTTCGACGTGCGCTGGTTTGAGTGGGCGCAAGCGTTAACCGACAAAATGATGACTCACTTTCAGGATACGGAGAATGGCGGCTTTTTTGATACGTCAGATGACCATGAGACGCTGTTGTATCGGCCGAAATCCCTCCAAGACAACGCCACTCCCTCCGCCAACGCGATGGCCTGCCGCGTTCTCATCCTGATGAATCTCTTCACGGGGGATGGCGCACTCGCCGACTATGCCGAAGAGATGGTCGCCGCGCTCTATCCCGCGCTGGCGCAATATCCCAACGGGTTCGCCCACTGGCTGGGCTGCGCGTGGCTGTTGTTGAGCGAGCCAAAAGAGGTCGCGTTGATCGGGGAGAATGTCGATGAATTGGCGGATGTCGTTTGGGAGCAGTTTCGGCCGAATGTCGTTGTCGCAGCTGGTACGGGAGAGGCCCCGCCGCTGTTGGCACATCGATCACAGATGGGCGGTCGGCCGACAGCCTATGTCTGCCAAAACTTTGTCTGTCAACTTCCCGTCACCAACCCAGATCAACTTCGCGCACAGTTAGCATAAAATCATGAATACCCTACTCACAAACGGAAAATTTTACACAATGGATGCGGTGCAGCCTTTTGCGACCGCTATCGCAATACGTGACGACAAAATTGAGGCAATCGGCGATGAGCGCACACTGCGTCTTCTGCTCGATGGCAACTTTGAGCAGGTTGACTTAGGCGGCCGCTGCGTCGTGCCGGGCTTGGTCGATGCCCACGTTCACTTTGAACATTTTTCTCTGACGTTGCAACGTGTCAATCTCGACGAGGCAAGCTCGTTGGGCGAGGTGTTGCAGCGGATTGAATCGGCCGCCCAAACCCTACAAGCAGGCGAATGGCTGCAAGGTTGGGGCTGGTCACAAGACGCATGGGACAGTCGCCAATTTCCCACCGCCCAACAGCTTGATGCCATTGTGCCGCACAACCCCGTCTTTCTGAAGCACAAAAGCGGTCATGCAGGCTGGGCAAATACCCCCGCACTGCGTTTGGCAAACATAGACATGGCGACCAGCGATCCCGACGGAGGCAGTATTCTACGCAACGAAATGGGTCGGCCGACCGGTATCCTGTTTGAAACACCCGCCATGCAGCTTGTCGCCCAACACATTCCCGCGCCATCGGCCGAGCAGCTTGTCGCGGCGATGCGTGCGGGACAACAGTACTGTTGGGAAGCCGGCCTGACGGGGCTGCACGACTTTGACGGCCGAAGCTGTTTCCGCGCCCTGCAAACCCTCAAACAGCGCGGTGAGTTGGGATTGCGCTTTGTCAAAAATATCCCGTCTGCGCTGGTTGAAGAGGCGGTTGGTGTCGGATTAAAGTCTGGCTTCGGCGATGAGTGGCTACGAATTGGCGGGATCAAGATGTTTGCGGACGGCGCATTGGGGCCGCGCACTGCGCTGATGATTCAGCCATACGAAGGCGAGCCGTACAATCGCGGGATTGCCGTGCTGGAAAAAGAGGAGATGATGCGCGTTGCCCATCTCGCCTATCCCAATCAGCTGAGTCTCACAACGCACGCTATCGGCGATCAGGCCGTTCACGACGTGCTGGATGTCTATGAATCCCTCCGCAACGCAAACTATGCGAGCCATCCACACACGCCCAATCGCATCGAACACGTTCAAATTTTCCATCCGGCCGATAAAGCGCGGCTGGCGCAGCTTGGCATTGTCGCGTCCATGCAGCCGATCCACGCCACGTCAGATTATCAGATGGCAGACCGCTATCTGGGCGAACGGGCGCAGTATAGCTACGCGATCAAGACGATGCTCGACACGGGCGCGACCGTTGTATTTGGCTCAGATGCCCCTGTTGAGAAGATCGACCCGCTGCTCGGCATCCATGCGGCCGTCACACGCCAACGCGCCAATCATCAGCCAGAGGGCGGCTGGTATCCTGACCAACGCTATACAGTACATGAAGCGATCTATGCCTTCACCATGGCGGCCGCCATCACATCGAGTCAACAAGCGCAGCAAGGCTCAATCAGTGCGGGCAAGCTCGCCGATCTGACGGTATTTGACACAGACATCTTTGAGATGCTCGGCAATGAGCTGCTAGATGTAGGAATCGCTGGTACAATAGTTGGGGGTGAATTCAAACATCGGACATTCTAAATCTAAAAAGGGTGTATTTTTTTGACGGCTACTCCCTCTGTATAGTTGAACGCAACGAAACTCAGAGGAGAGTAGCAGTATGTTTACACGCAAGATCGGTTTGTTTTTGATGGCAATTTTGGGCTTGGTCGCAATTCGGCCGACGCAAGCCAACAACAACTTCAACTACGCAGAAGCACTACAAAAATCAATCTATTTCTACGACGCGCAGCGGTCGGGCGCGTTATCGGCCGATAATCGCGTCGAGTGGCGCGGCGATTCGGGGCTAAACGACGGCGCAGATGTCGGGCATGATTTGACGGGCGGCTGGTACGATGCGGGCGATCACGTCAAGTTCGGCTTTCCAATGGCGGCAAGCTCAACGCTGCTGTCGTGGAGCGTCCTCGAATATGAAGCGGGGTACAGCCAGACGGGGCAGCTCGACTATGCACTCGACAACATTCGCTGGACGACCGACTACTTTTTGAAGGCGTTCACGAACGACAATGCGGGGCAGTATGAATTTTATGGGCAGGTCGGGGATGGGAATTTGGATCATGGCTGGTGGGGATCGGCCGAAGTGATGCAAATGAGCCGCCCCTCCTTCAAAGTCGATACAAGCTGTCCCGGCTCTGATCTGACGGGTGAAACGGCTGCTGCACTTGCGGCCGCCTCCATCGTCTTCCGCGATGCTGGCGACACCCCCTACGCCGACCAACTCCTCACACAAGCGACAAAACTATACGACTTTGCCGACAACTATCGCGGCAAATACTCCGACTGCATCACCAATGCCAGCGCGTTCTACAACTCGTGGAGCGGCTACCAAGATGAGATCGTTTGGGGCGCAATTTGGCTACACAAGGCAAACCTCGCCAAAGATGCCAGCTATGGCGACAGCTATCTCGCCAAAGCAGAAAGCGAATTTGGCGCGATGAGCGGACAAACAACTTGGACGCACGCATGGGATGATAAAGGGTATGGCTCGCGCTTGCTCTTGGCAAAAGAGACGGGCAAATCAATCTACACATCCGTTACTGAGAATTGGCTCGACTTTTGGTCAACGGGCAATAATGGCAACCGCGTCCACTATACGCCCGGCGGCTTGGCGTGGCTCGACACATGGGGATCGCTGCGTTATAGTGCGAATACTTCTTTTCTTGCCTTTGTCTACAGCGATTGGCTGACGGCGACGGGTGGCGATGTAACAAAAGCGGCGACCTATCACGATTTTGCCGTCTCACAAATCGATTATATGCTCGGCGATAACCCGAATAATCGCAGCTACGTCGTCGGTTTTGGCAACAATCCACCGATCAACCCCCATCATCGCACCGCGCACGGCTCTTGGGCAGACAGCATCAGTTCACCAACCAACTCGCGCCACATCCTCTATGGCGCACTCGTCGGTGGCCCCGACCGCAACGACAACTACAGTGATGATCGCGGCGACTACATCACAAACGAAGTCGCCACCGACTACAATGCAGGATTCACGGGCGCATTGGCGCGTATGGTGCAGGAATACGGCGGCACGCCACTGAGCGATTTTCCACAGCCTGAACAGCGCGACAACGAACTTTTCCTCGAATCCTCTGTCAACTCACAAGGCAACGACTACATCGAAATAAAAACCTACGTCCACAACCAATCGGCATGGCCAGCCCGCATGGGTGACAACCTCAAGCTGCGCTACTACTTCACGCACGCTGGCGGGAACGTTACGCTGCAAGCCCACTACAACCAATGTGGCAACGCGCCGACTTTGCACAACTACAGCGGCGACATTTATTATGCCGAAATCGACTGTGCGGGAACGCTGATTTATCCCGGCGGACAGGCACACTATCGCAAGGAAGTCCAATTCCGCATGACGGCGAGCGGCTGGGACAACAGCGATGATTGGTCGTTTGCCGATATGGACGGGCAGATGACGCTGTACGCCGACGACCACCTGATTTGGGGAACAGAGCCAGATGGGAGCCAGCCATTACCGACCAACACGCCTACGCCAATAGCAACAGCGACATTTGGTCCATCACCCACGCCAACCAATACGCCGCCACCCACCAACACACCGCTGCCAACTAACACACCACTCCCGACAAGCACGCCGGGTGCCGGTGCATGTAGTGTCGATTACGATGTGGTCAGCGATTGGGGCAACGGCTTCCAAGTCGATTTGACGATTCACAACAACACGGGCAGCACGATTAACGGTTGGACATTGGCATGGGCATTTGACGGCAATCAGCAGATTACGGGGTTTTGGAATGTCGATTGGAGCCAGAGCGGTGCGACTGTGACGGCGAGTGAGGTTGCCGATTGGAACGCCACGATTCCAAACGGTGGCTCGCTTTCGGGAATGGGCTTCACGGGCAGCTACAGTGGGGCGAACATTCCACCAACCCACTTCACATTGAATGGGATTGCATGTGGTGACGATGCACCTGCGCCGACAAACACGCCCATCCCGACCGATATTCCGTCCACAAATACACCAGAACCAACCAACATTCCACCTACACCGACACCGATTGCGCCAACGGCAACACCTATCCCAACCAATACGCCAGAGCCAAGCGACATAGCGATTGAGGTTGCCGACTATGTTTTGACGGAAACCACGACGGTACCTGTGATGGCGACAGGGATGCAGAATGTGGGGGCGATTGAGTTAGTGATTGGGTTTGAGAGCGGGGTGGTTTCGGCCGATTCCTGCACCCCATCCTCCCAGTTCGACCTCTCGACCTGCAACATCCACAGCGACAGCGTGCAGCTTGTCCTAATCGACAGCGACGGCGTTAGCGGCGACGCAGCCCTTGTCGAGATCGAGTTTTCACCTGTCACCAATGATCGCAGTATCCCGCTGCCCATCACCGTCAACACCCTAGCCAACACCGACGGGCAGCCTATCAGCGCAACGACAAGCAACGGCTCATTGACGACTGGCTCATCCGTGCTGGCTGGTGATGTCGATTGCAGCAACACGATGGATATTGTCGATGCGCTCTACATTTTGCAATACACCGTTGGCGACCGCACAGGCGCAGCGTGTCCATTGCCATCCGGCACACTTGACTTGGCGGCATGTGATGTCAACAGCAGCAATGCGTGTGATGTGGTTGATGCGTTGTTAGTGGTGCAGTGTTTGTCAGGAGGAAGCAACGTTTTGTGCGCCAATAGCCGCAGTGTCGTCAGTGCGCCGACAAATGCAGGCTTGCAGATGGGCGTGGAGACAATCGGCAATCGGGTTGATGTGGCTCTGTCGGCCGATACCACCTTCAACGCTGCCACCTTCCACCTTGACTACGATAACACATTACTTGAACCCGCGACCTGCTCATTGGCAGACGGCGTAATGGGCGTTTGTAAATTAGACGCTGGCGAAGTGCGCGTGAGCGTGGCGAGTGCGGCGGGCGTTTCGGCCGATGTCGCCGCCGTCCAATTCCACGTCATCGGCTCAGGCGCAGCGACGTTTGACCTATCCGCACCTGTGATGGGCAACGCAAATGGAGAAAACATGCAGACTCAACCTGTACAGGAAACGACCACAGTATCAACAGTACCAACCGCCGTCACGCTTAGAGATTCCATTTCTTCAGGAAATGGAATCTCTTGGCTGGCGATCTTGTTCGTCGGATTAGCCGCGCTAACGTGGCGCACAAAATCGCGCATTTTGACATTTCTATTTGTTGCGGGGCTGCTCGGCGGTATTGTTCAACAGACATACGCGCATGGCTCGATGGAGAAGCCGATCAGTCGCAGCTTCAACTGCTACCAAGAAGGGCCTGAAAGTCCTGACTCCGATGCGTGCCGCGACGCAATCACGATTAGCGAAAAGCAACAATTTTACGATTGGCATGAGGTCAATCAGCTTCCAGATGGCGATCACTTGGCGTTTGTGCCAGATGGTCAACTGTGTGGCGGTGGTCGCTCAAAATATGCCGGTTTGGATCAAAATCGTGATGATTGGGTTGCTAGCTATGTCTGGCCTGAGTCTGACGGCACGTATGAATTTCTCTACGATGCGTATGTTCCACACAGCACTGACTACTTTCAATTTTATGTCACGCCTAATGACTATGATCCAACACAACCTCTAACGTGGGGCATGATGGAACCGTTCTGCACCATCAACGGTGATCCCGCAATTGTCGATGGCAATTACGTCATGTCATGTGATTTACCAGCACGCACGGGTCGCCATGTCATCTACAACGTATGGCAGCGCGACGATAGCCCAGAGGCATTTTACTCTTGCTCCGATGTGATTTTTGTTGACGATGAGTCGCAGGTTCCAACGCCAACGCCGATTCCGCAACCGGGCGATTGTAATTCGGCCGAATGGCACCCCGTCGTCGTCTATGAATCAACCGACTTGGCAACATGGGACGGCAAAGAGTGGCAAGCACAATACTGGACACGCGGTAATGAACCCGGAACACACAACGTTTGGGTGCAGATTGCGACGTGTGATGGTGTACCAACGGCGACACCACCCGCGCCTACGGCAACTGCTCCTGCGCCAACCTCTACACCACCACCGCCAACCGCTACGCCTCAACCCAACACCGCCATCGTGCGCGTTGCTGATCTGACGCTTGCACCACAGGAAACGGGGAACGCTGTCGCCAGCGGTGAAAATTGGCAAGGTGTTGGAGCGGCCTCACTGCGCGTCGATTTTGACACAGCCGTTGCCGAGGTCATTAGCTGTGATGCCGATCCCGACAACGTGTTTGATTTAGCAACCTGTAACGTTCAAAGTGACCATGTAAACATCAGCCTGTTAGCAACCAACGGTGTGAGCGGCGACAACGCGCTGTTCACGCTTGAGATGCGTGGCATTGGTACAAATGGGGAAAGCTCACCACTCGACGTGTCGGTGCAAACATTTAGCGACACCGATGGGCAAGCATTGAACGTCAGCGATGCGGATGGTGTACTTTCAATCGTCAACACCGTCACGGGCGATGTCGACTGTAGCCAGTCACGAGACGCAGTTGATGCGCTGTTCATTTTGCAATACGATGTCGGAGCGCGAGGAGATTCTCAAGACTGTCCGCCACCTTCCCAAATGCTCTACTCACCTGCGTGCGACACAAATAGCGACAGCACGTGTGATGTCGTCGATGCGCTGTTTGTGATGCAGTGTATTGTTGGGATTGATAATGCGCTGTGTCCTACGGCGCGTGGCTTCTCAGTTGTGCCAGCGTTTGAGGGGGTCAAAACGATTGGGGACTTCTTCTGTGAGATTGGCGACGGGACGATTGAGACAGGGACAGAGAGGGTGCTGAACGCACGAACGGGTGGAACTGTTGAGATGAGCGTTAGGTCTGCGGAGGTTGGTGTGGCGGGTTCGGCCGAAATCCCCATCACGGCCAATATCCCAACTGACACTAACCTCGCCGCCGTCAGCTTTGCCCTCATCTACGATTCAACCGTCGCCAACGTCGAGCATTGCGCTGTTGCGGATGGGTTGTTTGGAACGTGTCGGGTTGAAGAAGAGCGCGTGTTGTTTAGCGTGATTGCGGTGGATGGTGTGAATAGCGTGGTTGATTTGGGGTCTGTGCGAGTTCAAGGTGTGGGGGCTGGGTCTGCCGAACTTGCGCTAGAGCTTGAGACGATGAGATCGGCCGATGCCACCCCACTTAACAGCACAACCACTAACGGCACGCTCACCGTCAACGGTGCGCCCACCGCGATTGGACTGCAAACCGCTCTCGGCACACCCGCACCCACCTTGCTCGTCATCTTATCGCTGATCATCTTGTTGGGGATGACAACGCTTTATCTGCGAGTACACGACTAACTTTTACACCTCCTTCCCATTATCCCAAACGACTGCCTGTCATCATAGACAGGCAGTCGTCTGCTTTTTCAGGAACAAATCATTGTTGACCCCGCGTTAGCTCGGAACACAAAACCGAAATAAAACATTAAACGGGTAAACGTAGTACGTGGTACGTGATGCGTATTTGGTCACGTACCACGTACCACGTACTACGTTTAATTTTTTAATGCTCAACAATTCCCGAAACAACCACCCCGAAGAATGGATTCCTGCATACGCTGGAATGACACCCTCAAAGTATTTGAAACACACCCAAATGATTTGAAACACACCCAATGTTTTTAGGGTGTGTAGGCGACTTCGATTTCTATGTCGCGGTCAAAGGGAAGTTCAAATAGGGCAGTTGTGCCATTGATTGTTGCGGTGGGGGTTGTGGTGGCGATAGTTGCCCCTGTCGGCACAGTGACATGAACGTGTGCGATCTCCATTCTCGCACCGGCCTGTTTTTGCAATAGCAAGCGATACACACCGTTTTGCGCGACATGTTCTGGCAGCGTGTACTGATAGGTGTTAAGCAGACTCGTGCCAGAGGTGACGACGAAATAGTTGGCAAAGTGAGTGTGGGTCTCATCGGTGACAAAGGGCTGACCGTCAAACGATTCGCCTGTTAGGATAATGCTGCCCGGTGTCGGGTGTGCGCTACCTGTGACGAGGGTGCTGCCATCGGCCGTATACACCCGCACAAAATTATAAAAACACGCATCCAGCATATCCTGATAACGCAGTTGACCCGTATAGCGAGTGATGGGTTGGCAGGGTTCGTTGCGGCCTGCGCCTGTGTGATGATAGAGAATCGCTAAATCTGCTTCTTGTGAATCTAAGTTGACCGAATACTCAATCTCTCGCTCAACGACTCCATTCGACTTGTTGTAGCCCATATTTGTATCGACGACGAGCAGAAAGTCGCTGTTGGCGGGTGGGGCGACGCGACTTTCCCAGCCAAGTTCAGCAAGCTGGGCGGCGATGGCGGGATCGGCCGAGTAGATTTGCAAATGGCGCGTCTCAACCGCTTCAAGCATTGCATTGCCCATCGCCACCAAATCGAGTTGGGTCGGATCGGTCAACACGCGCTCTTGAATTGCCTTTGCCACATCACCGACAAACGACTTTCTATCGTCAAACCATTCGCCTGTCACCGTTTCTGGTGGATCCCAAGCGCGTCGCATCACGTCAACAACATTGCTACTATCAACCGTTTGCTCCAATTCTGGCACATACACGGCTCCCGTTCCAGAGAGCAGGATGCTGACAAACTGCTGATCGAGTGCGATCAGGCCGTCAAAGTCGGGGGTGTCGGGGTACTCTAGGTGATAGAGTTCGAGGATTTTTACGGCCGATGTCGGAAAATCAGGCCAGTAATTGGCATCCCGATAGAGCAGATATTGCAGATTCATGTAGCGCGTGAGCGGTTCGGGCGGCCAGTCAAGCAGCTCGCTGTTCTCTATTAGCCACGAGGTATCGACATCAGATGTGCGAAAATCAAGCGAAAGAATTTGCCCATTTGCCACGCGCAACGTTCCCACACCACTAATAAAGCCGCCCGTCGCTCGTCGTTCATCGTCGTTTTGAATCAGCAAGAGATACTGTTTCTCGCCATCAACGCCCAGCAATGCAGGTAAAATCTGTCCAGCCTCAACCCCTTCATCCGCGAGAGGCAGATAAGCGTCTATTTGTGGGATAAATTGGCGAACCGCCCATGGTAGAGACTCTTTTGTTTCCAAGCCAGCCCAAACGGTTTGGATCGTCGCAATATCTGACTCGATCGCTTGCAACGATGATGATGCACCATCCAGCGTTGTTAGAGCTGAACTGATCGGTTCGCGCCCCAACTGTAGCGACTGCAATCCCGCTTCAATTGACGGTGCAAATTGTTCGCCCACTCGCGTTCCGGCATCCGCCAACTGCAAATACTCGCGTGCATCGGGCATCAATTCCCCAACCTCAGGCAGCCAGCCGAGATAGGGTGTGAGCCAGAGCAGCGGCTCGACCTCCGCTTGCAAATCAACCACATCAACCCGCACATCACGCACCAGTTGAGCCGTAGCAGCCGGGTCGGCATTGGTCAGCCCGTCGGCCGCCAGTGTTTCAAATTCAGCTTGCGTCTCTTGCAATGAGAGGGCGATTTGATAGAGTCGCCAACCTTTTAGGCTAAAATAGCTTGTTACTAGACAGAGGAGGGTAAATAAGATCAGTAGAATGGACAGACGGCGGCGTTTTGATTTGTTCACAGCGCGAATTATAGATGATAGAAAAGCATTGTCTGTCAAGATTAGAGAAAAGTTTAGGCAGTCTGTTGATTGCGTGTTGTGGGCTGGTGATATACGGTTAGCAATTGCGTATAGCAGATTGATTTTATAGAACTAAATAGCTAACATTGACTATTTCAAATCAAGGTGGGTTTCATTTCAGTTGGTGTGTTTCGGGAATTGGATTCCTGCCTCCGCAGGAATGACAGTTTCAAACGAATTGAAACTCACCCCCAATCAAGTTAAGCAGTGAGCTTTCTTTGAAGGAGCTTCGTTGCTGGATACATAGATGAGCGAAACGATTCGGCCGATAAACATAAACGACGAAATGCGACAATCTTTTTTGAGCTACGCGATGAGCGTGATCACCTCGCGTGCGCTGCCAGACGTGCGCGACGGGATGAAGCCTGTTCAGCGACGTGTGCTGTACGCCATGCACGATATGGGAATGCGGCCGAATTCAGGCTATAAAAAGTCGGCGCGTGTCGTGGGTGAGGTGCTAGGCAAATATCATCCACATGGCGATCAGGCCGTCTATGATGCGATGGTTCGCATGGCGCAAAGTTTCTCGCTGCGCTATCCGTTGGTCGATGGACAAGGCAACTTTGGCAGCATCGACGGTGATAGCGCGGCCGCCATGCGCTACACCGAAACGCGCATGACGGCGGCCGGCTTCGACATGATGACCGACCTCGACAAGGACACGGTCGATTTCGACACCAACTACGATGACACGCTCAAGCAGCCCAGCGTTCTGCCCGCGACGATTCCCAGCTTGCTTGTCAATGGCTCGGTCGGTATTGCCGTCGGGATGTCCACGAGCATCCCGCCGCACAATATGGGCGAGGTGATCGATGGCCTGATCTACATGCTCGAAAATTGGGAAAAATTGGATGACATCACGGTGACTGACCTGATGCAGTTTATCAAGGGGCCAGACTTTCCAACGGGAGCGATGTTGTTTCGTCACCACAACGATATTGATATGCTGACCAAGGCGTATGCGAGTGGACGCGGCCGAGTCAGAGTACGAGCGCGGGTGACGATTGAGCAAATCGGCCGCAACAAGTCACGCATCATCATCAGCGAACTGCCCTACCAAGTCAACAAGACATCGCTACTCGAAAAGATCGCCAACCTGCACCGCGATGGCAAACTCGACGGTCTGACCGACATGCGCGACGAAAGCGACCGCAACGGAATGCGAATCCTGATCGAAACGACGCGCACCGTTGACCCTGAAGAGATTCTTCGCAAGCTCTACAAATATACGCCGCTCGAATCGACCTTTAGCATCATCATGCTCGCGCTCGTTAATGGGGAACCGAAGGTGTTGACGCTCAAACAGGCATTGCGTTACTATCTCGACCATCGGCTCGATGTCATTCGGCGGCGTGCTGAGTACGACTTAAAAAAAGCGCAGGATCGCGCTCACATCGTACAGGGGTTGCTCAAAGCGATCAAAAATCTCGATGAGGTCATCGATGTGATTCGCCGCTCGCGCACGACCGAAACGGCGCAGAAAAACCTGATGGAAAAGCTCAAGTTGAGCGATGTGCAGGCGACAGCCATTTTGAATATGCAACTGCGGCGGCTGGCGGCGTTGGAGCGGCGCAAACTACAGGATGAGCATAAGGCGTTGAAGAAAACGATCCGCTCGCTGGAGGCATTGCTTGGGTCACCACACGAGATGCGCGTCGTCATCCGTGAGGAGCTGCTGGCGGTGCGTGAACAGTATGCGGACGAGCGGCGCACGCGCATCGTTGAAAAGGCGCGGGAAAATGTGTTGACATCGGCCGATCTCGTCAAAGATGCCAAAGTGTGGGTCATTGCGACGGAAGGCGGCACGCTGGCACGCACAAAGGATGATCGACTGCTGGCGATTCCGGGGCGGCCGAAAGAGCAGCCGCGTCTTTTGCTTGAGGCAAACACAAAAGATATTCTCTACACCATTGCAGGGAACGGGGAGGCTGTGAGCCGCTATGTGTATGATTTGCCGGAGGCGGCCGATATAGGTCAGGGCATCCACTGGACGGACGGCAATGACTTTGTGCCGACAACCCATCTCGCCGCTGCGATTGCCGTCCCCGAAGAGGTCATCGCCGATGAAAACGGCGGCTATCTGACAATGGCGACCATAGGGGGAGATGTCAAGCGCGTGCGTGTCAATGACCTGCCCGGCGTGAGCGACCAGTCATTTACGCTGATGCGCGTTTCAGATGGGGACGAGCTTGGCTGGGTTGAGTGGACAGGCGGGACACATGACGTTCTGTTAGCGACAACCGACGGGCAGATGATTCGCTTTAATGAAGATGATGTGAGGCCAACAGGCCTAAGAGCCGGGGGAGTGAGTGGCATTCGGCTAAAATCCGCTCAGGCAAACGTCATTAGCATGGCAACTGTAAGTCCCAATGAAGTTGCCGAAGATATTGCATTGGTGTGGAGCATTGCAGATAATGGCATCGCAAAATCGACCCCTCTAAAGGAATATCCAAGCCAAAAACGCAATGGGCAGGGAGTTGTCAACATGAAATTACCAAAAGGGGTCAATGCGGTGGCGGTTCTTGTGGGTGATCCGAAAACGGATATTTATGTTAAAACGAAGCGTAAGACGTGTAAACGCTTGAAATTGAGCAAGGCGGTATTGGGGAAGCGATTGAGTCGGCCGAAGCCAATCAAAGGTCTCTCTGTCAGCAGCATCAATCGAGTCGTGGGCGCAGTCAAAGCCTCCTCTTCCGTCGCCGAGCAAGCAGAAGAGATCGCGCAACAGTTGAGTTTAATTTAGCGGAAACAATTATGAATTTTAGAGATCAGTGGGCAGAAAACGAGCAGGGTGAGAAATTTATTTTTACAGTCGAGATGCAACGCTCGTTGCATGAGGCGGGACTGCCCGTCGAAGCGGCGGCACTCAAAGAATTTCGGACGCAACGTGCGCCACAGGCCGCTCCCGACCCGAATCGGGAACGACGCAGGGAAGAACCCAGAGGGTCAAACGACTATGATCTGGGAGGGGAAGAGATTCAAGTCGATCCCGCGACGGGCAAATACGTTGGGAAACTAATCGAATTTATCGGCCGAAAAGGGTTCGGTTTTATCAATCACGGCGGGGAGCGTCTCTACTTCCATAAAAAGAAAGCGTTAGACGACCCACGCTACATGTCGAAAGGCCAGAAGTTGCTCTACAATGTGGGCGAATATCGCGGTAAATCAGAAGCAATGGATGTCGAAGAGTACGACGAGTCAATGTAAAAAAAGTTGCTAGTTCTAGTGATTTTGGCTAGCAACTAGCCCATTAGGAGTTTGAATGAAGGAAAACGCAGGTGGTGTCACCATCAAAGGTAATCCGCTGACCACAATTGGTGAGCATGTAAGCGTGGGGGACAAAGCACCCGATTTTGCGCTAGTCAACAATAGTCTGCAAACTGTTTCACTGGCAGATTCGGCCGGCAAAGTCCGTCTAATCTCCGTCGTGCCATCGCTCGACACGGGCATCTGCCACGCGCAAACGAAGCGGTTTAACGATGAGGCTCTTAGCTATGATGGGGTCGAGTTTCTCACCATCAGTGCAGAGCATCCGTTCAACCAAAAACGCTGGTGTCAGCAAGAAAGCTGTAGCAACATTGACGTGGTGAGCGATCACATGGCGATGCAGTTTGGGCAAGATTACGGCTTGGCGATCAAAGAGTGGCGACTGCTGCAACGTGCCATCATCATCATCGACGCAGACGATACGGTCGCTTATACGGAGTATATTCCTGAAATCGCACAGTTTCCCGATTACGATGCAGCCCTCGCCAAATTGCAAGAGCTAGCTAGCTAACACAACAAAGTACGGTAGCCATCCCCGCAAATCGCTTATTCGTAAACGGGGATGGCTATGCCTAACGCAAACCCTCCACAATTGTTTTGACATTGGCGCGGTAGATGCCGATGTAACTGTCAGCTTCGCCGTCGCCAATCGCTCCGGTGTACAGGGAGAGCAGTTGGACAGTGTCGCAGTGAGTCAGCTCGGCCGAAATCGTCTCCGCCAGCACCTCATTCTGCGAGACCTCTCCAAACACCGTACATACCCCTTCCCGCTCCATCACCTCAACCAAGTTCGCCAAGTCCGTCGCCGATGGCTCTGCACTGGTGCTAAATGATGGAATGACCGTGCCAACCACTTCAAAGTCATACTCATCTGCAAAGTAGCCAAATGCGTCGTGATTTGTCACCAATTTGCGTTTTTCGGTCGGCAATTCAGTCAGTAGCGTATCGACCTCCTGCATAAGGCTCTCTAGCTCGCCTTCATAGGTCGCCAGATTTTCAGCGTAAATGGTCGCATTTTCAGGATCGAGCTGGCTCAAAATTTGCTCGACGTTCTGCGCCCACTGCTCGACGTTGTGGATGGAGAACCAAACGTGAGGATCAGTAGCGTGACTGTCAAACTGGCGTGGGCTGATCTCGGCCGAAATCGCCACCGCTTTCTGTTCAAAACTCTCATCAACCACGTCAGCGATCTGTTCTTCCAGATGCCAGCCATTGACAAAAATCACGTCGGCCTCTTCAAGCGCGACAAAGTCTTGTGGTGTGGGTTCATAGCTATGTGGGTCTTTGTTGCGGCCGATTAACACGACCAAATCGATGGTGTCTCCCGCGATATTTGCAACAACATCCCTAATAATGCTGGTTGTCGCAACAACTTGTAGTTGACGGTCGCCAAACTCAACCGCTTGTAAATCATTTAATTCAAGCATTCCCTCCGTTGAGTGATGGTCATGTTCATCGTGCGCGTGGTCAGAGTCTGTCTGACCGCACGCGCCGACAAGCAAAAAGAGTAACAGGTAAAGTAGCATTTTTTTGATTGACATA
Organism: uncultured Ardenticatenaceae bacterium; assembly: GCA_964389925.1. Lineage (GTDB taxonomy): Bacteria > Chloroflexota > Anaerolineae > Promineifilales > Promineifilaceae > CALECP01. Next base: position 34,127 of record CAYMGE010000022.1, read on the forward strand.
GTTTTGATATTTTATATCAAAACGCATTTTGGCGTATAACGACAAAAACATTTCTGATAAAGTTGTTTCCCTGTTTGTTGCAAACGATGTAAACTAAGCACGAACGTGAAAAGGACAGTTGATCACATCAGAGAGAAAAGAAGTATGGCAGTATTTGAGTTTCAGCATTGGCCAGCAGAAAAACAGGACATTTTAGAGTATTTTGGACAAAATCCCGCCAAGTATCGAGCCTTTGGGCTACCCGGTCATGATGGAGTGGACATCGCCGCATCATTCGACAGCAACGTGATAGCAGTCGCGGCGGGGACAGTCACGCGAGTCGTGCGCGAGAAAGAGGATGCCTCGTTTGAACGCTTTGGTAATCACATTCGCATCACGCATGAGGGCGGCTATGCAACGACGTATGCCCATCTCAGTCGCATCACCCTCAATGAGGGACAGCAGGTCGAAGCTGGCAACGTTATCGGTACGGTTGGCACATCGGGAGATGCGACCTATCCCCATCTAAAGCTCATTTTGCATCATGAAAATGCTGGCGCACCCGGCTATCCCGATGACATTGTAGACCCCACGCCCTTCTTGCTGCCACTAGCTGGCTGGAAACGCCCTGAGCCACCGCTGCTCACAGGCTGGGCTTATCGGCCGAGCCTCACCATCTATGACGATCTCGCCCAAGTCTCATGGGGGGGAACGATCTTGCGTGGTGCGCCCTCTCTGACTGCGGAGAATCTCGGCTTGGTTCCAACGGGCGCAATTCTGCGTATTACAGGGCTGTTTCGCGGCCGATTTGCACCGGTTGAAGTCCACAAAGAGATTATTCAAGAAAAGTTTGAGGTCTTTTTACCAATCATTACGTCTGGCAAGTCGGTTGAAGAAACGTTTGGATTTGTTGGTCGGGAGTCGGCCGATTTTGTCGATGGCTGGGCATTGACCCATCGCATGACGATCAGCGGCAATGTCGCAACGGTCAAATCCGGCGGCATTACTGTTTTTGACGCGCCTACAGGTTTTTCAGAGCGTTTAGGGTTGATAGCGGCAAATGAGCAGGTCACTATCACGGGGACAGCGGTGCGGGCATTTACACCCATTCGCGTGGCACGTGAAAAGTTGATCCCTATCTCCCCACCGCCTGACCCCGTTACGTTGGGATGGGCGCCAACGGGTGGTCTAATCATTCAGGGCGAATCGGCACGAACGCGCCCCGGCGGTGTGACGCTCTTTACCGAACCAGAACGCGACTCACAAAAAAGAGGGTTTATCAAAGCAGGGACGGCCGTCAAGGTGTTGGGACCAGCATTTGGGGTGTTTACGCCAATAAGTGTTGCAGATGATGATATACAACCACCATATACGCCCCCCTCAGACATTCGCAACGGGTGGGTTCCAACGGGCGGCATCTGGGTTCGCGGTCGCTTGGCAACTGCAAAGGCTGGTGGCGTGACGATGCGTGTCGGGCCGACGAACAATGCGGCCGCGCTTGGTTTCATCCCTGCCAATGGTCAAATGAACGTCACAGGGAGTGTGAGCGGCTTTTTTACCCCCATCTCTGTTCACACCGATGTCTTGCAGCCGGCCGACCCAACACCGAGCGATCCAACACCACCCCCGCCAATCTTCGGGCCTGCACGTTTAGGGCTGCACGCTTCGGCCGATCCGCTCATCACCGAATCTGAATTTGCCGAATTTCGCACTGCGCGTGTCAGCATGATTAAGGTGCTGTCGTTTCATAGCAAAGAGGCGGTCAGACGCTTGGCGAGGGATAATCCAAGCGCAACTTGGGTCATCCGCGCATTCTTTGAATTCCGACAAAATGGACAAATCCGCAACATTACGCCGCAACGCTTCTTCAATGATACGGTTAGCGATGTGGCGCGTGCGTTGAACGAGCTTCAGGACAAAGATGTTGTTGTCGAGCTACATAACGAGCCAAACCTGACAACCGAAGGGATGGTCTTAGACGGCAGCTACAACTGGGTGAATGGGGATGAGTTTGCCACTTGGTGGTTTAACGTGTTGCGCCTCTTCCGCCAACGCTTTCCAAAGACGCGCTTTATCTTTCCCGGTCTCTCGCCGGGACACACGATTGCGGGCTTGCGCCAAGATCACGTCTCATTTATTGAGCAAGCGCGTTGGGCGGTGCAGTCGGCCGATGGCCTCGCCATTCACGTCTATTGGTCGATCCATTACCCACTCTGGCAAGCTCTCAACGTCGTCGATGATTACGTTACCCGCTTCCCCAACATGCCAATCTACGTCACTGAGTCGAGCAACAACGGGCCGGGCCGCACGTTTGCACATAAGGCAAGCGAGTATATTCATTTTTGGGATGAGTTGAAGAAGCGGCCGACGGTGAAAGGGGTCACCTATTTTGTTGCCTCTGCCTCTGACCCAGAGTTTGCGGATGAAGTATGGGTTGGCAATGGGATTGGGGGGCTTGTGGGGCGGCGTTAAGTTGTCAGCAATGCTGATCGTATAGACGAGCCAAGTTTCTGACTCACATTACGCACACGGTCACAGAGGCTAGGCAAATCGCATCGAGCATAAACCACTATGATTGTTTGCGCCAACTGAAGTTTGAGTTGGCAACTTTTCTTTGCAAGCCGCTTACAGGGAGAGATACCTGTGGTACGTTTACAGCAAAGCCGCTTTTCTGGAGAACTCCATGCGCCCGTTTGAAACACTTTTTGTCCTCGCCACGCTCATTATTCTTTTTGCCCCACATCAACGTTACGCACGCGGCACGCTTGCCAGTATTGCCGTTGTACTCCTACCGGCAATGCTGCACATCACGCTAGAAGGCGCACGCTGGCAACTGATCCCCGCCTACTTTGTTGCTGTCGTCTGGCTGTTGCTCACGGTGACAAAGGTAAATGTTGCCTCATGGGTGGGGTGGGCTGGCACGATTGGGGGCGTGCTGTTTTGCATAGTCGCCTTGACGTTAGGCTATCTATTTCCAATTATCCAGCTCAAGCCGCTGACAGGTGACTATGCGGTTGGCACGGCGACCTATCTCGTCGTGGACAACGCACGCCCCGAAATCTATAGCGATGATCCCAATGATGTGCGCCGTTTGAATATGCAGATTTGGTATCCGGCCGAGCTAAATGGGGAACCGCGTGCGCCCTATGTGCCTGACTTGGGTATTGGCGGGGCGGCAATTGCAGCGACGCTCGACTTTCCCAGTTTTATTCTAAACCATACGCGCCTGATTGAGACACATTCCTATCTTGAGCCGCGTGTGGCAGGCGACGCTCCTTATCCCATCTTATTTTTCTCGCATGGCCTGAGTGGTGTGCGGGTTCAAAATACACAGCAGGTTGAACAGCTTGCCAGTCATGGCTACATTGTGGTCGCAACCGACCATGTTTATGCGGCCGCCTTCACCGTCTATCCCAATGGCGAAGCGGTCACCTATGATCGTGAGCGTGTCATTCGTTGGGAAACGCCTAACGAGATTCCCGACGCACAGCGTTTGGTGGGGGAATGGTCGGCCGATCTCAGCACCCTCCTCGCGGAACTCGAAACATTCAACGCCGACAGTTCACATCTCCTACACAATGCCTTTAACTTTCAACAGATTGGTGTTTTTGGACAATCGACCGGCGGCGGCACGTCCTATGAATTTTGCTATCGTGAACCGCGCTGTGGAGCCGCATTTGGGCTTGACCCTTGGGTTGTGCCAACATCGGACGAAGCTCTCCAAGCTGGTCTACGCGCACCGCTGGGCATCATGAAATCCCCTGTCGAGTTGAGTGAGCTTAATCACAATCGCCTCGAAACGTTGTGGGAAAATAGCGACCGTGCCATTGAGGTTGAGGTTGACGAGACAGAGCATTTCGGCTTTACTGACATCAAGCGACTGTCCCCACTATTGGAAAGCGTTGGCATCGTTGGGTCAATCGACGGTGACCAAATTGATATGATGATGACCAACTATCTGCTCGACTTTTTCAACTATCACTTGCGCGGTTGGGAGGGGGTGCTGCTGTTTGCGGACTCGGCCGACTATCCCGAAGCCAACGTGCGTCGTAAATGAGGCATTTTTCTCATCATATTTTTGTCCACACCTCTGTGGATAACCTGTGTAGAAAGCGTCTTGTTTATCGTTCTCTGTGGCTTTACAATTCACATCTATGACAGAATTTATTCCCTTAAAAAAGATGGAATTGATTTACAACAAATAAAACGAACTATGAACGTCAACGGAAAACATTATCGCACCATTTGGCTCAAAGAAGATGACCCCACCACCGTCCAAATTATCGATCAACGCTGGCTGCCGCACCAATTTGTGGTGGAAGATTTACGCACTGTCGCCGACTTTGCGGCGGCGATCAAGGAGATGCACGTGCGCGGCGCGGGCTTGATCGGTGCAACGGCGGGGTTTGGGATGTATATTGCGATGTTGAATGCGCCTGAGGAGGGGGTTGAGGGGTATTTGCGGGATTCGGCCGAAATCCTAAAAGCCACCCGCCCCACCGCCGTCAACCTCGCTTACGCCTGCCAACGCCAACTCACCGCCATTACGCAATACGCAACACGCAATACGCAAATCGCCGCTGCCCTCGACATGGCACAACTGATCGCCGATGAAGACTCCGAATTCTGCCGCCGACTTGGTGAAAATGGTCTCGACACCATCCGCCAACTCAGCGAGGCCAAAAATGGCGAACCCGTCAACATTCTGACCCACTGCAACGCGGGCTGGTTGGCCTTTGTCGATTATGGCTCGGCAACTGCGCCGATCTACGCCGCACACGACGCTGGCATCCCCGTCCACGTCTGGGTAGACGAGACGCGCCCGCGCAATCAGGGCGCACGCCTCACCGCGTGGGAACTCGGTCAGCACGGCGTGCCGCACACCGTCATCGCGGACAACGTCGGCGGACATCTCATGCAGCATGGCGAAGTCGATCTTTGCATCGTCGGCACAGACCGCACAACCCGCACGGGGGACGTTGGCAATAAAATTGGCACTTATCTCAAGGCTCTCGCTGCCAACGACAATGGCGTGCCGTTTTACGTCGCATTGCCCTCCTCAACGTTTGATTGGGAAATGCGCGATGGCGTGCGCGAAATGCCAATTGAGGAGCGCGGCGGTGATGAAGTCAAGCGCATTCAGGGGTTAAAAGACGGCGAAATCACGAGCGTTCTGCTCACGCCAGAGGACAGTCCCGCTAAAAATTTCGGTTTCGACGTGACCCCTGCGCGATTGGTGACAGGGCTGATTACGGAGCGTGGGGTGTGTGAGGCGAGTGAGGAAAGTATTTTGTCACTCTATCCAGAAAAATGCGCTTGATTGCAACCAAACCAAGCGATGAACAATACAATGCAAGCTATCATAACCGACCAATACGGGTCACCCGACGTTCTCCAACTGAAAACAGTTCCAAAACCAACACCAAATGACGATGAGGTTCTCGTCAAAATTCACGTCGCGGGAACAAACGCATTGGATTGGCGACTACTGCGTGCCGATCCATTTTTCATCCGGTTTATGTTTGGCCTTCGCAAGCCAAAATTTTCGATCATCGGTGCCGATGTGGCGGGAACGGTTGAGGCAGTTGGCAAAAATGTGACGCAGTTCAAAGTAGGCGACGCAGTTTTTGGTGACGTGACGCCGAGCGGGATGGGCGGCTTCGCAGAGTATGTTTGCACAAAGGAGGATTTGCTGGCATTGAAACCTGACCGTGCCAGTTGGGAAGATGTCGCGGCGATTCCCGTCGCGGGGTTGACAGCGTTGCAGGGGTTGCGTGATGTTGCCAATGTTCAGGCGGGGCAAAAGGTCATGATTCACGGCGCATCGGGAGGGGTCGGCACGTTCTCGGTGCAGGTTGCGAAAGCGTTGGGTGCAGAGGTGACAGGAGTTTGCAGCACGGCAAAGGTTGAGATCACGCGCTCGCTGGGAGCCGATCATGTCATTGACTATACGAAAGATGACTTTGCAACTAACGGGCAAAAATACGATTTGATTTTCGCAGCTAATGGCAATCGAACACTCGATGATTATCTCAATGCCCTTGCGCCAACTGGCACACTTGTCGTTGCCGGTGGCACAATGCGACAATTGTTCGAGTCGATGTTATTGGGAAAACTCAAAGCACGCAAAGGAAACAAGTCGGTCAAAAGTTTCACTGCACATACGAAGCAGAGTGACTTGCAACGCATGGCGGAACTGGTCGCAGATGGCAGCGTGAAGCCATACATCGATCGCGTTTTTCCATTGGCACAGACGGCGGAGGCGATTCGCTATATGGAAACGGGACGTGCTAGCGGTAAGGTGCTGATCGCTGTCAACATCTAGGCCAAACGCTCTTATAGCCTATTTTTCGTAAGATTAATATCAGAAGCCGCTACATAATCAGACATGTAGCGGCTTTTTTGTGTCCAATGACTGGAATCAACGTTCCAAATCTGCTGTCATCTGTACGCTAGACATAGAATGGATATTATGGGCATCTACATCACGCCAACCGCGCTGGCACTCCTCAGTCAGTTCATCATCATGCTCGTTCTTGTGGGCGAACTGTTGCGGATCAAGCAAAAGAACCGTTCAACCTACTTAGTAATTTTTATTGTTTCTAGTGGAATTGTCTTTCTGGCGCAAATGGTCGCGCAGCAATCGCTGCTGGACTACGATCCATATTTTTTCCATCTAACCAGAACGCGAGATTTGACCATTTTGATGATACTGTTCTTCTTCATTCATGTTGTGTTGCGTCTCCCACCTCTCCCTACATCTACTCGCCGCATCCTAAATATCGTTCAGGTGTGTCACTTCGCACTGCTGCTCGTCTATTTAACCAACGTGCTGCTCATTGAGTCGTTGTCTGTGGGAGTCAGCTTGGCGATGTTGATGGGTGTTTTGACCGGCGGATGGATTGATGAATCTCAGTGGTCATTCAGGCAGGCTGCTCGCGGCACTTTTTTGTCTGTCGGCGCAATATCGCTTGGGATCGGCGTGATTGGTGGGGGCATACTTTTCTCACTATTTCGACAGTGGGGGCTAGACCGTTTTCAGCTCAACGTATTTTCTTTGCTCTTGCTATTGCCTTTTGTCGGATTGACCATATTTGCGTGGATCGGTTCCAAGCGTGTTGTTGATAAAAGGCTGAAACAACTCATTTATGCGTTCAGGCTACCTGCGGGTTTTGCAGTGCTGGCGGCAACGTGGTCTTTTGTGCATGGACAATTTAGATTTCCACCCGTTTCGCCAACGGTGGGTTATCTCATTCTGGTGATGTTATTTGCACCCGTGATTCTGTTTATCGGTACAGCGTACTTCAACTATGCGCCACAGCCCGTCAGCTTTTTAGGCAAAATCAATCTGACAGTTGTGACTGTCGCGCTCACGTTGTTGGGAACGGTGGGCGTGTGGATGAGCGGATTTATCGAGCGCACCTATCGGCCGACCCCCATCCTCCCGGCCGAGCAAACGATCCGCTGGGAGCCACAAATTAGCGGGGCAGACGTGCGCTATCGCTACGAGGTCGGCGCATTAGCGTTTGAGGATGATTGGGGTGACCAATTGACGCTTGCCAACGATGAATGCCACGCCGTTGCCACACCCTTTAATCTATTTTCGGCCGAATCCGTCACCAACTGGCAGCCAAAGGTTTGTGAAAACGGCATATTCCACACAGGCGCGTTTGAGTTAAATGGAAAGGCGTTCAACAATACATTGTTTATGCCTTATTTGACTGAACTGGAAGCGGCCGAGAGCGTCTATACACGAGTTTCAGAGGATCGCCTTGTCGCAACATGGCAGCGTGAGGGAATTCTTTCACAGCTTGTTGTCTTTGCTGATGGTCGTGTCAATATGTCGTATGGTGCGCTCAATATCCCGCGCAGCTATACGCTTGACATACAGGACAGTTCCGGACTCGCAGGAATCATCCAGCCAGCTCGAAAAGGGTGGCAGGCACTTAATTTTGCCCAACAGACGCGCTCACAGGAGGCGAGCTTTTCCATTGTCGCATCAGTCAGCCAGCTCGCCCGCGCACACACACATCAAGCCCTCTTACCGTTCGCCTATTTGATGCTGCTCTTCACCGCCGCGCTGCTCATTAGCATTCCGCTACTGTTACAAAATGGTTTGGTACTTCCGCTTAGAACGCTGCTTGAAGGGGTACGTTTAGTCAACAATGGGACGTTAGAGACAGAGGTTCCTGTTCAATTCAGTGACGAAATCGGTTTTTTGACTGGCTCATTTAATGAGATGGTTGCGTCGATTCGGGCGGGACAGGAAAAGCTGGAAGAAGCCAACTCAGAGTTAGACGCACGGGTGAAGGCGCGGACGTTGCAGCTTCAGCAGCGGTCGGTTGAGTTAGAGGCCGCGATGCGATCGGCCGAATCTGCCAATCTCGCCAAAAGTCGCTTTCTCGCCAACATGAGCCACGAGTTACGCACGCCGCTCAACGCCATTCTAGGGTATGCCCAACTGTTCCATCAGCAGCCACCAAATCAGCGCACGCTCTCAATTGTGCAGGAAAGCGGTCAACATCTGCTCGATCTCATCAACGACCTGCTCGATCTCGCCAAGATCGACGCAGACAGTCTGACATTGAACCCCCATGCGGTCATATTGCCAGCGACGCTACAATCAGTTGCCAACATGATGCGGCCGCACGCGAGGCGCAAGGGGTTGGTGCTAAAAACCGAGTTCGCGCCCGATTTGCCAGCCTGCGTACTTGTCGATGAGAAGCGGCTACGCCAAATTCTGCTCAATCTGTTGAGCAACGGCATCAAATTTACGAAGCGTGGTTGGGTGCGCTTTTCGGTAACGGCGATTGACAACGACGCGCACTTTGCCACGATTGAAGTGCGTGTCGTAGACAACGGCATCGGCATTCCGGCCGAAGAACTCGCTCAAATCCAAACGCCGTTTTACCGCTCGGAATATGCAGAACGAGAGACAGACGGGGCGGGTTTGGGGTTGGCGTTGACTAAGCGGCTGCTTAAACTAATGGGCAGCGAACTATATATCGAAAGCGTTTTGAGGCAAGGAACGACGACTACGTTTAGGTTAACGTTGCCCGTTGTCTCTCAGGCACCTTTGAGGCAGGTGAATCAACAGGCGATTGCAGCCGTCAAAGACGCAACGCCGCACATCTTGGTGGTGGACGATAAGTGGCAGAATCGTGCGTTTTTGCATGACTTGTTGGAACCGCTTGGCTTTGTTGTGACAGAGGCAGAAAATGGGAAAGTTGCGCTCGATCAACTACAAACAAACACGCCAGATTTGATCTTGACCGATCTGGTAATGCCTCAGCTTGATGGCTTTGCGCTTGTGCGCCATCTACGACAGCAGCCTATGTTTAGAGAGCTGCCCATTGTTGCCATTTCGGCCTCAGTGCTGGAACAGGATGAGTCGCTACCTGTCGATGCGTTTATGCTCAAGCCGTTCAAGACAGATGAACTACTCAACCATCTCCAAACACTGCTAGGGCTTGAGTGGGTCTATTCGCAAGTCGATTCCACATCAGAGACGACATTGACTTTGCCACCACGCGAAACGATTATTGAGCTACGCGATTTTGTTCGCAAGGGGAACGTATCGACCGTAAAGCGGCTGGCAGAGGAGCTTTCGGCCGATTTCCCCACCTTCTCTACCCACCTCCTCTCCCTCCTACAAACCTTTCGTCTACGTGAGCTCAAAAGGTGGTTGAACGAACAGATTTAGACAGTCTCAGCCAATTGCATAGGAGAAAACGAGGCAGAAAAAAAAGACCCATCAAAACGATGGGTCTTTTTTGTTCAGAAAATCATCTGTTATTACGATAACTTTGCCGCGATTTCTTTTGCTTTTCGCACCATTTGATTGGTGTAGCCCCATTCGTTGTCATACCATGCCAACACTTTGACGAGATTGCCATCGACCACCTTTGTCATTGAGAGATCGACAATTGAGCCATGTGGGTCGCCGATGATGTCGGTGCTGACAAATGGCACTTCGGTGACAGCCATCACACCCTTGTATTTGCCCTCAGCCCCTTCACGCAGTGCATTTTGAACTTCCTCGACAGAGGTATCTTGTTCGGTCAAGAAGGTGAGGTCAGAGACAGAGCCAACGGGGGTCGGGACGCGCATTGCAATGCCGTCGAACTTACCTTTGTACTGTGGCAGTGCTTTTGTGGTGGCAACTGCTGCGCCCGTTGTGGTGGGAACGATGTTGATAGCGGCAGCGCGACCACGCACCCATGCCTTGCTTGGCTGATCGACGATGCCCTGATTGGCAGTATATCCGTGAATCGTGGTGAGGATCGCTTTTTGAATGCCGAAAACTCGGCCGATAATCTCAACAACCGGCGTAATACTGTTTGTCGTGCAGGAGGCACACGAAATGATGTAGGTATCTTCCGGCTCAGAATTGACACCATAAACAATGGTTGGCGTGTCATCTTTGGCGGGAGCCGAGATCAAGACATACTTTGCGCCACCCTCGATGTGCAGACCTGCCTTTTCTGTCGTGGTGAAAACGCCCGTGCTTTCAAACACGATGTCCACATCATTTTCATCCCACGGCAAGTCAACGGGGTTGCGCTCGCTATGAAACGGAATCACTTCATCACCAATGTGCAGGCTACCATCCGAATATGACACGTCTTTGTGATAGCGTCCATAAACCGAGTCATGCTTGATCAAATAGGCGATATTTTCGGGATCGGCGATGTCGTTTACGCCAACTAAGTTGAGTTCAGGTGTGTCCATTACGACACGCAGGGTGGCGCGGCCGATGCGTCCCATTCCGTTAATTGCTACATTTGCCATTGTTTTAAGCTCCTTACGTTTTTATATTTGACAAGAATCCACAGTCATGCTGTGTTTGTGTCAAAGCTTTCTTCGCTGTTGTTCTTGTGGGAACTGTGCGGCATTGGCGTGGAAATAGCCAACGCTCTATTTCTATTCCAAATAGTCAGTAACGGCAACTGTTTTTACACTGATAGCACTCGAATAGAGATGATTCCTATGTTTTTGCGGCAGTTATTTTGGGATTTTACGTCGAAGTAGAACCCTCCCCTCTCTCCCTAGGGCTGTATAATTGGAATAAATCGGCCGAAAGCTCCTCTCGCATCACCCTAAATGTTGTGCTTTTTCGTTGCTTCTTACATTGCATGAGGGATACCGTTCTGTTAGAATGCTCCAGTCACCTGTTCACGGCGGGTTCCGTTGTAGTCTGAGGGGATAGTGAGAATAGACTCTATCATCAAACATCCAATGGTGACGAACACAAATTCACAGGACAGTAGAAGAGGATTTCCACTCAAGAAGCGCATTTAGCGCGTCAATTTTTCCTCTCTTGCGGAGAATAGATGTCACCTGAAGCAGCATGGAGCGAGACGTTAGGCGAACTCGAATTACAGATGTCGAAAGCAGTATTCAACACATGGTTGAAGGAGACGGCATTGCTTTCGGCCGATGACAACCACTACACCATCGCCGTGCAAACGCCTTATGCACGCGACTGGCTACAAAATCGCCTCTATGACACCGTTCAACGCACGCTTGGCTCGGTACTTGGAGGAAATACGCCAGATATAGAGTTTGTTGTCACAACCCAAACGGTACAGCCAAGCGAAAATGGCAGCGTTCCAGAGCAGCCGCCGCTAGATATTTTCCAAGACGAGGATGCAGAAGAGTCCTCCGAAGAGATCGTTTTTGAGAGCAATCTCAACCCTCGCTACTCATTTGATACATTTGTTGTCGGTCATAACAATCGTTTGGCGCACGCGGCGGCGGTCGCGGTTGCCGATGCGCCGGGGCAAACTTACAATCCTCTCTTCATTTATGGGGGTGTTGGCTTGGGAAAGACACACCTCCTGCACGCGATTGGCACAAAGTCGCTAGAGGCGGGGTTAACCGTCTGTTATATCTCATCTGAAACGTTTACAAATGACATGATCGAGTCGATTCGTGACCAGCAGACGGCCGAGTTTCGTGAAAAATATCGCTCTCCCGACGTGTTGCTGATCGATGACATTCAATTTATTGCAGGCAAAGAGAGTACACAAGAGGAACTTTTTCACACTTTCAACGATCTGCACAGTCGCGGTAAACAGGTCATTTTGTCCAGTGACCGCCCGCCACGCGCGATGGTGACACTTGAAGAGCGGCTCAAGTCGCGCTTTGAGTGGGGCCTGATGGCAGATATCCAACTGCCCGACCAAGAGACACGCATTGCTATTTTGCAAACAAAAGCAGAAGAAAAAAGTGTCGAGGTGCCACATACCGCACTGACGATTATTGCCCATCATGTTCGCAGCAACATCCGTGAGCTAGAGGGTGCGCTCAACAAGGTCTTGGCCTATGCGAAGCTGATGCGAATGCCGATCACAACTGATTTGGTCAACTTGGCTCTGGCTGAATATATGCGTCAGCCAGAGAAAATGACGATTGAGCAGGTGATTGAAGCTGTTGGGGAGCATTACGGCATTTCGGTTGAGCAGATATTGAGCCGCAGTCGCAGTCGTATCATCTCTTACCCGCGTCAAATCGCCATGTATCTCTGTCGCACAGAAACGGATGCGTCTTTTCCTCAAATTGGGCAGAAGCTCGGCGGCCGAGATCACACTACCATCATGCACGGCTATGAAAAAATCTCTAGCCGCGTCGAACAAGATTCCAACCTGCGCCGTGACATTCTCGAAATCAAAGCGGCGATGTACGATTCATCCTATAAGGGCTAGCTCCAACTGACCAACACAACGACATAGACCGCTCCACATAACGCCAAAAAATAGCCCAATCGCTGGTTGGCTGGCAGCCATTGTCGCTGTGTGAAACGGCGCACGCCAATTGGCAATGCAAGCAGTGCAAACGGTATAAACTGCCAGCCAATTGTCCCATCGTAAAACCGCCACAGTCCAAAAGCAACCAATGCGACAGTCGCTATACGAAGTATCAGCATATTTGTCATCAGACCAAACGTTGTGGTGAAATTGCGGTCGGTGCGACGGTCTAGCTCGTAGTCGCGTGCCTGCTGTTCAAGTTGTGCTGTGAAGCTGGACAGGATGGCGATGGTCAAAAAGGCGCGGTCGATGGGCAACCATGTTAGATCGAGCAGAAAGAGAACTGACCAGTAAGGGAATGTTTCGACAAAGAGCGTGTGGGTGAGGAGGTCGAAAATCGGCCGACTTTTCAACCTCAACGGCGGCGCAGAATATCCCCACATTACGCTCACCCCAACGATAACCAACCCCACCCCACGCAAGCCATATTGTAAAAAGGCTGGGAGGATCAATGAGCCATAAGCTATGAGCAGAATAATCAGTAGGTTTCTGTCAGGAAGTTGATTGCTATTCAGAAAAAAGTTTCGTGCGGCTTTTGTTGGGTCTTGCGCGTCGTGCGGCCGATCAAAATAATCATTCAGCGCAAATGCCAGCCAGTACATCGCCGTAATTGCCAACGCTAAATACACTGTATTGGGGGCAAGCGCATCGTGCAGCCACAACGGAACCAGTGCGGCGACAAAGGCCACACACCATGCGTCAATATGCGATAGAAATAGTTTCACGGTTCGTTCTGGCAGTTTGGATTGTTGATCTCGGCCGAGCCATATCCAGCCGCTAGCCCCAAATACGGCGATGGATCGAGCGTATTGGCAATCTCTAGTTCGTTGAGATAGGTTCCTCGCCCGTTATCTTTGACAATCGACAGGTGGAGGTGAGGATGGATTCTCGAAGGCTGATTGCCGTCGTAGTTACCAATGTAGCCAATCAGCGTTCCCTTGGTCACAAACACTTCGCTTGCGCCATAATCAAACGCTGGTTCGATAAAATCATTGCCGTTCTCATCCGCCATGTGGGTGTAGTAGACCCAAATTTGTTGACCGGGGTTGAGCGGGTCGCTGGGAATGCGTTGGATAACGGCCGATTGCCAATCCCAACGATGGGTGATATAGCCATCATAGACGGCATAAACGGGCTGTGTGCCGATTGGTTCATCAGTAAAAATATCGACCCCTTGATGTCGTCGTGCTTGGCTATATGGTCGGCTTGGATCATTGTAGTAAAGGCCAATATACCCTTCTGCTGGAATGAGAAACGGCGCGTTGGGACAGCGTTCGAGTTGCTGCGTTGCAAGGCTATCCCGCCCAAACGGCAACCAACCCCCGTCGCGTGAATCGGCCTCTCGAACAGTCGGAACCTGAATTCTCAGCAAAGAGAGTCCAACGAGCAGAATAAATGGCGCGAGAATAACAATGGTGCGAACCTGTTTGTACATAACGTAGCGCAACAAACCACAGTGTGAAGTGTGGCTAGGCGGAGGTCGGTTCCTCAAACCAAGTTGCTAACACCTCTTCCTCGATCAAGCTCAACGAGCCTTTTGGCGCACCGAGAACGCGCTCGACAGCCATTTGAACGGCCGCAACTTTACGACGAGCAAGCGTAAATACGTTTTGGTAGTCGTCTGAGTTGAGGACAATCTCAGCGAGAAAGTTAGACGCGCTTCGCATAATGGCAAGCGCGATTTCGGCCGTATCATGCAGCCACATCGGGTCATCTTCCGCCAAAATTCCCACCTCAAATACCCCTTCCGCCACACCCTGCTCAATAATTTTTGCGATCTCAGGGGTCACTGTCGCAACAGACTGCGTTTCAAGTTTGTAACGCAACAGGAGATTTTCAGGGCGATTCATCATCTTCAGAACAGTGATTAGCTCTGCACGATGTTCTGTCTTCCATGCGGCCGTCGTCTGAAAGGCACGTTGCCATTTCTCAACTGCTGACAAAGAGGGATCGACCACAATTTCGTGCATCACAGCGAGCGATTGCTGCGTCAGTTCATCGACGAGTGCCTCTAATATCTCTATTTTTGAATCGAAGTAATAGTAAAACGTCCCCTTTGCCACCCCCACCGTTTTTACAATGTCGCTGACAGAGGTACGTTCGTACCCCTGTGTATAAAAGAGTTGCTGCGCCGTTGTGATAAGTTCACTGCGCCGTTCATCGGGTGATTTAGTGATTCGGGTTTTAACCTGCATAGGCGAGTTTTTCAATGATAGCGACGGCATTGCCAATGCCGTCTTCGGCGCGAATGTTTGCGCCAAGTTGCCCTGCACGCGCTTGAATTGCTTTGTCTGTTGTCGCAGTGTGGATGGCAGTTGCTAATTTTTCGGCCGACAACCGCTTCTGCGACAGCGGCCCAACACCAACCCCTAGCTCGCTCACGCGCCGCCCCCAAAATGGCTGATCCGCCATAAACGAGCAGATAACGGTTGGTTTCCCCGCACGCAGCCCCGCCGCCGTTGTCCCCGCCCCACCATGATGCACCACTGCCGCCATACGCGGAAATAGCCAATCGTGCGGAGCTTGCTCGATCTTGAAAATCGTGTCGGGTAGCTTGTCCACTTCTAAGCCACCCCACCCTGTCGCAATGACACCGCGTACCCCTGCTTGTCGTAAGCCGTCAATGATAATGTTGGTTAATCGCTGTGGGTCGCGCCCCGCCATGCTGCCAAAGCCAACGTAGATGGGCGGTTCCCCTGCGGTGAGAAAGCTCTCAAACTCGGCCGATGGCGACCAATTCGTCTCTGCCTCTAAAAACCAGTAACCTGTCAGATACGCATGGTCAGGCCAATCGTTGGGACGCGGCGCGACGTGTTGGCTATAGGCGTGCAAAATTGGGATGGGGTCGCCGTTGGTTTTGTGTAGCTCATCGGCCGATTTTGGCTGGCGCCCCAAGCCCAACACCTCTTCCCGAAATTCACGCAGCAAGCTGCCATACTGCTGTCGCGCCCCTTTAAGCGCGATCTGATAGGTCAACTTGTTATACCAGCCACCTAATTTCCAGTTGGGAAAAACGATGTTTGGAGTCTCGGCCGTTGGCACAAGCATCGGCAGCGGCAACGCCATCGCTACTGGCACACCTAATTTTTCCGCCACAGAGACACCGCCAAATGCTTTAGGATGATACAAAACGATGTCGGGGTTGACCGCTTCGGCCGCCGCCCATGTCTCTTTGAGCATTTTGCGCTGAATTGGCTTGACCGCTTTTGCCAGCTTGATCGCCGTTTTGACCCAGCCGACCACACCATCGGCCGCTTCCATCGCATCACGCCCGTCCTCCGTCTCAACCAATTCGAGCAGATCGTTGCCCATAAATCCATAGTCGAGACCGTGTTTGATGATAAACGACGCAAATTTTTGGCTTGTACAGATGGTCACAGAATGTCCGGCCGTCTGTAGCCCTTTCCCCAACGCGACATATGGTTGCACATCGCCTCTCGATCCCAATGTCACAATAAATACGTTCATAGATTACTATTTTCCTGTCGGCTCACTTGGTCAGCTTATTTGCCATTTCATCAATTAAGTCTGCCAATTGTTCAGCGAACGCCTCGTTTTTTTTGTTTAGATCACCAAGCGTTATTTTAGTGGCTGACGACACCCGCCCATCTTTGTCTTCAACTCCTCGATTGAAGGGGCTGTAAGATTGAATAGTCATGCTTAGGTCGTTTCGGCCGAAGAAATTATACCGATACCCATCTTCTGCGGGTTTACGGTTAAACTGAATGTTGTTGTCCTTAAACAGGATACGGAACTCCCGTTCAATTTCCTGACAGTCAAATTTCAAGACACGAACCATCGCATTCGCTCGCCATTTCACAAGTGCGAACGCCGCCACAAATCCCACAATGACACCAATTGCTGAGGCAATCAGGGCTGGCACGCCTTCTAATCCGAGCAGCGAGGCAGGGTAGCCGATTGCAAATACTGTTACTACCAGAATCAAAAATGCGAGACTATACCTAGCTGTATTATGTTTTTGCCAACGTGAGGATACCATCTTTAACCACCTTGTATCAGCCTAACAGCTAGTTAAGCCGAACTCGTTGCCACGGCCAATTACCGACCGTCACATCACGACGTTGAAAACTAAGAACCGCCAAGCCAAACCCAACCGCGGCAATAATCAGCAGAACAGCGACATCGCTGAATGCGACTCCATCGGCGAAAACGGCCGAGCTTGAATCGAAATAGGTAAACAGCGACAGTGGTTTAACCACCTCCATCGACTCAACCATTCCTCCCAAATTCTCGCCAAAATAGCCAAACGCCAGCACCAAAAAGCCAACCATCATCGCCATCCGTCGGTTTGGAAAGAACGTCCCGAAAAACAGACTGAGCATCAGCAATGCCCAAATCAGCGGCAGTGATGAGAGAACAATGGCAAAGACAGCCCCATTCGTCACATCAGTTGTGATTTGGTCGGCGATGATGCTAAATCCCAGCACGTTGCCAAGCCCCGCAATCGTCACAATGATCGCTGTCACAATCAAGAGCGCGATCCCTTTCGCAACGACGATCTGCCAGCGTGGCAGGCGCGTTGTCAACAATATCTCAAGCGTGCCATCATCTTCCTCACCTGCCAGCGTCGAAGTTGCCGTCATGACTGCATAGACACCCAGCAAAATTGGCACAAAGCCAATCACGGTTGAGCCGAGATACCCCTCAAACGTCGCCACCTCAACCCCCATTGCCTGATAAATCGAAATGTCTGCCAATGCAGCCATTTGCTCCTCCATCTCAGGATACAGCACCGTATACATCAAGCCGAACAGGGTCAGGCCAATCCCCCACCCAATAATTGCATTGCGCCGCGAGCGAATTTCGTGCCATAGTAAATTAAGCATGGTGATTACCTCCACCTCTCTTATCATAAAACGCCAGAAAAATTTCTTCGAGCGTGACGGGCAAAATATCCAAATCGTTGAGACCAAATTTGAGCGCAGCCTGCATCACCTGTTCAATGTTGCTCCGCACTTGCAGATCAATGACGTTGCCCTCACGACTTGTCTCTGAAACACCTTCAATCGTTGTAAATTCATCCTTTGGCGGCGTTTGGCGCAGTTCAAGTCGCAATCGCTTGAATGCCTGTTTAGTTAACGCATCGACAGTAGAAGTTTGGATCAACTCTCCTTCTCGAATGATGCCCACGCGATCACAGACCGCTTCCACCTCTGGCAAAATGTGCGACGAGAAAAAGACGGTGCGCCCGTCCTGCTTGACCTCTCTCACCAGCTCCATCACCGTCTGTTGCACCAGTGGATCAAGCCCTCCCGTCGGCTCATCCAAAATCAGCAGGTCGGGCTTGCCCATGAAAGCGGAAACCAAACCGACCTTTTGCTTGTTGCCACGTGAATACTGTTTCATTTTGCGCTTGGGGTCAAGCTGCAAACGGTCATAGAGAGATTGACGATGTGCCTTATCGACTTTTGCACCGTTGATGCTGGCGATCAGATTGAGAAACTGTTCACCCGTCATGTTGGGGTAAAGGCTCAACTCGCCGGGCAGATAGCCAACGCGCTGGCGAATGTCGCTGCCTTGTGTCTGGCAATTCATACCAAAGATGTGTGCGCTGCCAGACGAGGGGCGAATGACATCCAATAGCGTACGCTGGGTGGTCGATTTGCCCGCTCCATTCGGCCCCAAAAAGCCAAACACCTCGCCCTTTTCAACGGAAAGATTGACATTGCTGATACCATGATGCTTGCCGTAAAAAACGGTCAGATCGTGGGTTTCGATTACTTTGCTGCTCATATGCTTGTCCTGTTGTGAAAATCTTCATGACTGACCGTCAGTCAGTTATGCTGATAATCATACGACAATAGCGAAACGTTTGTCAAGGAGATTCGGCTCTTTGGGGTTTCATGGGATTTGACCGTATTGCGTGACACCCTCTGGATACATCACACGCAATACACACTACGTCTTATCAATCTCGGAGATTTTTAGCGTGGCACCTCAATCTGAGCAAGTAGGCGATTGATGACCGCATCGGCGTTGAGTCCTTCGATTTCGGCCTCTGGTTTCAGGATGAGGCGGTGACGAAAAACGGGAGGCACGACAAATTTCACATCATCCGGGGTGACATAATCACGACCCTGTAGGGCAGCAGTCGTTTTGCTGGCGAGGAGGATATGGGTGGCGGCGCGGGTGCTTGCGCCGAGTAGGAGATCGGCCGACTCCCGACTCCCCCGCACAATCTCTATAATGTAACGGATGATCCCATCCTCGACGGTAATGCCATTGATAAAGGCGCGAGCTTGTGTGATGGTCTCGGCCGAGACAACCCGCTGCAATCCCGCCGCATCCAGATCAATCGCCGAAAATCCCTGATGGTAGCGTCGCAATACCTCCATCTCCGTCTCTGGCGATGAATAGGGAACGATCACTTTGAACAAGAAGCGATCTAGCTGTGCTTCGGGCAGCGGGTATGTTCCCTCGTACTCAATCGGATTTTGTGTGGCGATGACCATGAAGGGCGGCCCCAATGGGTAACGTTCGCCATCGAGATTGATCTGCTTTTCTTCCATCGCCTCAAGCATGGCGGATTGTGTTTTGGCAGGGGCGCGGTTGATCTCATCGGCTAGCGCGATTTGTGTGAAGATAGGCCCTTTCTTCAAATAGAATTTACCTGTGCTGATGTCAAAGACGCTTGTGCCGAGAATGTCAGAGGGCATGAGGTCGGGCGTGAACTGAATTCGGCCGAAGTCCGCATCCACCACCCGCGCCAGCGTTTTCGCCATCAATGTCTTCGCCGTCCCCGGCACGCCTTCTAATAAGACATGGCCTCCCGTCAACAGCGCAATCACCAATAGCTCAAACTGCTCATCTAACCCAACGATCACTTTCTCCGCTTCTGTCCGCAACGCTCGATAAATCTGTTGTAAATCCATAGCAATTAACCCGTTGTCGTGACTGGCAAAATCAGCCGCGATGGATGCACCTGATCGTGCCAGATGGTTTGGTGTCCGACAACCATTTCGCCATCGTAATATAAATCAGCATCAACGCCGAAATTACGTGAATAGCGTGGGTAAGCACCGCTGCTGACTTGCAGGCGAATCCGCTCACCAGCCATGAAGCGATAGGCTGTTGGGGTGAGATCAAACGAGATGCAGCGGGAGCCATCCGCTTGTAGTTCGCCACGTTTGGGTTTTAGGCGGTAAAGGCCATCGGACAGATTGAGCGACTTCCCATCTGGCTTGACAACGGTTAGACGGGCGAAGAAATCGGCACTTTCGGCCGAACTCTCTACATATAATACAACCCTTCCTCGCCCTACAATCTCAACATCCTGCACGAGTGGCAATGTTGTGAATACCAAGACATCATCACGGGCTTCTAACTCACGATTGTCCACCGCGCCGGCTTCTATTGAGAGCAACGCCCCACCGACGTTTGGTGTTGGTTGATGTGGGTTGTAGGTATATTGCGAGGGTTTTTGCGTCGGCAATGGCGGATTCTGTTGCAATGCGCCGCCGATGAATCCGTTGCCTTGCAAATAGTAGAGCGTGGAGTCCGTCTGCGGAGGATAGCTATCGTATTCGCGCCATTCATTTGCGCCCATCACAAACAGGCGAACGGACTTCTCGCGCCGCCGATCAATGCCCTTCATCTGATAATCAAACCAGCGCAAGCTCGGCCCCAACACATCGACCTGATTTTGGCGGTCAAGATGATGATATGGTCCCACAGTTAGATACGGCTTCAGGCCTGCATCGCGCTGCGCTTCGTAATCGTTGAGCAACCCATCGATAAAAATATCGTACCAGCCACCCATAAAGTGTGCGGGCGGGGCAGTTGCGACCTGATCCCGATGATCGATGCTGTCCCAAAATTCTTGATTATCTAGTCGTTCGACAAATGCGCGGTAGGTGGGGTTGGGTCGGCCGAAAATCGCCTCATCCGCCTTGGCTAATGGCACTGCTTCAAAACCCGGTCTGAGCAGCTCGTTTTGCCGTCGTACATCGGCCCCATAACGACGCATCACTTCTAGTGATGACAGGTTTGGGTTCTCCATTGAATCTAGGACTAGTAGCCAACGTAAGAGTAGGTCAAGTTCGTATGCGTGTTCGGCGATGCGGCCGAGCTGTGATTGCGTAATGATTGGCGTTAACGCCTTGAGCGCATCTGTCTGTGTGGAAGCTGCCGCCCACTGGACATAACCAACATAGCTTTGTCCAAACATGCCCACTTGTCCGTCTGACCAACTCTGTTTGGTGATCCAGTCGATTGTTGTGCGTCCATCGGCCGCCTCGTCAACATACGGTTCAAACACTCCTTCGCTATCCCCACGCCCACGACAATCTTGGTAGATAACGTGATAGTTGCGCTCGGCAAAGCGGTTGGCGACGAGTGTGTTGGGGATGAGCGTGTAGCGATTTGCACGAAAGTAAGGGGTGCGGATGAGGATGGTGGGGAGGGGTTGGGAGGGGTTTCTCGGCCGATAATGATCATGCACGAGCTTAACGCCATCTGGCATCACAATCTCATGCCCTCGCTCTACCTTCACACCACACTCGACAGGTGGCAAATCGAGCAGGCGCGCGATCAACTGTCGCCGCGCCAAATACAGTGCCGTCCATCCAAGTCCCAAGCCAACACCAAAGAATTTTTTATCACGTTGCATCATAGCATCTCATTCTAGCCTGAATTTATCTGAAAAAATGACACCCTGCGTCATTTTTGCGAATCGCTTACTGTTTTGAACCTAATTGAGTTCAACAAGCACTCAATTGAGTACATAGACAACTCAACTAGGTTCAAATTTTGCGCCATAAGCATCTGTGTCCGTGTGCCACGCGCAGGCAGGTTGTCTGCGGTACATTCTTACTTCGCTCTTGTAGGCAAATGGGTGAAAAAGAAGAAAGAGAAAGAAAAAGAACTGTCTTGCCTCTTTCTCTTTTTCTTCCTTCTTTCTACTTCACCTTGTTTCCCAATTGAACCTATTTGAGTTCAAAGGGTACTCAATTGAGCTTTCAATGAACTCAAATAGATTCAATCTGCTTGCGCCTATTTATTGAATGTGTTTCATTTCAGTCGGTGTGTTTTGGGATCGTCGCCCCACAACCCCATAGATAACCTAAGTTGCCACCTATCAATACCATCGCCAGACAGATGAGCGAAAAGAGGAAAAAAAGCTGGAAGTGAGGTAAGATGTTCTAAACCAAGATAAATGGCCTTCCATTCAATCTCTTGCTCTGGTTGAATCTCATCGTCACATCAATGGCAAAGTTGAGTGCGAACAACGCTTTTTCATTTCCAGTTTGCCTCCTCAGGCTGCTCCTATCCTCCGTGCTGTCCGTGACCATTGGGGCATCGAAAACTCTCCTCGTTGGGTGCTTGATGTTGCTTTCCGTGAAGATGACTCTCGCATCCGCTCTGGCAATTCTGCTCAAAACATGGCTGTTTTGCGTCATCTTGCTCTCAATCTTCTTCAGCAAGACTCTTCCACCAAACTTGGCCTTCATGGTAAACGTCTCCAATGTGGCTGGGATGAACGCTATCTTGAGAAGATTCTCCAGCTTTAATTAATATTTAGATGCGATTGCCCTAACTTCTCTGATATGATTGCGTGGTAAATGATTGCCTCAGATGGCACAGACCGACGAGTACGTATGACCGCTGTATCCCGCATTGTTCTGATTTTGTTCGCATTTGGATTGCTGTTGTTTGCCACCCCCGCTGCGGCGCAGGAGGGAATTGAACCGCTCGTTCGCTTTGAGCATTTGACGGTGGCGGACGGGTTGGTGAGCAATGGGGTGGTGTCGAGTCTGCAAGACAGTCGCGGCTTTCTCTGGTTTGGCACAGTAGGCGGGTTGAGTCGTTACGACGGCTACACGTTCAAGACGTATGTCCATGAGCGTGACAACCCCAATTCACTGCCCAACAACTACGTGACGAGCATCGTTGAGGATCCGTCGGACGGCACGCTCTGGCTGACGACAAACGGCGGTGTCACCCAATTTGACCCCGCGACCGAGACGTTTACACCATTCGACCTACCAGAGGGGGACAGGCAATTTTTCACGACGTTTATCGACAGTCGGGGGGATTACTGGTTTGGTGGTGGGGCGCGGACGGGGTTGGTGCGCTATCGGCCGAAAATCACCCAACGAACCCAAATCCCCCTAGACCGTCGCCCGACAGGAACTGACTCCGCAGCAAGCGGCGGCGTGCATGAGATCGTCGAATCGGCCGATGGCACGCTTTGGATGGCGGCCGAAAGTCACCTCGTCGCCTATGATCCAACCGCCGAGCAAGTGCGCCACTACACCTTGCCCAACCGCGATAATCGCCTGATGTCGCTGCGGCTGGGCGCGGACGAGACGCTGTGGCTGGGCGCGTCGCGGGGTCTCTATCAGTTTGACATCGCTGGCGAGACGTTTGAGACGTTTGAGACGTTTGAGAACGTGCGCGTGCTGCACCTATCGGCCGAAGGGCAACTCTGGTTCTCTGTGCGCCTAAACGGTCTTGTCGTTTTTGATACCCAAACCGCACAAATTATCGCCACCCACCAACCGCGCATCGAGTGGGCGGGCAGCATCGGGAATGGGCGGATCGGGACGTTGACCGTTGACCAATCCGGCGTATTTTGGGTTGGCACACGCAGCGGTGTCAGCCGTCTCGACCCACAGCACGCCCAGTTTACGTGGTATGGTTACACTCCGACGGAAGACAGCCCACTTTCCCACCCCACCGTGACAGCCCTGCACGGTGTGGTGCGTGATCGCTGGTGGATCGCCACGTCGCAAGCTCTGACAAAGTTCGATTTATCGGCCGATACAACAACCCCTCTCGAAGCCATCGAGCAGCTTGATGGAGTCACCCTCTCTATCTTCCAAGCTGCCGATGGTGACGTATGGCTCAACAAAGATAACCGACTGCTCCAAATCGACGCGCAAACGCAGGGGGTCGAGCGGTTTGCATTGCCGCCTATTCCCGATGAGCGTCGGTTGGTCAGAAATCGGCCGAATATCATCGCAGACATCACTGAGATGACCGATGGGTCGCTCTATGTAGCGGTGTTTGGGCGAGGCGTTCTGCAAATCGATCCGTCACGCACCACAAGCCAATGGCTGCCCCATGCACGCGATCTCACGCTGGCAGAAACACGCGGGGTTGGCAATATGGTGACAGCCCTGCACCGTCGCGTAGATGACACGCTTTGGGTGGCCTATGAACGCCCGATCCTCACCCACATCGATCCACAAAACGGACGTGCAGAAAATTTCCAACTCCCGCGCTCGTTGGAACTTGGCAATGACTTTGAAACGTTTGACCTGTACGAAGACGCGCTGGGTATCGTTTGGTTAGCCACCAACAGCGGTCTGTTGCGCTTGGAGCCGCAGTCGGGGGAGGTCGAGCGCATCGACGGTTTGCCGACAGACATGATCGTGAGCATCGCGGCCGATGGCGGCGGCAACTTGTGGCTGGGCAGCACACATGGCCTGTTGCGCTATCGGCTCGATGATGGGGCGGTCACACAATTTGGCATAGAAGACGGCCTACCGTCGCTCAACTTTACTGTACGAGCGGCCGACAGCACGCCAGACGGTCGCCTGCTGTTTGGCACGGATAACGGCTTAGTGGCGTTTTATGCGGAACAAATTCGGCCGAAAGCGACTCCACCCACCCCCATTCTGACCGATTTACATTTGTTTAATCGGCCGATTGCCATCGGAGACGAACGGCTACCCCAAGCGGTCTGGGCAACCGAGCAGATCGAGCTGCCACACGATGAAAATTCGCTGACGTTCGAGTTTGCCGCACGTGGCTACACCGATCACGACAACTTGCGCTATCGCTATCGGCTCAACGGTCTTGAAACGGCGTGGACAGAGGTAGGCAGCGACCGTCACTTTGTCACCTTCGGGCAACTGCCGCCGCGCAACTACATCTTTGAACTGCAAACGGGTACACGGTATGGGGAGTGGAACGAGCAGAGCGCGGTGCTGTCTATCTCGATTATGCCGACGTGGTGGCAGCGGTCGTTTGTCCAAATTGGGGCCATTGCCCTACTCGTTGGCGTGATTGGGTTCTCGCTCTGGTGGCGCAGTGTGCAGCTCAAAAGACGCAATACCGAACTGGAAGGCGTTGTTGCTGAACGCACACATGAATTAGCCGACAGCGAAGCCCGCTTTCGCGGCATTGCGGCCGCCTCGTTTGAGGCAATTTTGGTGCATGAAGGCGGCAAAATCATTGATGCAAACGACGTGGTTGCCGACCTGTTCGACATTCCGACGGAACAGCTAATCGGGCTTACGATCATCGATCTGGGCATCGACAACGCAACCTCCGATGATGAAGTTTGGGAAGCGGAGACGATTATGCGTGATGGGCGCCCCGTTGTGCTGGAAGGGCGTAGCGGCACAGTGCCATATCGTGACAGAACGGTGCGGGTCGTCGCCCTACGCGATGTGACAGAGCGACGCGAGCGCGAGGTCGAACGGCAACGCATCGCTGCATTGGAGGAGCGCGAACGCATCGGCCGCGACCTGCACGACGACTTGGGACAAGTGATGGGCTATCTAAACATGCAGGCACAGACAGCAAAACAGCAACTCAATGCGTCACACAACGAGCAGGTTGCCGCGACGCTACAACAGCTTGCGACCGTCTCGCGTGAAGCCCACAACAACATTCGCCGCTACATTTTGGGAATTCGCACAGACAAGCCGCTCAATCTCCACGATGCGCTCCAACTTTTGGCGCAACGGATGCGAGAGCGACACGCACTGACGGTCAATCTCGTGCTGCCACACGATTTAACTGAGACGAGCATCGCGGATGAGGTGGAGGCGCAGCTTTTACGAATCGTGCAGGAGGCATTGATCAACTGTGTCAAGCACGCCAATGTCACACAGGTGCAGGTCGTCGTGACAATTGAGGAGATACAGGTGCGTGTCGTGATCGACGATCAGGGGGTTGGGTTTGCGGAACAACCGTCGATTGAGGGGCATTATGGCTTGACGATTATGCGCGAGCGGGCTGAATCAGTCGGTGGCTCGCTGACAATTCACTCAATCGCGGGACAGGGAACACAGGTGGTCGCGCTGCTGCCCCATTTGGACGCGGCGGGATGGTCTAGTGACCCGCTCAGATCGGCCGAAACGCTGCGCGACGTTCGCGCACTTGTCGTGGATGACCACCCGCTCTACCTTGACGGCCTCCGCAACTTACTGATGACACATAACGTCAACGTAGTCGGCATTGCACACGATGGGGTTACAGCCGCAGAGATCGCCCTACGCCTCAAACCCGACCTGATCCTGATGGACATCGACATGCCCGCCCAAGACGGAATCGAGACGACGCGCCAAATTAACGCCGCGCTGCCAGAG
This sequence comes from uncultured Ardenticatenaceae bacterium, assembly GCA_964389925.1. Lineage (GTDB taxonomy): Bacteria > Chloroflexota > Anaerolineae > Promineifilales > Promineifilaceae > CALECP01. The sequence continues at coordinate 60,258 of CAYMGE010000022.1, forward strand.
ACAAAGATCGTCATGTTGACGGTGGCGGCCGATGAAGCGCGTCTCCTCGCCGCGCTCCGCAATGGCGCATCTGGTTATCTGCTCAAAAGTTTGGAGAAAAATCGCTTCTTTGCTGCGCTTGCCGATGTGATGAGGGGGGAAACGGTATTGTCACCGACGATGGCGGCACAAGTGTTGGCGGATATTGCGAGGGGTGAGGGTGGCGGAGAGGAATCGGCCGAAAACCACATTGAACTAACCGTCCGTCAGCAGGAAGTGTTGCGCCTAGTCGCCAGCGGCATGAGCAACAAGGAGATTGCGGCCGAGCTTTTCCTCAGCGTGCATACGGTCAAATATCACATTCGCAAAATTTTCGAACGGCTGCAACTGGACAATCGGCAGCAACTGACTCGCTATGCGGAGGAGATGGGGATTGTGGTTTGACAATCCACCAGATGTGTTCGTTTGAACCGTAGGATTTGCCCAAGCTAGAGAGCCACAATTTTCCCTATAATCATCTCCAACGCACCATCCGCCAACACATCCATTTCGTCGTCGGTACGATCTTGGATTGGGTGCTGGATAAAGACTGATTCAGGTGCAAAGCCGAGCGCGTTTGCTTGTGCTTCTGCTGCGTTGATAAACTCCGTAGATGCGATAAACACACTCGGCACACCGCGCTGATCGAGATTATTGATGTCATGTACACTACACGACGTACAACTCCCTCAATCGGCGAGAGCTTCGATCACGACATCACATTCCGTTGCAATTTTTTGCTGGAGGGCATCCGGGGCAGGGCGCGAAAATGTCGGCTTCATATATCTTTTTGTTACCAACCCACGTTCATTTAGATGTGATTCAATCCGATTGAGCAACACATCACCGCGTGCCTTTGATATATCGAGTAAGCCAACTGTCAGGCCAGCCAGCGAGTCAGGTCGCGCAATCGGCCGACGAATCACAGCAGATCGCTCGCTAGTTGGGTCAAGAATAGTTAAATTTTGCATGATTTCTCCGGAATTGGAGCAAGAACGACCTTCTCTTTACTCCCTAACTTCAACTGTTACAGGCTGACTGCCCCGCGTTCCACTATTGACCCAACCGCCGATGATGGCGGAAAACATGCCGGCTGTGCCACCCGCATGGACGACGTTGAGGCCACCGGGGCGGAATTTAGGGATGGTAGTGGCTGCGGCAAACTGAGCGGGGAGTCCTTCGGCATTATTATCTGCCCCACGCACGATGTCGCTGCCTTTTCGCGTGGTCAGTGTTTGGATTTTGTCGATAAGCTGTCGTTTTGACCAACCGGCTTCTCGAAACACCCGTGCATGTTCGGGGGAGACGATCAGCAGCGCATCGGCCGCAAACGCGAGTTTGTAGTGAGCAACCGCCAGCAGCGATTTGGCAAAGCTGTGCGCGACTCCTTCAGGCGTGCGCGACAGCTGATCCATTATGCCATGTACGCCACCCCCTGCAAATAGTGTGACGGTGGACGCTTCGGCCGAGAATCCCCGCTCCGCAGCCAGCGACCGCCACGGCGAATCATGCTCTCGCTCTGCAAAGCAAAATGTGTACTTGCCCGGATAACCCAATGTGGCGCGGTCTACGCCACCCGGTCTGCCACCGCCAATGTTGCGAATGACCAACTGTAATGCACGCCCAATGGTGGCATTGGCGCGGTTGCCTTGCCCCAGTGCGTTACCACCTGAGTTCATGCCAATTTTCGTCGCAATCGGCCCATTAACGATCACGATTGGGCTTGAAAAATAGGTCGTTGCCAGCAAGCCGTGCATATTGAACTTATCAACACACGCTGCTTCAATGGTCGCTAGCACAACAGGCATATATTCTGGTTTGCAGCCTGCCATGACCGCGTTGATCGCTACTTTCTCAACCGTACACGCCGTCAGGTCGGGCGGGATAATGCCAACGATTTCGTCTGGTTTGCGTTCTGTACCTTGTAGCATTCGCCACACGCGCTCTGGGGTGGGTGGCACAACGGGTAAGCCATCTGACCAGCCGCGCTCAAACGCCACTTCGATGGGATCACTCATTTCATCAACCGCGATCTCACGAGCGGACATCCCGCTGTCGCCATAACGCACCTGTAGTCGCTCGATCATGCCAGGCATGACGTTTAGCGCACCGCAGCCGGGCTTCATGGCAGGCAAGCCAGTACCCAAGCCATCTATCGCGGTTAGCGATTCCCAAATCGGCCGATGCCAGCCAACGGTGCGCTCGCTCTCTTGCCCATTCTCATAGCGAATCAGCGTCGGCACGGTGTCAATGTTGAGCCGAAACGACTGCTCAAGCGCAGTGTCATCAATCGAAGATGCTGATGGAAAAGCTGGATCATCCTGTGTATAAATGGAGAGCGTGAGACCGTTTTCAAGTAGCTGCTCATACACGGGCGCAAGCATTGTGCAGGTTGGACAATCACGTTTGACAACAAGTGTGTAAGTTATGGGCATAGTGATTTGTACTCATTTCAGACACCAAATACAATGGCAGAAGTTGAAATTGCGGATATTGTACCAGTGAAGTCGTGTGTAAAAAACAAAAACGGTGAACGGTAAATTGGAGGTGTTCCTCATTTGCCGTTCACATGCGTCCCTGCCTCATTGGTAGCGAACCCCCTGTCGCGCTAGCTCCGCCTGAACCAGTTTGATATTGACTTCTGCCGTCGTCACACCGTGCTTAACCGACACGGCTGCCGCAACGCCAGCCCCTTGTCCCGCGACCGTGCAGCACATCATATTTCGCACCGACGCATGTGAAATTTTGTCTCCGCCAATCGCGCGTCCCGCCACGAGCAGATTGTCGATCCCTTGCGGTACAAGTGCGCCATACGGCACGTGAAAGTAGCGACCCGTCGTTGGCAAAATGAGAAGACCATAGCCGTCAATGAATTCGGGAAAAATGCCAATCGACTCCTCAAACCGCGCCTGATTGCGAACGTGCTGTTCGGTCAGATTTGTTCGTGCAACAATTTTTCGCGTGTCCCGAATACCGACCGTCATGCCGAAATTGCGTAGGTCGGCCGATTCAAAACCCGGCGCAAATCGCTGTAACGCGCGAATCGCCAGCATTGCCTGTCGCCGTCCCTCTATCTCTGCCCGCGTCAAATCCCACACGTCCGTCCCGTCATAGCCACCCATGTGAACCATATTCAGATATGTCGCATCCCCCGCGTCACTAATCCCGCTCCACGTCCCGCCAATGCTTTTTAAGCCTGCCGGAATCAACCCAGCTTCCCGCGCACGCTCAAACGGCTTATCGAGATATGGGCTAAACAGATCATCCTCTTTGCCATCTGTCTCAATCTCCCACTCTTTGCCCCAATCCATGTAGCGCATCGGGTTTGCCGCAACGTATTCTAAAAATCGCCCTTTATCAACACCTGAGCAGGAAAACATGACCGTGACAGCCATCATCTCCTCTTTTGGCGTGTTGCGCGTTGGCACGCCCAGCATGTTGGCAATGTCTGCATCGCCTGTCGCGTCGATGATGCGCTTGGCAAGAATGGCATGTCGTCCCGACTTGCTCTGCACAACGATGCCCGTCACCTTGTCCCCATCACGCAGCACATCGGCCGCCGTCGTGTGCAGCAATGGCGTGATCCCTGCCTCCTGTACCCAGTTGTCAGCTAACACTTTGAATAGCTCTGAGTTAATGCCTTGACTGATCGATTGTGGCTCGTCATAGCTGGCGTGTTGCGCTTTGGCGCGTGTCTCGAACTCGATGCCGATCCCCTCCACGTCAACTGTCTCAGGACGACGATACCACGCGATTCCCTCCACGCCAACATGGGTGAGGTTGCCGCCGAAACAGCCATAGCGTTCAACGAGCATCGTATCGGCACCTGCACGGGCGGATGAGATGGCGGCCGATAAGCCGCCGGGGCCGCTGCCGACAACGAGGACATCTGTTTCTGTCAAAACGGGAATTTCTTGGGCGGGGCGTTTTACCGTCTTCATTATCTGCTCCCTTCATTTATTTGAAATCTCTACTCACCATGCTTTTTAGCTGGCTTTTGGCAAAGACCCATTATCGTAAGCTAAATTCGCCTCTACCCTTATCTCAAATTATCGAGTTTTTGCGCCAGTTCAATATCCAGATTTCCGATGCTGTTATTCAAATCGTGCGTTACCAAGTTGACCGTGACCCGATTGTAGACATTTGACCATTCTGGATGATGATCGAGCTTGTCGATTTCGATGGCGGCCGACATCATCCATCCAATTGCGGCCGCAAAGCTTTTGAACTTATACTGCTTGTGTAGTTTGCCCTCTTTGACTGACCAACCGTCGAGAGTAGCAAGCGCGTTTTCGATTTCTGTTTGTGTAAGTGCTTTTCGTTGTGACATGGCTCAATCGTAGCGTGTTGTCTGAGAAAGTAAACCGTTTGAGTTCCTTTTTATACTCCACGTAGTTGGAAGGGCTTCGTTACAATGTGGCAAACATTACCGATAAGGATAGTTAAATGCAAACAAGTTCAGCTCATGATTTTTACAATGTCGAGAAACGCCCATTAGACGTGCTGTTTCGGCCGAAATCCGTCGCCGTTATTGGTGCAACGGAGCGCGAAGGGAGCGTCGGCCGAACGCTCGTCTGGAACCTAATCAGCAACACTTTTGGTGGCACAATTTACCCCGTCAACCCCAAGCGCAAATCAGTGCTTGGCATCAAGGCATACCCGTCGTTGAGCGATATTCCCGATCAGGTTGAACTCGCGGTCATTGTTGTACCAGCGCGGGTTGTGCCAAACGTGATGCAGGAATGCGTTGCTCATGGCGTGCGTGGTGCGATTGTCATCTCGGCCGGTTTCAAGGAAATTGGCGAAGAGGGCATTGAACTGGAGCGACGTGTTTTGGAGATCGCTCGCAGTGGTAACATTCGCATCATCGGCCCCAACTGTCTGGGCGTGATGTCCCCCTTGACAGGCTTAAATGCGACGTTTGCCCAACGCATGGCGATGCCCGGTTCCGTCGGCTTTATCAGCCAAAGTGGTGCGATGTGTACTGCCATTCTTGACTGGAGCTATCAGGAAAACGTCGGCTTTAGCGCATTTGTCTCGATTGGCTCGATGCTCGATGTCGATTGGGGCGATCTCATCACCTATCTAGGCGACGATCCTCGCACAAAGGCGATTGTGATCTATATGGAGACCATTGGCAATGCGCGGTCATTTATGTCGGCCGCCCGCGAAGTCGCGCTCACAAAGCCAATCATCGTCATTAAACCGGGGCGCACGGAAGCGGCGGCGGCGGCCGCCGCCTCGCATACCGGCTCATTAACGGGCAGCGATGAGGTGTTAGACGCGGCATTCCGTCGTTGTGGTGTGCTGCGCGTCGAGCGCATCTCTGACCTGTTTAACATGGCCGAGCTATTGGGCAAGCAGCCACCAAAAGGATCAAATCTGACGATTGTGACAAATGCGGGTGGACCCGGTGTGTTGGCGACAGATGCGCTGTTGAGCAGTGGTGGGGCGTTGACAGAACTTTCGGCCGAACTCGAAGCCGAACTTGATGAAATTCTGCCACCTCACTGGAGCCATGCCAACCCCATCGACATTCTCGGCGATGCAACGCCCGAAACTTATACAAAAGTGGTCGAAATCGCTGCGAAAGACCCAAATTCAGATGGGCTACTCGTCGTTCTCTCCCCACAGGCGATGACTGATCCGACGCGCACGGCCGAGAATCTTGCACGCGCACGTCAAAATCTCCCTAAGAATAAGCCTATTCTGACAAGCTGGATGGGTGGCGCAGATGTTGCAGCCGGTCAGCATATTCTAAATCAGGCCAATATCTCGACCTATCAATATCCCGACACGGCCGCACGCATGTTTAGCTATATGTGGCAAGCAGCCAAAAATTTGAAAGCTCTTTATGAAACGCCGCATTGGGGAGCAGAGATGCACCCTGATCGTGAGCGCGTTGCGGAGATTATCAAGCATGTGCGTGAAACGGGGCGCACCATTTTGACTGAGTATGAGTCAAAGCGCGTGATGGATGCGTATGGTATTCCAACTGTGCAGACGGTTGTGGCTGACTCGGCCGAAAAAGCCTCCGCCATCGCCGAGCAAATCGGTTTCCCTGTCGTTGTCAAAATCAACTCTGAGACGATCACGCATAAATCAGACGTGGGTGGTGTCAAGCTCAATCTACGCACCCGTGAGGCGGTCGAGGCGGCATTTTTAGCGATTGAAAGTGCGGTTGCTGCCAAGTACACTACCTCCGACTTTCTGGGTGTCACCGTTCAGCCTATGCTCGATCTGAGCGAAGCGTATGAACTAATTCTGGGCGCATCACCTGACCCGCAGTTTGGCCCTGTCCTACTCTTTGGTACAGGAGGCGTTTTGGTCGAAGTATTTAAAGATCGTGCGCTGGGGCTGCCGCCGCTCAATACGAATCTCGCCCATCGCATGATGCACCGCACCAAAATTTATGAAGCCTTACAAGGAGTGCGTGGTCGCAATGCGGTTGACATAGACGCGCTAGAGGCATTGATGGTCAATTTTAGTCATCTCGTTGCCGAGCAGCATTGGATTAAGGAGATCGACATCAATCCGCTGCTTGTCTCGGCCGATCATCTAATCGCGCTCGATGCACGAGTCATTCTCTACGAGCAAGATGTGCAAAAGTCTGACCTGCCACAATTGGCAATTCGTCCCTACCCGGCCCAGTATGAACAGGTCTGGGAAACAAAACACGGGATGGTGGTGGGCATTCGGCCGATTATGCCCGAAGACGAAAATGCGATGATCGAGTTCCACAAAAAGCTATCTCAAGATAGCGTCTACATGCGCTACTTTAGCAATATCAAGCTAACTCAACGCATTGCCCATGATCGCCTGATTCGCGTCTGCCATATCGACTATGATCGAGAGATGGTTCTGGTCGTGACACGACGGCTGCATGATGGCACAGATGAGGTGATTGCGGCAGGGCGTTTGAGCGGCGTACATGGAAAGAAGTCGGCCGAATACTCTCTTCTCGTTGCCGATGAATTTCAAGGACACGGCATCGGCACAAAACTGCTCACCGAGCTGATCCACATTGGCAAAGCTGAGGGTCTTGACTCTATCGAAGCCTATATGCTTCGCACTAACAGCGGCATCATCAAAATCTCTGAACGTCATGGCTTTACGATCAGGCAGAAAGATGACGTTCTGCACGCTGTTCTGAACCTGTAATTGCAATACGTCAGAACTTGTAGACAGTACGTTTGAATAAAAAAGGACGAGCAAATGCTCGTCCTTTTCCATATCTTCGAATGTAGGTTGATTAACGCTTTGTGTAAGTTGGAGCCTTACGTGCGCGTTTCAGACCCGGCTTCTTGCGCTCTTTCACACGTGGATCACGGGTCAAATGCCCTTCTTCACGCATCTTGCCGCGCAACTCTTCTTCGTAAA
>CAYMGE010000023.1:0-67360 GCA_964389925.1 uncultured Ardenticatenaceae bacterium
CTCTAAGTGCTTAGGCGGGTCAGGTACGAGGCTCTTTCAAGCCCCGTCGCTTTAGCGCGGGGTTCCTGACCAGCAAGAAAAACGCACAAATCCCGTGTGATTCTTACTCCGCATTTGCACCACAGGCTAGCTCTAAAATCCACTCGTTTCTGGTCGTTGATAGGCGACGAGTTTGTGTAAGGCGCGAAGTTCAAATGGGAAGCGATAGAATCCTGAGTGGTAACGCCAACCAGAGACTGCCTTGAGCAATCGTCGCCAGTTGCCAGTGAGTTTATGGTCAGTGCTTGTTGGGTGATAGGCGTTGAGGACGCGCTCAAAGTCGTGCAGGCGTTGCTGGAGCGGATAGCCGACCCATGGCAGCGTGCCGCTACGTCGCTGGGTGAACTCAAGCCATTCGGGGCTAATCCATGCTTCTAACGTTTTGGGAAAGGCAAAGCCACTCTCTTTTGCTTGGTCATATAAATCCCCCTCTAACGGGACGGGCGTGTAGAGATACATGATAACCTCAGTCTTAGGATTGATTCTTTTGCACGCCTTGATGAAGTTCATCGTGTCGGCAATATCTTTTTCGGGGTTGGGAGGATTGCCCATGACAAATGAAAATTCAGGCACGATGCCATATTTGCCCATGATGCGTGCCATCTCAAGCGTCATTTCTGGGACAAGTTTGCCGCCTTTATCCATGCGGGCGAGCGTCTCGGCCGAGCCGCTTTCCGCTCCCATAAAGACCATCTTCAACCCCGCATCGCGCATTTTCTCCCATGTGGCAGGTTTGTATTTCAACATCGTGTCGATGCGCCCCTCGCCCCACCACGCAACGCCCAAATCCATGATGCGGTCGCTAAATTCAGCGACGCGCTTTTCATGCACAAAGAAGTTATTGTCGTAGAACTCAACAGCATTAACGCCATGCTCTTCGTGATAGAAACGAACGACGTTGGTGACGGTCTCGGCCGATTGCGGCAACCATCTTCCGCCCACCATATTGACGACTGCACAAAAATTGCAAAAAAATGGACAACCATACGACGAATGATACCCCAGTGTGCGTTCCCCCATAAACGTGTTTCGCACATAGCGTTCAAGTGGCACTTTGTCAAAGTTGAAGTTGGGCAGCTTGTTGGGATGTGGGATGGGCGCAAGCAAGTTGCTGACAGGCTCACCAGCAGTATTGCGATAGGCTAGGCCGGGAATTGTCTCAAAGTTACTATTGCCGTTTGCCAATTCACCCAATAAATTTAGAAAAACCATCTCCGCGTGACCGCGACAAACATAATCGACATAATCGGCCGATAAACAAACATCCCAATGCTGTGTCGGAAAGTACCCGCCCCAGATCATCGTCGAATTCGGATGACGACGCTTTAACTCTTTTGAAAGCGGCACGCTCATCTCAAGTTGCGGCCCCGGCATCACCGTAAACGCAAATATCGTGTCATCTCCATATCGTTCAGCCAACGCGCTCAATTCAACCAGTGGATCAATGACTAAATTGGCATCAACGATGGTATAAGGAAATTTTCCCTCCAAAACTGCGCCTAAAGCTAATAGTGAACAGGGCAAGATCGGTTTTCGATTTGCAGAGGATTGTGGATTGAATAAAATGATCACGGTCGATTGGTTCTCAATTAGATCGTAAATGTGGGATTTACGACTTGTGGCTTACGTCTACGAGCGTAGCATAACATCTTTAATTTATTGACGCTTATTATCTCATGCAAATTCTTGAAACAGATCGCCTTACCATTCGCTATTTTACACTTGCAGATGCAGCATTTATTCTCGAATTGCTTAACGATCCCGGCTGGCTGCAATTTATTGGCAATCGGGGTGTCCATACAATAGAAGACGCACGTGCCTATTTGCAAAAAGGGGCTATCAAAAACTATGCGCGGCTGGGGTATGGATTCTATCTAGTTGAGCGCAAGCTAGATGGTGCGGCGATGGGGATGTGTGGGTTGATAAAGCGGCCGAATTTGGAAGATGTCGATATTGGATTTGCATTTTTGCCAGACTATCGTGGGCAGGGATATGGGGTGGAATCGGCCGAAGCTATCCTACAGTACGCACACACAGAACTAGGTTTCCAACGCATTGCCGCCATCACAACAATTGACAACACGCGCTCTATTCAACTGCTCAAAAAACTCGGCCTGCGCTATGAGCGCATCATCATGTGGCCTGACGGCGAGCAACTCAAGCTATTTGCGATTGAGTTTGAAAAATGACACGAGGGGGTTACCCATCGACAAAGCGGTTGGTCAACGCACCAAGACCAGCGACTTTGACAGTCACTTCATCGCCAGCCTGCATATAAACGGGTGGTTTACGAGCATAGCCGACACCCTCCGGTGTCCCTGTCAAAATGACATCGCCAACTTCGAGCGTTGTGATGCGTGAGATGTAGCTGATGGTGAAGGCGACGGAGAAGATCATCATGCGCGTGTTGCTGTTCTGCATGAGGCTGCCGTTGTGCCAGAGTTGAATGTCGAGATTTTGCACATCTGGGATTTCATCGGCCGACACCAACCAAGGCCCCAAAGGCCCAAACCCATCGACCATCTTACCCGCCGTAAATTGACTCGTGCGCCGCTGCCAGTCACGCGCCGTCACGTCATTCGCACACGCATACCCCGCCACATAGTCCAGCGCGTCCTCTTCGCTGACATTCTTGCACTGCTTACCGATAATGACGGCGAGTTCGGCTTCAAAATCGACTTTGTTTGTTGTTGGTGGGATGTGAATCGGCCGATGATGCCCATTCAAAGCGGTGTGCGTCTTGTGAAACAGCATCGGAAAGCTGGGCGGTTCCGCGCCCCCTTCTTTTGCATGAGCGGCATAGTTGCGCCCTAGTGCGATCACTTTGCCCGGCCGAATGACGGGCGGCAGGTAGGTGATGGTATCGGCCGAGACTGTCCCGCCGCGTTCTAGCGCAGCTTCTGCCAGTGCAAGCCCATCGGCCCCCATCTCCAAGAGCGCGATCATATTGGTTGCCCCTTCGATTTGTGCAACCTTGTCCCCATCTAGTACGCCGACTTTATTTTTACTGTTGTGCTGATAGCTTAATAATTTCATCAATGTGCCTTCTAATAACCACGTACCAAGTCAACCTGATTGTGCATCTGCCCAACGCGCACCGCCGTGTTTAGCATGTCTGCTAGGTCGTCCATTCGCAAATATAGGTCTTCTTCATCGGCGAGTGCGCTGCTGACATGTGGTGTCATAATCACGTTGTCCAGTTCGTAAAAAGGCAGTGAGGAGGGATGTGTTGTGGCACGGCTCTGCTCATCTTTGGGATATTGATACCAGACATCGAGCGCAGCGGCGTGCAGTTCGCCCGCTTTGAGTGCGGTGAAAAGAGCTTGTTCGTCGACGAGTTGACCGCGACCAACATTGACGATGATAGACGTGTTGGGGAGTGTGGCGATCTCGGCCGTCCCAATCACGCCTCTTGTCGCCTCCGTCAGCGGCAAAGCGAGGATCAGCGCGTCCACCTTTGGCAACAGCGCGGCGAGCTGCTCCTGTGGACAGATGGTGATGCCATCCTCTTCGACCAGCTCGCTAATCGAGTTGCGTGTGGCGAGAACATTAAAGTTGAGGGCATAGAGGAGATGAGCGGTTTTTCGGCCGATTGCCCCATAGCCCAAAATCAATGCCGTCTTATTGCGAAATGAGAAAGCGCGGCTGGGCGCATAGCGCAGCCGCCAATCTCCTTGTCGCAGCTTGCGATCCACCGTCGGAATACATTTCATCGCCGTCAGCAACAGCGTGACGGCAAATTCAGCCACGATTGGTGCATTATAGTGGCTATTGTGCAACGTAATATGATGAAATTCCGGCTGTCCTAACAGGTCTCGAAATGATGCGGGAATCCCCGCCCATGGCAAGATCACGCGCTTGAGTTGTGAGCTTTTCCGCAACAGCTCTTTTGATAACCTGCCTGCAATGAGGACATCGAAATCATCTGTCTGCTCATCCGCCGTCAACGTTATCGCGTCATCGAGCAGTGATTGCAAATAGTCATGCGCCTGTTGGCCTGCGTCATCTAATGATAGTACTTTCATGAATCAGATTGCATTGCCGGTCTTCCAACCACGCCTTATCCTCCATACACCATCTCGTAATCTTCCATCGCGGCTCTCACGACTTTGAGTGCGTGTTCCCGCCCGTAAGTTTGCAGAATCTCTACTTTTTTCTCCTCTTCCTCATCGGGAACCATCTTATAGGTCATAAAGTAATGGTGGAGGCGATTGATCAGATTGCCGGGTAAATCAGAAATATCCTCAACATCATTCCAAACCTGATCATTAACGAGAACGGCGATGATTTTATCATCTGCCTCGCCATCATCGAGCATTTGCAACCCGCCGACGACTTTTACATTGAGAATGATCTCGCCGCGATTAATCGGCCGTTCGCTAAAAACACAAATATCGAGCGGGTCGCCATCTCCCCTTGTCGCACCCGGCATCAGCGCACGCACTGTTTCATCACAGTAGGTGCGCGGCACAAAGCCGTAGAGCGTTGGGGGGATGGCGGATGTGCGCTGCGGCCGATCAACAATCGTGTAACCGGTCAGTTTATCGACCTCATATTTCACCGCGTCAAACGGTGTGATTTCGATATAAGCGTAGATTAAATTGGGCGGATTTTCTCCCACCTCAAGGCCATGCCATGGATGGGGGCGGAAACGATAAAATGGTTTAGGAAATGTCATTCACTCATTTTACCCGATTGTGCGGTTAATATGCGTAAACAAGACGATTGCTAACGGGCGCATAAATGAGTTGGGGGAGGCTGCGCCTACCTCTGGCAGAGCGTTTACACTCGTGATGACTTTGACGGTAAAATCCGCCTCTTTGCAGTCAATATAGAGCCATTCTAAGTGGTTGGACACCAAATGGGCTATTTGCTGGAATTTGCTCCCCCAACAAGTGGATGCGCCCTTTCAAAACTTTTGCCTGACTACTTACTCAATAATCAGCCTCTGCCCCCAGCACCATATTACTTTTGTCGAGCTTGAAATAGTCAGACAACCCTAACCGCTCGAATTTCTCGACGACGGGCTGCTTCATTCCCACGATTCGGAATGCGGCTCCAATCTCGCCTAAGCTCTTTTGCAACTGCATCAGCGTCGCAATTGTTGTGGTGTCGATTTGGGTCACATCCGCAAAGTTGAGCGTGATGTCCAGTCCACGCGATAACGCCTGATACATCGTTTGGTTTAGTCGCCGTCCCGCATTGTGAATCAGCGCACCTTCTACATTGATAATCGCCGTGTGACCAACGGTCTGCATACGCATCGACAGCGACTCCGCCACAAAATCGGCACGATTGGTTCGCATTTGGTTGATGACAAATGGCACAAATTTGATCAAATCGTTTGCATACCGTTTCCACAAGCGGCGCGGCTCCTGTGTCAAACGCGCCACCCATTCCAAACCGCTCTTTTGCATCCAAACAGGCGCACGCTTCACGCGCCCCACAATAAAGTCGAGCGATGCCCCTATCCCGATCATCACGGGAACCCGCACACGCTTGCCGTACTCCTGAATCCACAGCTCTTGCTTCGGATTGCCCAATGCAACGAGCAAAATATCAGGCGACAGCGTGCGAATCTCCTGTAAAATCGCCTCGTCAAACTGCTCACCGGGCTTCCAGAATGGGCAGGAGTGACCGACTACTTCCAAACCCGGATTCTCTGCCGTAAGCTGTTCGGCCGCTTCAGCCGCCACGCCGGGTGCGGCTCCCATAAAGTAAAGCGTCATCCCTTTGGCAGCCGCTCTCTGCGCTATCAACGGAACCATGTCTGAGCCAGCCACCCGTTCCTTGAGCGGCTTGTTGAGATATTTTGACACCCATACAAGTGGCATCCCATCGGCCGTACACAGATCGGCATGTTGCAACAAATTTTGTAGATTGGGGTCTTCCTGTGCCTTGACCAAAAAATCGGTGTTGACCGTGGCAACCTGATGTGTTCGCCCAATGGCACGACCCACATCAACCATTTGCTCAATTCGATCCAGCGTCTCGTCCATCGTTAGATTATCAATCGGAATGCCCAAAATAATCTCAATGGCACGCTTGTCTAATGTGTGCCGATGAACAGGATCGCTTTCTAAACTGTAGTAGTGCTGGAAAGATGATGAAATAGTCATAACGATACCATTACCTGTAACTTAGAGTCCTTCTCCACGTTTGTCTAACGACTTGAACGATTGATTACAACGCTCCCTAAACTGGATGTTATTCAGTATGTGATTAGTACAACGGGCTAGACCGATTTGTTATTGGTATCAAGGTTATACAAAATCGCTTACAGTTCATCTTCCAATTGTGAACACAGAGCAAATTTCAGCTATCACAGAAGACCAATCCTCCACACATCTTTCTGAGAACAGGCTGACGAACGCAACGAATGCTGTTGCGTTTAACGTATGCACTCGCCGCACGTAAAAGGCATTTAATCCCTAAACTATTCTCAATGACTCGCATACTCGTCAACTCCCTGCCCAAAAGCGGAACCCACTTGCTCGCCAAAGCGGTTGAGCAGTGTGGCTATACCGAACATTTCGACCCCGACAATCTCAATGATCCTGCTCGTATCACGCCACTCTTTTTCAACTATAAGGAGGTCAAGAACGGCCTCGCGCAGCTTTCAGCGCGGGAGATGGTGGCGACAGAGAAGGCGGTTTGTGTTGGGACGTTAACGCCCATTTACGTCGCGCCGAACGTATTTCGGCAGTGGTTAGACGGGATGCGGCACGGGAAGTATGTGTTGGGGCATCTCGGCCGAACCCCCGCCCTCACCAATCTCCTCCACGAACTCGACTACAAACATCTCTTCATCATCCGCGATCCGCGTGCTGTCCTCACCTCCCTGCTCTCCTTCATTCTCGACACACGTGGAATGCCCAAACCCCACTTTTTGGAAAACGACTTTCGCCAACTATCGCAGGATGAGCGGCTAGCCTTTCTATTGAATGGTGGCTATGCGCCACTGGCGGGGGTGGCAGTGCGCGGTTTTGCCGACGTGTATCGCTCGATGCTGGCGTGGCGGGACGCACCGAGCTGTCTGTTTGTCAAATTTGAGGAGTTGGTTGGAGTGCAAGGGGGCGGGGATGAGCAGTTGCAGCGGGAGGCGATTGGGCGGATTCGGGGATATTTGGGGGCAGATAATTCCACGAGCCTAGATTCACTCTACGACCCCAGCTCGCGCACCTTTCGTAAAGGCAATATCCACAGTTGGCGCAACGCACACGACGCGCAAACGCTCGATACACTTACCGTTTACTGTGCTTCATTGTGCAGTGAAGCAGGTTACGACTAATAAAAAAAACAGGCACTTTGGGATTTGAAGTGGAAAAGGCGTGGTACGTGACGACCTCTGGACACGCACCACGCACCAAGATGTAACTAAGTCGAGGGCTATACGCGATGCTTTTTACCCATTTAAATAAATCACACATGAGACGGCCGTCTCGCGGCAAGCCCTCTCTAATCAAGTGTTTGCAACACCAATCCGAAACAAGGCAAGTGAGTCATAAAGGAGCGTTGGCAAAAACCGTCTCCGCACCCATTCCGCAAGATAAACGCTCCCAGCAGTTGGTCGAAATGGGTGGGGGCGAGGCGTTGGCGTTGAGCGATGAAGAAAAGAAAAATAGACGAAATATGCAGTTAGCATGGGGGGCGTTAGGGATCAACTCAGTCGCTCTTTTCATTCCACTCCTGCAACCGCTGGCGATGCCGAGTGTGGGAATTGCGCTCTTGCCAGTGATACAAAACAGTATCCGACGGCTGCGGGAGGGGAAAAACAGGGCAGCGGCGACGATTGAACTGCTCTCTAACGTCTGCGCCTTTTCGCTGGGTTACTACTTTATTGGTAGTGTGGCACTTACAGCGTACTATGCCAGTAATAGATTGTTGCTGCAAACACAAAGCCGCGCCAATCAAAATTTGGCGCACATCTTTGGCGAACAGCCGCGCACGGTGTGGATATGTTCGGCCGAAAAAGGAACCGAAATCGAAATCCCCTTCGAGCAACTAACAAAAGATCACATCGCCGTTGTGACGGCGGGGCAAACGATTCCAGTCGATGGCACAATTGTGCAAGGCGTGGCGACCATTGACCAACGCGCACTGACAGGGGAATCACAGCCAGTTGAAAAGGGGCGTGGGGATAGTGTGCTGGCTTCGACCATCATGCTGGCGGGTCACTTGCACATTCGCGTTACGAAGGCGGGAGCAGAGACAACGTCGGCGCAGGTCAGGCAAATTTTGAGCCAAACGGCCGATTTCAAATCTTCTGTCGAATCGCGTGGGGAGCGAATCGTCGAACAAGGTGCCAAGCCGACACTCCTTCTGAGCGCACTTGCCCTCCCCACCGTCGGAGTCTCTGGCGCGTTCGGCGTGTTATTTGCCTCCTTCGGCTACCACATGAAAATCGCGGGGCCGATGGGTGTTCTCAACTTTCTCAGACTGACATCGGAAAATGGCATCTTGGTCAAAGATGGACGAGCGTTAGAGTTGTTAAGTGAGGTAGACACCGTTATCTTTGACAAAACGGGGACGCTCACGGAGGAGATTCCAACAGTCGGTTACGTTCATTCGTGCAGTCATCTCGATGCCGACCAGTTGTTGACATTGGCGGCGGCGGCCGAAACAAAGCAAACACACCCTATCGCCCACGCCATCCTGAACAATGTCCGTCAACGCGGTCTCGAACTACCTCCCATACAGGCGGCAGAGTATGAACTCGGTTACGGCCTCAAAGTCAAGGCAATCCTCCCGACAGGAGATGTATGGGTCAGCGTGGGCAGTGGTCGGTTTATGTCTCTCGAAGGGGTGACAATTCCCAGTGAGATGGCGGCTGTGGAGCAACAGTGCCACGCCGAAGGGCATACCCTCATCTACGTCGCCGTTGACGGGGTGTTGGGTGGGGCAATCGAGCTGATTCCAACGATTCGATCAGAAGCGGAAGAGAGCATTGAGGCGTTACGTCGCCGCAAGCTCAAGTTGGCGATCATTTCTGGCGACCATGAGCGGCCGACTCAAAAGCTAGCACGCCAACTGGGGATCGATGAGTACTTTGCAGAGGTGTTGCCGCAGGACAAGGCGCAGTTGATCGCTCATTTGCAAGCGCAGGGTCGCTCCGTTTGCTTTATCGGTGATGGCATCAACGATGCGATTGCGCTCAAAACAACCAACGTGGGCATTTCGATTCGCGGTGCCAGCACGGCGGCAACCGACACGGCCGCCATCATCTTGATGGATGGCTCGTTGCAGAAGCTCGTCACATTATTCGATCTAGCTGAACAACTCGACCGCAATTTGACAACAAGCACCGTGATGACCGTCATACCCGGCGTTGTTTGTGTCGGCGGTATCTTCTTCTTTCATTTCGGTTTTCTGTCCGCCCTCGCCATCTTCTATGCTGGCTTGGGAATAAGTATTGCGAACGCCGTGTGGCCACACTTTGCTCATCAACAGACACAATATACGCCTATCTCTTGTGTCCATTAATTTCAGTTAAGTTCAACCCTATTTTCTTTCGCTCGCGCGTATAGAAAGCGTCTTGTTTATCGTTCTCTGTGGCTTTACAATTCGCATCTATGACAGAACTTATTCCATCAAAAAAGATAGACGGCATTATCATCGCCAAACTGCGTGTTTTTGGCGATGCGCGTGGCTCTTTCCGCGAAACGTTTCGCAAGCAGTGGTTTCCCCAGCGCACATGGGACACTGTGCAGACAAACTGCTCACACTCCGCAAAGGGTGTGCTACGTGGCTTACATTATCATTTTAAGCAGGTCGATTATTGGTATTGTCCACGCGGCCGAATTCGAGCCGCCTTATTCGATATGCGTCCCAACTCACCGACCTATATGGCAACCGAAACGATTGAAATGGGCGAAGAAAACGACATCGGCCTTTTTATTCCAATCGGGGTCGCACACGGCTTCGCCACACTTGAGGACGCAACGCTCATGTACGTTGTGGATAACTATCACGATGGCGCAGATGAATTGGGCGTGATGTGGAATGATCCCCAGCTTGGAATCGATTGGGGGTTGGAAAATCCTGTCGTTTCGGGTCGTGATGCGGGAAACCCTTTGTATAAAGATGTGCCGCCTGAGAGACATCCGCTCTAAAGAGTCGTGAGTGACTTGAATTAAACGTATTACGTAAATTGAATACGTAATACGAATCACATTAAGCCTCTTCCAATTCAGGTAGTTCCGGCATTTGTTCAAGTGAATCGAGGCCAAAATGCTGCAAGAACTCGGCCGTCGTGCCATAAAGAATCGGCCGACCCACCGCCTCTGACCGCCCCAACTCCTCTACCAAACCAAACGTCAATAGCTTTCGCAGCGAGCCATCTGAGTTGACCCCGCGAATGCGGTCAATGTGTGGGCGTGTCACGGGCTGCATGTAGGCGACGATGGCAAGTACTTCGACAGCGGCCGGACTAAGTTTTGTGTTGGTCGTGAGGCCGAGAAAGGTTTCGACTGTTTCGGCCGATTCCGGCGCACTGGTCAACTGCACGCCTTCATTCGTCCACTGCAAGTTAAGCCCTCTGTTTGTATATTGTTTCTGCAACTCCTCAAGCAGTCCTGTAACCACTTTTGGCTTTTCATCGAGCGCGCGCGCCAACCGCGCAATGGGGGTCGCGTCGCTGGCGACAAAAAGCAAACTCTCAAGTTGGGCAAGTTTTTGATCTGACATTGAACAGATTATCTAACACCCTTGCTGTGTTGCCAACTTATGCTCTGCTCCTGCTTTCTTCACAATTTACACAAAGTTTTCCCTTACGCTCTTTCATACACACAACCTCAAACTTATCAATGGAGATTAGCATGGATTTATTACACACTTTCCTTTTAATTGGACACATTATCGGCGTTGCGCTTGGTGCGGGCGGCGCGACGATGAGTGACGTTTTGTTTGTCACGAGCATCATCGACAATCGCCTCGACCAGTCAGAGTTGCGCCTGCTCAAGATTGCCTCAAAGGTCGTCGTGGTCGGCTTGTTGCTGTTGACGGTGACGGGGATTGGCTTTTTGCTCACTGGTAGTCCGACAAGTGCGCGATTCTGGGCAAAGATGACGATTGTCACGATTGCCACACTGAACGGCTTTGTCATGCACCGTTTGCTATTTCCGATCTTTGCACGCTGTGTGCAAGCGGGGACGGCAATTGACTCGGCCGATTTCACCCGCTACACCCCTCTGCTCGTCATCGCCGGCCCTGTCTCTGCCATCTCGTGGTATGCCGCGCTGATTCTTGGCACATGGCGCAGTCTGTCGCTGACCTATTGGCAATATATCAGCGTCTATGGGTTCATCGTTTGCAGTAGCGTCGCCATTTCTGCGTTTGCCCTCGATTACGCGATGAGGAACAGGGAGCGTGTGATGCGCTTTTTGCCCAAGTGAGCGTAGATCAGTAATCGGTATTCGATCTTTTCAACCGAATGCCGATTACTCTCCGCGCAATGGTCAGAAAGTGATTATCTATGTCGCAAGTAGCGTCGCGTCGTGATTCCCACCGTCACGCTAGCCAGTCCAACAAGCAACCAGAGTGCGAGCGTTGAATACGTTGTTGCCGCATTTGTGAGCAGTGCAATGGCGGTTGGAATGATCGAGTCGGGGTGAACCCAATCGGCCGATGGCCCCGTCCGTATCGTCACTGGAATCTCAATCATCTCACCATTATCCCCCGCAATCAGAATGACATCACTTGCATAACCGCTGCTGGCACGAATGCGACTTGGATTTGCCGTCACTGTCAGTTCATCGCCATTTTGGTCAAGCGTCAGCCATGCCGCCGCTGTGCGTGCTGTCCAGTTGATACCGCCTGTACCAACGTTTGAAATCGTCACTGTGCGTGGGGGTGCGGTTGTCGCGTCATCAGCCAGATGCCAGCCTAAGCGATTCGGCCCGACAGTCAAATCAGCTTCATGATACCCAATTTTGTCGTTGATGATGACCGTAAGGTCGGCTCGGCCGCTTTGTCCAAACCCGTTATCCACCTGTAGTGAGACGCGATGCGTGCCAACTGGCAACAGAAAGGCCGTGTACGCATTGCCACCGTTCGGGTTAACCGCTTGACCGTTGATTGACCAATTCATATTCTGCGCTGGGATGTTGCCCTGAATGTCCAGCACGTCGGCAAAGAAGTTGATCGGCGTACCGTAGGGAACCTCGTGCAGGTGCATTGGCTCAAGAAACTGAACGGTCGGCGGTTGGTAAGGCATCGCTAGCGGTGCGCTCAACGCCTGTCCCGTGCGGAGGCCATCGTTGGCGATGACGCGGAACTGTGCAAATGAACTGCCCGGCATGTCAGCAAGGTCAAGCGAGATGCTGTTGGCACTCAAGCCGAGCGCGTGCGCCGTATAGGTCGTGCCACCGTTGGTTGTATAGTAGACATCGTAGGTCAGCGGGTCGCCGTCAAGGTCGTTGCCAACCCAGCTCACATCAACTGTTGTCGTCTGCACATTGGCGACGATGTTGCTAACGGTCGGTGCGTTTTTGCTCAAGCCCAATGTTTTCAACTCTTTGTCATGTCGTGCATCGATGATGACAATTTTTGCGGTATCGGCCGGGAACGGCACAACGATCCTAAACGCATCTGTCCCCGATTCCTCTGTTTCATGATGACCCTCTGTGTCAAAGTCATAGCTTGCCAGCAAGGTGTTGTTGTCACTGTAAAATTTAGCTTGGTAATGGTCACCTGTGGGCAGTCCGTAAGAGCCTGCGCTGTCCCACAATGTCGAGGTGGCGATGATTGCGTTAGATTGCGACTCGACGATGTAGCCAAACAGAGCGATGTAGGCATCTCCAGCATTGACGGGAGCGGGAGGCGCATGTCGGCCGCCACCATCGGCCGTCAGCGTGTCAAAAATGTTCTCATAGTTGTAGTCGCTGATCCACTGATTGTCACAGTAGCCCATAAAGTCCGTCCACTGATCGTTGGGCAAAACCGTTGGTGGCAACAGCGGGTTAAGACCGACAGAACCAACGTCAAAGCCCCACATGCTGCCTGCACCGATGCTCAAATCGGCGCGTGGGAAGCTGCCGTCCTGATTGCTGTGACCACATTCATCATTCATGCCCTGTGGATGACCAGCCGTGACGCTGTGTCCCACCTCGTGACCCATGTAGAAATCGGCCGAGCTGCCGTCAAAATCCCAGCCAAACGTCGCCGTTCCTGCTGGGCCGGCCGAGATGCGTCCGCCTGTCGCTGCGCCACGTGGGAATGGGGTATCGGGGTTGCCCGGCTCATGATAGAGCATACTGTAAATGAAGGTCGCTGCGTCCCATCCTTCTGTCTCGCGTAGTTCGGCCGCTTTTGGGTTGACATAGTAGGTTGCACAGAAATTGGCATCGATTGGGTCGCCTTGACCGTTGACAAGCTCATCACACTCATCGGCCGTTTGCAGAATGCGCGAGCCAAGCCCTTCATCAAAAATCGTGCGTTCCGTTATATTCAAGTTGCTAGAGCCAATCGGATAGGCACGACGGAACCATGAGCGCGTTTGGGCGACATCTTCTATAGCACGGGGCGCATACATCGTACCGTTTGATTCATATTCCCAGAGCAGTAGATGCACGGGCAGGTCAGGGGATTCGCGCATCTCAAACGTCTGCGTCGTCATCGTGTTGTTGCCATAAGTCGGCTCGGTGGGAATCTGATTGGGGTTGACAACGGCTCGCAAGCGCAGACTGCTATCATCGATCCAGTCTTGTGGGATGTCGAAGTAAAAGGCGTGTTCAAAAACGGCGCGGTCAGGAATGTCCTGCACGGTCATATAGTTTAGGTCGGGGACGAGGGGGCCTGAGATAACATTGCCATTGCCGTCGACGCGATACAGTTCGGCCGCAATCCCCGCGACATCTGAGCCATCCGCATTGACGTGTACGCGAACACCTGTCCATTTACCTTGAATCAACTCGATAGATTGCGCCCAATCTTGAATGCCCTGCGTCACTTCGATGCGCGTGATCGCCACGTCGATGACAGGCAATGCAGCAGCATCGCGGGGGAGACGTTTGAGCAAGCCATTTTCATGCCAAAATAGGTAGTTGTCATTGGGGCCGCCTAGACGCAGGTCGAGACCAAACCCGACGAATGATGCTTCGTTCTGGGGGACATTCGGCAAACTGTAGAGCAGTTCGACCGATGAACCATCGCGCCCCATACGATAGAGTCCAAAGTCATAAAAGGTGTCTAGTCCGTCCTTCATCTCACGCCGTTCAAAAAAGTAAACGTAGTTATCATCAACCTGTAGTTCGGTGATCTCAACGTTGGCAAGTGGGCTTTCATATATTTTTGTGCCACCTGCACCTTCAGGGAAATGCCAAATTGCGTCCGTCTTTGCCACAAAAATGTGGTCGGTTCCACACCCGTTGGGGCAAACATCGGCCGAAAATACCGACACATCACCTGTCGAGCTAATCCCGCCGCCGTTGATCGGCCGTTGGCGCAACACATCATCGACAACCGACATCCACAACACGCGCTCGCCCGTCACCCAGAGACGACTCGCAAAGTTGGCTCCCAATTCAGCGGGGGTGACGATCGTTTCGACGGTTGGTAGGACAATAATGTTATCTGGCTTCTGAATGCGAAGGATACCGATGTCGTGGTGCAACAGATAGACCCAATTGCCGACCTCACGCACAACTGCACCGGAAACGGCCGAGCCGTGATTGTAAATGACTTGGGGTATATCGCCGGGGTTGGCCTCAACGGACAAGCGCACGACCCCATCGTGGTAGCGGCTCATCCAGTAGAGATAATCTTCATCGGCCGCGACGTTGGAGCCTAAGTCGCTATCATCGGTGCAGGGCGTTGTATTGTCAACACCGTAGACATCACGGGTGAGACCGCCCATGCCGGGAACGCGAGAAATGAGGGTGTTGTAGTCAAATGAAGCATTGGCAGTGCGCCCTTCGGGGCAGAAGTTCCAAAACCAATACCAAACTTTGGCATCATTGGTTGTGATGTCATCGATGCGATCTTGGCTGACGAGAACATCGGGGGCGGCATCGGGGGCGGCCGATGCCGGCTGATGTTGCACATTGGCAAAAAATGCCAACAACAGCGCGAGAAACATAAAAAATCGAATTCGTGTAAACATGGTCTATTCTCCTTTGATTTACGACTCATCATTCATACATCCCAAATCGTAAATCGCTCAAACTAATTCCAGTTGGTTGTTTGCAATGGAACTATTATAAAAGATAGGAGCTCAGAAAGGTCTGACAAACCGTAAGAAAAATTAGGGTAACGAATACTATAACGGGACTTCAATGAGATGATTAGAGAGACTGTAAAACAACGCACTTGAGCGCGTTTTGCATATCAGCCTTTGGCAAATGCGAGGTTGAAAATCTTGTATGATGAGTTGTTCAATGAATGTCAGATGAGTGAGAAGAAAAAGGGGCAATGCGGTAACGCTTGCATCGATTACTTGAAAACAGGCCAACTGGCTTTATAAGAGCGTATCACGCGACTGGTAGCGAGATATGTTACCGCATTGCATCTTTCAAGCAGAGAGTATAACAGATTATTTGTGCTTATATGTGCGACCTTGTGGCACAGTGTGCCACTCCAAGCAGGCTTGTGATTAGTTGTGCTAGGATACTAGTGAGTGGAGATATACCCGGTGATAATAGATAAAAGTCGTTCTTTGTGAGAGGTTGGGTGCATGACTGAAAATACAATACTACCGATCAAAACCTTTTCCCCTGAAGAATTACATGACAGAGTTCATGCAGCGTTGAGGGCGTGGGAGAAGGTGCATACAGACTTTGGTGATTTGTTGGATGACCTGTTGCTTTTTCGTGAAGCGTATACGGCCAGTTCGGATCAGATGGAAGCCCTTCCTCGTATGACCACCAATCAACTGTTGCGGGAGGCAATTGATCGCCTTGCCGAACAGAGCGAATCCCACGCTGCTATTTTGCGCCATCGCTTTATCTCAGGAGACAAGCTGCGCCGCACGGCCGCGCTCTTGAATTTGACAATTGATCAAGTTCGCAAGCGTCAGCGTGATGCAATTGAGCAGTTGGCGACTATCCTTGCCTATGACGAATCTTATTTGCGTCATCTGCGCGTTCACGAAGTTGAAAGCACGCTACCGCCCTCAACCTACACCACCTTATTTGGCTTTGATGAAGCACTCGATGTTTTGCTCACCGAGCTTTTGCATCTCAAATCGTCGTGGGTACTCGCCATTATGGGCATCGGCGGGATCGGAAAAACGGCGTTGGCTGATGCGCTGATGCGCCGTGCCATTCGCCATTTTCGCTTTCATGAATACGTTTGGCTGCGAGTCGATCCCAACGACTTTGATCAGGGGCGCGTCGATTTCGAGAGCGCAATCGACCTGCTCGCCCATCGTCTGGCAGAGCAGATCGCGCCAGAAGTGGCAGGAAACGCGCCGATGAACGAGCGGCTGATTCGCGTGCGACAAGTCTTGAAGGAAACGCCACATCTGATCGTGATCGACAACTTGGAGACGCGCTCTAGCACGGCTTACCTGATGCGACAGTTGCAAGAGTGGGCAAATCCGAGCAAGTTTTTAGTGACAACGCGCATTCGGCCGATTGGTGAAGCGTCAATCTTTAGCTACACGCTCGATGAATTGAATGAGCGGGATACGGCCGAGTTGATCCGCCACCATGCCCTTTCGATTGGTCAAAAAGATTTGGCACAGGCAACAGATTCACAAGCGCAATACATCTATGACGCAGTGGGCGGCAACCCTCTCGCCCTCAAAATGGTGATCAGCCTCGCCGCCACGATGCCCATTTCGCTCATCTTGGATGACCTCCATTTGGTACATACGCCAGAGGTAGAGGAACTCTACAATCGCATCTATCAGCGTGCATGGATGGCTATCACCCCCGTCCAGCGGCTACTGCTTCAATCAATGCCGCTCATTGCCGAAACGGGCGGGACGTTGACGCAACTCAAGGCGATTAGCGGGCTGGCAGATCATGAACTATGGCCTGCGATTAATGAACTAGTCAATCGCTCGCTGATCGAGCTACGTGGAACTACTTGGGATCAAAGCTATGGCATTCACCGCCTGACTGGCTCATTTTTACAGACAAACATCAATCGTTGGGAGGACGACGACGATGAGGATGAGGAATTACTCGTATGAACGTCAACGCAACATTTGCGGGGATGGTCGAGCGTAATCTGCTCTTTTTCGTAGATATGACGCAGGGGCTGGATGAGACAAATTATGACGCGCTCGACCCATACCGCGACAATCTATATCGCGCCATCAGCTTTGGCGCACAATCGCCCAATGATAACTTGACGGCCGCGCTGCTCGTATTGAACTGCACCCTTTATATAGAACAACGCTGCAACTATCGGCATTGGGCAAAACTAATTACACGCATAGCGAACCGCTATCAATCAGATGATTCTGTCACGCTTGCGAAGTTGTTAAGTACGATGGGTTATTTTCGCTATCAAGCGGGGGAGTTGAAGAAGGCGGAGCAAGCCTATCATAGCGCGGAGAAAATTGCGCTCCAGTCAGAAGACAACTTAGCCGTCGCAACAGCTTGGTACTATCTAGGCATTATGCACTATCAGCGTAATGAAATTGATTCGGCAAAATTGCTGACAACTCGATCACTGGGGATTCTACAAGAACTCAAACGTGATTCTGAATCATTAAAACTATTGGGATACCTTCTAAATTTGTCCGCCCTCATCAAGATGGAAGCTGGTGAATTCGCAGCAGCCGAAAATGATCTTTTGTTTGCGTCAGAAACACTTACTCAGAATGCTAGTCAGCCACACCACTTTATTCGCTATAACCTAGCTAAACTACGAATTCATCAAAATCGCTTTACAGATGCAGAAAACCTTTTGAAAACTCAGATTGATTACTGTACACACAATGACTTACCAGCTTCCTATGCAAAGACGATCACCCGATTAACATACTTATATATCAAACAAGAGAAATGGACTGATGCACTAGAGGCATGTATACAGTTAGATATTGTTGATCTACAGAAAAGAGGTCATCTAATTGAATTCGCAATGGCGAAGAATAATCTTGGCTATATTCATTTTCGTCTGAATTATTTCGAGAAAGCTGAAGCATATTTGATCGAGGCAGTGCAAGCGTGGAAACTGCTTCAACACGATCTTGAAATAGCCAATAGTCTAGCTTCATTAGCTTCAGTTCAATTAGCTCAACGTATGTTTACAGCTTGCAAGTTAAGTTGTACTCAAGCAATGAAGCACCTCAACCGCTCTTCTCAAGAAAGTGTGAGAGCAACTGAGGTGCATGAAGAGATTCTCGAGATTTTACGCTCATTAGAAGAACGTACTACCTTTAATTAGCCCAGTCCAAATCCGCCACTACCATCACCTCCGCCTAATAACCCTATAGTTGTAGCAACACCACACACCGCAAAGACTGACATAGAAACGTACAAATTGAATAGTTTATTGCGAGACATTTTTGTTCTCCTAATTTTTTGCACTTCACAGTTGTTATCTGTGAGTGCGTGTTTTCGATTTCGTTAATAACAGAATAAGGGAAAGGGGCAGCAACAGCCTGACCGCATTCTGAAAGATTTCTGAAAACAAAAACCCAACAAAATTAGGAGTTTTAAGATGTTAGAAAGATCGGTTAATAGAATGACGATGGCAACGTTTCGGCCGAAAGCGGCTCAACAACTGGCAGAGTGGATTACAGAAGCGAGTTGTGGTTTATTGATTGGATTACCGAGTACTGGTAAAAGGCGACTCTTGACAACTCTCAGTCGAGAACCGCAGGCATTACAATCATATTTGTCAAACAAAGTGCGCTGCGTAATACCATTGGCAATTGATTTAGCACCACTGGCAAGCGCAGATGATTTTTGGCGCATCCTGTTGAGAACCTTAAACGAAACAAATGACTCTATTTGTACTGATTTGCGAAGGGTCATTCAGACTGTTTTCGAGGCAAATGTCCACAATCACGATAGCTTTGGCTTACAAACGGCAGTGCGTGGGCTGATTGAGCGGCTATGCCAGCCGGATGTACGCATTGTTGTGATTGTGGATCGCTTCGGCCGATTTTGTCGTCAAGGCAGCGACACCGTCGCCGACGCGCTTTACGATCTACATATCGCTTTTCCCCACAATGTCTGCCTGTTGGCTGGCGTGCAGCGCGAAGTCGCTTACCCCGCTGGCAAAATGCGTCTGGGATCACTATTTACGGGACAACAGTTTTGGCTGGGTGGGATGGCGAGCAACAACGCGGCGACGAATCTTCTCCATCATCAACTCACGCACCTCGATCCTTGCCCCAAGCTACTCGAACAGCTCGCCCAACTGTCGGGCGGCTTTCCCGCCCTGCTCAACGCCTTTGCCGACTGGCGGCGCAGCGTCCAGTGGGATTGGGTGGCAGATGATTGGCAAACGAATCTCTACGACTATCAGCCGGTTCAAAATGAGCTACAGCGATTGTGGGAAGCATTAACGCAAACGGAACGTTCGATCTTATCTGATTTGGAGCTGCTCAAGCCGAATCGCTATGCGAAATTTGAGCGACAGTATCGCAGTTATTTGTGTGGCTTCGGCCGTAAAGGCGTTTGTGTCTACAAAAATAGTCGTTGGCACATATTTAGCGATCTGTTTGCCCGCTTTATCCGTGACTCGCGCCACACTGTGCGCGGCAACATCTGGTTCAACGTGCGCGACGACACCTACTATCAAGGTAACCAGCCGCTCGATGGTCTTTCGCCACGTGCTGAGGCCGCCCTCGCCTACTTTCTGGCACATCCCTACAAAAAGTGCGAGAAAGATCAGCTGATCGAGCATATTTGGGAAACGCCTTATGTCACGGACGACAGCGTGTATCAGGTCATCCGTGAGCTGCGGCGCGTCTTGGAGCCAGATGCACGCAACCCCTGCTACATTTTTAACCATCGCAGCTTGCGAGGGGGGCGTTATCAGTTTTTTCCGGAAGGTCGGCCGAAAGATCGTATGTTGATTTGAGCGAGAAAGCAGCTTTGCCGCAAAACCCTCACCCCCCGTCTCCCGCGCAAAGGATATTGCGTGAGGCGAGAGGGAGAGCATGCTTCTTACTCCCGCCTTTGGGCGGGGGCGAGGGTTTTACACTTTCCTGTACCACAAACAATTTTACTTTCTGTCTACCTTACAACGTTCGTTCAAGACGGCAAAAAACAGAGTGAAAACCGTTCTCAATAGTACCCAAAGGCTATATCGTTGGCTCTTTTGGTCGCCTAACATGCGTTTTGTGTTTGACTCAGGGACATCAACATTGTCACAGGTCTGTGACGCATAAATACAATAGAGCCAGTCTCGCTCATGCGCGTTTTGGTTCAGACTGCAATGGTAGGGGACTGCCAAGTAACATCTAGGAGTGACGGTATGTTTAGGAATAGAAGACGAGAACGATTTTACACCCGTTTTCTTTTGATTGGTTTAGGTTTCTTTTGTGTGCTTTCATCGGCCGCAACAGCATTGGCGAACACAAGCGCACAGGAAAAACAAAACACGGCAACGCGTGCAGTTGTAACGGGAGACCGAATTTTATTAGACTGGGCGAACACATTGGCGTTTGGGAATAGTGACACGGGTGGCACAGTGGTATGGGATGCGACTGATCCTGTCTTCACGATTCCCAACATGAGCAATTCAGGTATTGATGTCAAGTTGCGCTTTGACCCACGTGAACCACGTGATATTGACACAAACACAATCGATGATCCGCCATTTGAGGCTGAATTCGATTGGCTTGAGCCATACTTTGGCACACGCGCAGTCCTGCGTTATTGGGGGCCGGGCGGAACGGCCGCCAATCAACAGGGGCCAGTGACAACACATATTTCGTTTTCGGAGGATATTAAGCTGGATCGGACAGCGATTTTCGCCCGATACGACGGCGCGTCGATTCGTTATGGGACTATCCTCGAAGCATTTCCAGCGGTTGCGGCCGATGGCTCTTGTGTTGGGACACCGTTAGCCATTCCAAACATCACCTCGCCGCAAACGGTACTCGATGACTATCAGAATTACGCCGATCCAACGCAGTACCCTGTCCCGATCACGCGCACACTAACGATTGTCGATAGCAACGATATAGGCGAAATGGATGCAGAATACGGCACGTTTAGCGATCCGCTCGACAATCCGGCAGGGCATCCGTTTGGGCTAACAACACTCGATACGACAGGCGTGTTTGCCTTGGGAACTGACAATAATGGCAATAATCGCTCCCCCGTCGTCATTGACTATGACGATCTGCAACTGCGCTGTCTCAAATGGCACAGCTTTGCTTATTCAAATGGGGATGCTATCGGCGAAGGTGACATCGTTCAACGTCAAAGTTCGACCTATCTTGGGCCTCTACTGCTGACAAAAATCAACACGGGCGCAATCGGCAATCGTGTTTGGGTCGATGAGAACAGCGATGGTTACCAAGACGCTGGCGAAGACGGTATTGCCAATGTGACGGTCAATTTGTATGACAGCGTTGGCAATTTGGTCGCTACGACAGTGACAGATTCGCACGGCAACTATCTCTTTGACGACTTAGCCGAGGGCAGTTACTACGTCGATGTCGATGAAAGTACGTTGCCAGCAAGCATGTCACAAACGACGACTTATCCACAGCCGGGCAGTGATTTCACGAACCAAGATCACAGCACAACCGCCATTCCAAATACGGCATTGACAGGATACGTGGCGACGATTGGGAACGGGTCGGCGTTGGAGAATTTGACGGCCGATTTTGGCTACAACTACGTCTCAACAACAGATGTTGTCGGGGAATGTTTCAACGTCTTGACCAATCAAGGCTTTGAGCAGTTTGATCCTAGCGTCACATTTAGTTCAACTAGCTTCCCAGACTTCAATGGCGACTCACTCCAAGCCTATTCATGGGCGCAGGGCGACACAAATGTGACAAATTGGATGCCTACGACAACGGGAAACGGTGACTACAACAACGTCTTCTTAATCGACGATACTGCTGGCAACATCAACAATCCTGAAGGTGACTACTTTGCCTATATTCCGGGCGGGGCAGATAGCTCATTTGAATGCGTCGAGCAAAGCGTCGATGTCTATCTCTCGGCCGGCCTTGTCCCCGGTCAAGAGTATCAAATGTGCTTTATGGCGGCCGCTGGCACACAAACAGGCGCACTGACGCACATCGAATATGCACAGGGAACGAGCTATGCAAGTCTCTACACACAAGCTCTGCCTATTAGTGCCAGCAGCACCAACTTAAACTGGCAACAGGTGTGCCACACCTTTACGTTTGACCCCTCATTTATGGATCGCATCGTCATCTCACAGCAGGGAACGGGCGGCATTTCAGTTGATGCGATGCAGATGTGTGAAGTTGGCAGCACGACAGGTGGACAAGGTAATGGCGCAATTGGTGACCGTATCTGGATCGATGCAGATGGCGATGGCGCACAAGACCCCAACGAAACGGGCGTTTCTGGCGTTGAGGTGACGCTTTATCACGACCCGGATGGCGATGGCGTTTACGACACGGTTTATGGCACGACAACAACTGATGCAAGCGGCAACTACATTTTTACCGACCTACCTCCAGCCGCTTACGTCGTGACTGTGACCAATGATGCAGGGGCATCACACCCAATTTTGACCGGAGATTACAACCAAACTGGCGATCCCGATCACTTTGGGACAACTGGCACAAATGACAACACGACGACTACGCCTGTGGTGCTTGCACCCGGCGATGTGTTCCTAAATGCCGACTTTGGCTATCAGCCACAGGGCGGTGCGGCCGTTGGCAGCATTGGCGACACGATTTTCTTTGATGCTGATGGGGATGGGAATGGGCCCGCGTTGGCTGCGATTGACGGCGGCGGGATTGTGACACAGGGGGCTGGTGGCGCGGCCGATGTAAACGACTATGGCATCGTTGGCGTGACAGTCGCCCTAATCCGCGACACCAACGGCAACGGTGAATGGGACGCAGGCGAACCAATCATTGCCACCGACACGACCGATGCAAATGGTCAATATCTGTTTGAAGGACTAGCATACGACGACTACATCGTGTGGGTCAACGACACAGATAACGTCTTGGACGGCTTAACCGCGACATATGATAGCGACGGTGCGTTGCCCGGCGCGGGGCTGGGCGTTGGCTTTGGCTTTAGCGCGACAACAATTGATGCAGGCAATATCAATGACCGCGCCCAAGATTTTGGCTATGGAGCAGGCGGTGCAGGCCTGATCGGCGACACAATTTTCCTCAATACGAACGGTGACAGCGACCAAGATGCAGATGAGCCGGGACTTGAGGGTGTCGTTGTGGTTCTGACCGCTTCAGGTGGCGTGACAACAACCGCGATCACGGATGAAAACGGTCACTACTTCTTCGGCGGTCTCGACCCTGACGATAGCTATACCGTCACCATTGCACCAGAGAATTTTGCAAGCGGCGGGGTGTTGGAAGGGTTGAATAACTCGGCCGATCCCGACGGCGGCAACGACAGCACCAGCAACGTCAACTTGGGCGCAGGCGGCAGTGATGGCAACGCCGACCCCGACGGTACAGATGATGGCATCAACCTGGGTCAAGATTTTGGCTATACGCCAGCCAGCCCCGCCAGCATTGGCAACCTCGTTTGGCTTGATGTCGATGCAGACGGCGTTTACGATGGTGGGGCTGAAACACCGATTGGCGGCGTGACAGTTGACATCTATCGTGACCTTAACGGCAATGGGCGCATTGATGCCGGTGAGCCGCTGTTTGGCTCAACCGTTACGGACGCGGCGATCAACGCAGGCAGCTATGGCACAGATGGCAACTATCTGTTTACAGGTTTGCCAGCCGGCGATTATGTCGTCGATGTGACCGACGAGAACGGCGTTTTGGCAGGCTATTGGCACAGTTTGGGAACGGCCGGCACAGACAACAATAGTCAGATCGACCCAGTTGGGGTCACGGTTGCGGCGGGTCAGACGGTGTTGACGGCCGATTTCGGCTACTATCTCGACCTCGCCTGCTTGGGCAACTTTGTCTGGGACGACAGCGCAAACAGCAACGGTATTCAAGATTTGGGCGAAGCTGGCATTGATGGCGTGACAATGACGCTGACGATTACCTACCCAAGTGGTGATGTGACCGTTTTGCAGACAGTAACAGGCGACGATCCAAGTACAACCGGCGTGACTGAGCAGGGCTGGTACAGCTTCTGCAACTTGTTAGCGGACGAGAATCATCGGACGGGTAGCGGGACAACGGCTCCTGCGAGTGGTGCGCCGGGCTTCGAGATTTCGGCCGAATATCCCCCCAACCTGATCCCAACGATCATCGACGCATCGGCCGCAACCGATCAGACAGATAGCGAAAATCCATCTGGTACAGCGGCTACGCCCACGCAAGGGGCATTGGATGCGACGCAAAATAGTGACGCGACGGCCGAAGGCAACCCCGTTGCCAGCTACGATTTCGGCGCAACCAGTCCAGTCAATATCGGCAACTACATCTGGTTTGAAGACGACGGTGATGGCGATGGGACGACGGGGAGTGTCACAGATGCGTCTGGTGTCGTCGTTTCGCTGACCAATTCTAACGGCACAGTCATCACAACCATCACTGATGCAAACGGTCTCTACACGTTCACCGTCCCTGTCAATGCGACCTACACCGTCACTGTTGCAACACCGTTGGGCTATTCGCCCTCGACAGTCCTTGTTGGTGGCACTGACAACGACCCAGCCAGTGGCAACAATCAAAACCACGACAGCACCGGGGCAGTTGTCCAAGTCGGCACAGTGGACAATCAAACGATAGACTTCTCGTTTAGCAGCGTGCCGACGTATGCGATTGGCAACTTTGTCTGGATCGACGGCGAACCAACTGGCAACGGAATGTACAATGATGGCGTAGATACCCCTGCCAACAACGTAACGATGAACCTGTATCGCGTCACAGGTGGCGTTGTCGCAGCAACGCCCATTTTGACAGAGACCACTGCGAGCGGCGCCTACCAATTCACTGGCTTTGAGGCCGGAACCTATGTCGTTTGTATTCCTAGTCAAGAATTCACACCGAGTGGCGACCTCTGGGATGGTAGCGAAGGCACGCATTACGGGGTTGTTTCAGCCAATGCGGGCAGCACGGGTGCAGGCGATGACAGCGTAGACCACAACACGGTTTATGTCGCCAATCCCGCGCTCAACGGCGCGTGTAGCAACCACATCACCGTCGGGGATACGGAACCAACCGGCGAGGATGCACACGGCTTGACAACTGGACTGACAGATGATGCAGTTGACTGGACAGTGGACTTTGCCTTCGCCCCACTTGCTGCAACGGCCGTTAATCTAGCTGGCAGCGGCACGTTTGGCACACCTGTTATGCCATTGCTGATTTCACTTGTGATTAGCGTGTTGTTGGCTGGCTACTTTGTGGTGAGAGGACAGCGGGTGGCTCGGCCGAATCGCTAAGAAACTTACGAACCGGGTTCATCTTTCGACTTGTGTTGGAGCGGCCGACGACCTATTTTGCCGTTCGGCTCAACAAAAATCGGCCGCTCAACACACACAAAATTGCCAACCCAAAAGTCCCACCGACGATAAACGCACCGACATCTTGCCAAAGTCGCTCAGGAAAAAGACGAATGAGCGAGTCGGTGTTGTAAAATGTCCATGACCCTGCGGGGAAAAGCAGCTCGTGAAATTGTGTGAAAAATGTGCTCCACGCGACTGCCATGAAGAGACCAATCCCAACCAGAATTGCAATGCCTGCATAGCCACCATTGCGAATTGCGCGATAGGCAGTTGGCTCTGTTTCATTGCGATAAAGTAACAGTGTTACCCCCGCAACAACGACAATTCCTAGCACCCAGCCCCCACGCCTGATTGCGTCGGTCAGGTGCTTCACATCGATCATGTGGCTAATTTCGCGTTCGTTGTAGAGTGGCTCACCCGTATCGGGGTTTATTTGTTCTTCTAGGAGATAGATAGTCTCTTCGGCCGATCCCCGCACCGACAAATACTCAACCGCCACCAGCGCAAGCTCTAGCCGCTCCTCCTTTTCCCACCCATAAATATCAGGAGCAACACGATTGTTATACTCAAATTGCGGCAGCCAGTTGCCGATGACTGTACCAATCGCAAAAGAAGCCAGTGCAAAGGGCAGACAGAGTGTGATAATCCATTTTACGGTATTTGCTGTTCGTTGTGACATCTAAACTCATCTGAGACATTCTATTTCTCGAAGAAATGCAATATCTATTGTTTCATTGATCCGACAAAATTATAGCGAGTTCTTCGGCCGATAACCCCTCAACGTTCTCAAAAATCATCACCAGCGATTGGTCAAACAGCGTAAAACTTTCATCGACTCGACCAAGTGTGACCCCTTCCAACCCATCAAGATAACGTCCTATCGCACGCGGTGGTCGCAAGTTAGGCCAGCTAAAAAAGTCCGGTTTGAGATGGAACTCGCCAATGTGTGGAAATCGTCCTGTCACAAAAACGGGGTCAAAGCCTAGTTCACCTGAAAACAGCGGCTGATAAAAGCGTGATGAGCGCGGATAGCCATCTGGCAAGCGCGGGACAACGCCGTACACGCGATTTGAGTCGATAATCAAGTAGTCGCTATCGGCGACGCGGCGCAGGTTTTCTGCCAGCTTTTCTTCGCTGTCCGCTACGTAAAGCGTGTCCCCCCGCAACTCATTCATTCCCGAAAGCCATGTAAGCTCGTTAAATTGATAGTCGAGTTTTCCGGCCGAATAAACAGTCCCATTTTCGATCAACAAGCTAGGCAATCGATCCCCCCATTTTTCAGTGGCAATTGTGCTTTGAGCGGGCAGGTTTTCATAAATCCAGCGTGATCCTTCGATCCATGGATGTGGTTGATGATAGATGTTGACAAATGCCAACGCATATAAGCCCGTCGTCAACAATGTGGCTCCAATCAGGCTACGCCGTATCCATCGGCCGCGCACAGCCATCACAAATGCGGCCGCATACAGCATCAAAAACGGCGTGAGTGGCAGCAGATAGCGCATAAACTTGACGACGAATCCCCCCGTCATGATAAAAAATGGGAGGCACCACGCGAGTAGAAGCCACTGAGTCTGCGCCTTTTGTCGCAAAAACGGCTTCCCCTCTACTCGAATCGACCGCCAATTCATCGACCACAATACGTGAGCGATTGCCCAAGCAAAGCCGAGTATCGCCAACGCGCCCAGCACAAAGCCCATCCCCCAGCGGAACTGCATTTCGGCAAAATAGAGATAAGGGGTTGTGCCGATATATTGACGGGTAAATGGAAAGGCTGTGCTGCCGCCAACCATCTGACGCTGGGTCGCAACGTTGAAGAGGTAGCACGACCCCCAATTGATTTCGGGGATCGCAAGCCCAAAGAGGCTTGTTGCAGGCGTGATTGCCTCACACGTGTGATCAAGCAGCGCGAATGGATTGGTCAACGCAAAGGCTGCTACTGTCGTCAGCCCTAACCCAACCAATGAGCGTGCCATTGTCCAACGTCGGCCGACAGCCTCTAACTGTTTGCCACGCCCCCACCACCATGCCAATAACAGCGGAATAGCGAGCAGCACCGCGCTAAATTTTGATCCCACTGCTAACCCGCATAAAATCGCCGCTAGCGAGAGTCGCCAAACAGATTTACGCTGTACAGCAAGTACCATGTTGTAGAGTGCGGCGACGATGAAGAACGTCATGTAGACATCAACTGTAAAGAAGTGGGAGAGTTGAATGTGCATGACATTGAGCGCGAGAAATGCGGCCGCAAGAATGCCAACCTCTTCACCAAAGAGTGCGCGCCCCAGCAAAAATAACGCAACGATTGTTGCGACATCAAACAGCGCGGTTAATGCTCGGCCGACGGCCGTAATGCGGTCAAATTCGCTGAAGCTGAAGGAGCCATCGGCCGATTGGCATGTCTGAGGCAACTCATCAAAGACCTGTGGCGCAACGCTCTCAACAAAGCGTGTTGCCAAGACACCTAAATAGAGGGGCAAATGACCATAGGCAAAGTTGCGTTGTACATCCTGCTCTTTGACGATGCAATCGCTCTCCGTCTCAGCCGGCCAGTAGTATGGATTGAACGTCGATTTTTGAGGGCTTAGGGCATCCGCATTGAAGGCAGGAGCCTCAATTGAAGCAGCAACCCATGCAATGTAGCGTTCGTCAGGATGATAGTGTTCGTACTGATCCCAACCGTTACCCGTTAGACGCAGTGCGCCTGCGACAAACAGAATGGGAAAGAGTAGTATCGTCCACCAATTTTTTAGCATACGGGATTGTATGCCAATTTAGGCGTTGGAAACAAAAAACACCAACCTGCGACTAAAATCAGCCGTAGGTTGGCATATTTTCTATGTTATGTGATAAATGGCGTTATGCTTCGGCCGCCACTTTCTGTTTGCGTGCCTCTTGTTTTTCTTTCTCAAGCAACGTTGCCGTTGTGTTTTGTGCCAACACCGTGATCGTGCCGAGCTTTTTATCAAACACAGGCCACCCTTTGACAATCAACTTATTATCTGGTTTGCTGGCATAGGGCTTCACTTTCTTCCACTGCTTGGCAGCAATGAGGATCAAGTAAATGGTCGGTGCAGCAGGAGCGGAGGGTAGACCTCTTGGTAAAGAAGGGGGTTCACCGCTTCGCATGGTGACAACTGTTACCTGTGATTTTTCAATAACTTTGAGTGGTTTCCCAACAACTTTTATTTCCACGTTACCAACTCCTATATGTTCTGACTTAAATTGCTTGAAATCCGCTATCCGCATCGGCCATTTATACGGAAGTGGGGGTTCTTTTTTCTTTAATTTTTGTTTATTGGCGTTTGGATTGAAGTAGGGAAAGACAGCTCGCCGCTGACTCCACGTCATTCCACCACGCACGAGATAGAAGAAAACACCACCGGGTGTGCGTCGGCGGTCGCCTTTCTCCGTCATCATCCCTTCACCCGCCTCAATCTCCTGCGCCTTTTGCAGATAGTTGAGCGTTTCCTCTTCGCCAATCAGCTCAAGAATTTGGGCAATTTGTGAGATTGGCTTCTCGTCTGTCTCATTAAGCTGTTGGGCAATTTGTTGCACGGTCTCATTCATAACGGCTGTTCTTTAATCTTCTGCTCTCTTAAAACCCATCATATCTAAATTTTAAGCAGTCGCGGCTCAGATTGCCACTGTCCATTAAAAGTCTTATTTGATTCCACTCCGAGTTAGCTGAATTGGTTTCCCCATATTGCGGTTTCGGCCGAATTCGCTGGACTGCTTATGTGTCAGGACAGCTTAATACAATACAATACCATCATTGCAAAGTTTGGACAATATGTTAATCGAAATTCACACTCATCTGTCCCATTGGGGTAACAGTCGGATAAAGTTGGAACTATGTCACATCTAAAAATTGCTGCTGTGCGCGAATTATTGAATAAATGGGAGGTTGATGGGTTGATGATACAGTCGGCCGATAACCGTCGCTGGTTAACCGGATTCTCCGGCTCCGCAGGCTGGGCATTTGTCACGCATGAGCGAGCCGTGCTTGCCACCGACGGTCGCTATTGGACGCAAGCGCGTGAGCAGGCTCCTGATTTTGAACTGTATGAATATAAGCGCGAAGAGAAAGCCATACAAAAAATGATCGCTTCTATTGGCGCAGCCGCGCTGGCGATAGAAGGTAACTATGTCACGCTGAGCGATTATCATAGGTTCAAAAAAGTGGAAGCGATGAGCTACAAGCCCTATCAAGAGACAGTTGAACCACTGCGATTTATTAAATCGGCCGACGAGATCAAAAAGTTACGGGCAGCGGCCGAAATCTCCGATTACGCCATGGCACAGGTCAACGAAATCGCACAGGTCGGCATGAGCGAAAAAACCCTCGCGTGGGAGCTTGAAAAAACGATGCGCGAACGCGGTGCAGATAAAGTCGCCTTCGACATTATCGTGGCGGCCGGGGTAAACGGCGCACGCCCCCACCATCGCCCCACTGATTACAACATGCAGCTTGGCGATGCGATCACCATCGACATTGGCGCAACCATTCATGGCTATCACAGCGACATCACGCGGACTTTTCATCTCGGCGACGACCCCAATGACAAGTTTTGGGAAGTTTACACACTTGTTCAGGATGCGCTTGAAACATCAATAGACCAGCTACGAGCCGGCACATCGGGCAAGGCGGTTGATCAAGTCGCCCGTGACCTGTTTGAAGCGGCTGGCTACGGAGACGACTTCAAACATTCACTCGGTCATGGTGTTGGTCTCAATGTGCATGAAGGGCCGCGTCTCAGCAAAACGTCAAAAGATGAAATTCCCGCTGGGGCGGTTGTCACCGTCGAGCCGGGCTTGTATATTGATGGGTGGAGTGGTGTGCGAATTGAAGATTTGATTTGGGTGACGGAAGATGGGGTTGACATATTGAGTCGATGTCCCAAGAATCCAATCATTCGAGTGAAGAAAACATGAAAATCCATGCCAAAAACCACCAGATATTCACCACATCGTAGGGAAAACGTAAGACGACAAGTGGGGAAAAACCTTCTACAATAGGCGGTGTATGAGCGCAAATAATCCTTTTTTCCATCGGGGTGCAATTCGGCGTGCAGAAGAATTCTTCGGCCGAACCGCCCAAATCACAGAAATTCTCGGTCTGCTGGGCAACGGTCAAAGCGTTTCGATCATCGGGCCACGACGTATCGGCAAAAGCTCTCTCATGCTACACCTCTCACGCAGCGCGGTGCGCGACGCTGCAAATCTTGCGCCGCCAGACGCGCTATTTATCCTCGTAGATTGCCAAGAGTTAGGCGGCTCACCACCGGAAGAAGTCTATGATGCGTTGTATACGGGGGTGCTGGATGCGGCCGAAGATGCCAACATTCTGCTCAAACCAGCGCGGCGACCGGGAACCTATCGCGCCCTAGATCGTGCGCTCAACCAAGTCACCCAACAGGGGACAGCCATCGTTGTGCTGCTCGATGAGTTTGAGTTGCTCGCCGCCAATGAACAGCTTGGCCCCTATTTCTTTGCTCGTCTGCGCGGTCTGACCACCAAATATGGCCTCGCCTATGTGACTGCCAGCCAGCGGCCGCTGTATGCGATCACGGCCGATGAAGAGGTCTTAAGCTCACCATTTTTCAACATTTTCGTTACCTTGCAGTTGGGACTATTTTCACAACAGGAAGCGCAGGGATTACTTCAGCAACGACTCTCGACGACAGACATCTCCTTTGGACAAACGCTCTGCGATCATCTGCTCAATCTTGTTGGCGCACATCCCTTTTTCCTGCATGTCGCTGGCTATCATACCTTTCAGGCATTGAAGCAAGGC
Source organism: uncultured Ardenticatenaceae bacterium (assembly GCA_964389925.1). Taxonomy (GTDB): domain Bacteria; phylum Chloroflexota; class Anaerolineae; order Promineifilales; family Promineifilaceae; genus CALECP01. Next base: position 31,355 of record CAYMGE010000023.1, read on the forward strand.
GTGGTCTTTGAGACAGCCACACAACGCGCTCAGATCGATGATGCTGTGGAGATTGAAGCCAACTCTCACATCAGCTATCTCTGGAACAACCTCGAACACGAAGAGCAGTACAGCCTTGCCACGCTTGACGGCTCTATCGATACTATTCGACTGCTCGAACAGCAGTGCCTCATCGCGCCCAGCAATGGCAATGGGTACGACTATACAAGTGCGATTTTGCACCGCTTTGTTCGTCGCCAAGAGGTTGAGGGGTTGATTCAAGCTGGCCCCTTTGTCATCGACCCATCGCGTCATCAAATCAAGGCAATGGGCAAAACAATGGCGTTAACGAACTCACAATTTGCCCTGCTCGTCCGCTTGGGTCAGAGCTTTGGGACGGTCGTACACGGGGAAGATTTGGAGCGTGCCGTTTGGGGTGAGGTGCTGGTCGATGATCCTGATCGGCTCAAAACGCTCATCAAACGCCTGCGTCGCGCTATTGAGCCATACAACGATTGGGTTGTCAGCGAACGTGGGGTTGGTTATGCGCTACGTCAGCCGAATTGATGCACCAATTTATCCGCTCCACCCTCTCGCCGACCGCCTATCACGGAACCGATCAACCCGCGCCATTCTTTGAAGGTTGGTACTTCAAAATTGTCGATGTCAGTCAGCGCACAACGTTTGCGATCATTCCCGGTATCTACAAAGGCAAAGACGCGCATAGCTTTATCATGGTGTTGGACGGCCGAACACATGAGGTGACGACAACACGCTTCTCCGTCAACGACTTTCGCGCCGCAACAGACCGCTTTGCCGTGCAGATCGGCGGCAATCTGTTTACAGACCGCTCTCTGACACTCAACCTACCCCATTTGCAGGGCGACTTGCGTTTCAATGAGGTTACGCCGTGGCCTGTCACATTGGCTTCCCCCGGCATAATGGGCTGGTTCGCGTGGATGCCCTTTATGGAGTGCTATCACGGTGTTGTCAGCCTCGACCATACGATAGATGGCAGCTTGATAGCCAACGGCACACCGCTCGACTTCACAGGCGGGCGCGGCTACACTGAAAAAGATTGGGGGCGCAGCTTTCCACAAACGTGGATATGGGCGCAAGCAAATCATTTTGAGCGCGTTGGGACATCGTTGACAGCTTCAATTGCGCGAATTCCGTTTAAGGGGCTAATTTTTCCCGGCTTCATTATTGGGCTGTGGCATGAGGGAAAGTTACATCGATTTACGACTTACGCGCAATCTAAGCTGGAAAAAGTTGAGGTCGCGCCGAATGAAGTGACGGTTTGTGTGCGAAATCGGCGGTATCGGCTGTGGTTCTCGGCCGAGCGTCAAACCACAGCCCTCCTCCCCGCTCCCACAAAAACAAACGGAATGGTTCCTATGGTCAACGAATCAGTTGCGGGAACAATCAAAATGCGACTCGCTACCCGACGTGGCAAAATCATCTATGAGGGAGAAAGTCGCAACGCCGGTTTAGAAATTGAAGGGGACACAACCATCTTGCAAAAAAGTTCGCAATGATTGCTTAACGCAAGCCAGTCAATCCACGCGCAATCACCATGCGCTGGATTTCGCTTGTCCCTTCGTAAATCTCGGTAATCTTCGCATCACGGAAGTAACGTTCAATAGGCAACTCTTTGCTATAGCCCATACCGCCATGAATCTGAACGGCCTCGGTCGCGCAATACATCGCTGTTTCGCTCGCATACAGCTTGGCAATGCTCGCTTCCATTCCAAATCGGCCGCCATGCTTTTCAGTGTAAATTTCGGCGAGGGCAGCTTGATAACAAAGTAGGCGACTCGCATCAACACGACATTTCATGTCAGCCAGCTTTTGCTGAATCATCTGGAAAGAGCCGATGGGCTGTCCAAATGCCTCTCGCACCTTTGCATATTCAACGCTAGCATCGAGACACGCCTGTGCAATCCCCAAAGCTTGCGCCGCAATCCCAACACGTCCAGCATCCAGCACAGTCATGGCAATTTTGAAGCCGTCCCCCTCTTTCCCAACGCGATTCTCGATAGGACACTCATAGTTGTCAAAGATGATTTCGCTCGTTGCGCTGGCACGAATACCGAGCTTTGGCTCCGTTTTGCCACGCTCAAAGCCCGGCTTATCCGTCTCGATGATGAAAGCTGAAATCCCTTTATGCTTTTTCTCTGGCTGTGTCATCGTGAACAGAACGACAAAGTCAGCATAAGGGGCCGATGTCACCCATGATTTTCGGCCGTTGATGATGTAATGCGTGCCAGCCTCATTGAGAACAGCACGGCTTGCCATATTGCCCGCATCGCTGCCGCTCATTGGCTCTGTCAAACTATAGCTGCCAATCGCCTCACCCGTTGCAATAGGCGTGAGATATTTTTGCTTTTGTTCCTCCGTGCCAAATTTGATGAGACCATGCGAGAAAAGCGAGTTGTTGACCGACATAATTGTGCCGTGACTCGCATCAACCTTGCTGATCTCTTCCAGTGCTAGCACATAGGCCAGTACATCCATCTCAGCACCGCCATACGCTTCGGGGACATTGATGCCCATAAAACCGAGTTCTCCCATTTGGCGAACGGTTTCAAGCGGGAACTTACCGGTATGGTCGTGTTCTTCCGCGATGGGCGCGATGCTATTTTGGGCAAAGTCGCGTGCGGCCGCACGGATCATTTCGTGTTCTTCTGTAATAAATGGAAAGTAGTTAGCCATTTTGTTTTCCTAGTGTTCGCGGCAGACCGCTTGATTTCGATTGTGTTGATTATAAATAGAGCGCAAACAGGAAACAAACATTTTCTGCTGTGTTGGTGAAATGCTTGTGCATGATGTTTGCATATTTCACAATTTCTCCGATTGGGTAAATTGTATAGGCATTTGACCGATATAATATCTACTGGAAGATAGAGCAGTTCCTTGTTATTTTTTTGAATGTCCGTTGATATTCAGAGTTCAAATGGAGATAGAAATGAGTTTATTTGTGAAAAAAGTGAGGCGGCAGATTGGGTTTATCAGTCTGCTGTTGATGATAGTCATCTTGGGAGCGGCATGTGGGACATCGGCCGATGAATACGTTTACACGCCAACAGAAAACAGCGAGGTCGTTAGTGGTGCTTTTGAAGTGGTCGGCACACCGACAATTGCGGTTGCTGTGTCAGAGGTTCCAACGACGGGGATTACGGTCATTGCCGCGGTGCGTGCTGACTTGAGCGGGACGCTCTGGCAGTTACGGTCGCAAGACGGTCAACCAGTTAGCGCACAAATCACGTTGCAAATTGTTGGCAATCAGATAAGCGGATTGGGAGGCTGTAACACCTACTTTGCAACCTATGAAGGGATTGAGAACTCTTTGCTCGTGGATGAAGTCGGCCGAACAGAGATTTTCTGTGAGCAAACGATGGAAGCCGAAAACAGCTATCTTGCAGCCTTAGAGTCTGCAATCAGCGCAACACGTGATAACTCCACAATGACCATTCAAACGCTGATGGGTGAGTTGGTTTTCAAGCCGGTTGGGGTTGTGGCGATGGAAAACGAGATGATGGCGACGGAAGAGGCGGCCGAAGTTGTGCCAACGCAGGCTGATGTTATCGTGGCGGAGATTGTGGATGGGACGGCTCAAGCAGAGGAGACAGCAGCAGTTGCTGAAGTGCCAACGGCCGAGCCTGTCGAAACAGACCTCATTTCAGGCAGTTATCTAATCGAACAGGTTCGACAAGGGGATATGGTGCGCCGCGTTGTCGATGGCGCACGCCCTTCCGAGATCACATTCGCAGCCGGCAACCTCTCTGGTCACGCGGGCTGCAACAACTTTAACGCCACCTATATGCTCAACGACAATCAGCTCACTATTAGCCCAATTGCTAGTACACGTATGGCATGTACCCCTGCACTGGCGGCACAGGAGCAAATGGTATTTGAGGCGTTACAAACGGCGCAAACGGTGCGGATACAAGGGCGTGATCTCATCATCGAACATGCGTCGGGAACGCTGCTGCTACGCTCAACTGAGCTGCTTGTCGAGGCGCAACCACCAGTTGTTGGCGAGGGAACCCCCACCCCTGAAGCGACGACCAATCCTGAAGCGACCTTGCCTATCGTAACGGGATTCGATATTAATATCTTGAGTGCGGAAGCCGCTCGCATTGGGGTCAATGGTTTATTTTCCGACGGCTGTACTAGTGTTTCACATTCAGAGCAGGATGTGAATGGCTTCATCATCACATTCAATGTGTTTGTTGAGCGTGATCCAACGCTCACTTGCATCCAGCAAGCGATCCCCTTCCGTGAATCCTTCGATTTTGAAATTGTCGATCTGCCGCCCGGTGATTACACAGTCATCGTGAATGGGGCGCAGGGGTCATTTCGGTTAAATGACTTAGGAAATTAAAAACGAGAACAGAGATATTAAGGAGGCGTATTTCGGGATGCCAACTTCCGAAACACACCTCCCATCTATGCTTGAATTGAAGAAATATAAGCCTGATACAATCTTGACCATGAATAATTATGTCGATTTACGTTATCAAGGCTTGTGCGAGATTACAAACGAACATCTCCCATCACACCCCATTGAGCATCTCGATCTCACGGGCAATGCGCTGACTGAATTTCCCGCCACTATCGCCCAACTCCCCCATTTGCGAACATTACGACTTGATGAAAATCACCTGAGTGAGTTGCCTAGCTCCATCGGCAACCTCACTCAGCTTGAGCAACTTTATGTTGAGAATAATCAACTCACTTCGCTTCCCAATGAAATCAGTGCGTTGCAAAATTTGCGTGTGCTACGAGTCCATGACAATCAGCTAGGCAAAATTCCTGATGCAGTCTGGCAGTTAACACAGTTGCGCTTTCTCTCGCTTGGCTCAAATCCGGTTGGAATACTGTCTGGCGAACTGGGAAAGTTGACTAATCTCGAACAGCTTTACGTGCATGATATGGGGCTAGTGACGTTGCCTGATGTGTTCGGCCGCTTATCCAAGCTAAAAATCCTCGATTTGGGTCACAATCAGCTTGCCAGTTTGCCTGAAACGCTTTGGGAGTTGACACAGTTGGAGACGTTGTATTTGAGCGACAATCGGTTGGGGATTTTGGCGGAGGGTATCGGCCGATTGACCAACTTACGCTATCTCGGTGCAACGGACAATCAACTCATCACACTACCTGACACCATTGCTCAACTCACGAAACTCATCGAATTGCGTCTGTACAAAAATTCTCTTGAGAGATTGCCCTCTGTCATTGGCGAGCTTGCCAATCTTCGTGAATTGCATCTTGCCAACAATCCGCTCAAAGTTTTGCCCAAGGCCATTGGCAATCTGCAAGAGTTGACGCATCTTGACCTTCGCAACAACCAGCTCCGTTTTCTGCCAGCCTCTTTGGGTGATCTGGTTCAGTTGCAGTTTTTAGATCTCCGTGCAAACCGCTTGATCGATCTCCCAGATGAACTCGATCAGCTCTCAAATCTAAAAAAACTAGATCTGCGTTGGGTCAAATTAGCTCATTATCCCAGCTGGCTGGGCAAAAAAGGCGCAAAAAGTCATTTAGTGTATTTATAAAAAATCCCTGATAACGACGGCAACTGACTTCCGACCCCTCACACGCCAAAAAATATCCAGACATTACGTCCGCCAACTTTTTGATCGCGTATAAAACCACCTTTAGCTTTGCTCTCCACATACGAGCGACCGTCCGAGAAATAACGCTGATCAAATCGCACGTTCCCCCGTCTCCCTTGTTTGACGAGGTCTTGCAATTTTCTGTTCAAGCCTTTATTCGATTGGTCAATCACCCGAAATGGACATGTATAGCTATTTGGCAACTGACGCGCTAGCTGTCGCTGCCCATGCCTATCTTTAAAAACAAACGCTGCCCTACCATGTTGGTAGAGATGTTCTTGATAGCCATCTGGTGTAAAAGGTGCCCCAACGCCCCAATTAACTTCCTTTTGGGTTTTGGTCACACCATCATAAGCACGCTGGGTGCGTTCTGGCACACCCGTTATCTGTTCTAATGTGGCACGGGAGATTGGTGCCTCGCCCGTGTGTTGGGCAGCAAAAAAAGCTGCACGCACTGTCCCAACATTGTTTAACAAGGTCTCGCATGGCAACTCGACCATCTTGCGAGAAAAATGTAACACCTCCAAATTGATGGCAACTTGTGCCTGTCCAATGAGCCATAGTCGCCCACGCTCATCTCGCCGCCAAAACTCACCCTCGCCGTCTGCCAAAATTTGCCGCAAGCGCCGCCAGCCGCAAATTCGCCATTCGCTGTCTTTTTTCGTTAACGATTCTCTGAGCGTCGAAACGTCCACCCAGCCTCGTCCATCTTTGTCGAATGCACGTATCAACAGCCAAACCCGTCCTGTTGCAACGACCTCTTCACGCAGCATCCCTGCGAGTAGTTGTGGTGATATTTGAATAGTTTCTGGGAGTGAAGGGGCTTCTACTTGTTGCTCCGAGGGTTGTTCTAGCTCATCTGTCGTTGCTTGTGCTTGTAACCGTGCGATGGTTTTCTCGCCTTCCTCAAATATCTTGTGAAGTGGGGCTAACCAAACGTTGACTGTATGTGTCTCCTCTGTTTTTTCATCGACAGGATCAGGTGATCTCTCTTCACGCACAGCCTCATCTTGGCGTGTGAACACAGATGGCTTCACACCATGCTGCTCCCGCAGGGCAGCTAGCCGTATGTTCGCGGCGTGAAGTGATGAACTGATTGGTCGTTCACGATTTGATTCAAGATGAGAGCCATTCGGCCGATTAGGAGTAGATAATCCATTGACGCATGGATCGGTGTATGGTATTCTTTTCATACAGTTTACGGGCTACACTAGGTGGAAACCTTTCCTCCCTGTTTGGAGTTCTGAGGTTGAATCACCATGGTTAAGTGTCACACCTATGTAGCCGAAACGGTTCAAGATGACTAGAGGCGGCACCCTCTGGTCTTTTTATTTCTAGGGGTCAATAGCTAGTGCCATAGCTTCGCCCTACAAAACCGTGTGGTCTCGTCCACAAATTAAAAGTGCATTAATTAAATCCTTATTGAGACATTGCTCTTTAGTCAAAACGACAGCGTTATTGTAGTTTGCAATCGCAAGCTATAGAGAGATAGCTTGCATACATAAATTCTTGCATTGATCTTACATTTGTTACATAGATGACTTAGTTCATTTCGGCCGCTATTGTCCACCGCGTCAAATCTGCATCAACTTGCTGCAAATCAACTAGCTTTATGCCCGTTGCATCCCATTTTTTCCGGCGGCAGGCCTGCTTCATAAAAGTGAGACCCTTTTCTTTTGCATGATCATCCCAGCCATTTGCTGAAAAGAGAACAAAATAGATTTTCCAACGGTGCATATCATTTGGCACAATTGAATCAGCTTTGCTGATTACGGGACTAAGCCGACTAATAGATTCTACTCCTTCGTGCCAGTGACAGCTTCCCATCACAAGCACATGCTCTTCTCGATTGATCCCCACCACATCGATGTAGACCGTCCGCTGCCATGCTCCCCCTACTTGATCAAGCATGTAGGGAATATCTCCATGCACACTGGCACGTAGTAGCCATTCACGGCACATATGTTGCCATGTATTTTGTTCCATGAACTGTGGCAGACTCTTTTCGATTGTATTGAGAATTAATTGTTGTTCGCCCAATGCAAGCTGTGCCTGATGAGCGGAAACAAAACGATAATAAAAACGTAAAAATGGATCGGTAATATGATAATGACCGCGCCGTGATTTGCTAGGGTCTTCTGTCACAGGGACTTCACGCCTGACAAAACCCGTTTGACGCAAAACACTTAGATATTTTGAAACATGACCACGTGATAATCCTGTGCGTGTCGAGATACGAGTATGTGTTTGAGAACCGTAAGCAATTGCACGCATGATCCCAACATAATTGTGTGGGTCGGTGATAAAATCTTGTAGCAAGATGCGAGGCTCTTCCTGCATCAGCGTATTGCTGGGCAAAAGTTGATGACGGATATTTTCGAGAATCGTGGTGTTGGGATCAAGTCGCTCCCAATACGCGGGAACGCCACCCCAAATACCGTACAATGTTGCCCGGTCGGCCGTATCATACTGTGGGAAAAATTGATGAGTCGCCGCATAAGGCAATGGAGGTAGCTTCACCTGTGCAGTTGCTCGACCATACAAGGGAGCCTCGTATGTAAACATATTTTGCATCAAGCCCATTTGACTGCCTGAAAGTGCCAGTATTAACTTTGATTTACTCAACCAACGATCCCATGACTTTTGCAAAACACCGGCTATTGATGGATCAACATCGATAAGGTAGCCCAATTCGTCGATAAAAAGAATAAATTTCTCGGCCGATGCCATCAACGCAACCTGTCGAAGCGCCTGCTCCCAGTTCGCATAAGTGAAATCGAGTGGTGCAGGTTCATCGGGCGTTTGATAATTATAAAGAGCTTGTGAGAAAGAGCGAAGTTGATCAAGAGCCGAGGTAGGCTCTGCCACCCAGTAGATACCCTTATTGGCATGACGTTGCGTCAACCAGTGGGTCAACAGGCGGGTCTTGCCAACACGTCGCCTTCCGTATAGAATTAAGAGACTTGCACTGGGTGAAGCCCATAAATCATCTAGCAGGTCAAGCTCGTTACTACGTCCGACAAATTGTGGTTTTGACATAATTTTCTCAAGAATCAATACCTAAATAAGTGATAGTACTCTACTCAAAGGTAGAGTACCCTAAACAAGAGTACTTGTCAAGAGCCAATTTTGAAAAAACGCAAAATCCCCTCAATTTGAGGGGATTTTTTGATCAGTTATTTATTTTTGCCTGCGCTATCTACGATTCTAAACTTGACTTGACCAGTGAGACTTTCTCGCGGTTAATTTTTCTGTTCGCCGCACAATTTCAGGTCGTTCTCCCGCATCGTAATGTCGGATTGCCATATCAACCAGCCAACGATACGTTTCTAGCACACCCATCCCCTCTTGTGCTGCAATCTGTTTTATGTAACGTACTTGTCCGGGCGGCAGACTAATTGTTTTGCGCTTGTACTGCCCAGCCATACTCTTTTCCTGCGTCGCTTTGGCAATGTCACCCGCGCTAACTGTGTCAAGTGGTGTCTCAAATCTTCCGCCCACGGGAGGCTTTGGTTTTGGCTTTGGCGGGTCATCTTGGGATAGTTGACGCAACTTTGCTAGAGGATCGTTAAATTTCGCCATTGTGTACTCGCTCCACGACTGCCCAATACGCCTTTGCAGGGGCGGATTTAGGCGCATATTCAAAAATTGTCAAACCACCATCGGCCGCAGGAGACTCTTCGAGCTTAACGCTGGTGGGAATTGACTCGCTAACGCGCTCACTCCCATACGTTTCACGCAGTGTACTCAGCACCTCACGAGCAAGCACCTGACGACCACGCATAAATGTTGGTACGACCAGCCCCACTCTGATGGCGATTCCCTCTGCTTGTGCTTCCAGAATATCCCGTGTGTGTCTCACAGCTCCTGCTGCACCGAGATAATCGACCTTGACAGGCACAATTGCCGCATCGGCAAATTGATAGACTGCGTTGTTGAGCGCATCGAGCGACGGAGGGCAGTCAATGATAATATAATCAAATACGGCCGCAGCATATTTTAATCGCGTCGTCAACAGTTGGTCGATGGGGACAGAACGAGTTGCGTTGCGCGTCATACGGCTGACAACCTCGTTGACAGCTTCGTTCGCAATTAGGGCTAATTTCGTCTCTGCGAGCTGATCTGTGGCAGGTATGAGGAATAGGTTAGGTCTTGAGGGTCCGCCTGTTTCAGCGCGATCTGTGGAGAGAATCACGTTATCGGCCGTGACTTCCCCCAATAACAATGCACCTATTCCCCCACCCTTCGCTTCAACTCCCAGCGAAGTGCTGCAATTCCCCTGTGGATCGAGATCAATCAGTAAGACATGACCTGTCGGCTCACCCATCTCGTTTGTCAATTTACGCGCCAACCCGTGCGCCAAGTTAATCGCCGTTGTCGTTTTCCCCACACCACCTTTTCGATTTACGACTGCAAAAATTTTTGTCATATCATTCCCAAATGGTTTATTTTCCGAATTATAATGAGTGTAATTGAAAACGCTAGCACTCACTTGAGTGCTTATTGAGTGTTTGTTGAGTTCAATTGAGTGCAAAATCAGCCGTTTCGGGCATGAAAATGACGTTTCTATGACGCATACCGTCAGTTGTGGCGTTTATAGAACTGTACGAAGTTGTGATTAGCTGTTGGGAAAAGCCCATCGGCCGCCTTCCCCCAACCTTCTGAGAGCGTGTCTGCAATCTCCTCAAGCGAGATTGGCTCTATCTTGCGAGATAGCTCAAGGTTATCGTGTTGATAGAGGTCAGCGTGGAGTAGTTCATCTTCAACCCAGACGCGACCAAATAACCAAGGGGCAGGTGGTTCCATGTGGAACACACGCTCGTCGCTTAAGTTGATAACGACAAAAAGTGCGGCATCTTTAAGAAACAGTAAATTCCCTTCATTTGCAAAGAAGGCGCGACCATTTGTCGAGATAAACACGTCTTGGTTATTTAGGGGGCGTATCGGCCGAAAAACAACATTTTCAGCACCCAAATTGTATGCGCCATGCTCTTCAATTGAGAGTGAGAAGTTGTGTGAGGTTGAGCGAATTCTAAAACGAATGATTTGTGAATCCATCTGTTGATCTTAGATTATTCGGCAGAGAAATGCACTCGAAGGCTCATTCAAACAAAATAAGCCTTTGTCGGGGCGGCCGGATTCGAACCGACGACCTCTATACTTAATCCGCCGACCTTTTGGAAGCAAAAAGCATTTGACCTGTACCTCATGTACATCCTTTTGCTTATCCAACAGTTGTACCTGTACATTGAGCGTATCCAATAGTCGCCGCTTCTTTTCAAAAGAACAATCTGGCAATTCTTGGCTAACCGCCTGAGCCATCTCTATTATAACGTCACGTAACGCTGGTGTGTATTCTGCTTGATCTAACCGAAGCAACAACCCATCCCGCTCTTTCTCCAAACTTTGCCGCAACTGTTTCTTCTCCCCGATCTTTGATGCCAACGCCGTTGCCACAATCTCATCATCCGTATCTGCAAACGTCGTGACAAGCCGCGTAATACTCCGCTTTGCCTTAACCAACAATTCCTCAACTACATCTAGTCGCTCTTGCATCGGCCGAGCAGTTGTTTGAGACATCTTCGCCATTGTCTTCAATCCTGCCTCTAAATTTTCTGGCGAAGTCAATAACTCAACTAACCAATCCCATACTACAGCTTCTACTATATCCGCCCGAATATGGCGCACAGGACAATACTCGATATGCTCATAGCGCACCTTCTTACACCGATAGTACACATTGTACCCATCCTTGCGTCGCTTTTTTGATTCACCTGTCAACGCACCCCCACACCGACATCGAATGTGACCAGCCAACAAATAAGACCGTCGTTGATTGCGCTTGCTGTATTTCTGGTTCAATGCACGTCGCCCTTGAGCCGCTTCCCATATTGGCTGTTCAACAATAGCAAGGTTCGTTCGTTCGTGAGTGTGTCCAGACCATTTGAATCGGCCGATATAGTTCTCATTGGTGATGATATTCTTGATCGTCGTTGGATACCAACCACCACGTCCTGTACGCCCTCCCTTTTTCACCTGTCCTGGTGTCAAGATACCCTCACTTGTGAGCAATACAGCAATCTGCTTAAACGTTAGTGGATCATTTTGGTTATCTGTATAGAGATAGAAAATCCGTCGCACAAGCTCTGCACGTTCAGGGTGAATCTCTAAGCGTGCTTCACGATTTCGGCCGATCTTGATATACCCAAATGGTGGCGCACCCTGCCCGACATATCTACCCTGCTTCCCCTTCTCGTCAATACCTCGCATCGACCGCTCACGGATCGCCGCTCGTTCCTGAGATGCTGCCAACCCCTTGAAAAAGGCGATCATGATGCTTGCCATATCATTCTTGACCTCACCCATTTCACAATCGTGAACCTGAACCTGATATTTGGCAAATTGTTCAATCGTCGTCAGTAAGCGTGAATACTCATTCTCTGGTGGTCGTGACAACCGATCCAACCGCCAAACGACGACCGCTTGTACAAACCCTGACTGCACCACTTCCAACAACCGCTTTCCGCCATCCCGCTCATCTAAGCGCGTTGCCCCGCTAATATTATCTTTGATGACTTCCACAACGTCCAAATCATGGCGTACCGCATACTCCTGACACCCTTTGATCTGCGTCGGCAAGCTATACCCCTTCGTTTGTTCATTCGTTGAGACTCGTACATAAATCACTGTTGTTACTTTCATAGGATTGCATCCTTTAGCAGATAAGACAAATCACCTTGCCTTCTGCCATCGACCAAAGAAGCCTGCTACTCGTCGGCAAGCTCCTGATAAAATGATTCGGCCGAAAATCAGCCCTTATGCCGTGTCTGTATCTCCTTACTTTCGATGTAACGGATCGCCATTTGGGGAGAGTTCCAACCAAACCAATCCATCAATTCCTTAATGTTGTAACCTCGTTTCGCCATATCGGTTGTCGCGTAATGTCGGCAATCATGTGGTGATAGAGATTTAATTCCGATCTGTTCACCAAACTAGGGCAATCGCATCTAACGATTTTTTGGGACGACTCTAGCGACCTTACTCTGGTCACATGAAGCGACAACCCTATTTTTAAGCAAAAACCATGCCATAGTGGAGGGTTTTTCTGCGAAATTGGCTTCATGCGATTGCCCTATCTACAATGGGTAGGTTGCAATGTGTCAACAAGAGACACATTTGTAGCCGCATTCCTCAAAAAAAACGCACCCAAACGAGTGCGATTCTTACCATGTCGGGGTTGCCAGATTTGAACTGGCGACCTCTGCCACCCGAAGACAGCGCGCTAACCAAACTGCGCCAAACCCCGAAAAGTTAGTAAAGAGGCAAAACAGCCATAAACATCACGGGCAATTTACGTTCGATGGTCTGACGACCTCTTCGACCCGAACGAAGCACGCTACCAAGCTGCGCCACGCCCCGAATAAGTTGCATTATAACAAGAGATGAATGGGAAGTGCAATCATCACTGAATTTTTGTAAGTTGATAGAAGTAGCACAAATGTTGCAAAAATCATAATATCGTTTTCGCGTCACTTGTTAATAAAAATAGAGCAGGCTACGATGCCCCAATGACCCAAAAAATCCTATCTTTAAGCGAAGTGAAGTCATTTTATAATAATCACGGTTTGAAACAAGATCGCGCTAAATTTGAAGAGGCCGCTTTCAAGGTGATTTTGGCTGAGATGCAACTTGGCAGTGCGGAGTCGTTATTTGAATTTGGGTGTGGAACGGGGCGCGTTGCAGTGCAAATGTTGGAGTCTTATCTGTCAGAAACTGCGACATATCAAGGGGTCGATGTGAGTGAAACAATGGTCACTATCACCGAGAATCGCCTTGTACGTTTTGGGGAACGGGCGCGGGTCACACTTTCGCAAGGCGGCACAACAATCAAAGCAATAGACGGTCAATTTGACCGTGTGTTGTCAACGTTTGTATTAGATTTACTGCCATTGAGCGAGATCGAGCATTTTTTCAGCGAGGCATGGCGTATCTTGCAACCAAATGGGTTGCTGGCAGTGGCAGGGTTGACACATGGCGCAACGCCACTTGCCAAGATCACAGAGCAGCTTTGGATGACTGCTTATCGGATTCGCCCTCGCTGGGTTGGTGGTTGTCGGCCGCTAAAGTTGACAGAATTTGTGAATTCGGCCGATCTCTGGCAACCACACCATCATCAAGTTGTCACACAGGGTGGCCTCAGCTCTGAAGTTCTTATCATTCGCAGACGCTAGCTATTTTTTCCACGCTGGCAATGTCACTTTTGATGCGGTGACACGCTCGATTTCTGGGCGCACGCCGTTAACGTGATATTCGCGTAGTCCTAGACTTAGCAGCCAACGAGCCGTTTCATTTTTGCCCAAGCCGTTTTCGCGTGCCAAATTTTCGATCTCTTTCTCTAGCTCAGGTAATAGCAAAAGCGTTACACGAATGTGTTTGCCAGCCACTTTGGAACTTTTGACCGTTTTGCGTGGTTCTGGGCGGGGTGTATTATTCAGTGGATTCTTGTATCCAAAACGTTTTTTCTCTTGATTGTGCGAATCATCATAATCAGAAAGGGGGTCTAAAGGATTCTTAGCCGTCATTTATTCTCTCCACTAGCGTTTTGTAGACATTTGTTGCAGGAAACTCACGCCATTCACTCCGTTTGAAGATCTCTATATCGTTTGAGGTTACCTCAGCGACTTTTCGATCACGTAGCACTGTTGCTGAAACAGTGCTAGCTCTGTACCATTCCTTCGACGGCTTTTGCATTGATTTGTCATATCTTTGCTGATTTACCAAAGAAGCTGGCGTACTGATGTGAATTTTGATCTCAATTCCGACCATTTGTGCTTTTTGCACGTCTGTTGTGTATCGGTCTACCATAGTTTTGCTGAGGCAGCCGAGTTTGTTAGATGGAATGGTCATATCCGCCATATAGGAAATTGGATGCAAAATTGCGTTGGGCGGATGGTTAATAGGGAAGGCAAAGCGAGTTGCAACGCTGCCGGATTTTTCTGCTAGTAGAGAGTTGAGGCTAGATTTGCTGTTGTCGAGGGTGGCATGCACGAATCTATCAGCGACTCGCCCATCGGCATTGGCAAAAATTTGTAGATTAGATAGTGACCACAGGGCAGAGCGTGTCAGACCTTCTAATGTGCTATCGGCCGAATCTATCGCCTCATGGATAGATTGCGGGTTTATCAGTTGCTCATTGTCATCCTCAGTTGATAAGTCATCATGAGCATGGGGACAAATCCCCTGTGCATCGAGATTAGCGAGTTTTACTTGTCCCATTACAGAATCATTTTTACGATCTAACGTTACAATTTCATTCTCGTCTGATTGTTCCGCAGGTGCGAGCAATTGCCACGATAAATTATCTGTTTGATGCTTGTCAACATCTAGCATAATAGCTATCGTCTTCGCCACGCTACTCATACAATTTATGATAGCATTAATGCGATTGAGCGTTCGTCTCGGTGTTTTATTTACCATAAGTCCAATGAATCTAATCTCGTATGAATGTGTAGTATACAAACTCACTCATAACCGACAAGTGAGGACGGGCGGTTTTCACTTGTATACAGAGTGTGTTCAAGCTACTTTTCACAAAATAGTTGCCTGATTAGCTGTATATTCTCACAGTGAGCTGCCGTTTTTGTTTGACAATCAAACCGCATCTGTTACCATTACCGTCATTATGTTTTTTCAGCTAGTAGTTCGCCGTATCCGACGCCGACCGAACCAGACCCACGTCTGACGATGGTTGTTGTCTAGCGAACGATAGCGTTTATCAATCATTTTGCCCGTCAGACCAATGTTGTTTGACGGGCTTTTTTGTTGTCTAGTTTCAGCAACGAAGCCCTTTTAAGGAACTTCGTCGCTCTGAAAGATATGATTCGAGCAGGTATTTTTGGTGCAACAGGGTATGCGGGCGCAGAGTTGGTCAAGTTGTTGATGCGCCACTCTGCTGTTGAAATTGTTTTTGCAACGTCACATTCATTTGCGGGGAAGCGACTGAGTGATCTCTATCCAACTGCGCCAGCCATGACGCTGATTTCGGCCGACTCAGTAGACTTCTCAAAAATAGACGTTGCCTTTTTGTGCCTCCCACATGCCGCTGCCGCCCCAACCGCAGTCAAAGCGCTCGACGCAGGCGTGCGCGTCGTTGACCTGAGCGCAGATTTTCGCATCAAGGATGTTGCGACGTATGAAAAATGGTATGGCGTGACACATCCTGCGCCAGAATTGCTAGATGAGGCCGTTTATGGACTGACAGAAATTGCACGCGAAAAATTAGTGGATGCGCGATTGGTGGCGACACCGGGCTGTTATCCAACCAGTATGCTGCTTGGAACGCGCCCATTGTTGGAGGCGGGTGTTGTGACAGGCACGATTATCGCTGATAGCAAGTCTGGTGTGAGTGGGGCGGGGCGCAAACCTTCGATGACGACGCACTTTGTCGAAATTGGCACAAATCTGATGCCATACAAAATTGGTCAGGCACATCGGCATTTGCCAGAAACCCGGCAGGTAATGAAATGGTTTGACCCAAACGCGCCTGATTTGATCTTTTCACCACATCTGATTCCGATTCCGCGCGGGTTGTTGAGTACGATGTATGTGCCAGTTTCGGCCGATGCTCCCCCCATCCAGCAACTCTACGAACAGATGTACGCCAATGAACCGCTCGTTGACGTTCTCCCCGCTGGTCAAATCGCCACCATCGCCCATGCCGCCAACACAAATAAATGTGTCATCTCGATACAGGTTGTTGGCAACATCGCTGTCGTCGTCTCCGTGATTGACAATTTAGGCAAAGGGGCGGCCGGTCAAGCGTTGCAGAATATGAACGTCGTGTTCGGATGTGAGGAGACGGAGGGCTTGCTCTGATGTCACTTTCTATACGACAGGTTGCACTCGACAACCCTGATGCGCTTGCCCTCATCGCTGCCCTCAACGCCGATTTGTGGGAACGCTATCCTGAAAGTCAGGTCGAGTATGCGGCGGGGAATGTGTTGCCGGCCGATGCAACGCTGGTCGTCGCCTATCTTGATGATGTCGCAGTGGGATGTGGCGCGTTTAAGCCTTTTGATGCTCAGACGGTGGAGATTAAACGCATGTATACAGACCCAACCGCACGCGGAAAAGGAGTCGCCACAGCAATTCTGGCAAAATTGGAGGAACTGGGGATTGCGACAGGCCACACAATGGCTGTTTTAGAAACGGGCAATCGACAACTCGAAGCGGTGCGTCTATATCAGAAATTGGGATTTCAACGGTGTGACTGTTTTGGTATGTATGCAGACATGCCGTTGAGCCAGTGCTATGAAAAAGTTCTGAGCGGTTAGATATGAATACAGCGTGTAAACATCATTAGGTTCAGGTTGAGTGCAAGTGAGTTCAATTTATGCGAGTATTGAAAGTTGGTGGCAATGAGCTAGACGATAAGCTCTTTTTACAAAAGTTGGTGAAGGCTGTTGCGACAATTCAGCAGCAAGAATCGGTTATAATCGTGCATGGCGGCGGCCGAGCCATCGCAGAAATGCACACCGAGCTAAAATTGCCAATTCGCAAGATAGATGGATTGCGCGTGACGAGTTCGCGCTCGCTCGAACTTGCCGAGATGGTGTTGTCGGGCAAAGCGAATAAGCTATTGGTTCGCGCACTCTTGGCGGCTGGGGTCGATGCGTTGGGCATTAGCGGTGTTGATGGCGGGTTGCTCGTGGCACAGCGCAAGGTGCATCCAACGGCCGATCTTGGCTATGTGGGTGAGATTGTCGATGTGCGGACAGATGTGATCGAGCGATTGATTGCGGCTGGCTTTGTGCCGATTGTGTCACCGATTTCGGCCGACGCATCCCACACCCAACATTACAACATCAACGCCGACGAAGCCGCCACCGCACTTGCCGCCGCGCTCAAGGCCGATCTGCTCGATTTTATCTCCAACGTTCCCGGCATTTTGCATAATAAGACAGTTATCCCGACGCTTTCTGCAATAGAAGCCGCTTCCTATATAGAAGAGGGCGTAATTCACAGCGGCATGATCCCGAAAGTGAAGGCAGCATTGGCGGCGTTGGATGCAGGGGTAACGCGGACGCGGATCGGGAACGTGGATGGATTATTGACGGGCGGCGGAACGATTTTTATGTAGCGATGGGATTCATCCCGTCGTTTTCGATACGTAGCAGGTAGCACGGGAATTTATTCCCGAAGACCAATAGGTAAAACATGCAAGTACAAGATTTATACATATACCCGGTGAAATCCTGCACGGGGATTCGGTTGGACTCGGCCGACCTCACCCCCACCGGCCTTAAACACGACCGCGAATTTGTCATCACAAAACCCGATGGCATGTTCATCACCCAGCGACAATTTCCGCGTTTGGCTCTCATTGAGCCACAATTCGATGGCGAAACGCTAACGCTCGATGCCCCTGAGATGGAAACAGTTCGCATCGTCAAGAATGAAAGCGAGAATATCCAATTTGTCACCGTTTGGGGCAGCATCGTTTTGGCGGCCGATCAAGGAGATGAGGTCGCAGCATGGCTCAAGACGTATCTTGGCGCAGAGTTGCGGCTGTTTGGGATGTGCGAGGCGACACATCGGCCGATCAACCCCGCCTTTGCCCGCAATCCCGATGATGTCGTCAGCTTTGCCGATGGGTATGCGACGTTGCTGATTTCACAGGCTTCGCTGGATGGGTTGAATGAGAGGCTTGAGAGCGGGGTGGGGATGGAGCGATTTCGGCCGAATGTCGTCGTCAGCGGCGCAACCCCCCACGCAGAGGATTACTGGAAAGAGCTACAAATCGGCGACATCCCATTTAGCGGAGTCAAGCTATGCGCCCGCTGTGCCATCCCCGCCATCGATCAACAAACGGCTATCATGGGCAAAGAGCCCAACCGCACCCTCGCCACCTATCGCCGCCACGAACGCGGCGTAATGTTCGGCATGAACCTCGTCCACCACACACTCGGCACACTCAAAATCGGCGACCCCGTCGTCGTCGCAGAACAACACCCAACGTTGAGCGGACTTTAGTCTGCTCCGACACAGAACAGGCTAAAGCCCGTTCAACATCGTTCTTTAACAATTGAATTTACATTATTTTGCGAGGGTGTTGATTTCGGCCGAATTCAACCCAACAACCGCAGCAATCTGCTCAACTGACATCGTTCCCAACGCCAACAGATTGCGAGCCGTTTCGCGTTTCCCTTCAGCAAGACCTTTGGCAAGACCTTTAGCAAGACCTCTTGCCTCACCCTCAGTGACAGCTTCTTGTTTGACCAGTTCGTAACTATACTCGTCAAACATACGTGCGCGTTCTTCGGGGGTAATCATGTCTTTGGCGATGTGGTCGAAGATGCGTCGGACTTGCGGGTTCTCATATTGAGACTCATCGATTTCCTCGTCAAGGCTATCTTGAATCGCCCGCAGCCATTCTTGAAAACGGGCTGGTGTGTTCTCATCGAGATATTTGGGGCAGATGTAGATGATCTTGTGGTCGATCTCGCCAAGTGGGCGACCCGACAGTGTCTTAGGATCAAAATCGATCACCGAAACGTCTGTTTTATGACGATCACCGAGCGTCAGGACGACGATTGTGAAAACTTTGAGCTTGGGGCGGTAATCTTGGGCGTTTGCCACTTGTTGTAAAATCGCAGCGCAGTGATAGTGCAGGAAGCGATGGTAATGGTCGCGGAAGCGCTCATGTTGAATATCGACGATGATGCGGTTCTCAGTGTCTTCGGCGTAGAGGTCGTATTTAGTCGCCACATAGCCGACCAGTGGATCAAAAGATTTTTCCGTTTCGACCTCATTGATCTTGATCTCAACACCGACAACATCGCGCACAAAGGCCGTGAAAATTTCGGGGTCGCAAAATGCCTTCTTGAAGACAACCCCATAGCGGAGGGAGGCAACTTGTTTCATGCGCTAAATTGTAGCATACGCCTGTCGGTTGGGGTTCCAGCCCGACTGACACTGAGCTATAATCGCCTCAAACCACAAAGGAGTTGTTAGATGCTTCCAATTGAGTTTGTTATCGCATTGGCAGGTGCTGGGCTTATCGCCTTTCTATTTGCAATCGACTGGTCACACTTGATCAGAGAGACCCCACCCCAGCTAACAAAATTTCAAAGAATCGTTTGTTTTGCCTTTGCTTTGGGCTGCTTTATGGTCGTTGGTTTCAACCTAATTGACCGGGCGCAAGATGGAGATGATGATACGCAGACATCTGCTCCAGCTACTGCTACTTTGCCAGCCGAGGTCTTTCCCCTCCCGTCACCCTCACAAACATTGATACCAACCCTGCCAGCGGACGTGGTTGTGCCAACATCGACACCAACGCTAGAGACACGACGTATTGCCGACAAAGATGGCATGGTGCAGTTGCTTGTCCCAGAGGGCGTTTTCCGCATGGGCAGCACAGAGGATGAAATAACAGCTGCCTGTGAACAGTTTGAAGAAATTTATCCTGATAGAAGTTGTGATCGTGATTGGTTTTCATATGAAACACCCGCCCACAATGTCTTTTTGAGCAGTTTCTGGATTGACGAAACGGAAGTGACAAATGCACAGTACCGTCTCTGTGTTGAGGCAGGCAATTGCACCCTCCCTGACCCGCTAACATATTACAACGATGACACTTATACCAATCATCCCGTCGGTCACGTCAACTGGCATCAGGCAACAGCGTACTGTGAATGGGCTGGGCGTGCGTTGCCGACCGAAGCACAATGGGAAAAAGCGGCACGCGGCACAGAACACCTGCTCTATCCATGGGGCGACCAGTTCGATGGCACAAAGGTAAACTACTGTGATTCGAATTGCACAAACTCTTGGGCAGATAAGATGACGAGTGATGGTTATGAGAGAACCGCCCCTGTTGGAAGTTTTCCTGAGGGAGCCAGCCCTTATGGTGCGCTCGATATGGGAGGCAATGTTTGGGAATGGGTTGCCGATTGGTACGATAGCGACTATTATCAGACCCAAACGACACTCGCTGAGAATCCAACTGGACCAGATAATGGACAGTATAAGGTGCTGCGTGGGGGCGCGTGGGACAGCTACATTTACGACGTTCGTGCCGCCTACCGCGGCGACTTCGCGCCGTCCTACAGTTACTACTTCGTTGGGGTCCGGTGCGTCCAGGCTGTACAGACTCCCTAATTCTGTTTGCTGTCTTTCTGAATGCTGTTCTTCTGAATGGGGTTTCCCCAACAGTTCCAATGATTCCCTGCTCTCGCTTGTTATGACAGTTCACCACCCACACGACCATTTCTTCCGTGAAAGTTTTCGCAAATTACGAATCATTCGCGGTTTCCTGCGCGAGTATTTGCCTCCTACCCTATTGAACCAAATCGATTTAGATACACTCATCTTAGAGGATGGCAGCTACATCGACGAAGAACTGCGAATGCACCAAACGGACATTCTCTATCGCGTGCAGATGATCGATGGCAAATCGCTCTGGCTGTATCTCCTGTTCGATCACAAAAGCGCACCAGATCGCTGGGTCATTTTGCAACTACTGCGCTACATGGTCAAAATCTGGGAAGATAGCAAACCGAGACGCAAAACCGAATTTCTCAAACCGATACTGCCACTGGTTGTCTATCATGGCGAACAAAAATGGAAGCTGGCAACAGACATGCACACGTTATTCGATGAGTTGCCAGAACTCTTGCAGCCATACACCCCACAGTTCAACTACCAACTACACGACTTTTCCTACCGCTCAGATGTTGAAATCAAAGGTGAACTGTGGACGCGAGTGTGTTTGCTGACGCTGCGAACTATTTTTGACCCACGCCTGCATAACTTGTTGCCACACCTGATCGACCTCATCTTCCGTTTAAGTGAGCAAGAGACGGGACTGGATTACATCTACACAATTTTGTACTATTTAAGTGTGGCGACAGACCGCGTCGATAAAGAGACAATGAAGCAACTTTTGCTAGAGCAAGGCGAGCAAGGAGCGCGACAAATGGCAACTTTAGCACAACAGTGGATCGAAGAAGGCATTGAAAAGAGGGCTAGAGAGGAACGCGCCCGCCTCCGCATCATACTCATTCGTCTGTTGCGACGACATAGCCTCGTGACAGCGAGTGAACTGTTGGACTTGTCAATCGAGGAGGTGCAAGCGTTGCAAGCCGAAATCGATCAAGTCACTCACTTACTGGAAAATCACAACGTCGCTCAGGTAAGTCAACTAACAAATTTGTCCATTGAAACTATCTCACGTTTGCGCGACGAATTAGCAAAAGATGGCTAACTGTAGGGTAGGCTGTTAGCCTGCCCAAGTGACAATCTATCCTACATTACCTCATCTGGATTGGGGGAAAGTCTCACATGTTGCCACCTCAATGATGGCTTACCATCCATTGAACACTTTTACTTCTAAAGGTGTGCTAAAATTAGCTAACTTAGCTAAAGTCACTTTGAACTGAGGTCAACAATGCTTACACAACGACAATTTGCACGAAAGACAATTTCATCAACGGAAGCGAGCAATCGCTTTGGAACGATGCTTGCGGAAGTAGAGAAGGGGGAGAGCCTATTTGTCGTCACTCGCATGGGAAAGCCGCGAGGAGTGATGATTGGTATTGAGCAATTCCGTGAAATAATTGAGATGCTTGAATCAATAGATGAAGCAAATGACAATGATTTCATGACTGGTTTGCTTGAGGCACAGAAAGACATTCAGGCAGGACGAACATTGACACTGGCAGAATTTGACGAGGTATTTGGTTTCAATGGATGAACAAACATCAGATTATACGTTTGTTATTGCCAAACGATTTGTCAAGGATTTCAGAAAGCTAACAAAAACAGATCAAAAGTGTGTACGCGAGTCGATGGACAAGATACTGCTGAACCCATTGGCAGGCCGTAAGGTGAAAAATGCGGAGATAGGTCAATATCGCTGGCGTGTTGGTAATTTACGTGTGCGTTATGATGTCATTGAGTTTGAAATTCATCTCCTGCGTGTCATCAAGCGCGAGGATGTCTATCGTAAATTTTGATGATTTCTAAATCTAACCACTCCCCTGATTGATTTCCCCATATTTTTGCAAAATTAAATACGAATATGTTGCGTGACTGGCGCAACGTAATGATATTACGACAGTGACA
The DNA here is from genome assembly GCA_964389925.1 of uncultured Ardenticatenaceae bacterium. Lineage (GTDB taxonomy): Bacteria > Chloroflexota > Anaerolineae > Promineifilales > Promineifilaceae > CALECP01. The sequence continues at coordinate 54,079 of CAYMGE010000023.1, forward strand.
ATGATTGCTTGTCTCGTTTGACATGTGTGCCTGTCGCTGTAGGAGTAATTTGATGATTATTGAAAACGAAAAACAGTTTATCGCCCCGACTTATACGCGCCCCGACATCGTGTTTACACATGGAGAAGGCGTGCATCTGTATGACAGTGATGGCAAAAAGTATCTCGACTTTTGTGCGGGGATCGCGGTCAACGCATTGGGGCATAGCGATCCAGATTGGGTCTCGGCCGTCAGCATCCAAGCTGGCAAATTAGCGCACGTCAGCAACCTGTATCACACAGCCCCCGCAGTTGAGTTGGCAGAACGCTTGGTCAATGCGTCCTTTGCGGACAAGGTTTACTTTGCCAATTCGGGCGCGGAGTCAAACGAGGGCGCGATCAAGTTTGCGCGTAAATATCAGCGGATGCACGGCCGCGAGAATAAGACGACGATTGTCGGGTTTAGCGGTGCGTTTCACGGTCGCACGATGGGGGCATTAGCTGTGACCCCGCGCGAGAAATATCAGAAGTATTTTCGGCCGCTCATGCCAAATGTGCGCGTCGGTCAATTTAATGACCTTGCTTCGGCCGAAGAAGTAATTGGCGCAGATACGGCCGCTGTCATCGTTGAACCCGTTCAAGGAGAAGGCGGGGTGCGACCTGCTAGAAAAGCATTTTTGCAGCGCGTTCGTGAGCTATGTGATGAACACAATGCGCTGCTAATTTTTGACGAGGTGCAGTGTGGCTTGGGGCGAACGGGCTATCTATTTGCGTATGAGGCGTTTGGCGTTTTGCCCGACATGCTGACGCTGGCGAAACCGTTGGCGGGTGGCTTGCCGATTGGAGCCGTCCTGATGACGGATGCAGTTGCCGCGACCATTCGCCCCGGCGACCATGCCAGCACGTTTGCAGGTGGCCCTCTCGTGACCCGCGCTGCACAAGTTGTGTTTGATAAAGTCAGCGATCAAACAATGCTGGCACATGTGCGCGATATGGCAGAGCATTTGCACGAGCAGCTTGAGAGTAAATTGCCATCAGATAAAGTCGTTGAAATTCGCGGGATGGGGCTGATGTTGGGGATCGAGATGACCGTTCCCGTTGCCCCAATGGTTCCACAGATGGCGGCGCAGGGATTGTTGACGGTTGGCGCGGGCGAGAAAGTGTTGCGGTTGGTTCCACCATTGATTATCGACAAGCAAAATGTAGAGCAAGCGACGGACATTATTACCAATGTCTTGGAGGCGACGTGAGTGAGCAAGCGATGATACGCGATGAACAGATTCTGATTCGGCATCCCGCCGCTGTCGAGATTCGGGCGGCGACATTAGATGATCTGCCAACTATATCTAATTTGGTTGCGCGATTTGTCGAGACAGGTGATTTGTTGCCGCGCCCCGACGAGTCGATTCGTCTCTCGATTGACAATTGGGTGGTTGGGCTGCTGGATGGCGAGATTGTGGGAATCGGCTCGTTGTTGGTGTATACGCCGATTTTGGCGGAAGTGCGGTCGTTGGCTGTTTTGGGGAAGGCGCAGGGGACGGGCATCGGCCGAAAAATCGTCACCACCCTAATCGACATGAGCAAGTCCCGCCAAATCCCAACCCTCTTTGCCCTCACTCGTGCCGTGCGTTTCTTTGAAAAACTCGGCTTTACGATCACAGAGAAAGAGAATTTCCCTGAGAAAATATGGCACGCCTGTCGTCTCTGCCCAATTCAAGATAATTGTGATGAGATTGCCGTTGTTTTGCCATTGGAGATAGCATGATTATTCGCCCATTCGATAGCAAAGATACGGAAATCGTTGTCAACTTATGGACAGCGTGTGGATTGGTCAAACCTTGGAATGATCCCCATCTCGACATCGAACGCAAGCGACGTGTCGCCCCTGAGCTTTTTCTCGTTGGCGAGGTAAATGATGAACTCGTTGCGACGGCGATGGGTGGTTATGAGGGGCATCGCGGCTGGGTTAACTATTTAGCTGTGAGACCTGACTTGCAAGGTGGTGGCTACGGCCGACAGATGATGCGTGTGCTGGAACGGTTGTTGATTGCACGCGGTTGTCCAAAGATCAATTTGCAAGTTCGCACGAGCAATAAAGAGGTGATCGCTTTTTATGAGGCGATTGGTTATAAGCAAGATGATGTCATCTCGATGGGCAAGCGGCTCATTGCCGATGAGTTTGACTGATGAAAATTGGGACGCGAATTTCGCGGATTACACGGATTGTTATAGGTATGTTTAGGAGAAAGCATGATGGTTAAGACTGACCTATTGTACCAAGAGGAGTCTGAGCGGATTATAGGCTGTTTATATAAGGTACATAACACATTAGGCTATGGCTTTTTAGAGAAAGTCTATGAGAATGCACTGGCAATAGAGTTACGTGTGGCGGGGTTCAAAGTTTATCAACAGCATCCTATCAATGTGAAATATCGTAATGCGATTGTAGGAAAGTATTTTGCTGATCTTCTCGTTGATGGCAAAATCATTTTGGAGATAAAAGCGGGTAGAAAAATTGTCAACGCGCACCTTATTCAACTCACAAATTATCTCAAGGCAACGAATATCGAACTTGGGATAGTGTTGAACTTTGGCCCATCGGCCGAATTCAAGCGCCGCATCTACACTAACAAAAGATAAAATTCTGCGCCAATTCGCGTAATCTGCGTAATTCGCGTTCCATTTATAAAAACAAGAGGAAAAATGTCAAAACAAGAAATTAAAAAAGTTGTACTCGCCTATTCAGGCGGTTTGGACACATCGGTAATTGTGCCATGGTTGAAGGAAAACTATGGCTGTGAGGTGATTTGCTTCTGTGCAAATTTAGGGCAGGGTGATTTTGAGCTTGAAGGTCTTGAGGAAAAAGGGATTGCTAGTGGCGCAAGCAAGGTGATTATCAAAGATTTGCGCGAGGAGTTCGCGGCCGATTTCCTTTTCCCCATGTTGCAATCAGGCGCGGTCTATGAGAAGCAATATCTGCTCGGCACGTCGATTGCTCGGCCGCTGATCGCCAAGCATTTGGTGATGGTCGCAGAGGAAGAGGGAGCCGAAGCCATCTCACATGGTGCAACGGGCAAGGGGAATGACCAAGTGCGCTTTGAGTTGACGGTCAAAGCGTTGAACCCAACACTCAAAGTCGTCGCGCCGTGGCGCGAGTGGGAGATTCGCAGCCGCGAAGACGCAATCGACTATGCTCAAAAACACAACGTCCCGATTACGCATACGAAAAAATCGATCTATAGTCGGGATGCCAACTTATGGCACATCTCGCATGAAGGCGGCATTTTGGAAGACCCTGCGCTTGAGCCAGAGGAGGTGATGTTTCAATTTTCTGTTTCGCCGGAAAATGCGCCAGACGAGGCGGAATATGTGAAGATCGACTTTGAAGATGGCGTGCCGAAAATGGTCAATGATGTGGCGTTGAGTCCTGCCAATCTGATTATGAAGTTGAACGAGATTGGGGCGCGGAATGCTATCGGCCGAATCGATCTCGTCGAAAATCGTCTCGTCGGCATGAAGTCACACGGCGTTTACGAAACACCGGGCGGCACACTGCTCTACGACGCACACCGCGAGCTTGAATCGCTGTGCCTCGACCGCGACACGCTGCATTTCAAGGAGATGATGGGCGTGCGTTATGCAGAACTCGTCTACTTCGGCAAATGGTATCATGCCCTGCGCGAAGCAATGCAGTCCTTCATCGACACGACACAAGACGGCTTATCAGGTTGGGTCAAATTCAAACTGTACAAGGGCAATGTCATTATCGCAGGTCGTTATAGTCCGAACAGTTTGTACCGCGAGGATTTTGCCACCTTTGGTCAGGAGGATGTGTATGACCAAAGCGATGCTGAAGGATTTATCAATCTGTTTGGCTTGCAGATGAAGGTGCGGGCGATGCAAGAAATTAGTGGTGGCGGCCGCACACGCTATGCGGCTCCTGACTATTCGATGTTCAAACGCGACTAAAACATAACTTAGTGAGGTTCCACCTTTTCAAAATGTGGAACCTCCTCTTCCGAAAGGCCTCGCACCCAGCGAGGTTTTTTCTTGCCCACTATTCCCCCCTGTGTTATATTTTGCGCCATGTTAAACGCAGCCTATCACCTTCATCATCATAAGAGGAAGATTTTTGCCTGAATGGTGCGTAATAATGCTGTATTTTTGAAAAAGTGGACGCTCTTCTCAGGTTTTGAGAAGAGCGTTTTTTATTTTATGAGAAAAATTCGATTGGCATTACCAAGCAAAGGCCGTCTATCAGAGGAGTCATTTGCATTTTTAGCGCGATGTGGACTGAGAGTGTATCGGCCGAATCCCCGCCAGTACATCGCCACTATCCCCAACTATCCCCACGTTCAAGTGATCTTGCAACGACCCGGCGACATCGCCACAGGGGTTCGACAGGGAAGCCTTGACTTTGGCATCACGGGCTACGATATATTGGCAGAGAAAAATTTTGGTCATGAGCAGAAGACGCTCATCATGCACGATGCGCTGGGGTTTGGCCACTGCACGATTAACTTGGCCGCGCCCAACGAGGCTGGCATTGTCAGTCTTGCTGATCTACGCGAACGGGCGCGTCTAAGCAATGCACCCATTCGCATTGCAACCAAATTTCCGCACGTAACTGGCAAATTTTTGGATGGGCAAAATATCACGTCCTATCGCTTAATCGATGCGGAGGGAACGTTAGAGATCGCGCCAATGATCGGATTTGCCGATGTGATTGTCGATCTGGTGTCGTCGGGGATGACACTGCGTGAAAATGGATTGACACCGCTGACGGGTGGCGAGATTTTGCGCTCGCAGTCTGTCTTGGTCGCAAATCGGACAGCGTTGCAAGAGCGTGCCGACGTATTGCAGTTTGCGCGAACGCTGCTTGAAAATATCGAGGCGCATTTGCGGGCGAAAGATAGTGTGATGATCGTCGCCAACATGCGGGGTGAATCGGCCGAAGTCGTCGCGGAAAAGATGTTCGCCCATCGTGAACTCTCAGGCTTGCGAGGCCCGACTATCGCGCCCATTTACACGCGCAACAGCGAAGGGAAACGCTGGTTTTCAGTCAGCATCGCTGTCCATCGTCGCGAGCTTGACCAAACGATTGCAACCCTGCGCTCGATTGGCGGTAGTGGTGTCATTGTCACGCCTGCATTATTTATTTTTGAGGAAGAGCCTGTGCGCTATCGAGCGATGATTGAGGCGTTATGTTAAAAATTTATTCAGTCGAAGAAGCCAACAAAACGATTTTAGATCGCGCCACGACCTTTGAGTTTGGCGCGATGACCGATTCACAAAAAGCGTTTGCCACTCGCATCTACGGTGAACCACTTCCGCCTGACGAAGGTGTGCGCCACATTCTGCGCGACGTTCGTCAACGTGGTGATGCGGCCGTCGCCAAGTGGACAGCGAAACTAGACAACAATGCTCAATCCCAAATTGTCAATTGTCAGTCGGCGTGCGCGGATGCCAAAGCGCGGATTGAGCCAGAGCTTTTAGACGCATTGAATTTTGCGGCCGAGCGCATCAGAGCGTTTCATGCGCTGCAACCCCTCCCCAATTGGACGACAGATACGTTGGGTGGCACGCTGGGACAGCGCGTGACGGCTATTGAGCGTGTGGGCGTGTATGTGCCGGGCGGGACGGCTCCGCTGCCATCATCTCTGTTGATGGCAGCGATTCCTGCACGAGTGGCGGGCGTGCGCGAGATCGTCGCGGTCACGCCACCCGACAAGGACGGCAATATCCCCGATGTGATTTTGGCAGCGGCCGCCATCGCCGGGATAGACGAACTATATGCGGTGGGCGGAGCGCAAGCTGTTGGGGCATTGGCATACGGCACAGAAACGATCAAGCGTGTCGATAAAATCGTCGGCGCGGGCGGTCTGTACACGACGTTGGCGAAGCGTGAGGTATATGGGATTGTGGGGATTGATGGGATCTATGGGCCGACAGAGACGGTCGTGGTGGCGGATGAGAGCGCAGATGCAGCGTGGATTTCGGCCGATCTAATCGCGCAAGCCGAGCATGACCTGTTGGCGACGGCGATCCTGTTTACGCCATCACGGACGTTGGCTGAGGCGGTGCAGGTCGAAGTAGGCCGACAACTTGAACAGCGTAGCCGCGCTGACATCATCACGCAATCACTGGCCGCCCAGAGCGGGGTTGTCATTACAGAAGACGTGGCGCAGGCATGTGCGCTGGCGAGTGATTTTGCGGCCGAACACACCTGTATCGCCACTGAGAATCCCGCACAGTGGATTGACAGCATTCCAAACGCGGGCGGTCTTTTTGTCGGTGAGCGGTCGTTTGAAGTGTTGGGCGATTACGTCGCGGGGCCGAGTCACATTATGCCAACGGGCGCGACAGCGCGGTTTGCATCGCCTGTCAATGTGATGGACTTTGTGAAAATTAGCAGTATTGTGATGCTGGATGATGCGAGTTCGGCCGAACTCAGTCCAATCGCCGCGCGAATTGCGCTGGCTGAAGGGTTGGATGGTCATGCTCAGGCGGCACAAATCAGGCAGACAACATGAAAACAATCGGAATCATCGGCGGCATGAGTTGGGTGTCTACTCAAGATTATTACCGCTATATCAATGAGATAGTCGCCGAGCGACTGGGGGGCAGCCACTCGGCCGAGATTCTCCTTCACTCCGTCGATTTTGCTCCCATCGAGGCGATGCAAGAAGCAGAAGATTGGGATGGAATGGGCAAACATCTCGCACAAATCGCCCAGCGTCTCGAAACGGCTGGGGCAGCGTGTATCCTCATTGCGACCAACACAATGCACAATGTTGCTTCAGCCGTTGAAGCCGCTATCTCTATCCCCTTACTCCATATCGCTGATGCCACCGCAACAGCCGTGCTATCTCAAGGGCTACAAACAGTTGCCCTGTTGGGAACGCGCTACACGATGGAGAAAAATTTTCTCTATGCGCGTTTTGTCGACAATGGACTGAGCGTGATGCGGCCGAATGACGACGAGCGAACAGCTATTCACGACATTATTTACAATGAACTGGTGTTGAACCAATTTACCGAACCGAGCCGCGCGACCTATGTTGAGATCATCGACGCGCTGAAGGCACGTGGCGCAGAAGGAATGTTGCTGGCGTGTACCGAAATTCCAATGCTCGTGAAGGCAACAGATACAGATGTGCCACTATTTGACACAACCTATTGGCACGCCAAAGCCGCCGTTGACTTTGCGCTCACCTAAACACATGCAGCCAAAAACCAAGAATCAAAAACAAAAAAGCGGCTTTGCCGCAAAACCCTCCCCCCCCACCCCTCTCTCCCAAAGGTTGGAGGGAGAGGGGTTAGGGGTAAGGGTCTCAGAATTGCCTAGTCAGTCAAAAATCGCTAATTTTGTCCGCCCTGATGTGGTCGAGATGCCACCCTACACACCGATTGTGCCATTTGAGGTTTTGTCGCGCCGCTTGGGACGTGACCCTAGCGACATTGTAAAGCTGGATGCAAATGAAAACCCTTATGGAGCCGCCCCAACCGCGCTCAAGTGGATGAAATCTGGCAAATACTTTCATATTTATCCCGATCCTGAAGCCAACCAACTGCGCGAAGCACTGAGCGGCTTTCTCAGCTTTCCTAAAGAGCGCATCATTTGTGGGTTGGGGGCGGATGAGCTGATCGATCTCGTATTGCGAGTCGTCATCGCACCTGATGATTACGTCGTCGATTGCCCACCTAGCTTTGGCATGTATCCGTTTTCAACCTACGTCAATGCGGGGCAGTACGTTAAAGTTTGGCGTGATGAGCAGTTTAATTTAGATGTTGCTGGGATTGAAAAAGCAGTCATGGCACACAAGGCAAAAGTGTTGTTTCTCTGCTCCCCCAACAACCCGAACGGCAGCGTCATAGACAATGAGACAGTGCAAAGATTGTTAAAGCTGCCTGTGCTAGTTGTGCTAGATGAGGCTTACGTCGAGTTTACGGGCAATCCGTCGCGCATTGACTGGACACTTGAGCATGATAATTTGGTTGTATTGCGAACGTTTAGCAAGCTAGCGGGGTTGGCAGGGCTACGGATTGGCTATGGGGGATTTCCTGAGTGGTTGATTCCGCACATCATGAAAATTAAGCAGCCGTATAACGTGACGGTCTCGGCCGATTTAGCTGCCCGCGGCGCACTGCACGACCAAGCATGGCTCACCGAAAAAACGGCTCTCATCGTCGCTGAACGCAATCGCATGGTCGAACAACTCGCCCAATTTGACTTCTTGAAACCCTACCCTAGCCACTCAAATTTTGTGCTGTTCAAAGTCGAGGGGCGCGATGCGGGCGAGCTAAAAAAAGAGCTAGAAAAATACGGCGTTCTCGTTCGCTACTTTGCGAAACCCGGCGTTGATAACTGTATCCGCATCAGTGCGGGTCGGCCGCAGGACACAGATCGGCTCGTTGCAGCGTTGCGGGCTAGCGGTTTAGCCGCGCTGACATTGCGGCAATGAGATCGAGGATGGCGGCCTGTTGCTCGGCCGATGGCAAAATAGGCTTGCCATCAACTTGCAGATAAACAGGCGTAAATGAGATGTCCATTATCGCCTCTTTTGTAAGTGTCACATGCAGAATAGCACTGCGCGTGCTTTTATTTGTGTCAAATGCAAAGTTGCCCAAACCGTAGACGATTGTGCCTTTCTCCGTCGTCTCAACCCCCTGCAAAATGTGGGCGTGATGACCAACGACGAGCGTTGCGCCTGCATTGATGGCTGCGTGGGACAGATCATATTGGATGGGGCTAGGGGGTTCCTGATATTCGTAGCCACTGTGCAGAATGACGATGGCATGATCGACGCTTTGAGCGAGAGCGGCAACATCGGCCGAAATCCCCGCCACTGTCCCCCAAGCCAACCCCACGCTATCGTCTGTCGCTGTCCAAACCGCCGTGTCAAATCCGTTCCACTCGACTGGTACATTGACATAGCTTAGAAAGCCAAGCGTGATGCCGTTGAGCGAAATGATGTGAGGGGCGTGCGCTTCGGTCGAGTTGCGTCCAGCCCCAACGGTTGCGATCTGCTCCACCGCTAACAGTTCCATCCCTTCAAACAGTGCCTCAGCCCCAAAATCGAGTGCATGGTTGTTTGCCAGCGTCATTAGATCAAATCCAACCGTTGCTAGAAGATTTGCCGCTACCGGTGGTGAGAGAAAACGGTACGCTTTAGGTGCAGGTGTTCCTTCAGTGGCAAGTGCCGTTTCGAGATTGCCGATGGTGTAATCGGCCGATCTCAAAATCTCATCCACTTCCCCAAACGGATAATCGACATCTCCTGCCAAAATTGCGTCACCCAAACGACGTGAAAGCATCACATCGCCGACAAACGCCAGCGAAATAGGGGCCGGCGTTGGGCTTGGGGAGGGTGTATTTGTTGGCAAAGGCGTTATTGTCGGTGAAGGCGTGTTCGTTGGCGTTGCTGTCGCGGCAGGCTCAGTCGGTGTAATTGAGATATTTTGAAATTCGCAGGTTTCAAAACACACCTCCGGCATCATTTGCAATGTGGGCAGAGTTAGTTTGGTTGGGCTTGGCGTGGCGATGATTGTTGTCACTGGCTGCAACGTTGGATCTGGGAATGGTAGCTGAGACACGCAGCCAGCCATACATAGAATCCAACACAAAAACAGCACAAACTTTCGCACATTGAGATTATAGCGGTAACATTGTAGGGAGTGAAAATTTTAGCTGTAAGTTGCGAGTTGCAAGTAATTTTTTACCGGCCACTAGCCACTAATCACTACATCTATGTTAACTGAACTGTATATCCGCAACTTTGCCATTATTGACGAATTGCGTCTGCCAATTGCGCCGGGCTTTAACGTGCTGTCGGGCGAGACGGGCGCGGGTAAGTCGATTATTTTAGATGGAATCATGCTTATTTTGGGCGGTCGGGCTGATCGCTCGATGATTCGTGCTGAGACAAAAAAGGCTTCGATTGAGGCGACATTTCAACTGGATGCGCGACTGAAGGGGATGATTCGGCCGATTCTGCAAGCCGAAGCAATTGACGATAACGATGATGAACTGATCATTATCCGCGAGGTCAAAGTGAGCGGCAGCACAGTGTCGCGTGTCAATGGCTCCCGCGTCAACACAAAAATTTTGCAGGCGATTGGTGAAAATCTGATCGATATTCACGGTCAAGGCTCTCATCTGGGGTTGCTCAAGCCAAAGTCGCATCTCCCCCTACTAGATCGATATGCCAATCTTGTACGCGAGCGCGAGGCGTTGGGCAAAGAGGTCGCTGCATTGCGTCTGCTACAAAAAGAGCTTGCAATGTTGCAACAGGATGAGCGTGCCATTGCTCAACGCATCGATATGTTATCGTTTCAAGTGAATGAGATTGACGCAGCAAATTTACAAACTGGGGAGGAAGAGACACTGAAGACAGAACGCAAGCGGTTGGGCAATGTCGAGGCGTTGATGCGTTATTCGGCCGAAGCCACCGCCATCCTGCTCAACGAAGACGATGAACTGCCCTCTGCGATTGATCTCCTCAACCAAGTAGAACGCGCCCTGACAGGTCTCGGTCGGCTCGATGAGTCACAAAATGAGCTAGCCACCCGTGTCACCGCGCTTGTCGAAGAGCTAGACGACATCGCTCGTGATGTCTCTGATTATGGCGATTCACTTGAATACGACCCGGAACGACTCGCAGAGGTCGAAGAACGTATTGAGACGATTAGCAACCTCAAACGCAAATATGGTGAGACAATCGCGGAGATTTTGCTTTATCGGGACAAACAGGCAGAACAGCTAGACAAGTTTGAACGCAGCGGTGAACGCACCGAAGAGTTACAGTCAGAGATCGAAAAATATCTGCGTAAAATAGGGAAACTCGCCGCGAGCTTGTCTAAAAAACGGCAGGCGGCCGCCAAAAAACTGGCCGCAACAATTGAACGTGAACTGCGCGATCTTCGCATGACGGCTCGCTTTGAAGTTGAATTTCAGACAAGCTCCGATAAACACGGTCTCTACATCGATGATGAGCGGTTGGCCTTTGACCATAGCGGCTATGACAAGGTAGAGTTTCTGCTCTCGACTAATCCGGGTGAGCCACTCAAGCCGATGGCAAAAGTCGCTAGTGGTGGTGAGACGGCACGTATCATGTTGGCTCTCAAGACGGCACTTGCCCAAGTAGATGACACGCCTACGTTAATTTTTGACGAAATCGATCAGGGGATTGGTGGGCGGATTGGTGAGACTGTCGGCCGAAAGCTCTGGAGTCTCACGGCAGTGGCAGATCATCAAGTGATCGTCGTAACACATTTACCACAACTGGCTAGCTATGGCGATCGCCATTTTCACGTTTACAAAGCCATACACGATGGACGGACTCGCACCGCCATTGCTCAACTCAAAAAGACCGCTCGCGTCATAGAGCTTGCCGCCATGATCGGCACAGACATCATCCATGCGCGAGGCGGAGCGGCTGCAATTTTGGAAAAGGCAACCGCAACCAAACAACGTGTGCGAGAAAAACAGATGGCATAGACAGTGTACAAACCTTCCGCCACCCATATAAAAGCGATGGAGCCTTCTTGTTGTTGAAGACTCCATCACGCTACCGATACTGGCATTAACTGTATATTGCAAAACCACTACAACTTGACACACTCACGCAGGTTGAATCGACCTCTACAATAAAGAGATGGCTGCGGCTATTTGATATTACGTTCTTGCTTGTGTGTTCTTAGCTGCGTTTAGTATGCCAATTCAGGCTTACAGTGCGAGTTTCAATTAGTCACTATCCTTGAGGTGTCCGCCCTGACGCACGTGCCAACGCAATCGTCTGTGTGTAAAAGTCGGCAAGTTGATCCATCGTTGCACGCCAAGAACGTGTCGCGGCGTGATCGAGCGCGTTTTGGGCAAGCTGGGCGCGAAGGTCAGGATTATCACGCAAGGTACGGATATACTCGCCAATCGCATTGAAGTTTGGGGGATCAAAGAAAAATCCATTTACTCCATCAATCACTGTGTCTACAATGCCGCCAGCGCGTGCTGCAATAACGGGAAGCCCGCACGCCATCGCCTCGAGTGCAACGAGGCCGAATGTCTCAGTCGTTGAGGGAAAGACAAAGCAATCGGCCGAACGATACGCTGCAATCAACTCTTCACCTCGCATATAACCGGGAAACGTGGTTGGCGTGCCGGCAAAATGTGCTTTCAATTCTTCATGTGCGGGGCCGCCACCTACCATTGCCAGACGCACATTTTTTAGGGGGGCAAGTGCTTCTTTTAGCTCGAACAAGCGTTTTTCTTGGGCGTGTCGGCCGATGTATGCAACTAAAAATTCATCGGGATGCCCGTCTGTTAATCGCACGCGCATCTCTGTGTCAACCTCGCCCGGCGCAAAAAAATCAGTATCCACCCCGCGCTTCCACCAGTGAACATTCTTAAATCCCTGTCGTCTGAGTTCATCGCGCATGTAGGATGATGTACTCAAATTCATCTCAGCGCGATTGTGCAGAAAGCGCAAATATCGCCAGCTTGGATTACTCAGCCAGCCATACCCATAGTGTTTGAGATATTGCGGGATGTTTGTATGGAATGACGCAATCAGCGGTATTTTAAGTCGATGTGCATTGACAATTCCCCAATTTCCCAACCAAGCAGGGCTAGCGACATGGATCACATCTGGTTTGAACTGTTCTAGTTCGCGTCGCACCGATGTGGTTGGAAACGTTACATGTAGCTCTTTGTATAACGGTGCATGGGGGCCACGTCCTGCAATAATCCGTGCGCCAGCGAACGCCTGTGGGCTGTCTGGCGGTGCAAAGACTAACACTTTATGTCCCAACTCTTCCATCCGACGTAGCACAAGACACAAAATGCTGACAACCCCATCTATCTTTGGCAAAAATGTTTCTGTAAATAGTGCAATTCGCAATGCGATACCTCTAATATCTGTTTATAGGATCATGGCAGATCATAAAGATCGGGCAGGATTCCGGTAGCGTCATAAGGAAATAAAAATAAATCCCAAATAAACACGGCAACTCACTTCCGATGCTAAAGATTTACTAAAATCCAGAAATTTGTGTGAACGTGCAATAGGTGTGCTGTCTCGGCCGCTATGGAAAGTAGCATAAAATGCAGTGGGTAGTGTGCCAATTGAACCAAGCGGTAGCTCAACGCTTTCACCACTAAATCGCTCTAGGTTGAGATGTGCAGCAACTCTTGTAAGACCATAGAGATAGTTAAAAAGTGGTCATAGGTGAACAAGCGTGGTCATGTTGCCACAAGTTGTAAAAAAGAAGGGTCGCGCAAAAGAGCAGAGAACACGGGGCGCAAAGAA
>CAYMGE010000024.1:0-65818 GCA_964389925.1 uncultured Ardenticatenaceae bacterium
ATGGATTCCTGCATACGCTGGAATGACACCCTCAAAGTATTTGAAACACACCCATATCATAATGCGTTAGTAAACGAGGTCGATTTTTTAGATAAATTCGGCAAATCATTGCCGAGAGTTGCAGTCGGTCAAAAAAATGGAGCCGTCTGCAACGTCACGCCCGCAGGTAGTTGCTGGGAGTGGCTCCACTGTCGCGGCGACTGCCCGTACATGCGTTTGAACTCGCGGCTGAATTGGGAGGAACTGACGTACCCCACTTCCATCGCTGCTTCGTTCACATTCATGCCGCCAGCGATCTTCATGGCGGCGTTGTTCAGCCGCATCGACTTCACAAACTGGATGGGCGACATCGTCGTGGCTTGCTTGAATTTGCGGTGGAAAACAGCTCGGCTCATCCCTGCTTGGGCGGCCATATCTTCGACGTTAACCGCTTCATCGAGGCGTGCTGACAAATATGCAATCGTGCGTGCGATTTCGTTGCCCACGCCGAAGGCGCGTCGTGCCGAAGCTCCTGCATCTCCCTTCAAGACGGCGTAGTACACTTCCCGTAGGCGGCTGTTGCCGAGGATGGCGGTATCGGCCGAACTCTCCCCCAACTGCAACAGCCGCAACAACGCTTCCCCGAAGGCATCATCCCAACGAGCGAGTGCCAGCCCCTGTGGGAGCGGCCCGCTCTTCGGCCGACGAATCGCACCTGTCGCACTCTCCATCTCAATCGCCAATTCCGTCATCACCCGTGTGTCGAGCGAGATATATACGCCCAGCAGGGGATCCTCTGGTGAAGCAGTCGGGGTTCCCGCTTCCACCGGCATCGACAGCGTACAACACATGTATTGTGTGTTATCGAAAAGATACGTCTCCCCATCCAAAATCGCTTCCTTCGCGCCGCTCACGATAGCCGTCACGTTCGGTTCGTACACCACAGGCGAACAGCGCACCGGATCGCTCACCCGAAAGAGTTGCACCCCTTTCACCCCCGTTTCCACCATGCCATCCGCGCTGACCCTGCTTTCAATCAGTTGTTTAATTCGTTGTTTGCTCATGCTGACAGCGTAACACCGAAAAACGCACAATACAACCGCGATGAGACAATTAGGCATGTTTTTGCGACGATTTCGCCTATCGACACTCTGTTGTGAGAGTTATAGTTATGCCAGATGGGAACAACACCCGTCAATGAAATTTGAAAACTGAGGTAGGGGCTAGGTAAACGGCTTCGGTAAACTGACGCACAATATGATGCCGTTTATCTCGCCCCGTTTGAACAGCCGCTCACAAGAGGGCGAGACAAACGGCACGAATATCGTTGAAACCAAAAGCCATAAGCCGTTTGCCCTACGTCTATTTGCATAAGGATTTTGAGATGACTACTGATAACAAATTTGGAAAAAATGGCTGGACACCAGAGCGACTTGGCTCTCTTAAAGGCAAGACATACCTGATTACCGGTGCGAATAGCGGTACGGGATTTGAGGCATCGAAGATATTGCTGTCGAAAGGGGCAAAAGTGGTGATGCTGAACCGCAATCCGCAAAAATCGGCCGATGCCATCACAGCCATACAACAAGAACTCGGCAACGATGCCGATGTCTCATTCATCCGCATGGATTTAGCGGATTTGGCTTCTGTACGCAAAGCGGCGGAAGAGGTGCTTGAGACTGTCCCGCGCATCGACGCGCTCATCTGCAACGCCGCCATCGCCCAAGTGCCGACGCAGAAGTTCACGGTGGATGGCTTTGAAAGTCAGCTTGGCACCAACCATTACGGTCATTTTGTCTTGTGTGGAAAGCTGTTCGACCGCATTGAAGAATCGAAAGGTCGGATCGTGGTCGTTGCCAGCCTTGGCTACAAGATGGGGCTGCGAACGATCCAGTTTGACGACATGAATTGGGACAAAAACTACAACGCCAACAGCGTCTACAGTCAAAGTAAGTTGGCGCAGATGATGTTTGCCTACGAGTTGCAAGATCGGGTCAAGGCGGCAAACAAAAATGTCGAGGCGTATGTGTGCCACCCCGGTGCGTCGGCAACTTCGCTGATCGAGACCAGCGGCAGTATGATGATGCGGATCATATTCCGACTTATGGTGCTGTCTCCGATGGTTCAATCGGCCGAAAAAGGAGCCTACCCAGAAGTGATGTGTGCCACTGAGGATGGCCTAAAACAACGCGCCTTCTACGGCCCCACAAAGCGCATGGAATCGGGCGGTCCAGTCGGCGAAGGCACACTCGAACCATACGCCTACGACAAAGCCGTGATGTCGAGACTTTGGGAACTGTCAGAGCAAGAAACCGGTTTTGAGTGGAACGTTTCTACTTAATTCTGCTTGCTTCATCTACTATACAACACATCCTCCTTTCCATTAGTTTACATGTGACCTAGTACTAGACACGCAATACGTTTTGCGTCAATTCTTCACTCAACGCCCACAACCGCTGCTGCGCTGCCACATCTTGAGCAAAGACGTGCGTCTTCTTCGGCTTTTTCTTGTAGAAATAGGTTCCAGTCACCCCTGCTACCTCTGGTGAAGTCGCCAGATAAATGGTCGTTTCGGCCCCCTTCTCTGGCGAAATACCCATGATAGGCGCAAACAGCGTCATAGCGATTTTGCCCAGCCAGCCTGTGTTCTTGGCAAAGTTTGTGGCGACAAAGCCGGGGTGCAGCGCATTGACGGTCACGTCGCTGCCTTCCAAGCGACGCGCAAGTTCGTTGGTAAATAGGATATTTGCCATCTTGCTCTCACCATAAGCTGGAAATGCTGCAAATTTCTTTTCCCGATTGTAGTCATCAAAATTGAACTTCCCAACTTCGTGCGCCCCAGATGAGACGTTGACAATGCGGGCAGGTGCGCTCGCCTTGATTAGGTCGAGCAGTTCGGTTGTCAGCAAATAGTAGCCGATGTGATTGACGGCAAACGTCATTTCAAGCCCATCAATACTCTCCTGTCGCTTGGTAAAAATGGCTCCTGCGTTGTTGACGAGGACATCTAGTCGGCCGTATGTCGCCTTGAAATCGGCCGCCGCACGCCGAATATCTACCTGTGAGGAGAGATCGCACAGCAGCAGATGTACGTCGTTGTTTCCACTCTCTTTGATGACTTCAGCTAGGGCGGCCTTGCCACGCTCTGCGCTGCGACAGAGCATGACCACCTGTGCGCCCATTTTGGCGATTTCGCGGGCGGTCACAAGCCCAATGCCTGAGTTTGCACCACTGATGAGAACTGTTTTATTTTTCATACTTCCCTTTACAATCGCGCCGCAATCCGATGCGGCAAAATCGTCTGCAAAATCCGTCGTTCTTCAGCCCCAAACACGCGCAACGCCCACAATCCCACTGCATAAACAAGCCATCCCGCCAGCAGTGCCAGCATCAGATTGATCTGCACAACCAATAGCATCACGCTGAGACTAAAGCCTGTGACAATTATCGGCCGCCACAAAAGCCCAACCCACTGCACGCCAGCCATCCTCTGCCGCAAATAGTAGTTAAAAATCAACAACAAAATCAGTTCAGAAAGGATCGTCGTTACAGCGGCCGCCACATAACCATAGCGCGGAATGAATAGCAGATTGCCGATTGTGTTGAACAACACGCCAATGATAAACCCACGTGTCAGCCGCTTTTCCAGCCCCAGCGAGACGATCATATAGTTAGTCACGCTGTTGATCCAGCCAATCGGGATCGACCAAATGACTAATTGCAACGAAATCGCGCCGTGCGGCAGAAAGGCCGCCCCACCGACCAACTCGATCATGAT
The DNA here is from genome assembly GCA_964389925.1 of uncultured Ardenticatenaceae bacterium. Lineage (GTDB taxonomy): Bacteria > Chloroflexota > Anaerolineae > Promineifilales > Promineifilaceae > CALECP01. The sequence goes on from CAYMGE010000024.1 coordinate 3,758, forward strand.
GTCTGCCAGCAGAGTTACGGTTGCAGCAAGCGGCAGCGCAACGAGAATCAGCAGCTTAACCGCCATCCGAAAGGTACGTCGTGCATCGTCAAGCTGGGCAACCACCTGTCGTGAGATAATCGGGAAGAGCGCGAAGGTGAAAAAACTGGGGATCACGTTGAAGCCATCGACCCATTTATACGCGGAGTTGTACCAGCCAACCGCCTGTTCACTGTCGAGCCGATAGAGTAGCGGCTGGTCAATTTTGAAGAAAACAGTCGCCAACAGATGATTGAGCATAAGCGGATAGCCAACGAAGAAAGCGCGTTTTTGTAGCTCAAAATCAATTGTCCATGGGCCACTGAGCGGGAATTTGCGAAAAGCGACAAAGCTCAGTAAACCCAGCGTGATGACGTTTGTGAGGATGGAAACGCCTGCGAGACCGATAAAGCCCCAGCCGATCAGGAGGACAAACACGCCGAAGAACACTTTCAAAATGGTGGTGACGGTTGTGAGGGTGGCGGGGTATTCGGCCGATTCAAACACATAAAACACCCCTGTCACCCCTTTGCCGATCCCTGAAAAGACCATCCCGACCGCAATCAACCCCAATGCCCACAACACATCACGCGGCAATGGCTCTCCCACCAGCAAAAATGCAAAAACGGGCAGCAACCCCACCACCATTGTCCCCATTCGCAGTAGCGTCGTATTCAGCAGATAGCGACTAATGTCGTGTTTGTTTTGCGCTCCATCGCGGATAATTAGCGCATCTAGCCCCCAATTTGCCACGATGTCAAACCAAAGTGCAATCGAGATTGCCGTCGCATACCCGCCGCTCTCCCCCGGCCCCAACACGCGCAAATAAAATGCCGCAAACCCAAAGTCAATCGCCTTATTAAATAGACTCAACGCCATCGGCACGACGCTATTTTTGGCAATCGACTGCGTATTTGTTAGCTCGCCTTCCTTGCGATAAAAGCGTCGCCAACCCCACACCGCCACCGCAAAGGTGATAATGATGCCGCTCATAAAGCTGGTCAGCCCGCCAATAATAAAGCTGCGTGGACTATAGCGGAAGCGTACCTGATAGCTACCAGCCTCCTCAATAAAGACAGCGCGGAAATTTCCGTTAACCTTCTCAATTGTCAGCTCATCTTCTGTCTCACCATCGTCCGTGCTGATAAAGGCTCGCCAGCCACGCGCCCAGCTATCGTTGAGAACAAGCCAGCTCGGTTGTTCAATCGTCGCCGCAACAATCACCTCCAAATTGCGGCTTTCCAAAATGGTGGCTGCTTCTGGTGAAGCAACGCCGCGCTGTGATGTGGGATAGCTTAAGTTGCGAGCTTCGATCAATAGCGTTCCGCGTGGATCGCGTTCGGCCGACATCACCAGCGCATTATCTGTGAACAACGCCGCCTCATGCGAAATCGTATAGGCGCGTGGCATGACCGCCGCATTTTCATAAATCCGCACCCCTTCCCCCTGCCAAACTTCTGTCAACTTTGGTAAATTTAGCGTCTCGCTGGTGATAATGTACTTCACCCCCAGTAAATCGAGCAGTGGCGAATTGATCGCCGACCAATTTTTGAGCGGCGCAATGCGATTAAAGTCAAGCTCGTCCTGTGTATCAATCGTTGCCATAAAATCGACGTACTGCCGATTGATGATCGAATCGTAACCGCGCACGTCCGCAAACCCATTGAACCAGCCCAAGTTAGCGTGAAACGCCTTATCCTTTGGCGCAAACGTGGTCAGCCGCCACTCGTCTTCCTGCGCCTCCAGCCACTGCACCAACTCTGGTTTGAACGTCAGCAGCGCGGGATCATTTGCCGCATGAAATCCACGATTGGCGATAAAAAGATCGAATGCAACAAAGACGAAAATAAGTGCAGGGAACAGCGTCAGTTGCAAATTGCAAATTGCGAGTAAGAGCGTACCAGAGAGTAGTAGTAGGATGCCAAAGAGGAGCATCTTGGGATAGAGGTAGCTGTAGAAAAGGTCGGCGTTTGGGAATGTGTCGGGTGCGGCCGCAAGACCCATAAACAGCCTGTCAACGGTTGGGGCAATTTGTGGGTAGAGTGGGCGAGTGGCAAGAATTGCAATTGTCAGCAGCAGACCAGCAAGCAGTGTGCAGTAAGCGAGCAGTTTTATGAATTTGTCATTCTGATGAGTGGCTGTCGGCCTTCGCGGGAATGACAGGCTCATCATGTGGTTGAAGCCATAGCCCGCTAAAACGGCGACGCTGATCGCTAAGGCGAAAACCCAACGAAACGGCGAATGCAGTTGATTGATAAACGGTAAGCGATAGAGGATCGCGTAAAGCGGCGAGCCAAAAATAAAGTTGAGCGAAATAAACGCCAAAAACAGAAAAAATGATGCAGGGTGTAACAAAAATGCCGTCACGCGATTTAACTTACCACTTGGCACTTGCCACTTACTGCTTATAACGCCAATTGCTGCCAAAATCAGCGGCAAAATTCCCAGATAAATGCCACCCTCCACATAGTTTTTCAAGCCCCAAACGGTTGTATTTACACCACGTGGGTTGGGGTTGCCAAAGGCGTTGAGTGTCATTGGCACGACTTCACCCGTGAAGATGTTTGTGACGGTATGATGAGACGGGTTGCCAAAGAAATTTGGCATCACGAGCGTGAGAATGCGGCGCGATGGAAAACCCCAACCGCGAATTTCCGCTAATGTTGCGCCACCCTCACGAAAGTTGGTTCCCGCCAACTCAAACGCCGGAATTAACTGCACAGAGCCGAGCATAAGGCCAATGAAGACCGTCGTGAGCAACCATACAGACGGCTTAATGAAATGGTGAACGGTGAATGGTGAATGGTGAATGGTGAGCGAGAGAAGTCGCCACATGGCGTAGAGCGCACCAATAAGGAGAACGTAGTAGGTGATTTCGGGATGACCAGCGAGGATGTTAAGGCCGAGTGAGGCTGCACCGAGTATCGCCCATGGCAGCGTTCTACCACCTTCGTCGCTGCGAGTCGTGGCGCGGATGATGCGCTCGATGGCAGCGAGGAAGAAGGGGAGCCACGCGGCCGCCGCGATAATCATCGGGAAAACGGCCGCACTGACGAGCATGAAGCCACAGCCTTGAAAGATGAGACCAACGAGGGCGGCAGCGGGGCGGGATTGGTTGAGCATTCGGCCGAAAAAATACCCCCCAACGCCCGCAATCCATAGCTGACTGATCGTAAACCAGCCATACGCCAGCCAAATCGGCATAATTAGAAACAAGATGCTGAATGGATACAACATCGAATGTTGTCCATTTGCCAGAAAAGGCGCACCGGCAAAAATGCCGGGACTCCACAGCGGGATTTCGCCATTGCGAATGCTCTCAATTGCAAACTGCTTCCAAACGTAATTTTGGATTATGAGGTCGCTAAGGATCCCATTTTGTGGGATTTGAACCCCAAATTGCGCCGCATAAGCCGCATAAGGTTGCCATTGAAAGAGATTATCAACCGGCAGCATCGTCTTGCCACCGATTGTCACATCCCAAAACAGTAACGTTGGCAACAGCAAAAAAGCAATTCCTATGAGAAGATAGTACCGGTATCGTTTCATCACCACGTATTGTCCCTACAAATTTAGGCAGTGTAACACAACCGTTTTGGCGCGTCTTCAACGTTCATCCTGCGTCAAGCCGATAGTTTCACGCAGGTTTCACGCACAAAACAGCACAAACGTGACCAAGGTATATAGGGAAATATGACGAAACGACTTACAATGAAGGCGAAGTGACTAATTATAAGAAAACGGTTGGGTATTGATGAACAGCATAAGAGTTGAAGAGCAGTTTTTTGCGAGGGCGGCGATGTTGAATGATGACAGAACGCTGCTAGAGACGTTAGAGCGGCGGAATCGCAACTTAAATCGGGTCAATAGCGTGAGTCAAAAACTCACATCTATTTTGGATACTGAGCAAGTGTTGGGGTATCTGCTGGAAGCATCGGCCGAAATTATTGGCGCACCCGCTGCATCTGCGTGGTTGTGGGACAACGAAGGGCAACGCGCATTAGCCTGCCGCGCAACATTTCCCCCAGAAGAGCTAAAGGAGTTACGCGACTATCGCATTCGCCCAGATGAAGGGGTTGCCGGTTGGGTCGTCACACACGGAGTCAGCGCAGTCACAGGAAATGCCTACAAAGACACACGCTTCACATCTGATATTGACCGCGAGACGGGTTTCTTCACACAATCAATGCTGGCTGTCCCGCTGATTGTTCGCAATGAAGTGACGGGTGTCATCGAGATTCTCAATAAACATCATGCCGAGTTTGATGAAGAAGATTTGGCGATGGTCGAAACGCTCGCGGCGGCGGCAGCGATTGCGCTTGAAAATGCCACGCTCGTCACCAGTTTGCAGAATCAAAACTCAGAGTTAGACGCTTTTGCCCATACGGTCGCGCATGATTTGAAAGGGCCTCTGTCGATGATTTTGGGATTCAGTGACATGTTGGAAAGCGGGACAGAGTTTCTAGACTCGGGTGAAATTTCTCAAATCTGCTCGGTCATCGCCCGTAACGCCAAAAAGATGGACAGCATCATCAAGGAGATTTTGCTACTCTCTGGCGTGCGCCGTAAAGAAGTCTCTTACTCCCAAATCGACATGAAGCCAGTAGTCGATGAATCCCTCAGTCGAATCACCCACCTCACGCAAGAGTTTAATGCAGAAATCACCATACCAGAGTCGTGGCCGACAGTTGTTGGCTATGGGCCGTGGGTCGAAGAGGTTTGGGTCAACTACATTAGCAACGCGGTCAAATATGGCGGTCGGCCGCCCGTCATCGAACTGGGTTTCACGGAAGAGGAAGAGTCCGTCTGGTTTTGGGTACGCGATAATGGGAAAGGGTTACGCAAAGAGGAACAAGCGCGACTGTTTGTCCCATTTACCCGTCTTGAGCAAATTCGCGTCAAGGGGCATGGGTTGGGGCTTTCGATTGTCCAACGTATTGTGACAAAGCTGGGTGGAAAGTTGGCGATTGACAGCGTGCTAGGTGAAGGAAGTGTCTTTAAGTTTAGCTTGCCTAAGCGTCGTTAGAAAACGTGTCGTTTTCGAGAGCGCGAATGCGTTCGATTTGTTTTAGGTTCCAGTCATCCTCTGTGAAGGGAGTGCTGAACCACGCATCGAGGATTTCTTTGGCGATGGGTGTTGGGGTGGCGCGGAGGCTGAGGGCGAGGACGTTGGCGTGGTTCCATTTGCGTGCGCCAGCGGCCGTCTCCGCGTCGTGTACCAGTGCCGCACGAATGCCGTTCACCTTGTTGGCGGCAATCGACGCGCCCGTTCCCGTCCAGCACATCACGATTGCCTCATCTGCCCGACCGTTCACGACCTGAGTGACCGCCTGCTGTGTCACGACAGGCCAATCCGTCTCTTGCTCAGGCGCAGGCCCATAATAGGTCGCCTCATGCCCACGCAACGCTAGTTGGCGCAGGACAAAATCGACTAGTTCTGTGTGTTCATCACTTGAAACAGCTATTTTCATACGAACGATCATACACAGGGCGAGACCAGCGTCAAGCAAGCGGCTTTACCGTAGGTAAAACCCTCATCCCTACCGCCAATTGTGTCACTGGCGTTTGCATGTCTGTTCCTTCTACACGCGCCGAGTATAACACGCTGATTGGTCTTGAACGGGTTGGAAGGCTCGTTGTAGTAAAATAATCGGCCGATACAAACCAATCAGGATGAATTTACGATGACTCAAGCAGAAGAAATCGGCCGAAAATTACAGTCCGTCGATGCCCCACTGATGGCATTGCTCGGCATGAAGCTCATATCAATCGAGGCGGGCAGAGCGACGCTTCAGATGACCGTGCGTGAGGAGATGCTCAATGGAGGCGGCGCGTGTCAGGGCGGGCTTGTTTTTGCGCTGGCAGATCAGACGTTTGCCTATGCGTGCATGTCAGGCAACAAGCTGGGGGTGACACTATCGGCCGATGTCGTTTTTAACAATCCAGCACAATTGGGGGATGTTTTGTCGGCCGAGGCCACCCTGCTGATCGAAAGCGGACGCACCGCCACCTGCGATGTCATCGTCCGTAATCAAGCTGATATAACCATCGCCCATTTTCGTGGCATACATTATCGCGTCAAGCAGTCCGTTTTATGACATCGTTGGCTTCGTTGTCAACGTTTGCAGCGCACGCGCCGACTCTTTGATCGCTCGCATTCGGTCAATCACGTCGTGCCAGAACGAGCTTCCCGCACTTGAGGCCAAGCCGGTCAACAGTGCGCCACAGAGTGCCATGTAAGGTGTCGTGACCTGTGTTTGCAAGCTCGGTGAGAGCAGTGGCGAGAGATAGGCAAACGCATTCAACTGCATGGGGACGGCGATGAGGATGCCGAGAACGGCCGAGATGCGACGCAAACGAGCGATTCGCACGCCCTCTTCAGCATCATACAGGCCGCGAACGGCCGCCATCCGCGCCGCAATTTTGTGTTGGATTTGAGCGGCATGGTGGGTCATGCCGGTGAGCGAGATCAAATCGTTTGTCATCGTTACCGTCGCGTCAGCCCCATCGATCAACTCGTCTAGCGCAACACCAAACCCTTGCGAAAATTGATTGAGCGCGGCGATTTGCAGTTCTGCCTGTGAGCGATTGGGAACCCAATAGCTGATGTCACGCATCAGTTGGTCGGGGGCGACGCGCTTTTTCTGCACGTCAAGAAAGCTCAACCATTCGTGGCTTTTGACCATTTTGTTGAGCCACTCATTGGTCTTGAGGCTGTCCAAAATGATCTCAACCGTCAGGGCGAGGGTCAAAATCAAAACAAAGTACGCGCCGAGCGTACCGATCACGTCAATTGCGCTATCTAGTGGCGACATGACAAAATCCTTGCTGCACACAAGCAGTTTGCGGCAACGTTCTATTAGATTGTGGTACTTCTATAATCTGGGGATAAGTATAGAGAGAGCGTGCAAATTGTCAATGAGATTTAATCGGCCGATTAGGGCAATCGCATCTAGATATTAATCAAAACTGCTTTCTTGTATCATGTAAGTAGTCAGGCAAAAGTTTTGGGGCAATGGTAAACGGTAATCGGTATACAGTGTTCGGTATTGACCTGTGGTAGAACGCACACCGAATACCGACTTACCGAATACCGAACACCCGATTACTTTTGATTAAGTACTTAGCGCGTTGGAAAGCAGGTCACTGAATGACAGCATAAGATAAATGATAGCGGTGAAGCGGAATGGCTGTCAAGCATATCTTTCAGGTGTGATTTATTTGGGTGTGTTTCATTTACTTTTGAAAACATGTTTCGGGAATTGTTGAACATTAAAAAATTAAACGGGTAAACGTGGTACGTGGTACGTGGTACGTGACCAAATACGCATCACGCACCACGCACCACGCAATGATTACCCAATTTAATTCTTAAACTGCAACAATTCCCGAATTCAAGCAAAACAGTATATTACGGTCTGAAAAGCAGCATTATGCTATATAAATTGCAACATAATGATGATGTGGTATGCTTGGTTGGTTGTTAGAATAACTGCTGCATGGTCATAAGCTGTAATTAGGTGAAGGTAGATCAAAGGTACAGAAAGCAAGCAACAAACTCTATTTGATCTTCTCATTTTCAAAAGAATATGGCTCTCTGAGCCTTGATGGGGTACAACAGGACTGGGCATTAAATTTCCCATATCATCACACAACTGCACAATTCCTCAGAGAACCAAACTGTCTAGTTGACATAAACTGTTGAATGACTGGTTTCTTATGCGATGAGGCTCACCCTTTACCATCGAGGGACATTTTTGCTACTTGTAGCCAGCTTTTGATGGGCAAAGGCTGCGTACAATAAGGATGATTAAATTATGAAAGTTAGCAGGCCTATAGTAGCTGTCAAGCTGTATCTGGCTGGCTCACTTTATCTTACGATTGATGATGTCCCTGCCACGACATTTCATTCGCTAAAGACTCAAGCGTTATTAGCTTATGTCGTCTTAGAGGGTCACAAAACATTAGAACGAGACGCACTGGCTGCTATATTTTGGGAGGGATATACACGCAAATCAGGGCGAGCCAATCTACGCATGTCGCTATCGAATTTGCGACAAGTTTTAGGCTCACATAGTGGCATTATTGAAACAACACGCAATACAGTTCGCCTAAATACAGACGCAGAGAACGTGTGGTGTGATGTCCTGCATGTGAAAAAGACGATGACGGCAGGTGGGAGAGGGGCGCGTCATCAGCTACAAGCACGCCTGAACGCATTTGATCGGGTTCTCATGCCCGGTTTTGAGGAGATTGATAGCTCGGCATTTCTGGACTGGCTGAGAGCAAAAAGAGGGGAATACGCATCATTGATTGAGCAATTGCGTCAGCCGTTACGCGAACGCCATTTTCAACCAACCCCAAAGCATAATCTCCCCCGCATGTTGAAGCCGATTTTCGGCCGACAACAAGCCATTGACACCCTCTCCACGTGGTTAGCATCGGCCTACCATCCTCTCATCACATTGGTTGGGCAGGGCGGTGTGGGTAAAAGTGAACTGGCACTCGCTGTTGCTCGCGGGAATAAGGCTAATTTTCCTGACGGCGTTTGGTTTATCGGATTGGAGAGGGTACAGTCGGCCGAGTCACCTGAGATTATCCAAAACCAAGTGCTACAGCAAATTGCTCAGACGATGCACTTCGTCCCTCGTGGTCAGGGATCCCTGTATGAGCAAATCACCCGCTATCTTCAATCACGCCACGTCCTGCTCATCCTTGACAACTTTGAACACGTGATAGAGGCTGCACCACTTGTCGTTAATTTGCTACGTGAGACCCAGCAGCTAAACATCATCCTCACCTCACGACAAAAATTGAACGACCCCTGTGAAACGGTTTATTTTGTCAACGGGTTAGAGACAGGAAGCGGCAATGACTCGCCCAGCGTTCAGCTATTTTGCGAACGTTTGAGTCGAACTGGACGGCAGATTGACCAAGACGGTGAGTTGAAGATCGTTGCAGATATTTGTCAACTATTGAACGGCTTGCCACTTGGCATTGAGCTGGCAACCTCGCTGTGTGAAACACAAACGTTAGCCGAGTTACGGACAACCCTTGAACACGACTTGACATTCTTGAAGACAGATGCGTTGACAATGCCAACACGTCATCGCAGCCTATGGGCAGTGATCGCCTACTCATGGCAGCAGTTGACATGGGAGGAGCAGCGCGTGTTGTTGCAATTGACGATAATGAGAGGCGCGTTTTCGGCCGAGATCGCCCAATCTGTGACGCAATCATCACAAAGCACCATTGTGATGCTACAACACATCGGTCTACTCACAACACAACAAAACGGGTTGCTATCGCTTCATCCACAAATCTCGCGCTTCTGTCTCAAACGCTCGGAAAACAACGCCGCGCTCAATGGCTGGTTGACACAGGCACAGTATCGACATGCAACCACCTATTTGGAGTGGCTCGTGCAGCAAATGGCACAGTTAAAGCGTGCGCCAGAACGTATTGTTGAGGTTCAGCAGCAGTTGCCCGATATTGAACAGGCATGGCAATGGTGTATCAACCACAACTCAGCCAATTTGCTTGTAAAAGCAAGTTTGCCCCTCGCAACTTATCTTGACACAACAGGCTTGCAGGCAACAGGCATTGCTTGGTTCGAGCAAGCGTTACAGATTACAACCAATGATATCGTCAACGCTTATTTGCGGAATGCGTTAGCGATGCTCTATATTGCACACGGCGATTATCAAGCAGCGCAGCAACAGCTCGTTTTATTAGAGACGATAGATGACTTGCCAGCAGTGTTGAGAGCGCAAATGAAGTTACTTGAGGGGCATTTGCAATATCAGCAAGGGCAACGGGCAGAAAGCGTGGCAACCTATGAACATTTGGCAGCGGCCGAATCGGCCGATTTGCGCCCCCTCGCAATTAGCTCGGCTTATCATTTAGGCCGGATTTATTCGGCTGAACGAGCGTGGGAAGCGGCCGAGACAATTTGGGAGAAAGGGTATGAGCTTGCCTGTAAAGCGGATGACCTACACTATCAAGCCCTATTTTGCCAAGCATTGGGACAGGCAGCCTATAACCAAACTGATTATGAGGTGGCGTGGCAACGACTATTGCAGGGGCTAGCGTTGACAAGCGACGAACTGCCGTTGCCCGATCTGTACTATTATGCTGCTCTAACTGCCTACCAGCGTGAGGATTACTACACAGCCTATCAATATATCTTGATGGCACTGCCAATTTATCAACAACAGCAACTCGTACAACGGACGATTGATGCACTTGAACTGCTAAACCAACTCGAACATCAGCTAAATATGCCCACGTCGGCATCACGTCATGAGTTACGCGATCTTCGCCAGCGCAGCCTATAACGATGTGTCGGACATCATCAGCCAAGATGTTGAGCCGCCCAATGGAGACGATAAATCATCCCGCCCATAATCATGACTGCCATCATCAAAAAGAGAATCGGCGCATAGTTGGGCAACAGGGCAAATAGGCTGAAGAAAATGATTGTCTCAGTTCCCGCGACCAACCCGCGAGGCATTGTGATAGTGGTTGTTTCGCCTTGCATTTTCGCGCCGCGGTCGCGCTTTTCCAAAATGGCTGAAAGATACATCCACGAGGCGGCGTTGACGTAGAACGTTGCCAACAGAAGAACGAGCATGAGCCAATTAAACTCATTAGCAGGTTGCCCCAATATCACGCCGATAGGCAACGCAATGTAGGCAACGTGATCGCACATGATGTCCACGTAGCCGCCTAAGTCGCTTTGCAACTTGTTTTCACGCGCCACGATCCCGTCCAACCCATCAAAGACGCGATTAAGCCACCACAAAATTGCTCCGATGAAAAACCAGCCTTCATAAAGCGCACCAAACATTAGTAGCGCAATAAAAAGCCCCATCACCGACAGTTGAATGGGCGAGAGAAAGGAGACATAACGAGCCATGGGGGTCATCAGGCTATTTTTGACGTGTCGCATTGGTTCATCAAACATGGCGGTGGTCAGTGAGCAGTGGACAACACTGTTTACTGTTCGTTGGGTAATGGGAACTTGTCGAGTAAGGCACGTTTCATCGCTTTTTCGGCAAGGCGTGGGGCAACTCGGCCGAAAATCGCAAATCCCTGCGCGGCCGCCCCCGGCATCAGCTCACGCTTATGCGCCTGCTGTGCCTCAAAAATTTTGTCTGCCAAAAGGTCAGGCGACATGCGGCTTGACTCGCGGCTGTTGTCGGGGCTATAGCGACGGGCGTGCGCGGTGCGGATGGGGCCGGGATAGACAGTTAGCACGTGTTGCTGTGGCCAAAGTGCAACGCGCAAACAACGAGCATAATGGGCAAGCCCATCCTTGCTGGCTGCATAGACGCTTGCGCTCGGATAGCTGACAAATTTGGAAAGCGAAGAGATAAAGACGAGAGATGCGCCCGTGTTAAGTTTGTTTGCTTGCAAAAGGTCGGCCGAAATCCGCAACGGAGCCGTCAAATTGACCCCCAGCACCGCCATCTGTTTTTCCACATCACTGTGGATAAAATGCCCCGTCTGACTAATGCCTGCATTGTGGATTAATACATCGATAGAGGGAAGCTTTGTGATCCAACTGAGATCATGCGTTAAATCAGCGACAATAAAACGTACCTCTGCCCCAAGCGAGCGAATCTCCTGCTCTGTTGCAGCAGCACGTTCTGCATCGACATCGACCCCAGTCACGTGATAGCCAGCTTTTGCATAGCGAAAAGCGAGCGACCGGCCGATGCCATCGGCCGCCCCCGTAATCACAACGTGCAGCGGTGTATGGCTGCTCCGCGACATCAAGCGACGCTTTTTGCGCCTCATTGCCCATTCAATCAAGCGTGGGCTGCGTTTGGCAACATTGCGTATCATTGCATTGCTTGTGCCAATCGTGATGGTGCGGCGGTTTGTCTCGATCGATTTGACAATCCGTTCGACTACTTTTTCGGCCGCTGGAAAGCGTCGATACTGCTTCTCGCTCATACCAACCTTCGCGTGCATTCCCGTTTTCGTCGCGCCCGGATGAACGATCTGAACATCAACTTTTCCCGCCAACTCCACACGCAGGCTGCGTGCAAAGCCGTCGAGAGCCGCTTTTGAGGCGGTATACGTCGCATATTCAGCGGCCGGCAGCGCAGAGGCAATTGAACTAATAAAAACGAGTTTTCCGCCATGCAATAGCGGAAACAATGCGTGCGTCAAGCGGATCGGAGCTGCTAGGTTGACGTGGATCAGATTTTGGATTGAGTCGGCCGACTGCGCCCCAATCTCACCAACATACCCAACCCCGGCATTCTGAATGACCAGATCGATTTTGCTGACCATTCTCTGCTGCAAAAATGCCATAACGCGCTCGGCGCAGTCTGGTTGAGATAGATCTGCTTGGCAATAGTTGTCTTCAGAAAAGACAGGATCGGCTAGGTCGTTGAGTGATTTTCGGCCGATCAGCACCAGCCGCACACCCTCTCCCATATAGATCCGCGCCAACGCCAAACCAATGCCGTCTGTTGCACCTGTGATCAAGATCGTTTGCATCTATTTATCCTTGCGTGTTCAATAAGTCTGAACATCTGGATCGACCGTCATCGACCACGCATGAATCCCGCCTTTCATGTTGAGCGCGTTTTCATAGCCCTGTTGACGCAACCACGCGGTCACTTGTGCGCTGCGACCCCCATGATGACACATGATGACAATCTCGGCCGATTGATTATCGCGCACAGCTTTGGGCAAAGCGGGTGCGCCCTTTTCTGCCAGTTCACTCAGTGGTGCGGGCATTGCCTTGTCAATCGACGCTATCTCAAGCTCAAACGGCTCGCGCACGTCGAGTAGAATAAAATCATCGTTGTTTTCAATTTTTTCGGCGACTTGATCGGCCGAAATCTCAGGAACACCAAATGCGTTTGCCATAATTTTTCCTAAATAATCTATAATTTGCCTATCCGCGTAACGCCGCCAAAAAGAGACATGCCCAACCTGCCAAAAATGCAACGCCACCAATCGGCGTAATTGCACCGAGCCAGTTTTTACCCGTTGCAACCAGCAGATAAAGGCTGCCCGAAAATATCAGGACACCAATAAAAATTAACCAGCCTGACCAATTGACAAGCGCACCATCCGTGCGTGTGCTAAACCATGCGATCCCAAATAGTGCTAGTGCGTGCAGTGTATGGTAGCGCACGGCTGTGTCAAATGTTCCCACATATTTTGGGAACTTCGCAAAATAATCACTCAGCGCGTGTGCGCCAAATGCACCCGCCGCCACACCCAAAAACATCAGGACGGCTGCCATCATTACAAATGTTCGCTCCACAAAACACCTCACTCTTCAATCGTTACACCAATTGCCACGAAGTATAACTGTTTCAACTTTGCGCGAGAAGCGCGAGTAGGTTTGCGAGAGCAAAGGTTAATGGCAAATTACTTAGTCAGCAAGTTGCTATTTTGTTAACTGATGATTTTTGGGTGGGAAGTGGTTGATGAGATATTTTCAGCATCAACAAATGGGGTGTTTTTTGAGAAAGGCTAACGTCAAAATTGTGAGCCATGCGGGAGTTGGAGAAGCGAGTGCCAACCTCAATGACAGTGGAGGCCGTTTTCAATTCTCCAACATTGGTGAAACGCTTTGCCTGTGACATAATGACCTCTCGTGTGTTTCTCGCTATCATACGGGTATCACAAGATTTATGTCAATCGCTACCGAACCGATTACGAACGAAGTACCTGCGGAGAGCTGTTCGTTGCGGACTTTATTCGTCAAGCTAAGGGTCTAAAATGCAAGCAAAATATTTGAACGATGAGCATGTTATGTTCCGCGACGCAGTGCGCGAATTTGTCAAACGAGAGATCGCGCCTTATCACGAGCAGTGGGAGAAAGATGGGCTAGTTTCCCGTGATGTCTGGCTAAAGGCCGGCGAGAACGGCTTTTTGTGCATGGACGTTCCCGAAGAATATGGCGGACTGGGGGTAGACGACTATCGCTACAACGCTATTTTTGTCGAAGAATTGGCGCGAGTTGGTGCGTCAGGCCCCGGCTTTGGCATCACAAACGAACTAGTTGTGCCATATATGTTGGCTTTTGCAACGGATGAACAAAAAGAACGCTGGCTGCCCAAAATGGCAACGGGCGAATATATCACCTCTCTCGCCATGAGCGAGCCAAATGCGGGTAGCGACTTGCAGGGCATTCAAACAACCGCCATCAAACAGGGTGACCACTACCTGATGAACGGGCAGAAAACGTTTATCTCGAATGGGATCATGAATGACCTCGCCATTGTTGCCTGCAAGACGACACCGGGCGCGGGCGCAGCGGGGATCAGTCTGATTGTCGTTGAGCGCGGGATGGAAGGGTATGAGCGTGGGCGTAATTTGGAGAAAATGGGTCGTCACGCGCAGGACACGGCCGAACTCTTTTTCAAAGATGTCGAAGTTCCCGTCGAAAATCTGCTTGGTGGTGAAGGCAAAGGGTTCTATCACATGATGCACAACTTGCCGCAGGAGCGTTTGGTGATTGCGCTGGGCGCATTTGTCGCGGCCGAAGCAGCGTTTGACCTAACCGTTGAGTATTGTAAAAGTCGCACGGCCTTCGGCCGACCCATCGGCAAATTCCAAAACTCGCGCTTCAAGCTGGCGGAGATGAAGTCGGAGCTGACTGTCGGCCGAATCTATCTTGACGACTGCATTATGAAGCAGGTTGATGGCACATTGACGGCCGTCGAAGCCGCAATGTGCAAACAATGGTGTTCCGATGTCGCCAAACGTATTATCGACGACTGCGTTCAGCTACACGGTGGCTACGGGTACATGCTCGAATATCAAGTTGCAAAATTCTATCTCGATGTGCGCGTTGACCCAATTCACGGCGGAACCAATGAAATCATGAAGGAAATCGTGGGGCGTTCGTTGGGATTTTAGACTTTTTGTTCATCTGGATCATGTGGTGAAATAGCTGAGAATTCTACCTTCGCCTTTGATAGCGAGGTTGGAAACCTCGGCTATGTTCATCATTTCACCTCTAATCGAAAACGATCACAGAACGCAACGTTTCACCCCGTTTCATCGCCTCAAACGCCTCATTTGTCTCTCCAAGCGTGATCTTACGGCTCACAAGGCGGTCAAGATCGAGTGTGCCTTGTTGATACCATGCGGCGAGGGTTGGGAAGTCGCGGGCAGGAATGCAGTTGCCATACCACGAGACGGTTAGGCTACCACCGAGATCAAATAGCTGCTGGATGTCGATGTCAAGACGTGGGCCGGGGCCCGGAACACCGATCAAAACACAATTGCCAGCTAGATCGCGGCAGAACAGAGCTTGTTCCAGCGTCTCCGCGATGCCAACGGCCTCAAATGAGTGGTTTACACCATTGCCATCGGTCATCTCTTTGATTGCCTCTACAACATCATCCACATCATTAGGGTTGATAGTGTGTGTCGCGCCAAACTCTTTTGCCCATTCGAGCTTCTGATCGTCGATGTCAACAGCAATGATCTTTGTCGCGCCCGCAATTTTTGCACCCTGAATAACGCTGTCACCAACACCGCCACAGCCAAATACGGCAACGCTGTCACCTATCTGAACCTGAGCAGAGTAAAGAGCTGCGCCAACCCCTGTCATCACACCGCAGCCGATCAATGACATTGGCTCGGCCGGGATCGACGCATCATATTCGACACACTGGACTTCATGAACCAACGTGCGCTCACAAAATGTGCCAATGCCAAGTGCAGCATTGAGTACATTGCCATCTGCATCACGCATTTTGCCCTCTGCGTTGTGGCTATTGGCGCAGAAATTGTGCTTGCCCTTGACGCAGAAACGACAGTCACCGCAAGGCGCACGCCAGTTGAGCATTACGTGATCGCCAACAGCGACGCGAGTGACGCGGCTGCCAACTTCTTCGACAATGCCGGCCCCTTCATGACCGAGCAGAAATGGAAAGCCATCTGTGCCATACGTGCCAGTCTTGAGGCCAAGATCGGTGTGGCAGACACCTGTAGCGAGGATTTTGACAACAACATCGTATTCACCGGGATCGTCGAGCGTGAATTCTTCAAAAACAACAGGGTCTCCGGGGATTCGTGCAATTGCACCTTGTGCAGTTCTAGACATTGGAATGCTCCTTAAAGTTTGTAAGTTGAGGCTAATTTTTGCGGGACTGCGACTAGCCAACTTGTTTGTGTATTGGGATGATTCTTACATAAGCGCAACGGTGTGTCAATCACGAGCCAAAGAACTGGTTGAATTCGGAATTAGTGAGACAGAAATGATTTGCTTGACGAAATCATCCTTTTTGTTTTATCATTCATCCATCACTGACCGACGGTCAGTCAAATTATAATCAGAGGCAAAATCATGGAAATCAGAACCCCTGTCAACCTAATGAGCAAAGCATTTATCGAGAATAAGCTCGCGCACTACAAATGGTTACGTGAGAATTCGCCCGTTCACAAGGGGAAACTCTCTGTCATCAACATATACTTTTTGTCGCGTTACGATGATTGCGTGAGTATCCTCAAAGACCCGCGCATTGTTCGCAATCGCACAACGGCAACGGGAGGCGGCCGATTTCCGATTCCACTACCAAAGACGGTGAATATGCTGATTCACAGCATGATTAATGAGGATGATCCAGAGCATCGCCGTCTGCGAAACCTTGTCCACAAAGCGTTCACGCCAAGCCGCTTGGCCTATCTCAATCAGCGGATTGAGTCGCTAACACACCAACTGCTTGACAAAGCTGAGAAACAGGGCGAGGTTGACTTGATTAAAGCGTATGCGCTGCCAATTCCTGTCACCGTAATCGGTGAGATGGTCGGTGTTTCAACCGATGAAATTCCTGAATTTGCGGGTTATATGACTGCACTGACCAGTGGGTTTTCAGGCTTTGCCTTGCTAAAAACGTTCACATGGGATTTGCCAAAGGCTGTCAAGTTCAGTCGGGGATTGATTGAGCGTAAACGTGCGAACCCACAGAATGATATTCTGTCTGGTCTGATTGAGGCAGAGGAAGACGGGGACAAGCTGAGTGAAGATGAACTGATTGCCATGCTCTTTTTGCTCATCGTGGCCGGCTATGAAACGACCGTCCATCTCATCACGAATGCAGTGCAAACGCTTCTGACACACCCAGATGAGCTACAACGGTTGCGCGATCATCCGGAACTGTTGGACTCGGCCGTCGAAGAGGTCAACCGTTTCAATGGCCCCATTCACGCAACGAAACTCGGCTATTCGATGGAAGACATCACCCTACACGGCGTAACAATTCCAAAAGGCAAGGCTATCATGCCTCTACTGGGTGCAGCAAACTTTGATCCCGACGTTTTTGAAAACCCAGAACAGTTTGACATCGCTCGTAAACCCAACCGCCATCTCGGTTTTGGGCAGGGGATTCACTATTGCTTAGGTGCGCCATTGGCGCGAATCGAGACCAAAATCGCGCTCAAAAATCTGCTGGCGCGTAGCCCAAATCTGCGGCTGGCAGTTCGGCCGGATGAGTTAAAGGTGCAAAAAATTCCGGGCTGGCATCGGTACGAAGCGTTGCCAGTCGTGTTGAGATCATGACACGAGACAAGATATTCCATTTTTTGAAAAAATGGAATATCTGCTAGGCAAGCATAAAATCTTCTGTTCGTACCTTTTTCATTTGTTTGCGCCACGTCCGCGCACTGTATGGATATAGGGTCGCATTTCGGCCATCTTCGCGCAAATACCAACTTTTGCAACCACTCGCCCAGACAGTATCGTTTAATGCGTGCTGAATCTTCGCATTGTAGTCAAGCATCGCCTGTTGTTTTACACTGATTAAGGTATCGCGCCTTGCCAGTTCGATGCAGTCGAGAATGTAGCTGACCGCCTGCTCGATCATGAAGATGATAGAGGTTGTGCCAACGCCTGTGTTCGGCCCCGTCACAAACCAGTAGTTGGGGAATCCTGCCGTGCAAACGCCGTGATAGGCCAGTGGGATGTCGTCCCACACGTCGCAGATTTGGGCATTGTTTTGACCGATGATGTCGATAGAGACGATGTGCTTGTCGAGGTCGAAGCCTGTGGCGTAGATGATGGCATCGACTTCGCGGTGGGTGTTGTCGGTGGTTTGGATGGCTGTGAGGGAAAAGCGGTCAATTGAGGTGGTGATGAGATGGACATTCGGCCGATTAAACGCCGCATAATAATCATCTGAAACCAAAACCCGCTTACATCCAATCTGATAATCTGGCGTTAGTGCATCATGCAAACGCTCATCCTTTACAACATTTCGCATCCAGTTAACGGCATTCTTTGCCGTATATCTGCCGATGCTTGAATTCTCACTCGTAATTGGAAAGATAAGTAGTTCCATTCGCAAGAAAATAAATTGGCGCAACAGCTTCATTAGGACTGGGAAACGGCGGAACCTTCGCTTTTCTTGTTCAGTGTACGGGCGATCATTGCGTGGCACGATATAGTTTGGTGTGCGCTGAAAGACGTAGAGTTGGTCAACGATCTCGGCAAGTTCGGGAATAATCTGCACCGCGCTGGCTGCCGTGCCAATAACGGCGACTTTTTTGCCGCTGAAATCATACGAGTGATTCCATTTTGCAGAGTGCATGGTGACACCGTTGAACCTGTCCTGCTCGACAAATTCGGGGGTTTTGGGCATGTGCAGACCGCCAATGCCTGAAATGACATGCCGACTGCGGATAATGTCTCCGTCGGCAAACCGTGTTTCCCAGAGCTTTTTCGTCTCATCCAGACGATTCAAAA
Organism: uncultured Ardenticatenaceae bacterium; assembly: GCA_964389925.1. Taxonomy (GTDB): domain Bacteria; phylum Chloroflexota; class Anaerolineae; order Promineifilales; family Promineifilaceae; genus CALECP01. The sequence continues at coordinate 22,503 of CAYMGE010000024.1, forward strand.
CAACGTGCTTGCCATTGGTGATGTAGGGGCGCAGACCATACTTATCGACACAGTGTTCGATATATGCCTGTATTTCGGCACGTGGGGAATAGACCCGCGACCAGTTGGGGTTCAGTTCAAACGAGAAGCTGTAAAAATGGGACGGCACATCACACGCTGCCCCCGGATAGGTGTTTTCATGCCATGTGCCGCCAATGCCATCGCTTTTTTCCACGATGCGAAAGTTGCTGATGCCGCGTTCGAGCAGTTTGACACCAGCACAGATGCCAGCAAAGCCTGCGCCGATGATAAGAACATCGAGGGGTTGATTCATAATTTTGTCGCCAAATAACGTTTTTGTGCAATGTCGAACAACTTCGGTGCGTAGCGTTTTACGAGATAGATGGTTCGGCCGATTTTGTCGGGAAAGACATGCAAGCGATCTTTTTCAACAGCAGTGAGTGTTTTGCGAATGACATCAGCGGGATCGGTCATGCGAGCGCGATCTGCGTCGGTCACTTCGCGTCCTGCCAATGAGCCATAGCGTGGTGAGTCGATGATCGCCGTTTTGCTGTAGAAAGGGTAGACGGCCGACACTTGTACGTTATGTGGCGCAAGTTCAGAGGCCAACGCCTCGCTAAACCCACGCAGCCCGAACTTTGTCGCTGAATAAGCCGATAAGCCTATGTCAGATGTCCACCCTGCCATCGACGAAATGTTGACGATATGACCAGATTGCCGTGCAATCATTTGCCGCGTAAACAGCGCGGTCAATCGCATTGGGGTGAGCAAATTGACCTGCATCATACGCTCCCATGCCGCTTGTGGCACTTCGTCATGTCGTCCCAACAAGGCTAAACCCGCGTTGTTGATGAGAACATCGACTGGTTCAGAAACGGTCGCAAATAGCGCGTCGGCTCCTGCGGGCGTGCTTAAATCGCTGGCAATGGTGGCGACGATTTCGCCCTGCCCTACTTCCAGATAGATGCGTTGGGCAACTGCTTGCACTATCGTTTCGTCTAGGTCTGTTAGGATGAGGCGGCAATTTTTCGTCAAGAGCTGCCGCACAAACTGTTGGCCAAAGCCACCCGCTGCACCTGTAATGAGAATCGTTTTATTGGTTAGTTGGGTCATTTTTTTAACTTGTATGAATCACGAAGTTGAACTATAACTCAAAATCACGCTGCATTTCGAGAGTTTATCTATGGACACACAAATTAGATCGGCCGAACAGTACATCAACAGCCTCCGCAACCGCAACCTCACTATCTACCTCTTTGGCGAACGAGTCGAAGAGCCGGTCGATCATCCCATGATCCGACCGTCGATCAACGCCGTCGCGCAAACCTACGCCCTCGCCGAAGCACACCCCGAACTCGCCACAACGGTTTCTCCACTGACCGGAACGCGCATCAATCGCTTTTTGCACGTCTCGATGAGCGCGGCCGATTTGGTGCTGCAAAGTAAAATGCAGCGGCGACTAGGGCAGTTGACGGGAACATGCTTTCAGCGTTGTGTCGGAATGGACGCATTTAACGCGCTTTATTCTGTGACGTATGAAATGGACGAAAAGCACAGCACACCTTACCATACGCGGCTCAAACATTTTTTGACGAGAATGCAGCAAGGTGGCTACGTCGTCGGGGGCGCAATGACCGATGTAAAGGGAGATCGCAGCAAGGCTCCACATGAGCAGGCAGACCCCGATTTGTACGTCCACATCACGCGACGCACGGCTGATGGTGTCTACATCTCTGGTGCAAAAGCACATCAGACGGGTTGTATTAACTCTCACTGGATGCTCGTTATGCCTACTCTTCGACTATGCGAAAGAGATCGTGATTTTGCGGTTGTCGGTGCGGTTCCCGTTGACGCAAACGGCATCACGTACATCTATGGGCGACAATCGTGCGACACGCGTAGTATGGAGGGTGGCTCAATCGACGTGGGCAACCTCAACTTCGGCGGTCAGGAGGCGATGGTCATTTTTGAAGATGTCTTTATTCCAAATGAACTGATTTTCATGGATGGTGAATATGAGTTTGCGGCGATGTTGGTCGAGCGATTCACGTCATACCACCGACGCAGTTATGTGTGTAAAAGTGGGGTCGGCGATGTGCTGATTGGGGCAGCAGCGACGGCGGCCGAATACAACGGCGTTGAGCGTGCCAGTCATATCCGCGATAAGCTGGTCGAGATGACCCATTTGAATGAGACGATTTATGGGACAGGAATCGCAGCTTCCTATCAGGGCGAGGCAACCAAATCGGGCGCGTATTTGGCAGATGACATGTTGGCAAATGTTTGCAAGCATCATGTGACGAAGATGCCGTATGAAATCGGCCGAATTGCCCAAGACCTCGCCGGCGGTCTCGTCGCCACGATGCCGTCTGAACAGGATTATCGCCACGAAAAGATCGGCAAATTGCTCGACAAATATCTGCGCGGTCGCGCCGATGTTCCAACTGAATCCCGAATGCGAATTTTGCGCCTGATCGAAAATATGACGCTCGGCCGAAACGCCGTCGGCTATCTCACCGAGTCGATGCACGGCGCAGGGTCACCGCAAGCACAGCGCATCCAAATTTATCGCAATATGCAGATCAAATTCAAAAAAGAGCTTGCCCAAATTTTGGCGGGCGTGTCGGAACGCGAGACATTAGTCGATGAGATGACGGGCTACTTTGCGCGGGTTTTTGAGACAAGTTGAAGTTTGATGCCCCAACTGACGATCATCATCCCGACCATGAACGAGGCAGATAACATCGTGCCATTGGTTGCACGTTTGCGCGAGGCGGCCGAGGGAATTGATGCGGAGATTCTGTTTGTCGATGATAGCAATGACAGGACACCCGATGTGATTGCACGAGTGGTAGAGACGGCAACACTGCCCGTGCGCTGTTTACATCGGCCGACATCCCAGCGCGATGGTCTCAGCGGCGCAGTCGTTCTCGGCTTGCGCGAGAGCAACGGCGAATACGTTTGCGTGATGGATGGGGATTTGCAACATCCGCCCCACGTCGTGCCAATTTTGTTGGAACGAGCGGTGCTGAGTTCGGCCGATATTGTCGTCGCCAGCCGCCAAGCCAACCGGATCGGTCCCGTCGGACTCCCCCTCCCCCGCGCCATCATTTCCAACGGACTGACGTTAATCGCCCGCTCTTTTTTCCCCCGCTCCCTCAAAGATGTCTCCGATCCATTGACCGGTTTCTTTCTCGTCCGTCGTGCCGCGCTAGATATTGACCGACTACACCCCGACGGATTCAAAATTTTGCTCGAAATTCTGGTGCGTCACCCCAACTTACGGGCGAGTGAGCTGCTGTTTGATTTTGGGTTGCGTCATGCGGGGAGCAGCAAGGCTGATTTTCGGGAGGGAATGCGCTTTTTTCGCCACGTTCTGCGACTGCGAGCGACCGTTCACACGCGACCATTGCTACGTTATCTGAGCGTTGTTTTCACATCCGTTTCTGTCAAGGTGTGGGCGTTGCGGCTTTTGGCGCGGCAAAATTGGCAACAAACTCCCGCTGTGTTTGGCAGCGCGATGATCGGGGATTTTGTGCGCTGGGCGGGCAATCGAACGATTGTCTTCCCTAATGAAGATTGGCGCACCCTGCGGCGATTTTTGCGCGTCAACAGTTTGTTCAATGCGCTTATTCTCACCCCTTTGTTCGCTCTGTTCAATCGTTTCAATAAAATTCCGGTTCCCATTATTCCTCAGCTTTTGGCAATTGGGGCAACCGGGTTTGTACGCTACCTGCTGTCAGATCGCTGGATTGGGGCAAGCGGTCTGATGTCGGCCGAATCCATCAAAACAACCTATAACATCCACGACAAAATCACGATTCAGTCGCCCGTTCCGCTGCCAGATTTGGCCTATTTTCAGAGCGCAATGGGAGAGATGGCGGCCGATATTGTGATTCGCGTGGACAGGCACGGCACGCCGCGCAAGTTTGCTGACGGGGTTAGCTTTGATGATGGACTCGGTCGCTTCGGCTTCGCCTTCACCATCACGCTCGCCCATCAGATCGAAGTCGTCATCTCGCCAATCATCGCGCAAGCACCGCACGTTTTGTACATCAATCTCATCGAACCGTTACTGCGCTATGTTGCGCTTCGCAAGGAGATGGTTTTTGTGCAGGCGGGGGCTTATGCAGACGAGCAAGGCGCAACTTTGGTCAGCAAAGCGGGGCGCAATGCGACAGCGGCCGATACATTTGAGATACTCGAACGCAATCCAAAATTGCGTTACTTGGCACATGATTTTGTGCTGATGTCGGCCGATGGCAGCACCTTCTCCTTCCCGCACGCGCTCACGACAACCAAGCTGCTCGAATCATCATGGCAGCGACAGCTGGGCGCATGGATGCGAAAACGTCGCTCTTTGCCGGCCGCGACGCTCAATGCCTCTGTGCAGCGGCTGTTTCCGCCATTACAAACGCCCGTCGAGCAGCTTGTCAGCATTGTGCAACATGCGCCCTTGTCAGGGTATAGCGGCGTGGAGGATGATGCTAAAACCATTGCTGAGATGTTGCAGTGCAATTCGGCCGATCCGCTCGGCTTCCCTCTTTTCGCCATGCTCAATCAATTTGAAATCCGCACAAACGGGCATGATCTCATCCAACAGGAGCGCGAACGATTAACACTTATATTAGGGAAGTCATCCTAAGCGTTTACAAGGCCACCAACATCAGAACATGATGTATACTAGAGGGTGCGTTGTACTCCTTGTAACTCTAACAAAGCATCTCTGCACTGTAAGTCGCCTGTGCGCGTCCGATAGGCGGAAAGTACTACGGTGCGCCACTCACATTTCAAGTACAAATAGGAGCAGTAAAAATGTCAGATGTTGTGTTGCCCGTTTCCATCGGGGTTACAGCGCATAATGAGGCGGAAAATATCGGCCGATTGCTAGACCGCCTCACCTACCAAGACCTTAAAACAGTCAAAATCTCTGAAATTATCGTCGTCAGCAGTGGCTCAACCGATGCCACCAATGAGATCGTGCGTGGGTGGGAGGTGCGTAACCCGCTCGTGTGTTTGGTTGTGCAGTCTCGGCGCGAGGGCAAAGCCTCCGCCATCAACCTCCTCTTAACACAAACTAAAGAAAAAACCGTCGTGCTGTCGAGCGCGGACGTGTTGCCAGAGCCAGACACGATTGAGCGTCTCGTTGTGCCTATGCGTGATGAGACAGTCGGCATGGTTGGTGTGCGTCCCGTGCCGGTCAACAATCCGCAGCAGTTTATGGGCTATGCCGCCCACTTGCTCTGGGATTTACACCACGATATGAACATGGCGGGAACACGCAAAGTCGGCGAGATGGTCGCCTTTCGCCACGTCTTTGAGCGCATTCCCAACCATACGGCGGTCGATGAGGCGAGCATTGAGCCGCTGATTCGTGGACAGGGATATAGCATCGGCTACGCGCCAGATGCAATTGTTTACAACAAAGGGCCTGAAACAGTTGGCGACTTCTTGCGCCAACGGCGACGCATCTTCGCCGGTCACTTAGAGATGCAGCAGGAATTGGGCTATGCTGTCGGCACGATGAGTGGCGGCGGAATTTTGCCCCACTTTATCAAACGATTGGAACCGCATCCCAAAAAGGTTGTGTGGGCGGGTTTGGTGGCGATGTTGGAGGTTCTCGGCCGAAAACTCGGTCAGCGCGACTTCCGCCGCAAACGCAACCACACCATTTGGGAGGTGGCGACAACCACAAAGCAGGTCGCGTAGGCGCATTGCCTACGGCCGACAGGAGAACTTACTCATGAGCACCAAGTATGAGATTGTCGTTTTTTACAGCGAAGAAGACCGCGCCTATGTGGCGGAAGCCCCTAATTTAACTGGCTGTGTTGCCGATGGCAAGACGTGTGCGGAAGCGTTGGCAAATGTCGATGTCATCATCGAAAACTGGATGGACAAAGCAAAAGCGCAGGGCATAACCCTGCCCAAACAGCGACGCATCATGTTTGCTTAACAGTTGTGTGCAAAACATGATGCAGTGAATTGGTAAGAAGTCGGTGGTAAGTAAGAGTATGCGCTTGCTTACTTATCACTAACCACTTGCGGTTTACTGCTCTATGTTTTTGCAACTGCTCAGAAACCGTGTGTCTTAGGCCTTTAGCATATCGTAGAATTTTTTGCGTGCCTTTGACACTTTCGGCGCCACAACAAACATGCAGTAGGGTTGGAAGCGATTATTTTTGAAATAATCTTGATGATATGCCTCCCCTGCATAATAGTTTTCGAGTGGAGAGACTTCTGTCACGATGGGATCGCGATAAAGTTGCTCCTGCTCGAATTGGGCTATTTTGGCTTCGGCCGATTTGCGCTGCTCATCGTTGTGATAAAAAATCGCAGAGCGATACTGCGGCCCAACGTCGTTGCCCTGCCGATTCATCGTCGTCGGATCGTGTATCGTGAAGAACACGTTGAGCAGATCGTCAAAGCTGATCACGTCCGCATCGTAAGTGATTTGCACCACCTCCGCATGACCCGTATTTTTGCCACAAACCTGCTCATAAGTCGGATAGTCTATGTGTCCTCCCGCGTATCCGCTGACCACCTTCTGCACGCCACGTAACTCTTGATAAACGGCTTCCAAACACCAAAAACAGCCACCACCTAATGTTGCAATCTCTTGTTTCATTATATTACCTATAGGTTGGGAGAGAGTCCCTCAATATCGTTGCCAAATCGTATGTTGTGCGTATGATTCGCGGCGTTATCGGCCGATGTTTTTAACAAAAGGCTTACATACGTCCTGTATCATCAATCGTTGAAGGAGTAGACGCTTGAAATAACCAAATGCTTACTCAAACTTCAAACTTTCATAATAACTTCTTTCTATCATCATTATCTAAATAAATCACACGTCACATTCAGACGTGAACATCTCGGAGAGTAGACACTATGGCAACACCATTACGAATTTTAGTGGTTGAAGACGAAGACCGCATTCGTCAATTTTTACAGCGTGGCCTCAGCTATGAGGGCTATCGCGTCGATGTTGCGGAGGATGGGCAGACTGGTCTTGATATTGCCCGCGATAATCCGCCGGACTTAGTGTTGCTTGATGTGATGCTGCCCGGCATTGATGGAATCGAAGTCTGCCGCCGCCTGCGTGCAGTGGGAGATGTACCAATTTTGATGCTGACGGCAAAAGAGGCGATTGAGGATCGCGTGGCAGGTCTCGATGCAGGGGCAGATGATTATCTCGTCAAGCCATTTGCGTTTGATGAACTACTCGCTCGCATCCGCGCTCTGCTGCGTCGTGTCCAACCAAGCAAGCCAGATGTCTATCGCTTTGTCGATCTTGAACTCGACACAGGCACACGGCAGGGCAAGCGTGCTGGTCGTCTCTTTGATTTGACTGCAAAAGAGTACGAGCTGCTTGAGCTTTTCATGCGAAATCCACGTCGGGTTCTGACCCGCGAAATCATCTATGATCGCGTTTGGGGGTATGACTTCGGCGGCGAGAGCAACATCATCGAGGTATACGTGCGCTATTTGCGCCAAAAGACAGAGGCGGGTGGCCTAACCCGCCTGATCCACACCGTTCGTGGGATAGGGTACGTTTTGCGCGAGCCAGAATAAACTCAACGACCCTTCTTGTAGGCGGCGATAGAAGCCTCACTCTCAAAGTTGTGGTGTCATCTCAAAATCCCTTTCCTCGTGTTTAAGCAACAGCATAAAGGCCTTTCATCTGTTTACTATGAACAGATGAAAGGCCTTTCTACAATCGGGTGAGCAATGGGCGATTGTTCACTGTTCACCCAAAACAGCTTACGACTGCTGGCGGCGACATGCTCGCAGATACAGACCCGTTAAGCCAATCAGTGCAATTTGTGAGATCAATAGGAGGCTTACCCCTCGTGTTTTTGAGCCAGCATCGCTTACCGACACTGCTGTTGGCGTTGTCATATTCAGTTCAACGGGGCCATGCAGTGTCCGCTTGTCAAAGATGTCTATATCCTCTAGCCAGTAGTACCAGTTGCCACTTTCCACCGTCGTGTCTTCAAATTCATACATACCCCCTTGACCCTGAATGCCGCCCGATGGAATAACGTTGGTGTTGAGTGCGCCGTTGTTGACAAATTGAGCCGTCTCTGTGCGATAGACGTTGAAACCGGCGTGGTTAAATTCGGCCGATGTCACCCAATCCAACATCACCGTTCCATCTCCCGTCGTCTCTGCTGTAAACGATTCCAGTGTCACTGCATTGGGAGCTTGCGCTATGTTTAGCGTACTCGCAGGATCACCAAACAGAATCATTGTGCGAAGCGTCTGCTGCCAGAAAGTGGACTGGGTGTACAGATCGAGCTTGCCCATCTCGGTTGCTGCGCCAAGGCCATGCACATCTTTCTCGAAGAAAGCGCGATAGACCCCACCCAACATTGTTTTTTGGCCACTGTTGTACCCCAAACCAGCATCGGCCCAAACCGCAATCGCGCCACCATTTTGCTGTCGCTGCAACGCTTCAGCCAGTGATTGATTGGCTGGAAAGAACTCATAGCTGTATGGAAATGAGAATAGCCCGTTCAAACAATTGGCAATCGTCACGAACGGAAAAGAGTTGTTGCCAGCCAGCGCATCCGTCTGGTCTTCCGTGAGAATGCGGCCGCCAAAGTAGCTGCCCCAGCGATAATGATTGCCATGACCACTGTAGTTGACGAGGAGGGTTCCCGCGTTGAGCGTTTCGGTGATGTCACGGGTCAGGACAGGCTGAGTGTACTGGCGCGTGTAGAGGGGCTTGACCGTGTAACTGACGGGTAGAAGGTCAATGAGCGAGTCGGAAACGGTTTCAAACTGTTGGTCATCATCAGCGACGAAGAGCGCGGTTGGGTTAGGTATCGGTGGCTGACTTTCGGCCGAAATCAGATTATCAACGATCCCCTCCGCCATCTCCAACGTCTCTGCACTCAAGCGGCCGATTTGCATCTCCGCCAGCGGGTCATCTCCGATGAAGGTGACGTAGTAATTGTCGGAGGGAATTCGGCCAAAATCAAACGTGTGAATCAGACGCGGCGGTATCCAATTATGTGACTTCCCATGCGCCGTTTTGAACTCTTGCGACCCATCTCCCAGCAGCACAACGTAGGTCGGTGCAGGAGCTTGCCAGTTGTGATAAGTATGCGCCAAAAAGTTGCGAATCGCCTCTGGGTTGAAGAACCCATCCTCAAACTCATCGTACACATCCTGCACATCAACCACGCTCGTTCGCAACCCCTGCCCCACACGATAGTCTGCCAAGCGTTGCGCGGCGGTGATGAACGCCGAATGCGAGATGATGATCCAATCTGCGCCGTTTGCGCTGTCGCGTAGATTGCTCGGTGTATCGGCAACGGTGTTGGTTGGCGTTCGCACAACTGTTGTAGCGAGATAGCGATGTTCTGCCTCTGCATCAAACGATAGGCCAACACGCGCCGCAGTTGTGATGCGTTGGGGCATGTATGGGTCAGTGATGTCGAGAAGCGTGATTTCGTTGGTTGTGAAGCCGGTGATGGGGATCGTTTGATTTTCGGCCGCTCCAAACACCAACTCATCACCCTCTGCCACAAATTGATCTGCATAGTCAATCTCGACCCAGTTGAGATACCACATCGTCAGCGCATCACCCGATGCAATCGCCTCGACCGTGATCGTGTTGACCCCGTTAACGAGCAGCGCGTTATCAAAAGGAAGAGAGCCAGTCACAGGCACGAAACCATTCCACTGCACATCCCCAATCGCCGTGCCGTTGACTGACACGCGGCCGACATGGTCGGCCGCCGTATGCCCTTTTGCATGGAGCCGCAGCGTCGCGCTCGATGGCTCTGTCGCTAGATGGTCGAGCGTCATGGTGAGCGTCCGCGACTCTCCCGGCTGGAGTCGCTTCCCATCAAACCACAAATCTTCCTCTGGTTCCGCTTGCGTCAAATTGGTCACATACCAGCTATTGCGCTCTAAGTGAATGGTATCGGTGTACGATGTTGCTGCTGTGGCTCCCGCTGGCGTGCCGTCCCGTTCACCCATTCGCAGACCATTTTGATCGAGAACCGTCAACCAGTAGACATTCTCCGCTACATACAAATCTTCATACGCCTCGCCATAAAAGCGCAACTTGTCACCGTCTGCAATCAACGGGACAGGCTCGCCGCGATGAGATAGTTGGATATTAGCAAACGCAATCTCCGCCATATTCCACCCCGCCGCTTCGAGCATTGCCGCGTCTATCTCATACAGACCGGCCGCCTCAATTGTCAGTCGCAATGCAGGGGGAGCATCGTTAGAGGTTTCGTGTTTCGGGAATGTCGCTATCCGCGACCCTTCGGTATGGCTTTCCCGAAACGTTTCTCTGATAGGTGCAGGTCGATTGAGGTCAGCATAGTTGTCGAGCGCGTGGGCAATCACCTGCTCGTAATCTGGATGATGAGGGCGCAGCGTGGCAGCGCGTGCCGCGCTGTTCCAGCTAACGCGCACATACAGGTCGGTATAGATCGTCGCCACATTATCATTGATTTGGACGGGGTTTAGCGCAATTTGTACGACGGGCTGATCGCGCATGAAGCCCGTTGCGCCAATTTGGGCGACAGGTTGTGATTTTGTATCTGTCATGGGAGCGGAGAGTGTTGTGCGTAGGCTTTCGGCCGAAATCACCTCAACCCTCAACCCCTCATGCGTCGGCACACCCAGCAACGCCCCCTCGACTGGCAACGCCGCACCCGACGACCACGTTATCCCTGTCAAAATGAGGTCAACGCTATTTGTTCGCGTCACAACCGTCAACCCATCCTCTGATGGCATAGCCCCAACGACTACGTTCGCACCTGCCACAAGCAGCAGCAATGCCACCCCGACAGTCCACCACAGTTGTCTTACATGTCTCTTCATCACTCACACTCCATATCTAAAAATAGACGGCCGAAGCCAGTGAACGCTTGCACACCAGCTTCGGCAATTCTTCGCAACCATTTGCCGTGTTTGCAAGTAGGATATGTAGCGTCTGATCACCACTGACCAAAATCGCACCACCAAACCCCCTCGCCGATAAAGTTCGATCAGTCCGTATTGATGGCAAAGGTTCCAAACAGTTTGATGTTCATTTACACTTCTTCTTTGGTTCGGTACTTCGTTGTACACTCTTGCCCCACCTCTGGGTGCGGCTTTACTCTGTTCTCCAGTTGCGATGGCAAATTGCCCGCCATAGCGTGTTCAAGGTGAGCGATCAGTGCAGTTGGGTTGGGTAGCCCGACTGGTTTCGTTGACTCACTCGATTGAATCGTGATGCGCCATGGCTCTGTTTTTGCTTCTCGCCAAAGGCGCAACATGAACAATTTATGTTGGGCGTTTGTATTCATTTCTCCTCTCTCTGTTATAATGTCATTGCTTAAACCAACCTTTTGCACCACAGTAACCAAAAAACGTATCAAAAGCGTATCAAACCGGGGCGGTGCTTAACGGTGAAGAGGTCTATATCATGGGGGTGCGCGACGCTGTTTATCGTGGTATACAACAAGAGGGACAGCGATTTTGGGAACACCGACAAACTGGCTCTCCCGCCTTCCGAGATTCTTGTCTATGCTGACCGTCTGGATTTGGTTAAAATAAACGGCACATGATTTTACGCACAAAGCTATTTGGCAAACAGTACGAGTTCCGCGATTTGCGGGAACTGATGGGCAGGGCTAACGAGCCAAAATCGGGGGACGAGTTGGCGGGTGTGGCGGCGAGGCGTGCGGTGGAGCGCGTGGCGGCACGGCATGTCTTGGCGCATGTGCCGCTGTGGGCGTTGCGTGAACAGCCGGTGGTCTCGGCCGAATTCGACGACGTAACCCGCGCAATCGAAGAAGGAATCAACGAACATGCCTATGCCGAGATCAAAGATTGGTCAGTCGGTGAGTTACGTGAGTGGGTGCTGTCAACAACGGCGATGGAGATTGCACGACTCAGAGATGGTTTGACACCTGAAATGATCGCTGCCGTAACGAAGTTGATGTCGAACATGGATTTGATTGTCGGCGCGGCAAAAATGCGTGTCGTCAGTCGTTGTAACAACACGATGGGAGGACACGGGCGATTAGCGATTCGCCTCCAACCAAATCATCCAACAGATGATGTCGCAGGAATACGCGCCAGCATTTATGATGGATTGAGCTATGGGGCGGGAGATAGCGTCATTGGCATCAACCCTGTCGATGAATCGCTTGAAAGCACGACGCGACTGCTGGAGATGACAAAGGACATCATCGACCACTGGCAAATCCCAACGCAGAATTGCGTATTGGCACATGTGACGACGCAGATGGCGGCGATGCGCTCGGGTGCGCCCGTTGGCTTGCTGTTTCAGAGCATTGCAGGGACAGAACGTGCCAACGAGAGCTTTGGTATCTCGGTCGGGTTACTCGATGAAGCGTATGCAGCCGCACGCGAACATGGCTGGGCGGCGGGGGAGCATGTGATGTATTTTGAGACGGGGCAAGGGTCGGCACTGTCGGCCGAAGCGCATCACAACTGGGATCAACTGACACTCGAAGCCCGCGCCTACGGCTTGGCAAAACGGTATCATCCCTATCAGGTGAACTCCGTCGTGGGTTTTATCGGCCCTGAATATCTCTACGATGCGCCCCAAATCACCCGTGCGGGACTCGAAGATCACTTCATGGGCAAGCTGACTGGGTTGCCCATGGGGGTCGATGTCTGCTACACAAATCATGCACGGGCAGGGCAAAACGATCTGGAAAATTTAGCAGTGCTGTTGGCGACAGCGGGATGCAACTTCTTTATGGGTGTACCGATGGGGGATGACGTGATGCTAGCTTATCAGACGACCAGCTTTCACGATGGCGCGGCGTTGCGCCAGTTGTTGGGATTGCGACCGCTGCCTGAATTCGAGCAGTGGCTTGAAGGTGTCGGGTTGATGCGTGATGGTCAATTGACGGAGAAGGCGGGGAATGTGGACTGGTTCAAATGACTGAGCAAGGACGATAACTGTGACAACTGATATTGAACTAAACATTGATCTACCTGACCCAGCCAAGCGCAAGCGACACCATCCGGATACCCCTGCGCGAGTGGGGGCGGGGCAGGTGGGGGCGCGTCCGTACACAGGGGATGCACTGCTGTTTTCGGCCGATCACGCCGTCACGCAAGACGCAATCATGCGCCCCGTCGATCCCGACCTGCTCGTTGAAATGAAACTGCTGCAAGTCAAGAGCCGTGCGGAGACGCGGCAGCAATATCTGCGCCGCCCTGACTTGGGACGCTTGCTTGACGAGGCTGCCATCGCCACATTGCACGACCGGTTGATCATGCAGCCAGACGTACAAATTTTTGTTGGGGACGGATTGAGCGCGGCAGCAGTTGAACACAACTTGCCAATTCTGCTGCCTGAATTGACGCTTGCGTTAACTCGTGCGGGGCTGTCTGTCGGCCGACCCTTCTTCGTTCACAATGCGCGGGTCGGTCTGCTCAATGCGGTTAATGAAATTGTCGATGCAAAGGTGTGTGTGATGCTGATTGGGGAGCGGCCGGGGCTGGCACGGGCAGAGAGCATGAGTATCTATTTGGGCTATCGGCCGAAGCCCACCTCAACCGATGCACAACGTAACGTCATCAGCAATATCTATCACAACGGCTTGCCCCCCCTTGTTGCTGTTCAGCAAGCTGTGGCACTTATTAACCGTATGCTTTCGCAGCAAGTCAGTGGTGTGGGGCTTACCACCTACACGATCATTCCTGCCATAGTAAAGATAGCGTCTGCAACATAGCAATCAAGAACGAAGTTCCTAAAGATTCTTGCATTCGTTTAGGAACTTCGTTCATCAATTGTCTCAATTTCTGAGAATCGAGATGTTAGTCACGACGTAACCATGAGGCAGTGGCAGCCGTTAGCAAGCCAACTGCCAGCAGCGCCCACAGTGACGCGCCCGCCATCGTGTGAATGCTTCGCGTTGTGACCGCCGTTGGGACAGTGCTTGTTGTGACGGTAATATCGGCCGAAACCTCCCCAGCCCCAACATCCACCAAAACCTCATTCGTCTGCACATACCCGTCATGAATCACGCGGAAGTTAAAGCGACGATACGGCACTTGGCTAAACTCATAGCGACCATTTTCGTCCGTCTCTGTACATTCAGCGACCAGCCCTTGCGTCGTCACCAAGCAAACATCGACACCTTCAACGGCCGACGCGCTGCGCGATGGCGGGGCAAGCGAGACGATCCCGTTCACAATCGACTCTGGCGTGGGACTTCTGCGCTGCACCCAGACGGAGAGCGGAATTTGCTGCACCGCGCCGTAGAGCGGGTTCGCGCTTGTCCCTTCAATCGTCACGATTGCCGTATGGAAACCGGGAGCCAACCCCGCGCCCAGCACTCGGATGCCAAGTGTGTTGTGATCGCCGCTGCCCGTTAATGGGCCACCCGAATTGGGGGAGAAAACAACCCACGGCTGTGAGGCGGACGCTTGCCACGTCAGGCTGCCGTTGCCGAGTGCCTTGATGTTCAGTCGCTTGACCTCGCTCAGGAAGTTGGTGTCCTCCGTCGTCATGAAGTCGTAGTTAAGATAGGTCGAGAGCTGTCCCGGACGTTCTAGCTCAACACCGGGCGGCGCGAAGTGTGTGCCTTCATAAGGATTGTCGGGCTTGACGCTCATGTAGAGTGCCTCGTTGACATTCGGCCGATCATTCACATCACACGGATCCGTCCCCGCAACCGCAATCTCCTCGCCGTCGCCAAACCCGTCATCATCGCTATCGAAGACGGTTGGAATTGTCCCTTGCAGGTACTCGTCCAAGTTGGAGAGGCGGTCGTTGTCGAAATCGGCCGATGCGTTCAAAATCCCATACCGCGCTGCCCAATCGTCGGGAATGCCATCCCCGTTGTCATCGACACCATCGGTCAGCACAATCGTCATCGGCTCCGAGAAGCCGCTGATCGAGCCAATCGTGTGTCGCAAGCCGCCAAGCAGATTGTAGGAGCGCACGGCGACGCGATACGTTCCCGCTGGCAATTCACTCAACTCAAAGCTGGTCACATCGCCCACATCGAGGTTTGGATTGCCTTCAAGGGCAGGCGTGCCAGCGTAGGAACCAGCGCACCCGTTCGCCCATGAGAGCAAATAGCCGTCGCCAAATGCAGGCAGCCATGTTGCAGCTAGCGTTTTGCCCGTGCCGACGCTTACGCTGTCCATGACGGGGGTTGTGAGCAAGGTGGCTGAATTTGAGCCGGGAATGATGCTGACTTCGGCCGAACACGCGCTCACATTGCCACTCGCATCAATCGCCCGCACACATGCCGTCGCCTCAACCCCTTCGAGTTGCGCGATCAGATGCACCTGCTCACGGGTTGGATGGGTCAACAGCGGATCGGACGGCGCGACGTTGAGAATGCGCTCCCGATAGCCGCTCGGCGTGTCGAGTGACGGGCTGCTGTAAACCACCTCGTACTGGCTCAAGTCAGCCTCACCGTTGCGATTCCAGCTAATGATTAGCCCGTCATCATTTTGATCCTGCGTGCGAATGTGAACGCTTGCTGGCACAGCGGGGGGAGTCGTATCGTCATAGACAAACGTACCCGGCGAGTAGGCGAACGTCGAGCCGTAAATCGGATGGTCGATCCGCGCCATGACGCGATAGGTGTCGCTGGCTAGCGCGGTCGGTGTCCAATCATAGCTGCCCGGCACAGGTTCGAGATTGATCGCAAACGGAATCGCGGCGGTCGGCGTGATGACCGTGCCACCCTGCACATTGGCCTGATACTCATCCTCCGCCACATAGAAAAGATGCACCTGCGACGACGTATCCGCATTGTCCGCTTGCCACGTGATTTGCGTCGGCGACGTGAGCGGCGTACTGCCGTTGCCCGTCGTCAACTCAAGCGTCGGCGGCAAGCTGTTGAGCGCGTACATGACGCTGTAATTCTCGTTGCCCGTCACGCCGTCGAGCGTCAACTGCCAATCCCCCGCGTCGGGAGCGGAGACGGTAAACAAAACCCCCGTTTGATCGAGCGTAAACGAGACCGTCGTATCCGCATCGACATCGACGCTCTGCACAGAGCCGGGCGTGATTAGGTCAGTATTGACCAACGCCATCACCGACTGTCCCGCTGGGGTCAGCAAATCGACATCGGGCAGCGTCGTCTCCGACCATGCGGCGGTGAACATCGCTTCGCCCATGTCGGGGGCGATGTTAAAGGTACAGGTGACACCTGATGCAATGGTTGGGCAAGCCCCATCGACGCTGCCGCCGTCGTAGAGCAGATTTCGGCCGAGCAATGAAACAGGCGCATTCGGCACAAAGGCAGCCCGCGACCCGCCAAACTGATCGATGAGCTGACGGTCGCCGTCGCCGATGAAGAAATCGACCTGCACGCCCGACCCGATCAACTCGCTGCCGCGTGAGCCGACAAATACACCAATTGTGAACTCCATCACCTGTAATTTGCCCTGCACGCCCCAGACCAGTTCGGTGCAATCCTCGTTCTCGCAGAACTGCCCAAACGAGACATCAACCGAAATTGTGATGTTTTGACGCGGCAGTTCAATGCCAAAGAATTGACCGATTTCCCCTTGATCGATGTGGAACTGTGCGCCGACCATGCCCGTGAAGTGCATGTCGTTGTTGTCGGGCAGCCACGGGTACGGCGCGGGATCGCCCCACCCTTGACCGCGCCACAGGTGGATTTGCGCGAATCCTTCAAACCATTCCTGATAGCCGATTTCGACGCGCAGCAAGATGTCGAGCGGATTCCAGCCAACGGTGAGCGACCCGCTTGCGTCGAGTGTGCCGACGACGGTTGCGCCGCCGCTAAAGCTGAATTGACCGCGTGTGTCGATGGTGATTTCGCCAGAGATGTCGCTGAGAATCGCGCCATCGGCCGTCGAGAACGTCACGCCGAGCGTAATCACGGCATAATCCTGTGGCACGATGTCCACGCGCCCACTCAACGAGGTCAAGATCAACCCGCTTGATCCGACAGGGATACCGGGCGGATGGGCATTAAATTCAAGCGCGACGGTACGCAGTTGGGTTTGGCAAAGCAAGAACTCAGCCTTGAGGCTGGGGCCTTCACCGCCGACCTGTTCGCCCCCGTTTGCACCATCGCCCATCGTCGGAATGGCGATTTCGGCCTCACCGCGAATAACGACAACTTCGGTAGGGTCGGTTGGCCCTTCGGACGCGGGACACGCCTCACGCGAAACGGAAACTTCTGCATCAAACGCTTCAAAGTTGAAATCCGCGCTAAAGTCAGGCGCAAGTTGGCGCAGTTGTGCTGAGTCGGGATGGTCGTTGGAGTAGACCTGCAAGTGACCTGCCGAACGCATCATCACTGTGCCAGCCTCTTGGCTGATGTCGATGTCGGGCATGTCCCACTGCTCATTTGTAAAGCTGTTGGCGTTGGTCAGTGTGATGCAGCTTTCACCGTCGCAACGGTCTGTGTCAACGGGTTGGACAATCGAGCGAATCGGCTTGTACGCGCCGCCCATCTCCGCGCTTTGGTGAATCGTCGCGTCGGCGAGACGCAGTTCGATCACGCGCACGTCGCTCGGCTGATGGACGACATGGCTGGCAGGTTCAGCCAAGAAGTGATCGTGTGAGCGCAGCACCATGCTGGCGACTTCCATGTGATCGGGGATGGTGGGGGTTTCGGCCGAAAATTCAAACCGTCGCTGGTCATAATCCGCCGCAACCGTCCATGTCGTGCTGAACGGCACGTCGTAGCTGTTCGGCGCAGACGAAATGCTGACCGTCCCGCTATCACTGCTCGTCACACTGCGACTAGCGATGTCGATGACGCTGTTGTTGCTGATCGACGGCCACGCCGCGTGACCCGCTTCACCGACCTGTCCACCATTATTCCAGCCATACGGCTCGATGTTGCGGTCGCCCGCGCTGTGGGGCAGCACTTCACCGTTGACAATGTTCATGCGCCCTTCGTTCCAGTTGCCAAACGCCTCTAAGTAGCGTCCGTGATAGAGGTTGACAGTATCGTTGTAGAAGTAGGCGGAACGTGCGCTCATTTCACGATAGGACGGTCCCATGATCGCGCCGAACCCTTCTGGCCCCCCGATAATCTCAATGGCGGTTCCTGTCACACAAACCGACCCTTGCGCGACGGGAATGAGCGTCTCGCTGGGTGCTTGCTGCATAGATATTGGCACACTATCGCTCGGTGTGCCGATCAGGGGCATCCCCAACTGCTCGTTATCGGTGCAGAAGTCGTAGCTGCTGCTGCCATACTCTTCAACAGTCGGCGTAAAGTCAAAGCCGCCTTCGCTAAAAATCCGCACATCACCGACTGTCTGCACACTGGTTGCGGGGATGCTAGGGAGCGGTGCTTCACGGAAAAGTGTCGGGTGCGGGTAGAACAGGGGTTGGCACGCCTCAAAGCGTTCGGCGTAGTAGTAACCGCTGGGGCAGGCGATCAGGTCGATGTCGATGTCAATGCACTGCACGGCTCCATCGTTGCTGATGCAGCCCAAAATTCCGTGCGGCACAGCCAGCCCCCATACCTCTGTCTGGATTGTGCGGACTTCCGCCTTGACGACATATTCGAGACGACCATTTGACCCATAAGGCCCTTCGGCGGGGTAGCCATCACCAGCGACGGCGGCGGCGAAACGATTTTCTGGTGTGCGCCCCGTCGATTGTGGGAAGAGGCGAATGTCGCCCATCGCCAGCGCGTTGGGTGCGCTCACCTTCACGTAGAGGTTTGTGCTGGGTTCAACTTCAAAGGTGAAGATGTCGGCGTAGCTCTCAAACGTCGCAATCGTCTGAGGGTTGCTGATTGGGGATGGATTGGCGAGCGCACGACCGCGCACGTACTCGATGCGGTAGTCGCTGTCGTCGGGTGCGTCTGAGTCTCGGCCGACGACGACCGTTTCGGTCAGGCCATCGGGCAGCCCAGTGTTGCTGATGGCGATGTAGTTGAAGCCGTTGCCGCCCTGCACGTTGTTGTCACCAAAAACGTTGTAGCCGCCGATTTCGTAATTTGTCCGCATGTTGAGCGGCACTTGACGGCTCAAAACGGGTTGATTCATGTCGTCAACGGGCATGGCGACCACGCCGTACCAATCTTCGGAACCAAGCGGGTCGGAGAGAGTGTAGCGGTGTTCGGTTCGGCCGAAAACGCCCCCCGACTCACTCGGCACGACGCTAAACCGTTCCCCATTGATACCGATAAACGGCGCATCATACTCGATGTAAAGCATCACCTCGCGTCCGCTGAACGAACAGCCCGAATCGGCATCAACTGGCGTTGTGACGAAAAGCACATCGTCGCAAGCGTTCGGCTCAAATGTCAACACCGCCGCGTCGCCCCCATACCATCCCTCGATCATGCTAACTGGCAAACCGATTTCCATCTCAACATCGGTAAATGGAACGGCCGTACAGTTCTCGCCGCCGTGATAGTAGTTGTAGCAGTCGTAGTTGTTCTTATCTCCTACGGTGACGATGCCAGACGCATGACCCGTCGCTACGTGATTATCGAACGTATCGAAGACCTGTGCCTCAAGCTCAAATCCGTACAGGTCGCCTTTCAGCAGTAGCGTTGCCGCCGTGATGGTCGCCCCATTGGGCAGCGTTGGCAGTTGATCGAACGTCAATTCGCTCGTGCCGTCATAGCGCACCATTACGTCAAATTCGGGTGTTAGGCGCAAACTGTCCTCGATGTGAAAGCCATCGCCGTCTAGCGGATCGATGGGGCAAAATACAACACCCGCCGAATCGACATACTCTGGCTCAACTGTGCCGCATAGTTCATTGGCGAATGTGGTCGGCCGAACGCTGACATAAGCATCGCTATCGTCAGGAATAGCGACAACCGCACGCGCCACGTCGTAAGCGTGTGGGCGTGCGGAAGCGGTGCTGGCGAGCATGATGATGCCTACCACCAGCAAAATTGGAAGTGCAATAAGTCGTTTCATCTTAATCTCCTTGTGGATAGTTTGGTTGTTCATTGAATCGCTACGGTCATGTCGCGTGATGGAGGGTAGTTTGTAATTGTCAGGGCGGTGTGTGTGCATTCAATAACATCGTTATCTCCTTGTTTGGTCGTGTTGTTTAGTCGATGTGCTGACATTATTGACGGGTATCGTTCCAAGCTCGTTCCAGCATGGAACGGGAACGTCTCAAGAGCATCCCAAGCGTAGAATCAGGTTATAATCGCAAGATGACCAAACTTACATTGCGCTTGCTGGGGAAGTTTGCCGCGAGTGTAGACACACAAGAAATTGAGTTTGCAACCGACAAGGTGCGCGGGTTGCTAGCGTTTTTGGCTGTTGAGGCGGACAAGGCGCATACGCGAACGCAGTTGGCGACATTATTATGGGGCGATTGGGACGACAAGGGGGCGAAGGCCAATCTGCGTAAATCGCTGTTTCGGCTCAAAAAGGGGTTGGGCGCGTTGGCGGATGAGTTGCTGACGATTTCTCGCAGTAGCATCGAATTTCATGCCGAACACGCCGAAATCGACCTCCACCAATTCAACCGACTCGCCCAAAAAGACGACATCGCTTCCCTCACCGCTGCCGCCACACGCTATCACGGCAACTTGCTGGCTGGATTGGAGGTCGAAGACGCGCCCGAGTTCAACGAGTGGCTAACCGTTCAGCGCGAAAACCTGCATCAGCAATACCTCGCCCTGCTCTATCAACTCGGCGAACTGCACTTGGCGCAGGCAAATTACACGGCGGCGCAATCGCTAGCGCAGGAGCAGTTAGCTTTAGAAAGCTGGCGCGAGGGAGTGCATCGTCAGTTGATGCGCGTTTTTGATGCACAGGGACAGCGTGCAAACGCATTGGCGCAATACGATCAGTGCCGCGAAATTTTGGAGCAGGAGCTTGGGGTTGCGCCATCGGCCGAAACGGAAAAACTCGTCGCCGCCATTCGCGGTGAACAACTGCTCACCACTCATCTGCACAACTTCACGGCGGTCGCCACCCCATTTATTGGGCGCGAGGCCGACATCAATCGCGTCATTGCGCGGCTCAATTCGGCCGATGTGCGCCTCATCACCCTGCTCGGCCCCGGCGGCATTGGCAAAACACGGCTGGCTATTGAAGCACTGCAACGCAGCATGGGCAATCGCAGTGCCTACTTTTTACCCCTGCACACCGTCACCACCCAAGATGGCGTCTGGCAACTGCTGGCTGAACAGCTTGAAGTCAAGCCAAAGCCCTACACCTCTGTCAACGATGCGGTCGTGCGCTTCCTGCGCGACCGCGCACCGCTGCTCGTCTTCGACAACTACGAACAGTTGTTACCCGACACAAGCTGTATTGAACGGCTGCTGACCGTTGTACCAGACGTGCAGATTTTGGTGACGAGTCGTGCGCCGCTTAACTTGCGTGCGGAGTGGCGACTGCCGCTGGACGGGTTGGCGGTTCCGCCAGAAGGGGATCGCGTAGGTGTGGCGTTGGGGGAATTTGCAGCGATTGATCTGCTGGTGCAGACGGGTCAGCAGGTACGACCAGATATTGTGATTTCGGCCGATAACGCCCCCCACCTCATCCGCATCTGTCGCGCACTCGCTGGGATGCCGCTGGCACTGGAAATGGCGGGAAGCTGGCTTAACCTGTTCACGCCAGCGCAGTTGGTCGCCCAAATCGAGCAGAATCTCGACTTTCTGGTTGCGACGCGCAACGATATGCCAGAACGACACCGCAGCTTGCGGGCTGTCTTTGACTATGCGTTGGCGCAGTTGAATTCGGCCGAACGCGAGCTATTGGGACAGTTAACCGTCTTTCACGGCAGCTTCTCGATGCACGCGATCATTGCCATTTTGCCCGCCTCGCCGTTGGCTATCAGCAAGCTCATCGACCATGCGTTGCTGCAACGGCGCAGTGACCATCGCTTTGGATTGCATCCCGTCTTGGATGCTTTTTTGCGTGAGGATGGGTTGAGATCGGCCGATGCACCCTCTCAACAAGAGCTATGCAAACGACACAGCCACTTCTATCTGACACACTTGAGCGAACAGGGCGCAATGTCGAGCGCAACCTTCACAACCATTCGCCGCGACATAGACAACATCCGCGCCGCATGGCATGATGCGATCCAGCGCAAGGACAGCCAACTGTTGAGCAGCGCAATGGCGGGGCTTGCGACGCTCTACTTGCAACTGGGCTATTTTCGTGAAGGAGTTGCCATGTTTGCTGCGGTCAGCTTGGAGCCGGGTTACACACAGGCGCAAGCCCAATTGGAGCAAGCCAAATTCCTGCACTACTCTGGCGATCTCGGCAACTCGATAGCCCTCTATCAAACGATCATCGCTGAGAACCAAGACGAGGATTTGGTCGCTGAGGCACGCGGCCTGTTGGGGTTTGTCTATGGCGTGATAAACAACCACTCTGCTGGGTTGGAACAAGGTGAAAAGCTGTTGGCGTATGCTCGGCAACGCAATAATCAATTGCAGCTTTGCAAAGCATTGAATTTACTGGGCAGCATCTATTCGCGCACGGCACAAATACCATTGGCACAAGCTGCTTTTGAGGAAGCGTTACCCATTGTGCGCCAGCTTGACGATCATGACACCTTCTCTCGAACCGCTGCGGGGCTGGCTTTTTTGTATAGAGAGTTGGCAGAATTTGAAAAAGCGTCTGCAATTGCCCAAGAGGGGCTGTCGGCCGATGAAGCTGCTGGACACCTAGAGGGCATCGTCTTACACAATCTTGCAATCGGCTTGATCCAGACAAACGTGGGCAACTTGTCAAGCGGCATAGACAACTTACAAACAGCACGCCAAATCGCGGAAGAGAGCGAGATGACACACTACGTCTGCTATGCGTTGTATTCTATGTCTATCAACTACTTGCAAACGGGTGCGCTAGACAAGGCCGAGACGCTTTCGACCCGCTCACTCACCATTGCGAAGATGCTGCGGATCCCACAATTTATGGGTCATAACTTGAATATGCTGGCGCAGATTCAGTTGCGGCGCGGCGACTTGCCTCAAGCGCGGCGGCTATTGAAACAGGGGATGCAGATTGTAGACGAGCAAGAATTGCCACGAGTACAAGCGCGATTGCTCACAACGCTTGGCGAGCTTGCACTGGCTGAAAACAATAGCGACTTGGCGCGTCAGTTGTTGACAGACGCAATGGCGATATTGCAAAAGTTCCAACTGCGTGTCTACATGCCGCGCGCGCAAATGTTGCTCGCACAGTGTTAGCCACGCCGTTGGGGTATTGTTGCACTGTCAACTATGCTGACTTGATCGCTGGCGCGGCCGATTCATAGCCGTGACGCACTGGCATTCGCCGTTGAACAGAATGCCGCGCCATTGCCCACAACACATCAGGATAAAACATCGCCACTAGCGAGCGTCGCAGCGTCATGACCTCGTAGAAGCGTTTGGTCACGTCTGCGTTGCCGTGCGCGGTCGCCATCAGCTTGCTGAGATACCCCTGCATAAAGCGAACGGGCAGCGGGCGGTCGCCGATGGCCTCTGGATAGCGCAAATCTTCGGTCGTCGCGTTCATCCATGCGGTTTGGCTGATTTTGGCGGCGGCTTTTTGGAAGCGGCGGTTGGCGAATGGTTGGTTGCGTGCTTGTAATCGGCCGAATTCAGCCCGCATCGCCGCGACGTGCATGGCAGCAATCGTCATCCCTTGACCATAACCGGGATTAAAGCTGCACACCGAGTCACCTAACACAAACAGCCCCGCAGGAAGGTCGCGCACCTTCTCGTAATGTCGCCACTGGTTAGAAGGGAGCTTGTGTCCCCGAATGGGCGAAATGAGCGTCGCTTGCTGGAGCAGCTTGTATAGATCAGGCTGCGCGAGTTGACGGCTAAACGCGATGAATTCTGCCTCGTCTGTCGGCGGATGGTCACCAAACACACCAGCCAGTAGCACGCGCAGTTGATTATTTGGCAAAAGATGCGCCCCACCCAGCTTGTTATTCTGACCCGGAATCGTGCCAATCAGCATCGCTTTCCACGTGGGAACGGCGGCGGGCGGCAGTTGGAAGGTAGCGGTCACGTCGCCCATGTTGATGCGTAGCTCCGACTGCTCAGGCGGCGTGAAGCCGAGCGATTTGAGCCATTGCGGTAAGCGCGAGCCGCGTCCGCTTGCATCGATGATGAGATCGGCCGAAATTATCCGCCGCCCCTCACTATCCTTCACCTTCACACCCGACATGCGCTTCTCAGCCGCGTCATAAACCAGTTCCGTTACGCTCACGCCGCCACTCAACTTGACATTTGGCAACGCCGCCACGCGCTGGCGCAACGCCCACTCAAAGTGCGGCCGATCACACCAGAAAATGTTCGAGCCGACATGCACTTTCGGCAGCCAGCCGCCGTACATAAAGGCGTGGATGTCTGCACCTATATCGGCGGGGATCAGCCCGCTCGTTTCCATATCAAATGGTAAATCGGGGAATAGCTCACGCACGATCTCCGCACCTGTCTGATGCAGACTGTGAAACTGTGCGCCTTGTGGCGTGCCTTTGCGTCGTGCTGGCTCGGTGGGCAGTATGTCCCGCTCGATGATAGTCACTTGTGCGGCAAAGTCCGCAAGGACTCGCGCCGTGAGCATTCCCGCGATGCTGCCACCAATAACGATTGCGTGGTTGCGTTTGGTCTGTTGTGTCATGATGATTGTCTCCAGTTTGAAGTTGTTCTCGTTCAATGTTTGGCATGATTGCTGGCGAACGTCTCAAGCGCGTTCCAAATTAGGCAGAAGTCGTTCCAACATGTCGTCTATTGTGGAGTAAGCTGGCAGAGAAAAGTCCGAACCATCTGCTGACCGACCTGTTGCCCTCGCGCTACTTTGGCGAAAATGGGCTGCCCGACCTCAATCTGGTGGACGTGGTGCGCGGTGACTTCGGTTTCGTCGTCGCGATACTTTGGGAAAATGATGAACTGGTCGAAGAAGTCGGCATTTATTCAGGCTATGCCGCGTCACAAGGCGTGCTGCGTGCGCTATCCCACTACTTCCAGCATGACACGAGCTATCCTGCATGGTCACCAGAGCCTTCTCGTCGTGATGTTTCGGGATTTGTTGAACTTTGAGAAAATAGACAGGTCATCTATCTCTGCTACCTTGCTAATGCCCAAAGATGTCATCGACGACCTCAAACGAGTCGCCCCACACCTCGGCTTTTCTGGCTATCAACCATTGATGCGTGCCTATATCGGGCAAGGGTTGCGTGCAGACCTTGCCAAACTCGAACACAGCACCGTCATCGACAATCTGCGCCAAAAAGGAGTCAGTGAAGAATTGCTCGCCTCGGCCGTTGCCGATGTCGCCGCCTAGAGATGGTAAATTTTGAAAATTTGCCATCTCTGACACAGTGATTACCATCTGCCTTTATGCTAGAATGCAAACGCTATATCAATCGTCACGCTAGGATCGTTTCATGCCCAATTGGAATCGGTTTACACCGACAGAGTTTGAAGCGGATCATTACAGGGTGGCAACTATGAACAAACAACGCTTAACCGAAGCTGAAATCGACGCATTTGTGATTGCCGAAGCCGACGACCTCGCGCAATGGGATGACCCCATCTTGGTCGAGCCATCACCTGAAACAATGGTGGCGTTACCTGCCTCATTGACGGCACGCGCACGTTTCTTTGCCAAGCTGCACAAGAAATCTTCCCTTGAGGAGTGGTTGCAAACGATCATTCAAGAGCGCATCGCCTTTGAAGAATCGGCCTATACATCACTCTTGCAAGCGATTTCGCAATGATCAGAGATGGCAAATCTTCGAGATTTACCATCTCTTGCACCGCCTATCGTCGCGCCACCACCTGTCGCACGGCCAAGCCGCTCAACAGCAACAGCCCCACCAACACAACCACCAGCGGCGCAAATGCTCTTGTCGCCGTCCTATCCGTCGCTAGGTCAACCGCCGTCGGCACGCCGCCACTCTGCGGGTAAAGACCGCTGTTGAGCGTAAAGTCGCCCCCCGTCGCCGCCCCGCCTCCAAAGACGCTAACCGATCCCGTCAACTCAAAGCGGTTATCGTCACTTTTACTCTTGCCACTCCCCGTCACGCTAAACCAGTCGATGCTAAATCCCCCACCAGACTGCGCGTACATCGTTGTCGCCGCCACCAGCACCAACGCTATCATTAACGTCATGCCAAATAGTTTCTTCATCATGATGTTTGCTCCTATCGAACCTGTCATACCCCTGCCTTCGCAGAGCCTGCCTCTGCGAAGGCAAGTACCCATTATTATGGATTCCCGCCTACGCGGGAATGACAAGTGTTGTGTTTAATCTCCTATTGTGACCGACCCTAATGGCGCGGTTAACGTCATTGGATCGTTATAAACCCTTACACCGCTGTACGTGCCAGGCATAATCATGACCGTTCCATTGTTTGGTGTGTTGTCCACTCCTTCTCCAACTGTGTCATAAGGCGAGAAAAGTTCGCCATTCTCGCTACCGCTCTGGGTGCGATCTACAATTCGCCAGTTGTTCTCCTTGTAAAGCAATGAAAGGGAAAGCTCATCGAGATCGCTCATGTGGTCACGTTGACCAATTGCGTCTTGCCATGTCTCATTCCATGGCGAATTGACAACGATAGTTGGATTGTCATTTTTGCTGAACGCGGTTGCACCATAGTGCATTACCGAATCAAAATCGTACGTGCGGTCACCTGCCAATCCATACGCCCCTCTTGGAAATGCCTCCGTTCCAACTTCTAGATCAAAGTTGTGTTCTTTGCCCTCTTCAATATTAGCCGTTTGAATCGTGACGTAAGTGTTGCGATCTGTGCGACTCTGTTCATGGAAGAAGCCAAGTGAGTGCATCAACTCATGTACAATGATGAAGCGATATGACCAATTGAACATACGGATAGTTTGTTCGCCTCCTTGCATCCCGACAGGCGAACTGTTGCCATTAGCATCAAGAAACTTAATGTAATTAACCTGATCAGTGCGTGGAACAAAGTCGATGTTGGCAACTGCTTCGATTTCAGCCATTGCCGCAATGGCACGGGACTGATTGGTTGAGTTTACATTTGAGTCAAATGTGTATGCAATTGTGCTAGGCCAGAGGTTCACCTCAATAGTGGCACGCCCTGTCACGTATTCTTCTGGCAGCACCATGTCATCGACGAGGACGTACCCCTCTGGCAGCCAATCTTCGTCGGCGTGGGTTTGTGTTGCAGGAAGTGCGATGATCAGTAAAAACAAGGATGTTGTGAATGCTAAAAAGCGTTTCATGATCGTTTTTCCTTTTATTGCAGGGCGACGAGAACGAGGATCAAACCCGTTCCGCCGTCTTGGGCTGACATCGCCTTGCCGATGACAGCACCGAAGGCGCGGTCACGGTCTGTGGCAGTCATGGCGTGGCCGGGGAGGTGGGAGGTGGTGAGCAGGTCGCCGATTTCGACTTTGCCGACCGCCTTGACGTAGACTTGGCCTGTGAGGGCGACGGGGTGCATTTCGCCGTCTACTTGCAGGTCGGATTGCTGCATGACGAGGCCGGGGTTGATGCCGCCCGCCCCACTGACGATCCCCGCGACGAGTGGATCGTAAGCTCCGTTCGAGACACGCATTTGACCAGGGTTGTCGGGGTCAAGGGTGACGACTGTGCCAGGTTCGATAGCATTTTCGTCATTGATGACAAATGGTTCGGCTAAGTCTGCTCCACCATCAATAGACAATACATTCACATTGGCGGCTCCTGCAACATCCAGTAGCTGGCTAGGATTGGTCGTGCCAATACCAATCTTGCCATCGTGCTCAACGTGGAATGCTGTGTCTGTATAATTCATGATGCTGAGAATCGGCCGATTTTGAACCTCTCCATTATCCGTGCGCCCCGACAACGTTATCAACGGAACATCCGTACCCGTTGTATCTGCTGAAGACCGCGTTTGTCCAACCAAATAGACACCAGAACGTCCGCCGCTTGAGCGGCCTTCAATAAACGAAGCGTAGCCATTGCTCGAACCATTGAATATGGAAATACCGTCTGTCCCATTGCCAAAATGCGCTTTTGTTGTCGAATGATCGTCTGTAGGCATGTACAGATGATACTTTTCTGTTGGTGTCTCTGTTCCCAGACCAACAGAGTCATTGACGTAAAGGCGTGATGAATTTAGCGTCGTTGTGTTGAGCCATCCTGCATCAGAGAGGTTCATGAGCCGAGATGAACCACTATAGACTGCAAAAGCGTCGTTGGTGTCGATAAACAAACTTGGAGTTGCGTTGTTGTGATAGCCAAAGTGGTAACGGCGTGAATTGCCCGAATTTTCAATCTCGACTATTCCGCCCTGTGCAATAAATCTATTTGTGGCATTAACTCGACCTGCCGCAACCACCGATTTTCGCAATAACCCTTCCTCCCGAAGGCTAATCGCATAGGGTACAGGCGTTAACTCTTGCAGCGGCGAGAGCGCAACGTAGTCACCGCTACCCGCAGGGCGCACATGAATGGCGAGAAAGCGAGCGTCGTCAATAAACCTGTCTTCACCAAAATCCAGCGAGGTGCTGAACAAGCCGTTTGTCACGACCAAATTCTCAACCGTCTGCGTCAAGCCGATTTGTGAGCCGGATTCGGCCGAATCCCATAACTCAAATTGAAAGTCGTAAGTCCCATTGGCGGGGGAACCACCGTCGCTGAGTTGACCTTGATAGGTGAACGCCGTGCCGACATTGGTCGCTTGCGGAATGCGCTCCGTTTGTGAGGTCGCCCGCAGGACGCTAATGCCCAATGCGGCGACGAGGACGAGTGCGAGTGTGAAAATTGTCTTGTGGTTCATCTCTATTTTTCCTTACCTGTATGCGGTATAATCATCATACGCTGAGTATGATGATTTTGATGATTCGCAGAGGGTGAAACATGCACCGTGCAACATTTACGCTAGAAGAAGACAACTACGCCTTTTTGGTCGCTGTAGGCGGTAAAAATCGCAGTGCCTTTATCAATCGGCTGTTGGCGGCTGAAAAACGCCGTCGTTTGGCTGAGCAAATTCTGCAAGCCAATCAAGAGGAGGCGGCCGACGAAGCGTATCAACAGCTTTACACTGAATGGGATGTAACGTTGGCGGACGGACTATGAGTGCCTTGCGCCAGCTAGAAATTCGCTGGGTCGATTTGGAGCCAACTCGCGGCGCAGAGACGCGCAAGAAACGACCGTGTGTCATCGTGCAGTCCGATCTCGTCAATCGCGGTTCGCGCACGGTCATCGTCGCCCCGATCTTGCCCAACCACAAACAGTGGCCGTTTGCGGTCAACCTCAAGCCGAGCAAGTGCAACGGTCTCGATAAAGATCGCCATGTCAACCTCAAGCAGTTGCGCGTCGTTGACCAAAGCCGTATCGCAGAGCGTTTGGGCTGGCTGGAAAAGCGGTATTGGTCGCAAATAAAAGTCGCATTGTCCATCGTTTTTGACCTCTGATTTCTCGATACACTGCCGTGCAAATGCGCGACAGGTTCTCTGAGCCACGAGTTGTGAGCGAAGCTCACAGAAACTCTTTCAATGGGTGTCGAGTGGCGTTGCCACTCGACACCCATCCATTAACTTTTGCGCCGCTTGCGGCGCCCTCACTTCCATAACCTGTTACGAACTTAGGCTACGATGTACTAGGGGTGCGTTCGGGCGGACTACCTTCCGTCCGCGAAGTCGCCCGCAGGACACCAAAGCCCAGCGCGGCGACGAGAACGAGTGCGAGTGTGAAAATTGTCTTGTGGTTCATCTGTTTTTCTCCATTTGGGTAAAAGCCGTTGAATGGCTGTTACCTTGCTTTATGCTAGAATGCATTTGCTGTAAGGTGTATTGAGGATTGTGAGATGCGAAAATGGACGATTCGGGATCGTTACAACAACACCATTTACATGACGGAAGAGCGATGGCAACACATCTTGGAATCGCGTCCCGAACTGGAACCGTACTTCGATCTCTTTTTGGAAACGTTGCGAACGGGCAAGCGCGAACGCGACCCACTGCAACCAGAAAAGTTTCGCTACTACAAGCCATTTGATCTGCTTTTGCCGCTCAATACCCATCTCGTCTGCATCGTCATCTTTCGTTATCAAGAGGATGAGTCGGGTGAAAGCGTTCCCAACAACTTTGTCGTGACAGGTTGGGCGAATTACATTTGGTCTAAAAGGTAAACTGATGACATACGACTTCTCCGAAACCATACAACCACTTTCCAACGGATCAACTGCAAGGCTAAAATATGACCCCGAAGGGGATGTTCTCGACATCTTTTTTGGCGAAAATGAGCCAGCCAGAGGCATCCAACTGACTGACCAAATTGCGTTGCGCGTGGACGCGATGATGGAGCGGGTTATTAGTCTAACCATCTTAGATTACTCGCTTGTGGCTCAGGAAACGATGTACGGTCGTCGCAGTTTTCCACTCACGCATCTCGACGCATTGCCAGAGGGGGTACGTGTCAAGGTGTCGCGCTTGCTCACCTCTGCGCCTGTCGATCAGTTTTTGAAACTGTCTCACTTTCATACGTCACCTACCAATTACGTTCCGATTACCTACGTTGCGCCGCAATCAGCGATGGCGGCGTTTGCATAAGTGAACGCCGTGCCGACGAGTAGGAGTGTGAGTGTGACAGTTGTCTTGTGGTTCATACCAAACGCTCGTCAATTTGTGGCTGGCAGAAAAAGTGCATCAAACACTTTCAGTCGCGTTTGCCTAGAAAACCCTTCAAAAGAAAAGGCAAGATGCTGGCAACGCTCAACAAACGGAGCAGTTGCCAGCATCGAAAACGACTGCGGCCTTAACTGTTTAGTTCTGAATTTCGGTCGTAATCACAATCGGGGCGGAGCGAATCAGCGTCGTGTAGATGGGGCAGCGATCTTGGAAGTGCTGCGTCATCGTGGCGACTTGATCGGCCGATGCCCCCGTCAACGTAATATGAACGCGGAACGCCCGCAGTCGTGGGTTGACATCCGCGCCCTTAACTCCGCGTGGGTCGAAATCCCCCTCAACCACAGCCGTAACTGACGAGAGCGGCGATCCCATGTCAAGTGCAGACTTCTCATAGACGAACGTGCCGCACGTCGCCAGTGCGCCGAGCATCAGGTCGAGCGGGTTGCGCTCCTCGTTGGGGCCTTCGAGCGGCGGCACAGAATCGACAACAAAGTGATTGCCTCTAGCCGTCACAATGGCGCGTCCACGCTGGTTGGAGAGCTGTGCGCTCGCTTTGGCGGTTGCCAACCCTTCGGTCGCGGCGGCCATCTCTTGCGCCCCCGTCGTGACGGCGATGGGTGCAGAGCGCGAGAGTGTCGTGTAAATCGGGCAGCGTGCCTCAAAGCGGTCGACAACCTCCGTGATTTGCGCCCCCGTTAAGCCGGGCAAATCCAGATGGACACGAAACGTCTGTAGACGAGGATTCACGCCTGAACCAGCGACACCGCTGGGGTCGAAGTCGGTCTCGACATGCGCCGTAGCGGTTGTGAGCGGATAGCTCAACTCTTCGGCCGCCCGTTCTGCAATAAAGATGCCGCACGTTGCCAACGAGCCGAGTGCCATATCAAGGGGGTTGATCTCCTCATTCGGCCCTTCCAGCGGCGGCACGGAATCGACCACGAAGTGATTGCCGCGTGCGCTGACGATGGCACGGCCGGGCTGATTTGATAGTTGTGAACTCACCATTGCTGTTGCCAATTGCACAGTTTCTCCTTGTCCATCGTCGTTCCCGCCAGTGGCGCAGGGTGGCCACGGGCCACTCTCTGGAATGACGCAATCGTTTGGTAGGTTGTCAGATACGACACCGCCGGTCGCGCAGGGTGGCCACGGGCCGCTCTCTGGAATGACGCAGTCCCCCTCTCGCTGTGTGGTCTCGGCCGTCGTCGCGCCAACGCTGGTGACAGCCAGCGTCACAAGCGTGATGAGCAGCGTCAGGGTCAGTAGTAACAGTCGTTTCTTCATAACAGTTTCGAACATGAGATTTCTCCTTAATGGTGGTGGTTTACCATCATTGGTATGTCGGGTTGTTAACCCGACGGTCGGATTGGCAATCCGACCTACAATTTCCATTCACTTTCAGCATAAACCAGACAGAACGCACGTTGAAGCAAAATCTTTTGGGTGTGTTTCATTCTCACATAATGATGCGAGTTTCGAGCCCATCTCGCCTCCTAGCGTTTGTCAGATACAATTAGAGGTAAGTACAGGCCATCATAATGTTTCACAATTGATTTTCGATTGATTTTTAGCTTGATTTGATATGGGTGTGTTTCATTTGCTTTTGGAAACAACCACCCCGAAGAATGGACTTCAAAGTATTTGAAACACACCCAAATCTTTTTCACAAAAGGCGAAAGTTTTTCAATCTGTTTCATCTTCCGCAACGGACGCTTGCTGCAAAATCGTCTGCGCCAAGTCAAAGACGTAATGTTCGTAGCGCACGAACAGTCCGGTGAACGCATCTACGTCCCCCGCTTGGCAACTCTCGACGAGTTGCTGAAGGTCACTTCTCGGCTCAAAGCTCACAGTCACCGTGTCGCTAGTGTTCATCTATTTATTAGATGCACGCCAGCGATTTTCTTTGGTCAATTGGTCACAATTCGTGGATTTTCGTTGGTGCTATTGGGTTTGCGTCACTCCATTGCGTGATACGCGGTGCGTTCATCAAATGAGGCTGTTTCTCCTCTGGGAAAAAAGTGTCAGGTAGCTAGTGCATTGACCGTAACCAATTTAGCGTGCAAATTGTCGGCATTGCGCTGTGCTAGCTCTTTGATGGTATCCACACCTGCTGCTTCCAGCAAGTCGCTGTATTCTTGACCGACTCCCTTAATCCTCATCAGGTCTGCACGATTGACCCAGTTGAGAATCTCGCGCTCATCAACCCCGATCTCCTTTGCGAGGCGACGCCGATCGGCCGAATTGCCCGCCGCGTTCAAAAGTTTTTCTGAATTGATGATACCTTGTCGTATAAAACCCTAACCCCCTCTAGCCTTTGGGAGAGGGGTTGGGGGTGAGGGTCTTGCGGCAACGCCGCTTTCTTGTCGTTCAATGTTTGGCATGATTGCTGGCGAACGTCTCAAGCGCGTTCCAAATTAGGCAGAAGTCGTTCCAACATGTCGTCTATTGTGGAGTAAGCTAGCAGAGAAAAGTCCGACGCTCTGTCAGAACTTTGGACGAGAGCGCGTTAGATTCAATCTGATTTTGCCTCAGTTAACGCAGCGGCGGCCAAAAACCATCCGTTGACACCAACGGCTAACTCCTCTAAACTGCACAAATGGCACGCCGCGACAAAATCCATGACGCAATAAAAAATGCTCTCATCAATGATGGCTGGCGCATCACACATGACCCTTATCCGCTAAAATATGGCAAAGACAAAGCACTCCAAGTTGATCTCGGCGCAGAGAAGCTATTCGGCGCAGAGAAAGATGAACGAAAGATTGCGGTAGAGGTCAAGAGTTTTCTCAATTCGTCGCTGATTGTCGATTTCCAAAAAACAGTTGGGCAGTTGGAGATTTATCAAGCGTTGTTAGAACAACTTGAGCCTGATCGGAGATTGTATTTGGCTGTCGGAAATTTCGTCTATCAAGCTCTTTTCGTGAGTGATATTGTCAAACTGGTACAGCGACGCAACCAAATTTCGATTATCGTTGTGCGCCTTGATAGCGAGGAGATAACAGCATGGATCGAGTAATCAATTACCGTCAAATGATTAAGCGAATCATTTTAGAAGAAGCCGAGCATTATGAAGATACAGATGCTATCGAAAGCGTGATCTATTTTGATGATGATCGTAGCAACTATATGCTTCAGCGGTTGGGCTGGGACTCCTATGAGCGCGTTGATAGACGCTTTATTCTCGTCCGATTACGCAACGGCAAGGTTTATATAGATGACGATTGGACACAGGATGGGATTGCACCAATGTTAGTTGAAGCAGGGGTTCCACCCGATGATATTGTGCTTGCGTTCAACCCACCAGATGTGCGGGAACTAACGGGGTTTGCGGTTGCCTAAGTACCAATGCAAAAGTCTTTGTGTAGCCGAGGATTCCATCCTCGCATCTGGGAACGAGGTTGGAAACCTCGGCTACAATGCACCAAAACTTTTGCTGATCTACTTAAATGTACACCATTGACAATCTAAATGTCTAAGTTGTCGATACGCTTGCTGGGCGAATTTTCGGTGAGCATTAGCGGGATTGCCGTCGAGCGTTTTGCAACCGATAAGGTGCGTGCGCTGCTGGCGTATCTCGCGGCGGAGAGCGACAAAGCGCATACGCGAACACAGTTGGCGACGCTGCTGTGGGGCGATTGGGACGACACGGGGGCAAAGGCCAATCTGCGTAAGACGCTGTTTCGGCTCAAAAAGGGGTTGGGCGCGTTGGCGGATGAGTTGCTGACGATTTCTCGCAGCAGCGTTGAGTTTCATGCAGAATCGGCCGAAATCGACCTCCACCAGTTCACACAGCTATCCCAACAAGACGACATCGACTCCCTCACGACTGCCACCACTCTTTATCATGGCAATCTGCTGGCGAGTTTTGATATTGAAGATGCGCCCGAATTTAATGAGTGGCTGACCGTTCAGCGTGAAAATCTACACCAGCAATATCTCGTGCTGCTGTATCGGCTTGGTGAACTGCATCTCGCGCAGGAAAATTACACGGCGGCACAATCGCTGGCGCAAGAGCAGTTAGCGTTGGAGAGCTGGCGCGAGGGGGCGCATCGACAGATGATGCGCGTTTTTGAGGCGCAGGGACAACGTGCGGAAGCTCTGGCGCAATATGATCGCTGCTGCGACATTTTGGAGGCGGAGTTGGGGGTTGCGCCATCGGCCGAAACGCAAGAACTCGCCGCTGCTATTCGTGGCGAACAGCTTCTAAATACCCATCTCCACAACTTTACCGACACGATCAACCAATTCGTCGGCCGCGAAGCCGACATCAATCGCCTGATTGCACGGCTCAATGTGCCAACGACACGCCTGATTACATTGTTTGGTACGGGCGGCGTTGGCAAAACGCGATTGGTGACAGAAGCGTTGCGCCGCAGTTTGGGCAATCGCGCCGCCTACTTTTTGCCGCTACACAACGTCACGACCCAAGACGGCATCTGGCAACTGCTGGGCGAACAGTTGGACATCAAGGCGGAGCGTTCGTTGCGGGATGGGGTGCTGGCATTTTTACGCAAGCGTGCGCCGCTGCTCGTCTTTGACAACTACGAGCAACTGCTGCCCGATACGCGCTGTATCGAAGAGATTTTGCGACGCACGGACGATGTACAGATTGTGGTGACGAGTCGTGCGCCGCTCAATTTGCGTGCCGAGTGGCGATTGCCATTAACGGGACTGTCGTTTCCAACGGACACTGGGAACAACAGCGACGACTATCCTGCGATGCAGCTTTTGTTGAAGCTGGGGCAGCAGGTTGCGCCAGAGTTGGAACTTTCGGCCGAAAATCGCCCCCACATCGCCCGCATTTGTCGCCACCTCGCGGGAATGCCGCTCGCGCTCGAAATGGCGGGAAGCTGGCTCGGTCTTTATCCGCCCGACATGTTGGCAGACACACTGGAACACAATCTCGATCTGCTGGTCGCCACGCGACAGGATGTGCCAGAACGTCAGCGCAGCCTGCGTGTGATTTTTGACTACACGATGGGGCAGTTGGGATCGGCCGAAACCACCCTTCTCCAAAAGCTCACCGTTTTTCAAGGCACATTTTCGCTGCGGGCAATTTTGATGATTTTAGCGGCCTCTCCATTACAGCTTAACGCACTTGTCGATCACGCGCTGTTGCAGCGACAGCGCGACCATTTTCAACTACATCCCGTTCTGCGCCAGTTTTTGACAACGCCGCTGCCACAAGCTCTGCATGAAAAACACGCGCTTTACTATCTCCAACACATCGCCGCGCTGAAGGCGACCGCCATTGCGGAAACGGCCGATGACATCAGCCGCAATCGTGCCAACGTGCGTGCAGCGTGGCTGTGGGCAGTTGAGCAGCGCGACGTGCAGTTGCTTGAGGGTGCGTTTGGTGGATTGCAAATATACTACAAATTTCGCGGTTACTTTGGCGAGGGGCGCGACCTGTTCAAGCTGGCGGCCGATGCGCTGGATGATTCGGTCTTTGTGGATCGCTTGCGCTTGGCAGAGGCGTTTGCACTCAAGAATTTAGGTGAGTTTGAGGCAGCGACAGCGATCATCGAGCGGGTCAAACAGACAGAACGCGCCGAAACGCAGCTTGAGGCATTGACTCAACTAGCCCTGCTTTATGAGCGACGTATGCGGCACGATGAGGCACTCGTAATAGCACAAGAAGGGCTGACGCTGGCACAACCGATTTCGACCGAAGCCGCCGCGCTATGGACGACGATCAACGAAATCTATCGTTATCGCGGTGCGCCGATTGTGACGCGCATGGAGGCAGCGCAGCAGCTATTGACAATTGGGAAGCAGTTGGAGGATGTTCTGCTATCGGCCGAGGCTCACAACATGCTCGCCATGATTTACCGCGACACGGGCGACTACGATGCGGCAATTGAGCATATTGAACAAGCAGTCGCAACCGTGCGCCAACTTAACCATCAAACCCAGTTGGCGAAATTCCTCAACAGCTTGGGCAGCATTCGCACAAAACAGTACAACCTCGACGAAGCGGAACGTGCCTATCAAGAGGCACTATCACTCACACAATCGCTCGGACACAAGCAGGGCGTGACCATCTGCACAGGAAACCTAGGCAGTATTGCTAAAATGCGCCGCGACTATCCGGTTGCGCTGCGCTACTACGACCGTGCGCTGCAAATGGCAACCGAGACGGGGGATAACGCCTCAATCGCCGTCTTTCTCGGCAATCGAGGCAATGCACTGATGGATATGGGGCGCTATGACGAGGCACTGGTCTCACTAGAGCGTGCCGCCGAGACGGATCGTGCGGCGGGTGCGCTCAAAGGGGTTGGGCGTAACTTGGGCAACGCTGGCGACACGCTCAGATTCCAGCAACGCTTTGCGGAAGCTGTGCCATATTACGACGAGGCATTGACCCATCTGCGACAGAGTGAAACCCCTTTCTATCTCTGCTGGGTGCTGGTCGCTTATGGGGCTTGTCTGTTTGAGTTGGGGCGTTTCGAGGAGGCGGAGAGGTTGGTTAATGAGGGGGTGGCGATGGCGGATGAAATTGGGCGGCCTTATTACAGCGGTTTCGGCCGAATTATCCAAGCGCGTCTCGCCGCACGCACAGGGGATGTCGCGGAGCAAGTTGCTTATCTAACATCGCTGGCCGCACAAGAAGATGAGGATGAAGTGCGGGCAGAGATCAGCGCGGCGATTTGGCACATGATGAAGGACGATGCCGCACGGATCGATGCAGTGCAGCGGTTTGACGCGATGTACCAAGTATCTAAGCGAGAACGGTATGCAGCTTGGCGTGATATGTTGCAACCGCATACGGCTATTTAACAAATAGTGTCATCGAGTACCAAATTGCGAGTCTCAATCACGCCACGATTGCCATCAACGCGCACATGCTGTCCTGTTTGTAGCAATTTGGTCGCGTCGCGCACGCCGACGATGGCGGGGATGCCGTACTCGCGTGCCACGACGGAGCCGTGCGTCATCGCGCCGCCAACCTCCATGATGAGACCGCCCGCGTTGATAAAGAGCGGTGTCCAGCCCGGATCGGTGAAGGGGGCAACCAGAATATCGCCGGGCGCGACTGTTTCCGTTTGCGGATCGTGGATAACACGAACGGTTCCCTCGACGACTCCACCCGAAACAGGATTGCCAATCAGTGCGCCGGGTGGGGCATCTGCAACGTGATATTTAACGACGGGGGTTTCACCATCGCTTGTAATAACCATCGGTGGAACCAGTTTTTGGTAATGTGGCTGTGCAGCGCGGCGTTTTGCGATGAGTGCCGGTGTATCGGCCGAGTTCCCCCCACTGATTGCAAGCAACTCAGGCCACGTCAAGAACCAAATATCATCGGGCTGTGTGAGTTTTTGCTCCGCAGTTAGTTGCGCTGCGACCTGCTTGATCGACTCCTTGATTGTTCGGAAATGTTGAACAATCAAAAACTTATGGTGTTCTCGTAGGACACTGCCATGCTGTACGACGTGAATGAAGCGACGTAGCAAACGACTACGCAGGCGACCAAAAATACCGCGCTCTGCCTGACGTACCAGCGTATCGACGGCAGCCTCGCGCTCTGCCACCAATTTTTGATGTTGGGCGCGATGACTGCCGGCCTCTTTTTGCAGATAGCTAGCGATGACCTGTAGCAAGGGAAGCGGCTCTTCGTACCAGCGTGGCGATTGAATGTCAATTTCTGATGAGCCGCGTGCGCCATATTGCGCGATAAACGTTTCCCAAGCATTGAAGAA
This sequence comes from uncultured Ardenticatenaceae bacterium, assembly GCA_964389925.1. Lineage (GTDB taxonomy): Bacteria > Chloroflexota > Anaerolineae > Promineifilales > Promineifilaceae > CALECP01. Next base: position 60,739 of record CAYMGE010000024.1, read on the forward strand.
CGATTCGCTGTCGCTGAGTTCGGCCGCCTCTTGCAACCATGCAGCACTATCAGAGCCAAGCTGCTCAAATAGTGCGCTCAATTGTGGGGACTGTCGCGCAATTTCAGCCAAATCGCCAATCGCTAAATTCATCTCGGTGACGACGTTGCCGGGCAGCCCCAAACTATATGCTTCTAAGATTGATGAATCGGCCGATTTCCCCACTAACCCCTTGACCAACCGCTTGGCAATCTCGCCTGCCATCAGAGTCGGAATCCAATAGAGGGCGGCGTTCATTAGTGTGGGCAGCATTGTGACGGTTGTACGAATTTGCTGATCAGCCGTCGAGGCTTGTTGTAATTGTTTCTGTTTTTCCGCGACATCTCGCGCCAAGACCGCATTCGCGCGTTGGGACACCCCTGTTAAATTTTGCCACCACAGAGCTGACAAAACGTTTTTGGCAATTCGTAACCCAGAGAGAATGGTTGTAGGTGCGAAAGATATACCGTGAGGACGCTTAAATTCGGGTCGCTGCATCGCTTGTTTGATCGCTTCTGGTGCAAGTGCGTCAAATTGGGATAGAACAGTGGGGATGACTCGGCGTAGGAGAGGATGGCGCAACGGTTGGCTCAGGTCGAGAAAGACCCGGCCGCCACTCACGCGGGCAAGAACCGTTTCAATTTCTTTGTTTGGGCGACCAATTGGTACAGCCGCTTGCATGGTTGAGATGCCCAATGAGGACATCGCGTTGGTCATCATCTGCTGATGTCCTGAACTGAAGTAGATACGCAGACTGCCATCGGCCGATTTCAGTCCATCAATCGGATAGAGCGAGGTGATCGGCCGAGCCTGCAACAAATACAGCCGTTCGCCAACTATCGCCCACTCAATATCTTGCGGCGTGCCATAATGCGCCTCAACCCGACTGCCCAACCGCACAAGATCGAGAATCTGTGCATCGCTCAACACCGTTTGTGCGCGTTGAATCGCGGTTAGAGTCTCTTGTCGCACGCCGCCCTCTTTTTCAGGATAGATGGCGATTTGCTTGTCAGCGATCTGTTTTTCGATGATGGTCAAATCACGTTTGTCCACGCGATACGCATCGGGCGTGACGAGACCGCTGACCAACGCCTCACCGAGTCCAAAACTGGCATCAATCGTTGCGGTGTGGCGATGACCGGTTAATGGATCGGCCGTAAACAATATCCCCGACTTTTCCGCCATCACCATCTGCTGCACGACAACCGATAGCTGTACCTCTTTGTGTGAGAAATCGTTTTGAATGCGATACAAAATGGCACGATCTGTAAACAGTGACACCCAGCAGCGGCGCACCGCATCTAGCAAAGCCGCTTCACCGATTATGTTGAGATAGGTGTCCTGTTGTCCAGCGAAAGAGGCATTGGGCAGGTCTTCGGCCGTTGCACTCGAACGAACTGCATAGGCGTGTTCCGTTCCCAATGCCTGCCACGCCTCCTGCACGGCAGCGGCAATGGCTAGTGGAATGGGAACATCCAGCAACGTCTCACGAACGTGTTTTCCGATGCGGCGTGCCGTTTCTAGATCGTTGAGCTTGATGCCGTCGAGCTGTCTATATAGCTCCCCACTTGTTGGACAGGTTGTCATAAACGCTTCAAATGCCGTTGTTGTCAAGCAAAATCCATCAGGAACAGGAAAGCCAGCATTTGTCAGCTCACCTAAATTGGCTCCCTTGCCACCCACGAGGGGTAGGTCGGCAGCGCGAATCGTTGAGAATGGGAGAATAAATGTGTTGTGATGCTTCATCTGTTAATCTCGGCTCTTCAGGAATTTGTGAGGTTTGAACGTGTTGCGTTGCACTCTCTGGATACGCACCACGCAATACGCAATACACCTCGTTGACCCCTTGAATTCCCAAAGACCCTTAATCTCTGTCGCTTATCCAAAGATGCCACGATAAAGCAGCAATGTGCCAAGAATAAGCGGTACGATGAGTCCGAGTGGGCGGCTATAGTTGTCTATCGTCTGTTTGATGCGTGTGAGATACTCATTGGCGCGTTTGGGAAAGGCGACGTAAATGATGACGGGGGCGATGACAGACGTACAGAAGGTGAGAACGAGTGGGACAAGGATAGTCAGTTTGGTTGGCAGGAGCAGGTTGCTTAGGAGTAGGACGGAAACGGCCGATAAAAAGATGGCGAGATTTTTGAGATTGACGACGGCAATCGTTGCGGCAAAGCCAAATGCTTTGAGCGGCGTAATGCTGTCGATGATTTTCGAGAAGCGCGAGGGCTGATCGCTTTTTTCGGCCGCAGGTTTACGCCAGTTGCGGATGGCCAGGGCGAACAGCAGCAGACCGAGCGCGATCAGGAAGATGGCAGTGGTGAGGCTTTGCTCGGATGGGGTGTTATCGGCCGAACGCTGCATCCCCAACACCAACACCGACACGCCAATCAGCGAATACATGCTGACATAGCCAAACATATATGCGAGGCCATTATGCCACCCCCTGCTCGACATGAGCAGCAAAATGACAATCGTGATCGAGCCGGGCGAAATGATGCCGACGGAAGCGAGCGCAAGCGATTGAAATAGAATGGTTAGCATCGTATTCGGCGTAAACAGCTATCATTTGGAGAGCCGTTTTGCAAAGCGTCGAAGTAGCAGGGCAAGCAGCATAAAAAACGCAATGCGAAGAACGATTGCCGTTTGCTGCACTTTGCGGATATTTGCCTGCATCTCAGCACGGTCGTTGACATGTGGGAATGGCTTGTCGGGGACTGGTACATTGAGGAAATTACAGAGTGGTTCCCAACCTTCTTTGACGTTAAAAACGAGCAGCTTATCGGCCGGCACGCTGCGAATAACCTCCGCATTGTGCTGCTCAAAAAGCGCAATTGCAAACGCTCGATCCTCAAAGCGACCTTGAAAAAAGCCTTCCCAAATCGTCTTGCGCGTCATACGCCGAAATCCGCCAATTCTTGGCAGCCACTCCATCCAGCGCGGCGTATCGTTGAGCAGGTAGATCGACTCAGCAACGCTCTCATACCAACGCTCTGAGTCGCGCACCGACAGCAACACCTTCGCATCGGGATATTGTGCCATCAGCTGCTTGTAGTAGAGGCTGACGGGGGCATCGACCCCCGCTTGATAGTCGCCGAGCAAAACGTCCCATTGCGGCGGTTGACCATCGGCGACCGCTTCCCACAATGCGGCGTGGCTAGGGTGAGCGATGACATCTCGCATGTGATAGCAGGGGTTAAACCCAAGTTCTTCGAGTGCATATTTGATAGAGAGTGTTCCCGTTCGGCCGAAGCCCGCGCCAATAATTTTCATGTGACATCCTTGTGTCCAGTTGCTTATTGTTAGTGTTTACTGTCTAAAAATTTTATCCACGAATCTATTGTAAGCAAACACTTGCATATCGTATAATACAATTATTACACAGTACACTGATTGAGAATGAAGTTTCTCATGTGAACTTTGTTCGTAAATGGAGACCAATGCCAAAACGTATTGACGATGCACAAATTTACCGCGACGTAATGCAGGCCGTAATTGAGCGCGGCTATGACGGGACGACAACCAAACAGATGGCAGAATCGGCCGGCATTAGTGAAGTCACGCTCTTTCGCAAATATGGGAATAAGGCGCAGTTGGTGCGGCAGGCGATGATTGCGCTGGCGGAACGCATCGATTTTGTAGAGGCAGCGCGGTACACGGGGGATGTGTCGGCCGATCTCCTGCGTGTCGTAACGCTGTATCAGGAATCGGCCGAGCAAGAAGGCCGCTTTTTCTACACAATGATGCTTGAGTTGCCGCGCCACCCTGAGCTAATGGATTCACTGAACAGGCCAATCACATTGGTCAGCACGGTCGGTCAACTGTTGGCGCGTTATCAAGCAGAGGGCGTTCTCAAGCCACAGCATCCCCTGCACGCGCTGGCCAGCTTAATCGGCCCGCTCATTGCCAACAATATGTTGCGGGCGGCTTTCAAAGAGATGCCAATGCCGCCGCTCAATTTAGAGAGCCATGTCGTGAATTTTATCGACGGTCATCGTATCTGACTTGCTTGGGGCAAGGGAGGCGCAAACACACCGATGTGATTGCCTATCGGCCGCTCAAACAGCGGCATTCGCCCGTGGATTGGACTATTAAGCACCTGAACCTCGCCATCGCGCTCAACGGCTAATGTCACACTGCCGCCGCCATCGAGAGCCAGTCCATCTGTCGCCCCCAACGCTAGCGCAAGTTCTGCCAGTTCGGGGATGCCAAGTCCCTCGCTGTAACCACGCTGTCGGCCGTCCGCCAAAATAAACCAAATTGTGTCCTCGTTAAACGCGACAGCCGTGCGTGGCATTGGCCAATTCCAAAAATCCGGCGACACAGTGTTTGCGCCGTCGCGCAAAAAGACGGGGTTGCCCGCCACGGCATGGCGGGTCTCAGGTGGGCATTCGGCCGACTCCGCAATAAAAATCGCTTCGCCAAAACACAACGGCACAAACTCATCGCCATCATCAGCAGGGCTATACACTTCGCCATCAGCCATTGTGAACCCGACCGTTGTCACAGGATCGCCGACCCGCGGATAGTAATTCAAGAAGGTTGTCGAATGGAACGGGTAAAAATAGCTGGCGTTGATCGCCAGTTGTGCGCCGCTCTCGCTTAAAAATTGGCTGGTGGTGCGGGCTGCGAGATGATCTTCGAGCGTTGCGTAATCGGGTGGCGTGACGGTGAATTCGGCCGATGACCGCGCCAGCGTCACGATGTGCAGCATGACAGGGCGCGGTTCATCCCAAACGCGCCGCTCATAATGAACGCCCTCAAATAGGGCAAAGTTCGTTGCGGTGCGCGGGGGTCGTTTGGCACGCTGCACCTGCCAAAAGATGGTTAGACCGAGTAGGGGAATCGCTATGATAGTCAATACAATTTTCAACCGTTTTCGTAACATGTTTCCAATACCTAACGTGGATAAACCGCAATGGTAAATTGACGATGCGCTCCTCATTTACCATTTATAATTTCTTGCTGCTAGCCGATGAGTTTCACCGAGAAGGCAGTAATTCTAAAGGGTGTGTTTCAAATACTTTGAGGGTGTCATTCCAGCGTATGCAGGAATCCA
>CAYMGE010000025.1:0-65290 GCA_964389925.1 uncultured Ardenticatenaceae bacterium
ATGGGATGATATTTTAGCCTTTGCCACTTGACCGCCTTTTCCAGAGTTTTCAGTACTCACAACGATGTTTCGCTCGCTGTCTGACGGTCTCAGCCATTCGTTGAGGGACGTATGTACTCATGAATGTCAAATCCTCGTTGTCGGAGAATTGCTAATGCCTGTGTGCGACGAAGTGCTGCTATATCCCAGTCAGACAATAGTGCTTCTAGCTCTCGATCTTCGCTGTATGAGAGGTGACGCACATCTTGCAGATCGGTAAGCTGGATTAGGCGTGTTTGCTTTTCGGCCGAAAGCGCACTGCCCACAGCAGCACGCAACGCATCATCATTCATCATCTGCATCGCCATCAGTTCCGTTTCGACTTCTGCTGAGAGGCCAGAAAAAGATGGCAATGCCACTTGAAAAGTTGACTGAATAACATCCTCTATTGAACGATGACGCTCAGTTGCAATCTGCTCGATCTGACGAAAAAATGGCAGAGATATGTCAATAGATACAGTTGGTTGCGCTGTTGTCATTTGTCAATAGTAGCAAAATGTCGCTCAAAAAGACAGTCCGTTGCACCTTGTCGCGTTTATGCGAGAATGATACAAATTTCAAAACAACAAAGTATCCACAGACACTTTACTGTTAACCAGCTATGACAAAAATTATCGCATTTCAAGGTGTTCCCGGCGCATATTCGCAACAGGCGTGTCGTCAGTATTTTGGCAACGATGTTCAAACGCTGCCCTGTCAATCGTTCAACGACATGTTTATGGCGTTGCATCACGGAAAGGTGACCAACATCATGTTGCCCGTCGAAAATTCAGTCGCGGGAACTGTCTCAACGGCGTATGACACACTCTCCAATCACGACTTTCGCGTGCAAGGCGAGGAGATTGTCAGAGTGCGTCACTGTTTAGTTGCACCACATGGCATGAAGTTGGAGGATGTCCAGAAAGCAAAATCGCACTGGCAGGCGTTAGCGCAATGTCAAGCAACACTCTATCGCATGGGGATTAAGCCTGTCAATCATCTGGACACAGCGGGGGCAGCTCAGGAAGTTGCAGAGTTACAAGAAGGAGACACGGCCGCCATTTCGAGTGAGCTAGCGGCCGAGCTTTACGGACTAAACATTTTAGCGCGAGACTTGCAGGATTCGTTGAATAACTATACGCGCTTTTTTGTGATCGGCCGAGAAGATGCCCCACGCGGCGAGCGCAATAAAACCTCTATTATTTTTGTGACGCGCAACGACAACAAACCCGGTGCGCTCAACCGTGTGCTAAGTGAGTTGGATAAAAACGGCATCAGCATGACTAAACTAGAATCTCGGCCGCGTCAAAATGTCGCATGGCATTATCGTTTCTTTGTCGATTTTGTCGGGCATGAAGATGACGACAACGTGCGTGCCGCATTGGGTGGGATTTTACGTCATACGTCATCTCTGAAAATTTTGGGGTCTTATCCTGCAAAAGAACTCAATGGAAGATAACGTCGGCCTCATTTCATTGTTTCATCTAGTCGAACAGGTTTGAGTGGAGCGGGCTGCGCCAAAAGGTCGAGCGTCGCAGTGAGAACACGTAACTGTTGTGCCGTGTCATGTGGTGCGCCAATGGTAGAGCCACGCTTGAGTTTGGTAAAGGTGACGCGAGGGGGAGCCGTGATACGAGTGCGCCCAGCGTTCCAGCTCGTTATCGTCGTGGCGATGCCAGCCATTTCGAGTGCGCGTGCGATCAGTCCCACGGACTGAGAACAGAGCGGTCAGGCAGGGACGAGCAGTGCGCCGTCTGCTTTCTCCTTGTCCACGACATCCAAGATGGCGGGAATCGTCGTGTCTACAACTTGTGAGAGGTCTGGCTGATAGCCCATGAAAAAGATCATATTCTCCGTCAACGCGCCAATCTTTTCCTCTGCAACCATCGTATCGAGATGGTGTAGCGGGACTAGCACTTGCGGGTCGGCGTTGACCGCAACGTGATCGTAGTGGGTGTGGGCATAAGCGATTTCGTCGAGCGGCGTGTCGCTGGGAACGATGCGAATATCATAGTCGCCGAGATCGTTCTCAGCGTCAAATGGTTCTTGTGCTGCGGGGAGATAACCGCCAGCAGTCGAAATGAGGATGAGGCGGCTATTGGCGAGATCGATTGGGTCTCCAGCGGGGGTGGTTTTATTGTTCGGCCGATTGTAGATGCTCCAATCAATTTTGCCTGTTTCGTTGTAATGGGCGAGCCAACCATTTTTGAATTTGGCCTCCCACGTGGTGCGATTTTCTAATACTTCCATATCTTTTGCTAGAGGTTTGTGGAGATCGGCCGATTTCTCTACCCATCTCTCTTTATTCTGGTAAGTTACGTGCAATCATAATCACAGGAAGGTGTGAATGCTATTAGCTGGCGACATTGGTGGTACAAAAACGATACTCGCGCTGTTTGACCCAGATAATGATCCAAATCAACCGCTGCAAGAGCGACGTTTTTCTAGCGATGATTACGCTAGTTTAGAGGCAATTATCCGCGAATATCTTACGGATGTAGATGTTGAGATCGAGGCGGCCGCGTTTGGGGTCGCCGGACCAGTCACAAATGGACACGCGCAGATCACCAATTTGCCGTGGGAGATGGATGAGGAGACGTTATCGGCCGAGTGCAACCTCCCCCGCGTGAAACTGGTCAACGATCTTGTCGCAACTGCCAGTGCAGTCCCCTATCTCCCTAAAGATGATTTAGAAACGTTAAATCACGGTACCTGTGTTGAAACGGGAACGATTGCCGTCATTGGGCCGGGGACAGGCTTAGGCATGGCATTTTTGACATGGGACGGTACACGCTATCAGGCTTACCCTTCTGAAGGTGGGCATTCGGCATTTTCTCCGTCAAACGAGTTTGAGCTAGAGCTTTTGCGCTATCTATTCAAGAAATTCAACGGGCATGTCAGCACGGAGCGGCTTGCATCGGGGTCTGGGATTCCAAATATCTACGGCTATTTTCGGGATACAAGTTGCGCGGCCGAGCCGCAGTGGCTGGCAGATGCAATTGCAGAAGCAGAAGACCCCACGCCAATTATCGTCGAGAACGCCCAAAGTGAAAATCCGCACGATTTGTGTACGCTGACATTGGATACATTTGTGAGTATTTTGGGGGCGGAGGCGGCCGATGTCGCTCTCACCTATCTGGCAACGGGTGGCGTTTATCTCGCGGGTGGCATTCCACCACGCATCCTCAACACGCTCAAAAGCGAGCATTTTTACCGACCTTTTGTGACAAAAGGTCGCTTCTCAAACATGATGAAGCGCATCCCAGTATATGTTGTCCTCAACTCAAAAACGGCATTATTGGGAGCGGCGCGGGTTGGTATGACATTACTCTAATAATGAAACGCGCCGGCTAAAGCCCGCGCAACATAGGAGCATACAATGGAAATTGCAATCGTTGGACTTGGCAAGATGGGCAGTAACATGACAAAGCGGCTGCTGCGAGACGGGCATCGTGTCATCGTCTCTGACCTCAATGAGGATGCTGTGGCGGAAGCGGCCGATGGTGGAGCAGTTGGCGCAGAATCGCTCGAAGATTTATGTGGCAAATTTGAAAATACGCCACGTGCCGTTTGGGTGATGGTTCCATCTGGCAAGCCGACAGAAAGCGTGATCGGCGCATTAAAGGATATTCTCGACGAGGGTGATATTCTGATCGACGGTGGCAACAGCAACTATAAGCAGACAAAACGGCGCGGTGACGAACTTGCCATTGCAGGGATCGATATGGTTGATGTCGGAACCAGTGGCGGTGTCTGGGGATTGGAGCAAGGGTATAGCATGATGGTTGGTGGCTCTGATGAGGCCGTCGCGCACATTCGCCCTGCGCTAGAAACGTTGGCTCCCGGTGCAGACAAAGGGTGGGGGCATGTCGGTCCGCGTTCCTCTGGACATTATGTCAAAATGGTACATAACGGCATCGAGTATGGCATGATGCAGGCCTACGCCGAGGGATTCGATATTCTGCAAGCAAAAGAGGAATTTGGGCTTGACATGCACCAAATTGCTGAAATCTGGCGATATGGTAGCGTCATCCGCTCTTGGCTGCTCGACTTGACGGCACGGGCATTGGATGGCAATGCTGATTTGGATGATCTTGTCGGATATGTCAATGACAGTGGTGAAGGGCGTTGGACAGTGCAAGACTCGATTGACCTCGCCGTTCCAGCCCCTGTAATTACACTGGCATTGCAGATGCGCTTTGTCAGCCGCGACAGCGAGAAGTATTGGGCAAAGATGCTATCAGCGATGCGGAACCAGTTCGGGGGACATGCAGTAAAGAAGGCGGCAGAAGCATAAACCGTTGGCAGTGCTGACGCTGATAACGAAATAGAAGCTATGTCAGGTTTGGAAAAAGAGACACTCTATTTATTTCTGAACTTCGTTGTAGTTTATTGAACTCATGTTACGCAAACCAGAGTAGGGGCTAGGTAAACGGCTTGAGATGTGACCTAGGCGCACAAGCCAACGCCGTTTATCTCGCCCGTGTGGACAATGATGTGCAACAGGGCGAGACAAACGGTATTGACATTGTAGCATTTCAAATCATACGCCGTTTGCCTAGCCCCTACGACACCATGCGTAACGTGAGTTATTGAAGATATGGCAAAGAAAACAGTAAAAGACGTTGAACTAACAGGAAAGCGCGTGTTGATGCGTGCAGATTTTAATGTGCCGCTAGACGATGGCACGATTACGGACAATTCGCGGATTGTGGCGGCGTTGCCGACAATTGAATATATCTTGGCACAGTCGCCGAAAAGTTTGGTGTTGATGACACACGTTGGTCGGCCGAAATCGGCCGCTGACACCCAATTCAGCACCAAACCCATCGCCGATGAACTGAGCAGCCTGCTCGATAAAGCGGTCATTCACGTCAATGGCATCGTGGGCGACGATGTGCAACAGGTAGTTGATGAGGCGGCCGATGGCTCTGTTCTCATTCTCGAAAACACGCGCTATGAGTCAGGCGAAAAGAAAAACAACGCTGATCTCGCCGCGCAACTAGCTGAACTTGGTGATCTCTACGTCAATGACGCATTCGGGACAGCTCATCGCGCCCATGCCAGCACGGAAGGGGTAGCCCAAGCGATTCGCGCCAAAGGTGGCGCAGCCGTCGCCGGCTTTTTGATTGGCAAAGAACTCGACGCACTCGGAGCGGCCGTCGAAAATCCCGAACATCCCTACATCGCTATCATGGGCGGCGCAAAGATCAGCGACAAAATTCAGCTCATCGACAACATTCTCGAAAAGGCTGACAAGGTGCTGATTGGCGGTGGGATGGCAAATACATTTCTCGCCGCGCAAGGATATTCAATGGGGAAATCACTTGTCGAACAAGATGCGATTCCGGAAGCCAAGCGTTTGATGGAACAGTTTGGGGAGCGTCTCGTTCTGCCCGTTGACGTGGCGATTGCAGATGAATTTTCGGCCGAGGCAAAAGGCGATCTCCGCAAAGTGGACAAAATCCCACATGACAAAATGGCTCTCGATATTGGGCCGGGCACCATGGAGCTGTTTGAGAAAACCCTTGCAGATGCCGCCTTAGTTATCTGGAACGGGCCAATGGGTGTTTTTGAGTTTGAAAATTTCTCACAAGGCACGTTTGGCATGGCACATGTTTTGGCAGATGCGGTTGAAAATGGGGCAACGGTGATTATTGGTGGGGGTGACTCGGCCGCGGCCGTGCGCGAAGCCGGTCTCAGCGACCAAATGAGCCACGTTAGCACAGGCGGTGGTGCGAGCTTGGAGCTGCTAGAAGGCAAAACGCTGCCCGGCATCGCTGCACTGGATGATAAGTAGATAGTGGTAGAGCAGACGCTAGTTTGCTCCTTCTGAGGTTTCACAACATGACGACAAATAAACAATGGCAACTAACGGCGCGTCCAGAAGGGCGGCTAACAGAAGATGACTTTACATGGGCGGAAGAGACGCTGCCAGCATTGGCAGAGGGCGAAATGCGTATTCGGAATGTCTACATCTCGATGGATCCTGCCAATCGGGCGTGGACAAACTCGGCCGATACCTATCTCCCCGCCATCCAGCTTGGCGAAGTGATGCGCGGCACCACCATCAGCATCGTTGAGGAGTCAAACGGTGGGCACTTTGAGGTTGGCTCGGCCGTGCTAGGCATGGGCGGCTGGCAAGAGTACGTCAACACCGATGGGCGCGGCTGGAATCAGCTTCCTCCCCTGCCCGGCCTGCCATTGACCGCTCACTTTGGCTTGCTCAGTCACATCGGCATGACCGCCTACTTTGGCCTGCTCGACATCGGTGAGCCGAAAGAAGGTGAAACGCTCGTCGTCAGTGCGGCGGCCGGGGCGGTTGGCTCAATCGTTGGGCAAATCGGGAAAATTAAAGGCTGTCACGTGGTCGGGATCGCCGGCACAGATGAAAAATGTGCTTGGTTGACAGACGATCTCGGCTTTGATGCAGCTATCAACTACAAGACGGAAAATGTTTACAAGGCATTGAAGCAGCACTGCCCCGATGGAATCGACATCTATTTTGAGAATGTCGGTGGTGCAATTTTGGACATGGTGCTGGCACAGGTCAACGATTTTGCACGAATTCCTGTCTGCGGCATGATTTCGCAGTACAACGCAACGGAGCCGTATGGCGTAAAGGCATTGCCAAACGTGATCTCGCGGCGTGTCAAAATGCAAGGCTTTATCGTCCTAGATTACTTTGATCGGATACAAGAAGCGTATGCCGATTTGATCCAGTGGACGATGAGCGAGCAGTTGCAGTATCGCGTACATGTGGAAGAGGGGATTGAGCGTGCGCCAGAGGTGTTAAATATGCTGTTTGATGGCAAAAATCGTGGCAAACTAATTCTCAAAGTGGGCAGTGAGTAAGTTTGCCAAAGCTCTTTGGCAGATTTATGGGCGGGGGAATCGGCCGATTCCTTTCGCCTACAAAGGCAACCTCCCCTACGATGATGCTGAGTTTGGACAGCGGATGTTGGCGCGGATGCTGGATGAGGAAGATGCGGCGGGGTCAAGGAGATCGGCCGAACGCGCACTCCAAATCGATTGGCTCACCCAAAAATTAAACCTCAAACCAAAGACGACCTTATTCGACGTGACGTGCGGCGCAGGACTGTATTCTGCCCCATTTGCCGAGCGTGGCGTGCATGTGACAGGCATTGATTTTTCATCCATTCTCATTGACTACGCGAAGAAATTATCACGAGAGAAAAATGTCGCGGAACGGTGTCAATTTGTGTGGCAAGACATTCACACAATGGCGTTTACGGGGCGGGAATTTGACGCAGCAATTTTGCTTTATGGACAGTTAGCGGTGATGACACAGGAGGAAGCGCAAGCCATTCTGGGCCAAATTGCGGCGAGTTTGCGGGATGGGGGTAAGCTATGTTTAGAAATGTTGAATCCAGAAAAAGTGGACAAAACAAATTCAACGTGGTGGTTTACGGACGATGATGGGCTATGGGGGGATGCGCCGTTTTTGCATTTGGGGGAACGAATCTGGAACGAAGAAGCGCAAACGTCGCTAGAACGGTATCACATTTTGCATTTGGAGACGGGGGAGATAGATGAGATTTTATTGGGGGATCGGGTTTATTCGGCCGAAACACTCACTACCATGCTCCACAACACGGGTTTCTCAACTGTCAAAACATACCCGTCATGGGACGGTCTTTCGCTCTATGATGCGAATGAATGGATTGTTTATATCGCAACGAAGTAAAGATTTTTCACCGTCTTTACCGAACATGCATACTAATCAACTACTTCAATGTGAAGACATAGGTGTTCTAAAGACCATCCAGTTGCAATGTGACGCACCTCCACTTCATTTACATTGTTTGCAAGATCGATGGGAATATCTATCCATTGTACTTGATCAATTGTTTTTGCATTGAGAAGCATTGAGTCAACCCAAATTTCTACCAAGCTACTGCCTCCTCTTGGTGAGATCGCTTGCAATTCAATTTTGCTGTAATTGTCCAAAGGAATAAAAACTTGTGCTGGAGTTAGTTCATCTTGAGGGTGTATACATATAGCGGGGCCAACTCCATACATTTCTTGATAAACTACCGTATCATTGATTAGCTCGAACCCTAAGCAGGAGTTATTCTGTTCGCCCACGCAAAAAAAGTTTCTTCTCTTGTTAAACTCACTGTTATTTTGAACTATTATTTGCTCGGCAATACTCTGCCGTGTGACTGTAGTTAATGATTGTGAATCAGCTTTCTCTTCCGTTTGTAATTGATTCCGCACCTGCGTCAATAATGCTTGGACATCTTTGTAGTTAGGCTGAGCATTAAATACGGCTTGAAGATCCCTAAGAGCATCATCCCATGAGCCTAAGTTTATGTTGCCCTTCGCACGTTCATACATCAAGTCTATTGCTGTCAAAGTTTGAGAAGAGGACTCCCGATTAGCTTGTGTCGTCAACGTTGCCAATATTGAAGGATCAGGTGTGGCGGTAGGCTGAGATAGAACCACTTCGCCATCTATGTAGCCAGCCTGAATTAGACCAAATATGCCAGCTACGACTGTCGCAACTATTGCAAAAATTCCTGTGATATATGCTGCTCGAATATTTCCTTCCTGATCGTACACCGCTCCCTCCTGCTAAATTGTAAATGAACTATGCTCTTTGAAAATCCACAGCTATTCTCTTGCCTTCGCTGATATTTCAGTTCTGGAATCAATCGTAGCTTCCAACACGATTTTATTTGAGTGCAAAAACCCGTTTTAGAGCTTTGTCTATTTCGTCCACTAGTTGATCGGAAACTCTTCCCCGAATTCGCTTTACTCGGATTCGATGGTCTATCGGTCGGGTATGAAGACAATCTATAACTGACTTTTTGGTTAATCCATTTTCACTCGTTGGTTTGAGTACAACATTTGTGACAATTCGACCTTTTTTCTCATTCCACGCAGTGATAGGCGCAACATGAATGACAGGGGAACGTGCGTTATAGCGATCATTCGTGACGATCACACAAGGTCGTATCTTGCCCATCTCTGATCCCGCCACGGGTTCAAGATCGACATCCACAATCATTCCACGATTAAATCGTTTTATTCTGGCCACCCTTCAATTGCTCCTTCAACCCACTCTTGCGCTTCTTGATCATCATCGTAAATCTCTGCGATAAGTTCGGCCGATTCTGCTAATAGTTGCTCTTCTAATTGTTGATGAAACAAATCTAGAGCAGCTCGAACCATCGCACTACGATCCTTATAACCATAGACCTTATGCGATTGCAAAAACCTCGTTTGTGGTTTTGTTATACTAACTTTCGTTTGCACCATACCTACGCTCCTATATGTAGCTCTTATTTTAAGGTCTAATATAGGTTCTGTCAATTGGGTCTGAATGACAAATCGGAAAAAACGAGATACAGTTAGAATATAGACTTTGAGGATAGCAATGGACCCCGAACAAACCCTTCTCGAACGCGCCATCGAAATAGCCGTCCAAGCGCACGCTGGACAAACCCAAAAGGACGGAACGCCCTACATTCTGCACCCGCTGCACGTCATGATGCAGATGGAAGATGAAGAGGCGCAGATTGTCGCCGTGCTGCATGACGTGGTGGAGGACACGGAGGTGACGCTGGCAGATTTACAGGCGGAAGGGTTTTCAGATGAGGTTGTCGTGGCGATTAGTTTGATTACGCGCCAGAAAGGGATGAGCTATGAGCAGTTCATCGAGGAGATCGCGCCCAACGATTTGGCACGGCGTGTCAAGCTGGCAGATTTGGAACACAACATGGATGTGCGTCGCTTGCCGATTCCGATGATTGAGAAAGATTTTGAGCGGCTGATACAGTATCGTGAAGCGTATGAACGGCTGAAGTATGTTATCGAAGAATGAGTTTCCGATTCTTGAGTATGATGATGCGCGGGTGGCGGTGATTGAGCCAAGCAACTTCATTGAGAAACGCGACGTGCCAGCAGGGTGCGTTTTTTGCTTTTTTCAGGACGTGTTGACAAAGCTGCGGGATAAGGAAACCTCTTACCATTATTTGCCGCCGATTCGCATCGTAATCGCTGCAACGCTCACGGCGAACTCCATTCCAGACGTGCAGGGTCGCACATGGACAGCAGACGCACCCTATCGAGAAACACGCGCGAAAATCGACTATGGAAGCAGCAGCGTTTTTCGCCATCGCGCAGTTTCGCAACGTGCGTTTTGGGCAAATTTTGCGTGGTGGGGATGACTTAAGTAGTGAAATTTGGGACAATAGAGGCTGGCAAAAAGCTGGCAGCGTGCGTGAGCGCGTTTTTTGGTTAGCGGTAGAGGCGTGTCAAAAACTGGTGGATGACTTTGCAGCATAGCATGATTTGTGCATACACACGCTAGAATCAGCCATATAGAAACGATTTTAAGCTAAAGCCGATCAATCAGTGAACTATCGGTTTTGTACAAAGGATTAAGACATGGATATTCAAGTAGTATCGCTCGCGGAAGAGAGTCTAAAAAAGATGCCTGAGAACTTCGTCTTCGGCCGAAATTTCGCCAATCGCATGTTCACGCAACGTTACCATGCCGATAAAGGTTGGTATGATGCAAAAATTGATCGTTATCGGCCGATTGAACTGATGCCAGCCGCAGCCGTTTTCCACTATGGTCAAGAGCTGTTTGAAGGCACAAAAGCGTATCGTCGCCCTGATGGTCACATCAATCTATTTCGCACAATTGAAAATGCCAAGCGATTTAACAGCTCTGCGGCGCGTGTTTCGATGCCACAAGTTGACCCTGAGTTTCATGTTGATGCGATTGCACAATTGATCAAGATAGAGGCAGATTGGGTTCCTGATGCGCCGAGTGCGATGTATATTCGGCCGACACTCATCGCCACCGCCGCCCAGCTCGGCCTCGCCGCCAGCCCTGAATACCTTCACTTTATCATCGTTGGCCCCGTCGGCAACTACTTTGCACAGGGGTTGCGACCGCTGCCCGTTTGGGTTGAGACCGAATACGTGCGGGCGGTTCCGGGCGGAACGGGCAACGTAAAAGTTGGCGGCAACTATGCGGCAGCGGTCTACGTCTCTGAACAGGCAAAAGAGAAGGGATATGCCCAAGTGCTGTGGCTTGATGGCAAAGAGCGCAAATACGTTGAAGAGGTCGGCGCGATGAATATCGCGTTTGTCTACAATAATAAGCACATTGTCACGCCAGAGTTGAGTGGCTCGATTCTGCCCGGCATCACACGCGATTCGATTTTGCGGATGGCTCCGGACATGGGGTTCTCTGTTGAGGAAGCACGCATCGACATCAACGACGTGATTCGTGACATCAAATCAGGCGAGATTACGGAGGCATTTGGGATGGGAACGGCGGCTGTCGTTGCGCCTGTCGGCGAGCTTGGCTTGGGTGACGAAAAGTATGTGGTTGGCACGGAGCCAGATAAAATTGGAAGCCAAATCCGTGAGCGGTTGATGGATATTCAATTCGGCCGAATTCCAGACCCTTACGGCTGGACGTACACGATTGAAGTTGATTAGTTGCTCAAAACAGAACGAAGTTCCTGCGGGAATTTTCCGTTCAGGAACTTCGTTCAACACCGTTCTAAGCCTTTCCCAAAACCCCTGCTAACAACGCCATCCGAATAAACATCCCATTACGCGCTTGCCGAAAATAGGCAGCGCGTGGGTCTGCGTCAACTGATTCGGCGATTTCACCGACACGGGGCAGGGGGTGCATAATCACCATTTTTTCTTTTGCCTTCTTCATAAGCTCAGGCGTAATAATGTAAGCATTTTTGACCGATTCATATTGGCTCAAATCGCTAAAACGCTCCTTCTGCACACGAGTGACGTACAGGACATCAACCTCCTCAATGACTTCCACCACATCATGCACCTCGCGCACATCCAAACCTGCATCACGAACGCGGTTCATCAGGCGAAGTGGCAGGCGCAGAATTTCAGGCGAAACATAGCGCAGCTTGACATCATAAGCAGCGAGCAGTTTTGTCAGCGAGTGGACAGTCCGCCCAAAGCGTAAATCGCCCACCATCGCAATGTTCAGCCCGTCAATCGTGCCAAGCTCATCCTGAATGGTGAATAGGTCAAGCAGTGCCTGTGTGGGATGCTCGCCCGCACCATCGCCAGCATTGAGGATTGGGACAGAGGCGGCCGAAGCAGCCTCCACCGCCGAGCCAATCACAGGATGTCGCAGCACAATCGCATCGGCATACTGTTGCAAAACGCGCATCGTGTCACCTAACGTCTCTCCTTTGCTGACAGAGGAGAAGTTCACGCCCGACGTGATCGGGATGACGGAGCCGCCGAGACGCTGCATCGCTGCAATGAAGCTGGATGAGGTGCGTGTACTCGGTTCGTAGAAGATGCAGGCGAGGACGTAACCTTTCAGGAGATCGGCCGAGCCAACGCGGTCACACATCTCGCGCATTTCACGTGTGCGCTTGAAAATGTATTCGATCTTCTCGCGTTCAAACTGCCCAACAGAGAGGACATCCATCCCTTTGAGCATGTCATATTCAGTCGTTTTTTCGATCAATTGTGTATAGTCAAATAGCTGATTCATCTTTTCTCCGATTGATAATTCATTTTACGTGAATATGTTTAGGTCAAAATTCGGCCGATGCCCCCCTCGACCAAAACATCCCCATCCTCAAACACCGTCTCACCACGCAAGACAACCTTGCTGACGCGCCCAGCGACCTCCCACCCATCAAAAGGTGTCCAGCCAACTTTTGTTTTCAAATTGGCATTGCTGATTTTCACGCGCTGCGACAGATCAAACTCGACAGATGTGTTGGGTTGATCGGGCAGGTTGAAGATATGTTTTGGGTTGTCGTGCATGAGTTCGATCAGGCGTTCTTGTGTCAATCGGCCGTCTACCACCGCTGTCATCATCAACGGCAAAGATGTTTCCAGCCCAACAATACCGGGTGGGGGTGAATCGCTGCGTTTTTCGGTCAGCGTGTGTGGGGCATGATCGGTGGCGATGCAATCGACGGTCTCGTTGATGTGTTCCCAGAGCACGGCGACATCATCGGCCGAGCCTAACACAGGCCGCATATCTGCCAATGTTCCCATTCGCTCCCGATCCGCCTTTGTCATAAACAGATGATGCGGTGCGACTTCACAAGTCACCTTTAAGCCGCGCATCTTTGCATCTGCGATCAACTCGATCTCTTCACGCCGGCTGACATGCACGATATGAACGGCACGGTCATAAATTGCCGATAACCCAATCGCCACCGCCACGCTTTGCTTCTCTGCATGAAACGCGATCAATTTCTCACGCGGCCACAGCTTAAAAGCCTGTGCCAGCGTTGGAACTTCGTCGACGCGCAGCTTACCAAAGGTGTCATTCAGATAAATTTTGAGCGCAACAGCGTAATCGGCCGCGCCCCGCAACTCCTTCAAATCTTCCCCACTCGCCCCCGCATATAGCCCCACATCACAAACGATCTCGTCGCGCATGACTTCGTGTGTTTGCGCTAGCACATCCGCGTTTGTCAACGGTGGTGACGTGTTGGGCATTCCTAAAATCATTGTTATGCCGCCGGCTAAGGCGGCCGATGTGCCTGTGGCAAACGTCTCTTTGTGTTCACCGCCCGGCACACGCAAATGGGTGTGAACATCGATCAATCCTGGTAACTTCAATATGCTCATTATGCAAAAAAAAAGCCCAACTCCCCGCTGGAGTTAGGCTTTTTCAAAATAGTTTTCTGCTCGGATATTATCTTTCATACCGAGACAGGATGTTAACTGGCTTTACAGATTTCTGCAAATGTCGTTTTGACGCGCCCACATTTTCTGGAAAACGAAGAATTGAGGACAGCTCATCGTCTCTTAAACACAATACCAGTCAACCCCAAAATCAACAGCGCAAATGCGACCAATAGCGGTGATTGGCGCAAGATAGCCGCGTAACCGCTCGCACCAATCGCTGTTGGAACAGTGATGACAACGGGAGGTGCGGGAAGTGCCTGCTGCTCCGTTGGCGTGTCATCGCTGCTGACAACGGGCGCGGTAAGGGCTGTTTTATTGGCAGATGCGTTGTTTACCGAGCGTGAGGGAGCCACATCAAAATCGATGCTTAGACTTGAGTTGACGTATCCATACGCCTCAATTTGGTAGACACCTGCAACAGGTGCGGCAAATGAGACGCAATCGGCCGCCTCCTCCGTAATGCTAAACACCACAGGCTCGGTCGGCCAGTTGGGTGGCCAGACGTACAAATCACCATCACCGCTGTAAGTTGTGAGGCAAACACTCACTGTTTCACCCAGCTCGTAGGCGCGACGATAGAGGCGAGCCTGTCCAGCAGCCAACGTGTCGGTGCCAGTGGTGAGGTTGATAAACGCCTCTTGTGGTTGTAGCGAGATGTTTCCGGCTTCATCGGCCGCCCAAACTTGGATGTATTTCGCACCGGGCTTTGGCGAGAGCAACCAGTTTATCGTCGCGGCCGAGCCATAATCGATCCAGCCGGAGTTGTGGATAGGAACCCACGTGTTGGTGTTTTGATTGTAGACAAATTCGATGAAGAGCAGTGCGTCTACGCCAGAGCCACTATCCGTTGCGTTTGTTCGTAGGGTGACGTTCGGATTACTGGTGAACTCTGCGCCATTTTTGATCGAGAATGCCGTCACAATCGGTGGTTCGGT
Source organism: uncultured Ardenticatenaceae bacterium (assembly GCA_964389925.1). Lineage (GTDB taxonomy): Bacteria > Chloroflexota > Anaerolineae > Promineifilales > Promineifilaceae > CALECP01. The sequence goes on from CAYMGE010000025.1 coordinate 14,640, forward strand.
CTCGATGGGTGGCAGCATGACGATGACTTTACGGCTGATGATATTGTTAGTCTCGACACTCTCGCTATATTCATCTAACGGGTCAATATGCACCCAGATGTTGCGCGACCCACTTAGCTCAGGTACCCAACGAATGCTCGTATCGACAAAACCATCGACATCAACTGAGACGATTTTTTCAGCCAAAACGGTTGACCCCTCATAGAAGCGCACAAGGACGTTATCAATCGTCGCGGTGCCACCTTGACGATGGATGCGAATGCCCATTTCGGTTTCCTGCCCTGCAACAGGCACGACGGGATTGAGCCATAGCTCACTGTCCATGCTAGTTAGGTCATCGTGGACGGTTCCATCGATGACCGTGTAGCTATCATTGATGGTTGCGTGCTGCCCATCGGCCGACACCCGCACATCATGCACGCCAACCTGCGCCCCAGTTGGCACAACCGCCAGCAGATAAGTCTGGTTGATAAACGTCGTTGCCAACGGCGTATTGCCCAAAAACGCCTTTGTCGCGGCTGTGAAGCCATCCCCATAGATGTAAACTTCGTTGGGCAAATTGTTCACGCCCGTTTGTGGCAAAACGGCATCAACCTCAATCTGTGCGCTTTGCGGCTCTGTTGTGAGCGTAGGGGGTGTATCAGGGGTTGGTGTGGGTAGTGGTGCATCGTCATAGGTGAGCGTGAAGCGATGGACGATATTTTCCCAGTTCTCGCCGACGTAGAGGTTGCCTGTCGGCTCATCCCAGACGAGGGTATTGAGCCATGCGCCGGTGAGCGTGTATGATTGAACGATGTGTTGTGTTAGTGTGTCTATCACCTGCACCATGCCGTCGTTAGAGCTGAGGAGGACGATGAGGCGGTTATCGGCCGATTGCACCATGTCGCGCGGGTCATTACCAACCTGTAAATCCCGCTCAACGCGCCACAGTTCAAGATCGATTACGCGCAAGCGTCCGCGACCTGCTTGGCTAACAAACGCATGACGACCATCGGCACTGAACGCCACGTCTCGATTAAAGCCCCCGTCCGTTTCAAGCATCTGCCATACGCCGCTTGTCTCGTTTAATCGCCAGAGTGCGTCATCCGCGCCAACGTACAACGTGCCGTCAGGTGCATAGGCGAGCCGACCGGGGCGCGTCATCGCTTGGCTAAGTTCGACAACACCCGTCAAAAGATCAATCGTATAAACGCCGCCGCTGTCATCACCACTGACGTAAAGCGTTTCGCCATCCGCGCTGAGAAGCATATTGGTTGGGTCAGGAACGTTTTCAAACACCCGCGTCACCAATCCTGATGCAATCTCAAGCGCGACAACTTGTTCATCTTGGTCTAAACCGACAAACAGCGACACACCATCTGCACTATAGGCCAATGCTCGCGGTTTTGTGCCAACGTCAATTGCGTCGCCGATCTGCTCAAACGTCGTCTGATCGATGAGGTGAACGTCGTTCCAATAGTTGCTGCTGACAGCCAGCGTGCGCTTATCGGGAGACAGCACCATGCCCCATGGCTCATCCGCGTCGAACGTCGCGTCATCTTTGGTGAGCGCAGGCGGCGTGAGCGGGGTCGCCGTCGTGAAGTGTGAGATGTTTGTTTCAAGCCAGTTGCCAGCTGCATCACTGATGCCAAACAGACGCAGCGTGTAGTTCGTGCTGGCAAGCAGAGGTGCGTGGGGGACAAATGTGACTGTGCGATTGTCATTAGAGAAGACGTAATCGCCGGACAGGGCGGCCGCCTGTACTTCTGCATCTGTCATTGAACGAACTGCTCGGCCGTTCGTCTCAAGCAAAGCAAACGTCCATTCATTCACCGAACTGCGATCAATCGGTTCACTAAACGTCACGTCGATTGGCGAAATGACGCTAACACCCGTTGCAATGTCAGCTGGCACGTAGGAAACGATGGTAGGCGGCGTTTTATCAACCGTATCGTCCAGTTCCCAGACGAGCAGCGCGGTGTCTGCTTCACTTGATTGGTAGAGCGTGCGACCATCGGCCGATAGCACCACACGATAGCTACGCCCCGCCTGATGCAGCGTGTTGATGACGGTCGCCGTGCGCCAATCAACGACGGCAATCGCGCCGTCGCTGTGAACGTTGACGTAGATCGTCTCGCCATCGGGGCTAACGGTTAGCCATGTTGGATAATCACCAACAATTACGCGAGCGACAATCTCTTCAGAGCGCAAATCAAAGCCCACAATTTCGTCAGTATCAGACGACGTAAACCAGACTTGGTTCCCATCTTTTGTCACCATCAAATCATACTGCGCCCAGCTTGGCAGCCCTGTGTAAAGTTTAAGCTGCTCGCCCGTCGTCGCATCTAGCACGGCGAGGCGATGTTGCCCTATCACGATTAGCTTTGAGCCATCGGGCGTTAACGCGACGGCATGTGCATCACGATCTTCTCCATTAAATGCCAGCCAGCGTGCCGTTTCTACATTGTTCACGGTGTCAATCACAGAGATGTCGCTGCTGTGAACATTGGCGACGTATAGGATGGGTTGCGTTGGGTGTAGCGTGAAGCTGTCGGGCTGTCGGCCGACAGGAATCCCCTGCACACCATCTGTCGTTGGATCGAGGTCAACGAGCGTATTATCGTTGAGGTCGATGATTAGCAGATCATCTACCTCCGGGCGGCTGATAAACGCCTTTGTGCCGCCCGGCGTGATAGCGATGTTGCGAACGCGATGCCCAACGGGGATGCGTGCGATCTCTTCAAGCGTCGTGCCGTCCAGCACGCGCACTTCGTTGCTGTAGTAGTTGGCGAAAAGAATGCGCGAGCCATCGGCCGTTACGGCTATACCACGCGGTGAATAAACCCCTTCACTCGTTGAATTGGCGAGGCGGAAAGATTGCTCGGCCGCGTACATCGCCGTGCGGAAGGTAGTTGTACTTTCTGCCGCCAGATTATTACCCACGACATCTTCTACACCTGTCGTGACGCGCAGCGTGTAATCGCTATTGGGCAGCAAGGTTACCTTTGGCTGGATAATGACGCGCTGGTTGTCATTGCTGATGTCGATGTCCACGCCCAGCGTCACGCCATTCTGCTCTAACACAAGCGTCTGCTCTGTCAGCGAAGCACGGTTGATCGCCTCGCTAAAATCGACAACCAGTGCAGCGTGAACTGGCACATTGCGTTCATCGTCAGCGGGCGAGAAGGCCGTCACCTGTGGGGGAGTTGCGTCGCTGTTGTCTGCGAGAAGGAAGGTATGCAATCGGCCGGGCGCACCATCTTGCGACACGTACAGGCGCGTGCCGTCTGGCGAGAGTGCGACATCTTCGGGTGATTGGGGGCGGCCGAAATGAAGCGTTTGCGCCACTTCAAAACTTCCCATATCAAAGACCTGAACGCCGCTCTCGCCCCGCGTGCCGATAAAGACAAAGCTGCCGTCCGGACTCCATGCCACCGTTTCAGGGTAGTCACCAACAATCGCTGTGCCAGTTGCTTGACCCGCGACGAGATCGACAAACATCAAGCGATCATCATGACGCGCTGTCTGCACCAGTTGGCGACCGTCGGGCGAGACCGCAATCTCGCCTGATGAACTGTACGGCGTTTCAATGACACGCCGTTCGGCCCAAACGTCAAATGGAATTTCAACCACGCGGTGATTACGGGCATAGTAAAGTGCATCTGCACTAATTGCTAAATAGATGGGATCGTAGGTCGTGTCGAGAGAGCGAACAACTTGACCAAATGTCGAACTGTCGCTGTCTACGTCAATTTCGTGAATGCGGTTAATACCACCGCGCTCGGTGATGTAGAGACGGGTTCCCGCATCGTTGAGAACAATGCGCGACGGGTCAGCGAAGTCGAGATCGACGAGTTGTTGCCCATCGCTTAGACGCACAACTCGGAAATCGTCATCGCGCCAGTTGAGAACATAGGCGAACTTGTTATCGGCCGAAAACAACACATCACCCGGATTATCGCCAACCCCTTCGATGACAGTAATCAGATCATGTGTCGCTGTATCAAACAAGCTCAACGAATCGTTACCCTCATTGGCAACCAGCAGTTGGGTTCCGTCTCGGCTAACCGCGATCCCTTCAGGATAGTTGCGAGTTGCTCGATCAGCGATGTGACTGATCTGCTGTTCGGTCGGCTCTTTGACAACGGTAAAGCTAAAACTCTCGCCACTTGCCAACGCATTCCCGCTCAGGTCGGTGATGCTGTCACCGATGTTGCAGATGTACGTCTGCCCGACCTCAAATGCGTCGCGTGGGGCAAAGGCGACTTCGCGTGAATCGGCCGAAACCCCAATCCCGCCATCAACCCACTCCCCGTTTTCCTTCGTCACCCATAGGTTGAGTTCGGAGAGCGTGCCGGGGTCGATCATTTCGTCGAAGCGGAACAGCAGTTGACCAAGTGGGGAGAGTTGGGTTGGGGGTTGTTCGGTGATGGTTGGGGGGGTGGAGTCGGCCGAGTTGCCAATCGTAAACGTTCCCGCAAACGGTTGTAGCGCGTTGCCGACCTCGTTCTTATGCACGTCGCGCACGCCTTCACTGATGGTGATGCGATACTCACCAGCGGTGAGCGGCGCATCTGGCATAAACGTGACGTGCTTATGATTGCCCCACACAAACGACCCGCTGATTATGCTGCCGCCAATCTGCTCGACCGTCACCGTTTCGTCATTGACCGTTGCTCGATCTGCCGGTGCATTAAATTCAATGCTAATCCCACCGTTTGTGCTGCCGCTGCTATTGAGGTCGGACACCTGCGGTGTGCCATCATGAACGCCATCGGGCAGATAGGCAAATGCCGCACCTAAATCTATCCACGTTGCCAAGTCATAAATTTCCGTTTTATCCAATAACGCCATGTGGTCAACCGCATCGTTGATCGCGTCAATGCGCGTTTGACGTGTATCATCGCCACGTGCATTGCCGATCAGCAGTTGGAACAAGAAGCTGTTGCGGGCATTCCCGTCTTGGATAATGTCGGTGTCAAGCGATGTGCGCCCTGTCTCTAGCAAATAGTCGTAGTTCTCACGGGTTCCAGTAATCGTCAGTCCGCCAGCTGGAGAATCTTCTGTGTGGCAGGAGGAGCAATTTTCTTGTAGGGCTGGTAGCGCGTGTGTCATAAAATCGACGACCTCGCCGCGTGTGTTTAAGTCTACTGGTGCGGGAATTGCACCGATGTCGCGCTGTGTGTAGGGTAACTGCGGCACATGGCAACCGCCACATGCCCGCACCTCTCCCGGCTGCACCAAGCTCCAAACACGCTCTTTGACAACTGACTCACCATTTTCTCCCACCAAATCCCACGCAGTCACGTTGCCAGCGGGAGCCTGAAAAACGGTCGTTCCGTATTCATTTGGCTTCACCAATCCCAAAACACGCACAGGATCAAAGCCGTGTGCGCCCGCGTAAATATCTTCGCTGCGGCTTGTCAGTTCAACCGATTGGAAGACGCGCAGCCCTTGTAGCTTATCGAGGTCGAGATGGAAGTGAAAATCGGGGTCGCCGTCATAAAATGTGTTGTGGTTCGGCTGGCGGAAGTCGCCACGCAAGCTGACATCACGCACCAGAAATGTACCATAGCTCAAATCGGGATTGAGGCGACTCGGATAGACCGGTGGTAACGTCGTTGCGCGGATAGGAATCGGTGAAATCTCGTTTGTCGTCGGGTCATCGTAGATCAACGCTGGCGTGCCGGGACGCGCCGCACGCACAACACGCACACGTTGAATCGTCGGTGTCTGGTTGGTATGCAGCAGGATTGAATGTACACCGGCCGCCATATCAACATCAATGCGGAACGTATCGGTGCCGCCTTCGATCAAATCACCGTCGAGCCGTCGCTCCAGCTTATGACGATACTCTTCGCCATCAACTGTCAGCCACAGATCATCATCATTAGCATCACCATTGCTGTCCGCGCTGCCCGTCACTTCAATAAAAACGCGGCTAGCGGCATCGAGTTCAATGCTGTACTGGTGGAAGGCTGGATTTGTGCCAGACCCTTCGGCCGGCGTGCGCTCCGTTGTGTCATCGATGAGAATTTCTTCGGCCGACCAATCCGCCGTATACAGTCCATACTGCGTATCGTCAATATCGGTGTTGGGCGAGTAGCTGTAAACCAATTTTTGCGTCGTAAAGTTGTTCGGCGTGCGATAGAAACCATCCGCCGGGCCGACGAGAATCGGACGAGGTAAATCTTCGAGGTCACCGTTGCGGTTGTCAAAAATACCGAGCTTGCCAGAAGTTTCATTGCGGTTAGTGAAAATCCCGACCATCGTGCCGTCGTCAAGCTGACGCGGCTCCATCCCCTGCGCGTTGCCAAGTCGGTCGCTGCCGCGTGGGGAAACGCCGCCGTAAAAGACAAAACCCGAACTGCCATCGGGGTTCATGTGCCAGAGGCTAAAGTGGTTGCTGTGGGCGAGGTGATCCCATCGGCCGAAAACAACCCGCCCGTCGCGCAGAACCTGCGGATCAACCATGTGTGACGGATTCGGCTCGACCAAGCGCAGTCCCGTCCCATCCAGTTCCGCGACCCAAAGCTGTGTTGAAATGGAACGGTCATACTCGTCCCGCTGCTTGAGGCGGTCGCTGGCAAAGATGATTTGACCGTTGGGCAGATAGGCGGGATCGGTATCATTGACGCGCTGATTGTCAGGGTCATGTGTCACCTGTCGCAGCCCCGTCCCATCGACGTTCATCTCGTAAATTTTCCACGTTGCGTTCTCATCTTCGCGCATCGAGAATAGAAGCCGCTGCCCATCGAAGCTGACCTCTGGGCTAACTATGCCGCCGCCGTCTTTGGCAACGTCGGTTAGCTGTGTCAGCGTTCCATTCGCAACGGGTGGTTCTAGCTTGTAAAGATCGCCAATGACATCGGGAGAGCTGTCGAATACGCGACCGGCCGATTGCCCCGCCGTCTGCTCTTTGACAAAGACAAGCGCTTGCGGCACAGTTGCCGTGTCGCTCGGCACATCGACATAAAAGCTGAATTCCGTTGTCGCCTCCACGTTATCATAGATGTTGTGCTGATTATCCACAAGATGGATACGGACGGTGTGCAGCCCGTTCGAGAGCGCGTTAAAGCGCACCGTATTCGCATCGACCCACGTTGCTCTTGAGGTCAGATCGAAGTCGAACAGTACCGCTTGCTGCCCAAACTGCGCGGGGTCATCCCCATTGAACATCATGTACGGCAGCGGGTCGCCGTCGAGGTGTAGGTGGATGTGATCTGTCCCGATGGGGCCGACGACGTGATCGAGCGTCGAAAACGAAATCTCAACATCACGGGTGTTGATCGTCGCGCCATCATCGGGCGAGTTGACCGCCACAGTCGGCGTGCCGTTGGTCGCACGCACCGTGCCACCATGCTGATGATGGCCTTCAATTAACGCATCCAGTTGGACAGGGGTGTTGTTGGGTGTAGATTGGGCGGCGACATCGTCGCGGCGCAAAGAGCTAACGGCAAGCAAGCAGACAAACAGACACAATACGGGCAGGCGATACCGATTCATTCTATACTCCGATCTCAGTTGTTTACACTACGATGCAAATTTTGAGCAATATCCCAATGCGAGAATTGTATCAGATTTTATCTGTGGCAGGGATCAACTGAGTCAACAAGTACGTCTTAAATCAGCAGTTCTAAGTTTGAAAAACTCATAAAAGAGCGAGGGAGTGCCAGATTGGGCATTGACGTATGTGTTTGGACGCAACGACAATTTCTGCCTTGCCTTCGACCACCCTAATGCTTACCGTACCCACAACATGCTCGGCCGTTATATGGAACCTATGGCTCGCTGGCTTTTCACTGAACTAGCATCATTCAATCCAATCAAATGTTCGCGTGACGGCTTTTTTCCATTGTAAGTATAACTTTTCACGCGCTTCTTCTTCCATCTGTGGCTGCCATGCTCCCTTCTGCTGCCAATTGGCACGTAGCTCATCGAGGTCTTTCCAAAAGCCAACGGCAAGACCTGCGGCGTAAGCGGCTCCAAGTGCGGTGGTTTCGGCGACCTTCGGCCGAATGACCTCCACCCCCAAAACATCGCTCTGAAACTGCATCAACATCTCATTCCCGATCATCCCCCCATCAACTTTTAACTGCTTTAGCTCAACACCAGAATCTTTCGCCATCGCCTCGATCACTTCCCGTGATTGAAATGCGGTCGCCTCCAATGCCGCCCGCGCAAAATGCCCCTTGTTGACATAGCGCGTCATTCCGACGATCACGCCGCGTGCATCATCTCGCCAATAGGGTGCGTAAAGTCCAGAAAATGCGGGGACAAAGTAGATGCCGCCGTTGCCTTCAACTGTCCCCGCAAGTTCCTCTACTTCTGGTGCGGACTCGATAATGCCCAAATTATCACGCAGCCACTGCACCAATGCGCCAGCAATGGCGACTGATCCCTCAAGCGCATAAACGGCTGGCTCGTCTCCAAATTGATAGGCAACTGTCGTCAGCAGCCCATTCTCCGAATGTTGCAGTTCGCCCGTGTTCAAAATCAGGAAACAGCCCGTCCCATACGTGTTCTTTGCTTCCCCCGCATCAAAACACGCTTGACCAACCGTTGCCGCTTGCTGATCTCCCAACGCCCCACAGACGCGAATCTCTTCGTTAAACGGGCCGTCGGCACTCGTCACGCCATACCTCTCCGCATCGCTACTCGCCACAATTTCGGGCAACATGGCGCGTGGCACGCCGAGAATGTCAAGCAACTCATCATCCCACTCAAGCGTCTCAATGTTCATGAGCAGCGTGCGGCTGGCGTTGGTTGGATCAGTGACATGCTTACCCGTCAAATTCCAAGTCACCCACGTGTCCATCGTCCCGAACAGTGCATCCCCATTCTCTGCATCCTCGCGTAGACCTTCCACATTGTCGAGCAGCCAGCGCAGCTTTGTGCCTGAAAAATAGGGGGCAATTGGCAGACCTGTTTTAGCGCGAAGTCGATCTTTTCCCTCATCCCCCATCAACTCTTTGCAAACCTTGCTAGTGCGTGTATCCATCCAGACAATTGCGTTGTGGTAAGGCTGTCCAGTGTTTTTGTTCCAGACGAGCGTGGTTTCTCGCTGATTGGTGATACCGATAGCGGCAATGTCTCCTTTTTCGACATTGGCATTCTCGCGTGCGGTGCGAATCACTTTTTCTGTGCGTTTCCAAATCTCGGCCGCATCATGCTCAACCCAACCTGCCTGCGGATAAATCTGCTTATGCTCCATTTGTCCCGAACTGACAATTTCTCCTGCGTGATTGAACAGGATACAGCGTGTGCTAGTGGTTCCTTGATCGATTGCTGCAATATATTTTGACATGAGGCATTCCTTTGTTGTGATTTGTGTATAAAATATGGGCAACTATTGTAGCATCTCATTACAATCCGCACCGAAAAAGTTGTATTCGGTATTCAGTAAGTCGGTACCCAGTTGCCGAATGCCGAATACCGGCCTATCGAATACCGTGACAGAAGCCAGCAAACTTGCCCACGCCCTCAATGTCCGCGCAAATCAAGCGCAGGCAACCATCACCTTGCTTGATGATGGCAACACCGTCCCCTTTATCGCTCGCTATCGCAAAGAGGCAACGGGCGGACTATCTGATGAAGAGGTCGCCAACATTGCGACTGGACTGCAAAAGTTGCGTGCGCTCAGTGAGCGACGCGAGACGATCAAAAAAGCGATTGCAGAGCAGGGCAAGTTGAGCGAGAAGTTGGCGAGGGCGTTGAACTCGGCCGAAACTATCACCGATCTAAACGACCTCTATGCCCCTTTCAAAAAGAAACGCGAGACACGCGGCTCGAAAGCACGCGCACTCGGCTTGCTGCCACTGGCGATTCAGATTTTGAAGCAGCCCGTTGATAGTCGGTCGCGCAATCAGATTGGCGGGGAGTTTATTCGGCCGAAAACGCCAACCTCCGCCCACGTTTGGCAAGGCGCACGTGATGTCGTTGCCGAAATTCTCAGCGATAACGCGCGTGTTCGCGCTACGTTCCGCCGTCGCGCTCTACAAAATGGCATTATCAATGTGAGCAAAATTGACGATGCACAGGACGAACGCGCGACCTATCAGCTCTACTATGATTTCAGCGTGCCGATTCATACGTTGCGCCCTCATCAGATTCTCGCTATCAATCGCGGCGAACAGGAAAAGATTCTGCGTGTCAAAATCGAAGTTAACGATCATGACAAGCTCTTAGCCATTCGCCAAGTGGCGCGTGGTAATCCGAGATCTGTTTTGTACGATGATCTCGATGCGGCGGTGAAAGATGGGCTGAAGCGGTTGATTTTGCCGGCAATGGAGCGGGACGTGCGGCGAGCGTTGACGGAATCGGCCGAGACTCACGCCATCGAAGTCTTTGCCAAAAACGTGCGCGATCTCCTCACCCAGCCACCCGTTGCCAATCACACAGTCCTCGCCATCGATCCCGGCTTCCGCACAGGCTGCAAAGTTGCCACGATTGACCCCACAGGCAAGGTGCTTGGCACTGGCACGATCTATCCTCATCCGCCACAAAGCAAACGTGATGACGCACTGCGCCGTCTCATGATTGCCATCCGTCGCTACAAGGTCACGCTCATTGCCATTGGCAACGGCACGGCTTCACGCGAAACAGAGCAGCTCGTTGCTGAACTAACGCGTAGTTTTGAAGAGCTGCAATACCTAGTTGTCAATGAGGCGGGGGCAAGTGTCTATAGTGCGAGTGAGCTAGCGCGACAGGAGTTACCTGACATGGATGTGTCGATGCGGGGGGCGGTAAGTATCGGCCGAAGAGTCCAAGACCCACTCGCCGAACTTGTCAAAATCGATCCAAAAAGCATCGGTGTCGGCCTTTACCAGCACGATGTCAATCAAAAACAGCTTTCTGAATCGCTCGATCAAGTCGTTGAACTCGTCGTCAATCGCGTTGGCGTTGACCTCAACACCGCTTCTCCTGCGCTGCTCACTTACGTTAGCGGTATCGGCCCCAAGTTAGCTGAAAAAATTGTCGCCTTTCGTGAAGAGAAGGGTGCATTTGAAAATCGCTCTCGACTACAAAAAGTAAACGGCTTGGGGCGTAAAACATTTGAGCAGGCCGCTGGCTTTCTGCGCGTGCGCGATGGCAACAATCCCCTCGACGCAACCGCCATTCATCCTGAAAGTTATACGGCCGCACGAAGAGTGATGGAGAAAGCCGCGATCAGCTTGAGCGACAGCGAAGCAGACAAACGACAAAAGCTCTCTCAGCTACCCTCCATCAAAACATTGACAAAAGAGTTGGGCATTGGCGAACCAACGCTGCGTGATATTTTTGAGCAGATTGTCCAGCCGGGACGCGATCCCCGCGAAGAATTAGACGCGCCCATTCTACGCTCTAACGTTCTCAACATGGAGGATTTACAGGTCGGTCAAGTATTACAGGGAACTGTCCGCAACGTCGTCGATTTTGGCGCATTTATCGACATCGGCGTGAAGCGCGATGGCCTTTTGCATCGCAGTGAACCACCTCGCGGTACGGAACTCGCCGTCGGGCAACTGCTCAATGTCGCCATTAAATCCATTGACAAAAATCGCAATCGTATTTCTCTTGCATGGGTGCATGGCTAAAAATGAGATATTGCGTAGAGCGATTATTAGCCTCGCCACACACGTCGTAGAAGATATTCGGCGCAGGCGATGAAAAAACCACTGCCGCTGCATAGAAAGTAAATCCAGTGGCAGAAGAGCGTTTTTAGTAGAAAGCGGGTTCCGTGTTTGCGCCAGATAAAGTGATAGAACGGCCGATTAAGCCAACATAGCCCGCTCATAACAACAACCCCGCCGCGCCGCGAAATCATCGCTGTTGGCAACAACACAAAGCTCAACACAACACTCACACGCTGTTTGCGTTCAATATTGAGCTTTTCTTCAAATCCACCTCGTAGCAAAATAAGCCGCGACCATGGCAATGCACGTCGTAGCAGATCAGTGTAAAGCATATTGGGCAGCGTCCAGCATTTGAGATGTTTGACTTGCAGCGTTGGGTCAAGCCTCAAATGATAGCCCGCTGCTCGTAGCCGATAGCCAAGTTCGATATCCTCTATAGATGACTGTGTGTACCCTTCGTCAAACCCACCGACAGCAAAGAATGCGTCGCGCCGCACTGCGCCACAGGCTCCCCAAAAGGTAGATGTTTCACCGCCTGACTGTTGATGTGTGTAGTGGTGCAGCAGATTGCGATATTGAGAGAGAAAGGCTGGATCATCAGGAGAATCATCATAAGAGCCGATCAATGCCGTCAATGCTGGGTTGTTGGTAAAGACTTGGCGGACATGGGGCAGCACTTCGGCCGTTATCAGCACATCACTATCAATGAAGAAGAGGATGTCGCCCGTTGCGATCTGGGCACCAGCGTTACGTGCGCTGGCTGGCCCTTTTTGTTCTGATAATGAAATGACAGTTGCTCCAGACGCTTCTGCTATCGCAATTGTCTGACGTTCTCCCCCATCCACAACGACAATAAATTGATCCGCGCCCTCAATCGCTGCCAGTGCGCGACGAGTCGCCGCATCATCCCGATGAATTGGCATGATGACGGAGATCATTTAGCGTACCACTTCTTCATAGTAAGAGCGTTCGGTATTGACATCCCATAGCGTATGCGCTGCACCCAAGATGTTGCGTGCAGCGAGAAGTCCCGTCAACATTGAGTGATCCTGATTGTTATAGCGATGGAGACCATTTCGGCCGATCGTTTGCAGATTTTCAAAACGCACCAAATAATCACGAATAATCGCAAGGCTTTCTTGATAGGTGCTGTCATAGACAGGATAGGCTTTAAGCTGACGAATCACGGTACTGTCGATGACATCGGCCGATTTTGCCAAACCCAATGTTTCTATTTCACGGCGTGCCAATTTCTCCAACTCGTCATCCGATTTTGACCACAGCGCATCTCCCACATTGGCAAAATACTCCATGCCCAAACTTGTTTTGCTAACGTCAGGAACCATCTCTGCGCTCCAATTCTTAAAATTCTGGATGCGGCCGACAGCCACATCACGGCTGTGGATATAAATCCAGTTGTCAGGAAAAAGCTCTACCTGATCGACAATCAACACCACAATTAGAAAGTCGCGGTAGTTGAGTGCATCAGCAGCGAGCAATACTTTGGCAGGCGGCGGTGGGTCAAGTACTTTCACAAGTTGTGCCAACGGCATCGTTGAAATTAGCTCATTGACGGGAAAATAACTAGGAGCGCGTGCGCCCTTTTTAAGCAGCGCAACGCTGCTGACTCGCTCGCCATCATGCTTTATTACGGTTGCAGTCGTCTCTAGCCAAACTTTTCCGCCGTTTTGCTCAATCTTTGCTTGCATCCGTTCCCACATCATGCCCGGCCCCAAACGTGGATAGTGAAACTTTTCGATTAAGGATTTGACGTTAGACCGACCAAATATGGCTTGCGTGACGGCCGAGCGTAATGATAACCCCTTGATACGCTGGGCTGCCCAATCAGCGCGAATTTCGGTCGTTGAGATTCCCCATATCTTTTCCGTATAATGCTTGAAAAATGTTCGATAAAGTCGGTCTCCAAAGCGGTTTGTGACCCACTCCTCAAACGATTCTTCTTGTGGGTAAGGCTTAAGCTTCCAGCGCAGATAACTCAGCCCGATTCGTGCGCTTTCAAATACCCCTAGGTTTTGCAATGTCTTCACTAAATTGAGCGGATATGGATAGAAGTCACCATTGTAAAAGATGCGAGACAGACGTAGACGTTCTAAAAAATCATCCCCCAACACCTCATGCCAAATTTCTTCAACCTCGCTGGTTTTTGTGTAAAAGCGATGACCGCCAATGTCAAAATGGTATCCTTTGTAGCTCTCCGTTCGCGCAAGGCCGCCCACCCGTGCCTCTTTTTCCGCGACAAGTGTCATAACCCCTGTCTTGCCTAGCTCATAAGCAGCTGTCAAGCCAGCCGAGCCGCCCCCAATCACAACCACCCTTTTCTCTCTCATATTGGATTTTTGTGCTGCTTCATCGCTACTAATCAGCCTCTATATCGTTCCAAAAACATGCCAATGGCTTTTGTCCCAAAGTGAATGGCTTTGATGGGAACTCGTTCATCGGCCGCATGAATCGTCGCCGAAAAATTGAATCCTTCAGGCAAATCAAGCGGCAAAAACCCGTAGTTTTGAATCCCCAATTTAGCAAAATGCCGTGCATCCGACACTGCCGGCAACATGTATGGCACGGGATGACCGACTGGATCGAGTTCACGCAAAATCTCTGCCAACGTCGTAAATTGTGACAGATCGAGCAGGTTCGTATTGGGAACACCAGACCCAATCTGGCGAATCTCAACATCTTCTTTCACGAGCTGGCGAACCTCATCTATCATTTGTGCGGGTGTAAAGCCGGGCAACATGCGTCCATCTAGCTTGAGAACGATCTCGCTCGGTATGACGTTGATTTTTGTGCCACCCTGCACAATTGTTGCGTTGATCGTATGTCGAAACAGCGGATCCAGCGGCCGCATTCGCTCGCCAAGCCCATCTAGGACACGTTCAGACAGCAATGGGTTCAGTAATTGTTTGAGCAAAAAGCGCGTTGCTCCTGTCGTCGCCTCGACCATTCCTTCAACCATCATGCGCGTAACGGGCGTGATGTGAACCGGTAGTCGTTTTTTGTCGATGCGTGTCAGAATGCGTCCCAATCTTGCCATCGCACCATCATGCAGCGGCATCGCGCCATGCCCCCCCACACCTCGTATGATCATCTCCATCTGGCAGCCCACACGCTCGGTCACCTGAATCGGATACATCTTCGCGCCGCCAATTCTAAAGGGGAAGCCACCAAACTCGCCAATGCTGTGCTTGACTCCTGCGAACTGTTCAGAATGTTCTTTCGTTAGATAATCGGCCCCAAAACCACCGCTGGCTTCTTCGTCAGCTAACAGGCAGAGAATAATGTCGCTCACGGGTATGCTGCCTGCTAACTTCATGTTGATGAGTGCAGCCACCATCATCGCCACGCCACTCTTCATATCGAGCGCACCACGTCCCCATACAAATCCATCTGCAATGACACCATCAAATGGCGGGTGCGTCCACGTTTGCCCTTTCGTGGTGACAACATCCACGTGGCCTTGTAGCAATAGGGGCGGTGCGCTGCCTAACCCTTTCAAGCGCGTAATGAGATTCGGCCGCTGTGCATCTCTGCCCAGAAGTATCACCTCAAATCCCGCTCCTTCTAACAGATCACGCAAAAAGTGGATGCAGGCAGCTTCATTACCGGGCGGATTGGTCGTGTCAAAACGAATCAACTTTTGCAGAAGCTCTAGCGGATCGATCATAAATTTAGGAGTCCCGACCTAGTAACATAGTGGTTAACTGGTCTAGCGCAATGGCGGCTTCTCCTTGTGGCGATGCAGCCTGTAAATGTCCTATAGCCTCACTTGAATAGCGGCTGGCGGCCGCTTCTGCAAATCCTCGTGCGCCCGACACATCGAGGTGATGGACGGCATCTGTCACAAAGTTTGCGATGGTTGCGTCCTGTTGAAAGTGCTTTTGCAAATCATGGCTGTGTGCGAGGCCGTAGAGAATCGGCAGCGTCTTCTTTTTTGTCAGGATGTCGGATTCGGCCGATTTCCCAATCACGCCCTCGTCTCCCCAAACGCCCAAAATATCATCGATTACTTGAAACGCTAATCCCAACTCTCGCCCATAACGCGCATAATGCTCGACCGTCGCCGCATCTGCCCCGCCGATCAACGCGCCTAGCTCACAGGCTAAACCAATCAAGACAGCCGTCTTGCCGTGAATCATCGACAGATAATCATCTGTCGTCACATTTTCCTGCGTCTCGAACTGCATGTCGGCACATTGCCCTTGCGTCAAGGCAAGACACGTTTCACTCAGTCGTCGCACCGCCGTCACGACGACATCGGCCGACACCCCTCGCTCAAATAGCCGCGTCATTGCCAGTTGCGCCGTCGCATACATCGCGTCGCCCACGTTGATCGCCTGCGCCTCTCCCCATACTTTCCAGACAGTCGCACGACCACGCCGCGTTGGGCTGCCATCTTCAATGTCATCATGTACGAGCGAAAAGTTGTGCAGAATCTCGATGGAGGCCGCGGCGGGCAGGGCTTTGTGCCAGTCGCCACCAGAAGCCTCGCACGTGAGCAGGGTGAGAATCGGCCGAATTTGCTTACCTGCATAAACAATATGAGGCGCAAAGGTCTCATCCACCCAACCCATCTGATATTGCATCATGCCATAAAATAAGTCTGGCCTTTCTGAGCTGTCTGCGTGCAGTAACTGACGCATTTCTGCCTGTAACGCCGCTCGGTACTGTGCCATTTTCTCTTTCAAAATCATTTCAAGCCCCATCTTGACAAGTTGTTGTGCAACAAAAAAGGACGACCACAAGGCCGCCCACAAATCATTTTACACCAGAATGGCAACATTAGCCTGTTTGAGCGCGAACCCAGAACATGACCGCCATGCCTAATCCCACAACGACAGCCCCTGTCACGACGATGAAAACCATGTCCCAAGGGACTGCACCTTCTTTGCTGGTGCTAACAATGGTTGATGCGCGGCTGCGTGGCCAAATCAAAATATAGCCTAGTGCAATACCAACGAGGGCAAAGACGACGCTAAACATCAACTGACTATTTCCGTTGGCAAAATTGTCACTCCATGCCGCACCAATATAAGCGAATAGTAGTCCAACTGTTAGTATACTGCTTATCCAAATCCAGCGCGTGCGTTCGTGATCTGGAATTGGATCAGGCGGTGCAGTTGTTTTGTACTCTTTGATCGTTGCACGCGCTTTTTTGTCCATGTCGGAAACTTTGGCTTGAAACTCAGTGTCGCCCTTCGTATTCGCAACTGTGCTGCTCAATAAGCGGAAGACGATCAACAGCCCAATTCCCATAGCTGGCACAAGCACCAAAACAGGCACGGCAACAATGAGCAGAGCCATGTATTCATTGATCGTTTGACCACCCAAGACAGGAATACCACTGTCAAACGTAATCGTCTTATCGCTTGGTTCGATGTCAGGGGCACTCAGCGTGATGCCACTGCCACCCCCAGAGCTACCAAATATACCTTCGCGCATTGTTGGCCAGAGCGCGGAAATAACGCCGCTAAATAGGATCAGCCCGATGATGACGAGCCATGTTACTGTGCTTTTGTTGAGTTTCAAATCGTTTCTCCAGACAAATGACAAACTTTCGTGAATTTTAGCACAATCAAAATTGGCAGCAAAAATGAATTTGTTAGGAGTTACGTCGGTATCTGATTAGCTCCCCAAAAAACAGGGGAAAGAAGGTTAAGAGGTGGGTGACCGCGAGCGCGAATGATGTCAGCGAGAGCAGGTAGGGCATGGGCGTGAGAGACGCGGTCAAAACTGTCCTTGTGACCGAAAATCGCATATCTGGCATCGCTGGTACAGTTTTGAATTTCATGTGTGTCTCCAACTGTCATTTCATCCTAACGTAGACTTTCTACGCGGCTGTTGTTCTTTCGGAGCTTGACTGTAATCACCAAAGGGGCCATCGCGTTGGATGACGGCAGCTTTAACCCCCTCCTCCTGCGCCAAGCGCACAAATCCGCGTCCTTCTGGTGTGTTTCGCATTGCGCCATCGAGGATGGGGCCGAGCGTTTGCGTGCTTTGCAAGCCCATGTTGTCATACGCCTGATTGACGATCAGCTTCATCGAAACGAGTTGCGTGAGTGGAATTTGCGTCAGCTTTTCGGCCAGTTCTTGCACCTTTTGGTCTAGCTCTTCTAATGGGTAGGAGAAGTTAATCAGTTCGATATCGGCCGCCTCCCTCCCACTAATCCACTCTCCCGTCAGCGCATAGTACTTCGCCTTCGCCAGCCCCAAACGATAGACCCACATCCCCGTCAGATGACAGCCCCACACCCGCGAATACGGCGTGCCAAACCGCGCATCATCGGCCGCGATCACCAAGTCGGCGCACAACGCTAGTTCAGAGCCACCGCCGACGCAGTAGCCATGCACTTTGGCGATGACGGGCTTCAACCCGCGCCACATCCCCATAAATTTTGGCACGTAGCTGGTGTACGCATTGGTCACAAAATGGTGATCGATACCGGGGTCGTAGCCATCCTCCATGATGTCTTCGTAATGTTCGAGACCGCCCGAAAAGTCGAAGCCCGCGCAAAAGCTGTCTCCCGCCCCTTCCAGAATGATGACCTTGACGCGCTTATCGTGGTTCGCATCGCGCAGCGCATCGTCTAGCTCTTGAATCATCTCCATACGGAGGGTGTTGAACTTTTTCGGCCGATTCAACGTAATCGTCGCAATCCCATCTTGCTTGTTGTACTTAATCATTTCAAACATCGTTTTCTCTGTGTAGAAAGAAGAAAGAGAAAGAAGAGTGCCTTCCTCTTTTTCTTTCTTCTTTCTCTTTTTTCTTACTCTTTCGCCACGCCACCCACAAAAATCTCCCAAATCTGGTCGAAGACAACATCAACAGGCCCTTGCGCCGCGTCATACCAGCGTGCAATGCTGTTGAGCGCACTGTAAAGCATTTTGACAGCGACGGTGACGCTGACCTCGCGCACAAGCCCATGCTCGATGGCGGCTTGCAGCAGTTGACGAGCCGGTTCTTCGTGTTCGCGCATCAGATTGGCGGCGCGTTCCGTCTTGGCAAAGGTGTCGATATTGGCGGCGATGAGTTGTCCAGCGGGGGTCGCAATCCCCGTTTCGACATGCACTTTGGCACGCACGCGCAACTGCTCCAGCGGAGTTGCAACGGGGTCAGTTTGCTGCTGTGCGCGATCCTCAATTTCGACCAGCACCGCCGCCAACACATCGATGAGCAGTTGCTCTTTGCTGTCAACGTAGTAGTAGAGACTCGCTTTTGACAGCCCCACCTTTGCGCCGATCTGCTCTAGGGACGCGGCGTGAATGCCCGTCTCCGCAAAGACAACGGTGGCGGCTTCGATAATAGATTGGCGACGCAATTGGCGGCGCACGGCTTGTCGGTCACTCATCTATGGCTCCATTGACAGATCATTTTTCCTCAAGTATTATTCGACTGTTAGTCGAATAATAAAACGATAGGCAAGTTTTGTCAATCGTTGATGTGTAAGAGGTCAAACATGAGCATCACAATCGAGAAGTCAGGCTACGTGTGGACGATGATCCACGACCGCTATGAGGAAGCACGCAACGCGATGGATCCCGCATCGGCGCAAGCACTTTATGAGGCATTCTTGGAATTTGAGCGGGACAGAGAAGCGCGAGTCGCGGTCTTGTGGGGGAAGGGAGGCGCGTTCTGTGCGGGTTGGGATTTGAAGTATGGCTCCTCGCTTGCCGATAGCGAAAAACAGGCGGCGTTTGCGGATGAGTTAGCCTTCCCGATTGGCGCAAATTTAGCTCCACGTGGGCCGCTGGGGCCGACGCGCTTGGAGTTGTCAAAGCCCGTGATCGCGGCGGTCGAAGGGCCAGCCGTGGCGGGTGGCATGGAGCTGGCGATGTGGTGCGACATCCGCGTGATGGCAGAGACGGCGTACATGGGCGTTTATTGTCGCCGCTGGGGCGTGCCGCTGTTGGACGGCGGCACGTTGCGGCTGCCGCGTCTCGTTGGGCAGGGCAAGGCGATGGAGATCGCGCTGACGGGTCGCAAGGTTCCTGCGGAGGAGTGTTATCAGATTGGGTTGTGTGAGAAGGTTGTGGGGGAAGGGGCAGCGCGGACGGCGGCCGAATCCATAGCACACGAAATCGCCCGTTTCCCACAAGGAGCCGTCATCGCAGACCGCCGCTCCATCATCGAAACGTATGGCAAACCTGTGCGCGAAGCACTCCGCATCGAATGGAACAACGGCGCACCGTGTCTGGCAGAAGCGGTGGCGGGTGCAACGCGCTTCAAAGACGGGTTGGGTCGGCATGGTGATTTTGAAAAGATATGAGGTGACAACATGAGCGATATTCATCAGGCAAACAAGGCGTTAATCGGCCGATTCCGCGCCGCTCTCTACGACTGTGATGCGCGTGCGCTGCCAGAGCAGTTGAGAGCGCTATTTTCGGCCGATGCCACCATTCGACTCGCCTACCCATTTGAGACACTCGACGGCCCCGATGCCCTGTTCGAGCAAGCATATCAACCACTCCTAACCGCCATTCCCGACCTTGAGCGGCGCGACTTTATCGTGATGGCGGGGTCATCTGATGGGGATAACTGGGTCGGTTGCGGCGGGAACTATCTCGGTGTGTTCGAGCAGCCGTGGCTTGACATCCCACCCACGCGCCACGCGGTTTTTATGCGCTATCACGAATTTTTCCGCATTGAAGCGAACAAAATTGTCGAAATGCAGGCGTTGTGGGACATTCCGCAGGTGATGATGCAGGCCAACGCATGGCCGATGACCCCCGCATTGGGTGTCGAGTGGCTTGTGCCGGGTCCCGCATCGAATGACGGGATTATCACCGCGCCCTACGACATGGCATCGGCCGAACGCAGCAAAAAGCTGGTGGTCGATATGCTGCTCGATATGGTCAAATACCCACTGCAAGGGGATGCCGACGTGATGCAGTTAGAGCGGTATTGGCATCCCAAAATGATGTGGTATGGGCCAGCGGGGATTGGCTCCATGCGACGCATTGAGGGGTTTCGCATGTGGCATCAGACCCCGTTTCTGAACGCAATGCCAGACCGCAAAGGGTCGATCACGGGGAAGGCGATTTTCTTTGGCGATCACGATTATGTCGGCACGACGGGCTGGCCGAATATGCAGGTGACAGTCAGCGGCGACGGCTGGTTGGGAATCGCCCCCGCCAACCAAAAAGTGACGATGCGTAGCCTCGACTTTTGGCGATGTGAAAACGGGCTGATTCGTGAAAATTGGGTGCTGGTTGATCTGCTGTCGGTCTATGATCAGCTTGGGGTAGACGTGTTGGCGAGAATGCGCGAATTCACCTATGCACGCCAGCCTCGAACGCGCATTTGACCATGCAACAAATGGCGTGCAATGATAAGCTATTCTCATCTTGGCTTTTGCAAAAACCCAACACCCATAGCCCCAAGAACAGACTTTATCTCGCTTTCAGAGAGCTTGGTCGGGTTATTCGCACCATTTTTCTTTTGGAATACGTTTCTGATGCGAGTTGAGAAAGGATGCGGAAATACAATGCCCAAAAACAACTTAGAAAAACGCACACAAATAATCGAAATGGCCGAGCATTTCTTTTTTACAAAAGGGTATGAGAACACATCGGTGAATGACATTATCAATGCAGCGAACACATCAAAAGGAGGGTTTTATCATCACTTTAATTCCAAGCAAGCGGTATTGATGTCTGTTGTGAAGGGGTTGGTTGAGCAGAGTCAGGCATCGATTCGGCCGATTTTTGACAATAAAGAACTAAGCCCCCTCGAAAAAATCAAACAGGGTTCGAATACGCTCAATAGTTGGAAAATAGGGAAGCGGGATCAAATGATGGCTATCATGAAGGTGCTACACAGTGATGGCAACTTACATTTCCGTCATCAACTTGCAGTCGAGTCAAGCCGTGTTTCTGTCCCAATGTGGGCGCAAATCTTGTCCGAAGGGGTAACTGAGGGGATATTCGATTTGGGTAGTATAGAGGATATCCACGCGGCCGAATTTATTTTTAACCTTCTAAATAACGCAACCGATTCTTTCATTCAGTTACTATTTGATCCAGAACGACCTGCACATGCGGCCGATTTGGCGATTGAGAAATTCAAGTCTGTTGAAGTGGCGATAGAACGTATGCTAGGGGCAACGACCGGGTCACTCCAATTGATTGATGCGGCCGACATTGCTACTTGGTTTGAATAAATATCACTCGATCATGCCATTACACCATAGCTCAAATTAGAAATGAACAGGTTATTGTCTCTGAAAACTGAGGTGTTCGATCCTAGCAACAGCATTAGCGATCCCATCCTCCGCCCTGATTTTCTTGCCCAGAGCTGCGGCGTTTTGCTGAATCTGGGGATTCATAACCTCACGTATGGCACTTGCTAGTTTTTCGGCCGTTAACTGCTTGTGTGGAATGGGTTTACACCCAACACCCCGTTCATGAACCCGTGCGCCCCAGAAAGGCTGATCCCACACAAATGGACATATAATGGTTGGACATCCAGCCCGTAATCCAGCCGCCGTTGTACCCGCTCCACCATGATGCACAACCGCTGCCATCTGTGGAAACAGCCAAGCATGAGGAACTTGTCCGACTTTAAGAATTGATTCAGGCAGATTATCAGTCTTTATGCCTCCCCAACCAGTCGCAATGATGCCCCGCACATTCGCCAGTTGAAGCGCCTCAATGGCAATTTTTCCCAGCCTTTCTGGGCTTTTCCCAGCCATGCTACCGAATCCAATGTAAACAGGTGGCTCACCTGCTGCCAAAAACGCTGCCAGTTCGGCCGAAGGTTGCCACTCCGCTTGATCGTCGAGAAACCAATAACCATCAACAGAAGCATAGTCAGGCCAATCACGTGGGCGTGGCATGACGTGGCTACTGATGCCATGCAAAACTGGGATGGGGCGATCATCCAACATCGTCTCCCGCCAAGCTGCTGGCTTAATTTTGTCTAGGCCAAGTACCTCCAGCCTGTAGTCGTTGAGTACCCTATCATAGGTTTTGTATGCAAGAAGGGCTAACTTATGGGTCAACCTATTGTACCATGCACTGGTACCCAATTTTGGGAAACCAATCATCGGCATTTCACCTGTCCCGACCGTGAATGGAACCACGTTCGCTAAGACGATTGGAACGCCCAGCTTTTCGGCAATGTGTGGCCCGCTCAGTACGCCTGGGTGGTAAATGATAATATCTGGTTGTGTGCTTTGGGCGGCTTCCCATGTTTCTCGCAGAGTAGTCGCATAGGAGTCCTTGGCTTCTTGCTGTTGCTTGTTCTTGCCTAGCCAAGAGGCCAAAATGCCTTCTTGATTCTCAATGTGCTCTCGCCCTGCTTCGCTGTCCAGCCTATCCACAAAGTCATTGTTCATATAAGCATATTTGAGTCCATTTTCAGTGATGAGTGGTTCAAAGCTGCTACAAGTGCAGATAGTTACGTTGTGACCTGCGGTTTGTAGCCCTTTACCAAGTGCCACATACGGTTGTACATCTCCCCGTGTCCCAATGGTCAGAATAAGGATGTTCCTAGACAAACTGTTTTGTGAATTAACTTCGATTTCAATATTATTGTCATGGATTGACATAATAGCTTTTCTCCTTTTTGGATAGTGGACAATGACGCTGTGTTACTCCGAAGATTGGGGCGACGACGGTAGTCTATTCAGATTCGGGTTAGGTTGTTGCTGATGCCATAGTGGACGTAACCCGACCCCAATACCTAACCCCAACAGACCCCATGTCACAAGTTGTCCTAGAAAAAGCCCCCAGCCAAATAACAAGACACCACCTGTAAATAGAAATGGTATCGACACACCGATCACAGACTGAAGGGAGAGATCCCGTTCATACTGCTCTGCAATATCAAATAAAAAGGGCAATTGTCGGAGTGTTCCATCCATTAAAATGACCTGAGCCGTATCGGTGGCAACTGTTGTTGACCCACGTATCGAAACAGAGATGTCCGCTTTGCGTAAGGCAATACTGTCATTAATACCATCTCCCACGAATAGGACTTTCTTACCCGCTTGTTGCAGCAATTCAACTTGGTCAGCTTTTTGTGTAGGCAACACATTCGCAAACACATGGTCAATGCCAAGTTGAGTGGCAAGTGCTTGAGCCGGAATACCATCATCACCTGTAATCATGTAAAGCGTGATCCCTCTGGCATGTAGAGTGTTGATGACAGACGATGCCTCCGGGCGAACGGTCGGCTGGAGTTCAATCATGCCGAGGAGCTTTCCATCGAGTGCCAGATAGACGATTGAGTGACCTCGCCCTTGTCGATCAGCAGCAAGTTCCAAAACCCTCTCTGTCAAAGGAATATCTCTCATTTGCATAAATCGCTGACTGCCAAGGATAACTTGCTGCGAATTGAACTGAACAGAAAGCCCGTAACCGACTTCAATCGCTGTTTGGTCTATGGATGGAAGTAAAAGGTTTCGTTTTTGTGCGGCTTTGCGAATAGCATCTGCGATGGGATGGGATTGATGTTCTTCAATGGCGGCCGCAAGCGCGAGGATATCATCCTGAGTCGCTTCGCCGACAACATGAACCGCAGCAACTGTTGGTTGAGCAATCGTAAGCGTACCTGTTTTATCAAAGACGACTGTATCAATACTATTAACTAACTCTAGCGAGCGACCGTCCTTAATAAGTACACTGTTTTGAGCGTACATGTTCAAATATGACATGACAGTAAGTGGGGAAGCAACTTGCAATAATGAGCCAATTGGGACACTCCACACAGTTATCATAGTATTTAACCCATGCAACAAGTAGGCAAGGCCACCCAGCCCTAGTGCATAAGGTGCGGTGTCATCAGCAAGCTGAATTCCTCGTAGAGCAACATCCGTATGATGGCTGGTTGTGTTATTGAGAATGTTCGTAATTTGGGCAACGAGCGTCTTTTCATTACTATGTTTTACCAAGATGTCTATCTCACCCATTAACACTAAGGTTGAGGCTGAAACAGTGTCACCTGAAGCCTTTTCTGCTGGTTGTGATTCCCCAGTCAAGGCATGTTGGTCGATAGTAGCGTAGCCATTGATAATCTGCCCATCTACGGGAATCACTTCGCCAGCGGTAACTCGTACAAGATCGCCTGCTTGCACCGCCGCCAGCGAGGTTGTAATGAGTACCCCCTCAACTATGAGTGATACGTGTTGGGGTAATTGACCAAAGACATCCACCAACTGCTCTTGAGATTGCCCATAAACCGTTACGAGGAGCTTATCGACAAACAGCCACCCCACTAAAAACAATCCTTGTAACAGTAATAAAGAAGTTTGTACGACACCACCAAAGACTAACCCAAGAACGATGATCGCTGTCTTGCCTTTGTCGGTAATCCGCTTCCTTTGGAGCATCTCAGCAATGCCCTCCCGAATGACAACGATACTGAGATAAAGGTTAATAGCGGCCGTACACAAAATTAGCACAGGGCTACCCGACACAACAAATAAGATAGACATGACACCTAAACCCGCCCGTCTATTGACCATTTTAGCGTGTGGAGGAATCAACTCAGTGTCATCCTGATTAGACATTAGTTTCAACTGACGTTGGTACTGCCTACCATAGAGACGATCAACGGTATTGTGTATCAACCTCTGGTACGCATCGTCGAGCAATTTCAGGTTTTTGCTAATGACTGGGAATTGTTTATCGAGTTGTTGTAATAGTTGATTATCAGATTTCGTCGGGGGTGATGGTACATTCTCAATGTGGAACTGTTTTATGAAGGATGGTCGTCGCCAACGGCGCCAACGGCGTCGCAAACGTCTTAAAGGCCGTCGGTCTGCTTCAAAGAATTCTACATACTGCATTCTATCTATCCTCATTATGCTACTGATTAATCTGAATTCGGAGCTTCCTATCTCTAATAGAAGCACTTACTCTGACTAAGAATGCCCATTTTGAGTAGGTTGTTGCCTGATTGCTAGCACAAGACCGACGGTCGGTCTTTGGCTTTTTGGGATTCTAACTATTCTTGATACTATGTCAAGAAAGCAGCTTCGCTGCAAAACCCTCACCCCCCTCTCCCAAAGGCTAGAGGGGGAGAAGGCACTTGCTCCTTCTCCCTGTGGGAGAGGTTTTATACTTTCCTATACGACTAGAAACGGTGGATCGTGAGTCAGGAGAGCGGATTCGTCAACAGGTTAAGTCATTGCCTCAGCCGCTTGTCCGTGTGTAAACCAATTTGTGAAGATCATCTCTATTACACACCCTTTTGCCGCAGCCATCGGCCTTCCCCTTTGTGAACGTCGGGTGTGATATACTGCTTTATGTCTTACGAATGGGATGAAAATAAAGCGCGGCGCAATATCACAAAGCACGATGTTACATTTGAAGAGGCAGCAACAGTCTTTGACGATCCGCTTTATATCGACTTTTTTGCTCCTTGCTACTCCGACGATGAAGAGCGTTACATTTTGCTTGGTCGCTCAAATCGCTACCGGATATTAATTGTCTCGTACACAGAGCGTAGTTCCAATACGCGAATTATCAGTGCGCGATTGGCAACACGTTCAGAGCAATATAGTGAACCTAAGTGATTTGTGGAGAAAATTGCTTCCCTAGAGGGCGCTAATGTTTACACAAATCAACTAGGAGACCTATATGACTACAACTATCGATGACGAATTACAACCAGAATACGATTTTAGTAAGTTGCGCGTTCGACGGATGGGAAAGGAACGACAGGCGTTTGATCAAACATTGGTGAGGCTTGCGCCAGATGTTGCGACGTTTTTTCCTGATGCGGAATCGGTAAATAGTGCATTGCGTTTTTTAATTCGCGTCACGCAAGATGGGCAAGTTGCATCGTTAAATGCAGGTGATTGTCGGCGTTGAAACAGACATCTCTGTAATTGACTTTGACCCTAAGACGCTAAAGGGTTGATCACTTGGAGAAATCGCCCACAAAGTTATCTACAGCTGGCAGTTCCAAACACAATCAATTCCCTTACAGCATAAACGGTGGTACCTTGACTTCCTCAATTGAAATATCACGCCATACGTCGCCCGTGATATACGGTTCGTCAAGCAGCCACTGGTCGAGTTGGGCGCGGGATTCGACCAAATACAAAATTACCGATCCCGCCATGCTGCCATCCTCATGTAGCCGTGCGGCCGCCATGACAATTTTACCCTCGCGCTTAAATTGCTTTGCAAGTTCCAAATGTGCTGCGCGAACAGCTTGCCGTCTTGCAGGTGCATCTACGTCCGTTCCATCCATGCCAATTAGTAAGAAAAACATCGTCTATTGCTCACTGTTCGCTGACAATCGGTGGCTCAATCTCCACCACATTGTCAAATTTTGAAAAGTCGATAATCCAGATCGCATCCTCGTCTTGATCTGCGTCGGGCGGATCAACGATCTGGACACGCATCATCTCAAATGTTTCAGGCTTGATCCAAAGTTGAATCGTTGAAGGGTCAGGGCCAATTAGAAAACCGCTGAGTTTATAGAGATTTTCGCCGGCGACATCGGCCGAAATCAAATAAACCAGTTCACCTTCAATCTCAGTCGGCTCTTCCAAAACCACGTTGCTCAGGTCGTTTGATAAAATCGACTGAATCCCCACGTTGGGGTCAAACAGAACCGTTGGATTAAATCCCCAGTCTGGCGGCAACTCTGTCCACGCACCCGTGACGACATTTGTTTCCCACTGAATTTCGCCGACGCTAATCACGCTGACCGTTGTGACAAAAACGGGCGCGATAATTTTGACTTGGGCGCGGGCGCGATCTGGCGCGACGTAATCGCCACCTCCAGCACCAAACGCCAGCGTTTTACCGCTGTCGAGGTAGGCGAGTGCGCCGTCGCGGTCGATCTCAAAATGGAAGCCAGCGAGGGAGCGCATTTTTTCGGCCGAGTTCACCAAAATCTCCTCCGCTTCCAACGTCGGCAGTTCATCCTGCCCACAGCCAAGTAGCGTGAAAAGCACAAACAATGTAGACAGGCAAATGGACTTTCGGAAAGACGCTGGCAGAGATTTCAATGAAGAGTACGAATGAAGCTTCGGGAAACAACTTCATTCGTCATAGGAGCGAGCTAATACTGTTTACGGTTCTGAACCCACATGCCTATTGCAATCGGTAAAATTAGCGCGATCAGAAACATCCCACGCCCAACCCAGTCGGGCGGATTAAACGCCTCACCTTCGGCAAATGCGAGCGTGGGCAGTGCAAATAATAAAAATAGCAACCAAATTGTAGATGTTCTTTTTAACATAATGCCTCTCAGTAGTTGCTAGCAACTAGCAACTTTCCACAATTATACCGAACTGCCCCTACTTCTTCTCGTAATCTGCCCAGCGCGTATCTGTCTCATAGCCATCAGCACGCAGATCAATGCCCATTTCGTCTTCCAACAATCGGCCGATGCCCGTAGACCACGCTTTTTCGCCATATTTCGCCACGCCACGCTGCAAAATCTGCGTTGCCAAACCACCCATCAAGAGTGGGACGTTGTTTTCGGCCGCGATCTTCTCCGTCAGCTTCATATCCTTCATCGCCAATTCCATCGTGAAACCGTAATCATAGCTGCCAGTCATGATCGGAACCCCTTCCGTCTCCGCGACAAAACTATTTCCACAGCTGTTCTTGATCGCCTCATAGACCATCCCTGTGTCGAGACCTGCGGCTGTTCCAAACATCAACCCTTCGTTTAATGCCCAAAGGTGGATAAAGGCGAGCATGTTGGTCATTACTTTGACGATTGACGCGCTGCCAACCGGCCCCATGTGTAGCACAGGCTCGCCCACGACATCCAGCAAATGACGATATTTTGTGAACGCCTCTGTGGTTGCTCCTGCCAAAACGGTAATACACCCTTCATGTGCCAATGGGATGCCACCTGTCACAGGAGCCTCGATCACGTCGACACCTTTATCGGCCGCCATCGCCGCAATTTTGATCAACAGTTCGCGGTCAGTCGTGCTATGGTCGATCCACACAGTGCCGGCCTGCATTGCGGTGAGAACACCGCCTGACCCCAAAATGACATCCTCAACGATAGGTGGTGTCGGAAGAGCCGTGATGACCGCTTCGACTTGGGCGGCGAGAGCGGCCGAGCTTGCCGCCGCTATTGCCCCCTTTTCGACATATCCCGCCACGACCCCCGGTCGCGTATCATAGACAACCAACTCATGTCCTGCCTTGAGCATATTTTTAGCAATCGCACTGCCGAGTTCACCAATTCCAATCAGTCCTACTTTCATTCGCTTCATCCTTTTTATCATTAAAGTTGTTCCCAAATAATACCGCCTATGGTTAAAATCGAAGGCTGGCATACAAAACGCGCTTTGGGTAACAGCTAGCCAACTGCGTAATTCCCCAAGTTTAGAGAGATAATTGTCCACGCTTTATCAACTAAAAACTAGCGACTCACACTTTTTCATCCAAGCAACCATAACTGGAACGAGTCTATTTGACTTTCTCGCTTTCCGTCAGAGAATTACAGCATGAATAATTTAGAAGCAATTGTCGAACAAGTACGAACAGGGTTTGAAGAGAAACATGTAGTGCGCGAACTGGCGCTCAAGCGATCACGTCAGCTAATTCGCATGTGTGCCAAGTCAATTCGCGCCATGCACCGCAGCGAGTGGGAGTCAGCACGTGAACAACTTGAGGCGGCGCGACAGGCGGCGGCCGAGTTAACGAAAGACAGCCTTCCGTTCCCCGATATCTATCATGCTGGCTACACGCAAGATTCGCTCAAAGAATATGTTGAGGCTGCGTTGACTTATGCTCTCATGCAGGGGGAAGAACTGCCCGCCCCCTCAACGCTCAATGTTCAATTTAACACGTGGATAAACGGGCTAGCAGAAGCGGCAACCGAGATGCGGCGGCGTATTCTCGACATTTTGCGGCACGGACATAGTGATGAGGCAGAACGACTGCTCGATGTGATGAATGAGATTTACAGTCAGCTTGTGACGCTTGACTTTACCGACAGCATCACGGGTGGATTGCGACGGCGGACAGACACAGTGCGTGCCGTCTTGGAACGGACGCGAGGAGATGTCACCAATAGTTTCCGCCAAGCGCGGTTGGAGGCAGCATTGGCACAATTTGAGGCGCGAATGACGGAAGAACGGTAGAAACCAAAAGCCGCCCAAATGTGGGCGGCTTTGTTGACAAACTTGGAGACGGTTCCTACTTCACGTCAATAATGATTGTGGAAATTCCTTCTTTGAGAACAACATCTCCTGCACGTGCCTGTATCTTCAGAACATAGGCAGCGTCTTCAGGTGTTGATTCCTCATGTGACTCATTGCCTGTGACAGGACGTTCAGGGACGAGATTGCCAGCTTTGTAGAAGACGGCCGAAGCACATTCAACACTCCAGCTAATTGTAAATTTCTCGTTGGCATTTGGATTGCTGTTTGTTGTCGTGAAGTTGACGAAGTACGGATCGATATTGCACTTCTTAGTTCCCGTCACGTCAATTGTGACTTCAAAGCGATTGATCGTATCATCGGCATTGGTCACTTCTGCGACATAGGTTGTTTTGATGCTGGGGCAAACCTTGACGCTATCAACACCGTTAGCGGCTTGTAGATCATAGCCATGTCCGAGTATGATCTTAAAGGCTTTAATACCTGTATAATTCCAAGAGAGTGTTGCACATTCATCGATGTCTTTGTTTACAATGATTTTATCGGCCGTAAAACTAGACGAGTTAATCGTGATAACATTGCTCCAGTCGCCAAAGCCACCTGCCCCAACCCCGCGCACACGATAGTAGCGAATCCCGTTAGAGAAGTTGAGTCGGTAATCGGTATCTTGGACTTGAATCAACTCTCTCGTGGCAAACGTTGGGTTTGAGGAACCTTGCAGTTCCCAGAACAGCGTTTGTGGCTCGGCTCCTTCCGACCAGTCTAAATCATAAACAGCATTAGCGGTCACTTCAGTCACTGTCAGAACGGGTGCGTTTGGCTTAAAAGGGAAGCGTTGGCGGACAAGAGGCAGATAGACACAGTGGTTTCTAGGACAGTGATCGGCCGTTGTGGTCGAAGCGGCCGATGCTCTCATGCCCATAAACAGCCCGAAAATTAGCGCACTAAAAATTAAGTAAGACAGCGGACGTTTTACAGTAGGTGTTTCCTTCATTTTGTTTTCTCCAAATTTCGACGCGCATAGTCTGTATGACTTACGCGCTGGTCTATTTTTAGACCACAGACATAAACACTATGGTAGCGGCTTTTTTGCTCAATGCGAATCGTGCTAAGAAATCTCACTGTTTTTGTATTTGAGATAAGATTGGGTAAATTTCAACAATGGACGCAAGCAAACGATTCCCCTATCATTCTGGAATGCGAAAAAGTGACGTAAAAAGAGAAACAAGCGAGACACAAATAGTGTGTCAGTTGAATGTGGACGGGGTGGGGTCGGCCGAGATCGATACCCCCATCGGTTTCCTGACGCACATGCTGACCGCGCTCACGGTGCATGGTCTCTTTGACCTAACACTGACAGCAACGGGCGACACGTGGATCGACGCGCATCACACGATTGAAGACACCGCAATTACGCTCGGCCGCGCCTTTGATGAGGCATTGGGCGACCGTAAACGGATCAACCGCGTCGGGTCGGCTTATGTGCCGATGGATGAGGCGTTGGGGTTTGTGGCATTAGATTTCAGCGGCCGACCTTACTGCGTGTTTGACGCAACCTTTACAACCGCCACGATTGGCGACTATCCCACCGATCTCGTCCATCATTTTTTTGAGTCGTTCGCCGTTCATGCGCGATTGACGCTACACGCACGCATTTTGTACGGCCGAAACGATCATCACAAAGCAGAAGCCCTATTCAAAGCTCTCGCTCGTGCCTTGCGGCAAGCTGTCGAAGTTGATCTCCGTCGCAGCGGTATTGCCAGCACAAAAGGCACTGTAACAGCATAGGGATGATTCAACGCGCCAACACAATTCTCTATTGTCAAAAATGGGCGGAAACAGTTGCATTCTATCGTGATACGTTGGCTTTGTCTGTCGCCTTTGAAAATGAGTGGTTTGTCGAATTTGAGCTAGGTCAAGCTGGCTTCTTGAGCATTGCAAACGAGGAGCGAGCGACGATCAAAACGGCAAATGGTCTGGGGCTGACGTTGGCTTGGCAAGTGGCTAATGTGAATAAGTGGCGGACAAAACTAGTCAGAAAAGGGATAAATTGCACACCGACAAAAACCAAATGGGGCGCACAAGCAACCTATTTTTATGATCCGGAAGGGCATCGAATTGAATTATGGCAACCATTACAATGATTGATTACGGCATCGGCAACTATCGGTCGGTGGAAAAGGCGTTGGCACATGTTGGAGGTGACGTTGAACGCACGGCAGATGTGGACAAAATCGCCAATGCGGACAAACTGATTTTGATCGGAGTTGGGGCGTTTGCAGCGACAATGGACGCAATTCGTGAGCGCAGTCAGGAACAGGCGATCTTGTCGGCCGTCGCAAAAGGAACCCCGTTGCTGGGTATCTGTGCCGGGATGCAGGTCTTGTTTGAAGATAGCGATGAATTGGGCTTTCGCACGGGTTTAGGCCTGATTGCTGGACACGTGCGCCGTTTTCCAGAGGGCGCAGGGCTAAAAGTGCCACATATTGGCTGGAATCAGTTGGAGCATGATGGGGCACACTGGCTGTTGGCGGGCGTTCGGCCGAACGCCTACGCCTATTTTGTCCATTCCTACTGCTGCCGACCCGATGACCCCGCCCACACCATCGCCGCTACCGACTATGGCTCGCGCTATGCGTCCGTCGTTGGCAAAGATAACGTATTTGGCATACAGTTTCATGGTGAAAAGAGTCAGCAGACTGGCCTCCAAATCTTACAAAATTATGTACAATGGAATCCATAAAAACATTAACGTTGCCCAAAGACAAGATCAAACGTATCCCAAAAGGCGTTTTCCATTCAACTGTATTGACCAACTTCTGGCTCAACGTAAATTAGTTTTGGAAAGATGAATTACCGACTTCGTTTGAGATAATCGCAAGAATTTTAAGTCAAGCAACAACTTTAACTGAACAACAACGACAATTTTGGCAAATGGCAAATGAGCGCAAATAATTTCACAATTTTTCCCGCAATTGACCTACGCGGCGGTAACGTCGTGCGTCTCCAATATGGTGATCCTAACAAACAGACAATTTTTGATGCAGACCCCGTCGCGGCGGCGTTTCGCTGGATAGAAGCCGGGGCAACGTGGCTGCATGTCGTCAACTTAGACGGCGCATTTGGTGAAAAAGGCGACGCAAACTGGCGTGCATTGAAACGGCTGGCAGTGCTGCCCGTGCGCGTACAGTTTGGTGGTGGGATACGGTCGCGGCATGACATTGACCGTGCATTAGCGATAGGGGTAAAACGGGTTGTGCTGGGGACGATCTCGGCCGAAAACCCCCCCTTCGTTGGCGAAATGGTTCAGCGTTATGGTGCAGAACGTGTCATCGTTGGTCTTGATGCACGCGATGGCATCATTAAGACGCGCGGCTGGCAAGAGGATGGCGGCATCACAGCCGTTGAGCTGGGCAAACAGATGGCTACAATGGGCATACAAACTGTTTTACACACAGATATTGGGCGAGATGGCGTGTTGACGGGGGTCAATTGGCAGGCTTCGCGGGAACTATCGGCCGAGACCAACCTGCAAGTTATTGCTAGCGGCGGGGTCGCTACGCTTGACGACATCACAGCCTGTCTGCGTGCCAGCGGCGTTTGCGGCGTTATCACCGGTCGCGCTATTTACGACGGTCGCCTCAACTTAAAAGAGGCAATTGCATCTGTGAATTAATAAAGGCGGGTCTGAGACCCGCCTTGCACATCAACAGCGTTAATCGTTTGGAATTTCGTCTGCCAATTCTGGACCGGGATCATCCAAGCCTGTGCTTGTCATCGTCATCAGGACAGTCACATCCATCTCACCTTCGCACAAAATTTGGCAAGAGAGACGATAGTCACCTAAATCTCCCTTGTCTTCCAATTTGCTTTTCTCGCCAACCGTGTAAGTGTCCGGTTCGCCGCCGTTAAAAGTGACACGGCAAGTTGTGCATTTTGCATAACCACCGCAGCGATGCAGAATGTCAATCCCCTGTCCCTTGATTGCTTTTACCAATCTTGTGCCATCCGCAACCTCGAAAGATTGCGCTTCAAATGTTTCGCCTTGCACTGTAATTGTTGCCATAATTTATTCCTACCTATGTTAAATGGACGGAAGTCCGCTTTTTAGCTTTCGGTACAAAGTGTAACATCAATGGC
The DNA here is from genome assembly GCA_964389925.1 of uncultured Ardenticatenaceae bacterium. Classification (GTDB taxonomy): domain Bacteria; phylum Chloroflexota; class Anaerolineae; order Promineifilales; family Promineifilaceae; genus CALECP01. Next base: position 48,481 of record CAYMGE010000025.1, read on the forward strand.
AACACATCTTCACACTCTTTTTACATCCCTACACAGTTTTTACGCAGTGTAAAAGATCAGCGCAGTAGTTGACGCTGCTTCAAATCGCTCAAAAAATTATTGACATCGGTGGCAGCAAGCTCGGCCGAAATACCATAAGTCGTCACCAATTCACTTTCGATCTCCTGTACTGTTTTTCCAGCCTCAACCATTTTCCAAATATCCGCTCCAACGCCATTGAGAACACGTACTTTTCCCAACGCGGGATCAACGATCACGAGTCCGTCGTCCGTTTCGCGCCAGATTAATTTGTCTGCAATTTTCATAGTCTACGTCCTCCCTTAAAACCTGAAATGATAAGCCCTGTTCCAACAATTAAGCTGAGTGGTGCAAGGATAAGATAGAGAATGCGGTCAAACTGACGCGGCGCACGTCCAAAAATGGGGGGATGGCGTTCGACGCGGCCGCTCAACTCGACATCTTCAAGCTGATAGCAGTAGCGTTTGTCTGTCTCGGCCGAGAGATCATCAAACACATACGAGTCCCCTTCAACCGTGTTGCCTGTGCTGCCGATTAGCTGGTCATTGACCTGTGTATATGCTTCTGCCTGAATGCCTTCGCAGTCAGCTTCACTCGTTGCACCTGCGGGAGCTTCGGTGCGATAGACGTTGAAGCCAGCGTTATCCTGCTCTGTTTCCGTCTCCCATGTGACGCGGATGCTGCCTACTGCTGTTGGCAGTTGCCAAAAAATGACTGCACCTAGAATCAGCCACAAGATGCCAATCAAAACAAACAGCCGCTGCGATGGTGGCTTCTCAGATTTTTCGACTGCTTCTAAATTCTGCTCCATCATTACAAATTTTCCTTTTCTACTCAAATAATAAATCGGCCGAAAGTTTTCGGCCGATCGATCCTCATCTTATTTGTCTATACAAACACATCTATTGAATGCTAATCACCCGTCGAGCGTGAGAATCTTCCAAAAACGCTTCGTGCATTTGAGGGAGCGGTTTTAGCAGTGTACTCACCCGTGTAGTACTGTTCGTTGTAGTATTCGTAGTACTTATTACGCCCTGAGTTTGTACGATTCAAGACAATCCCAAACACAGTTGCGCCTGATGCCTGCAACCGCTCGCTCGCTTCAGTGAGCAAGTTTTGACGTGTCTTGCCTAGTTGGGCAACAAGTACACAGCCATCCACTTTTGATGCCAGAATCGCTGCATCCGCCACCGTCAAAACGGGTGGGGTGTCGATGACGATAACATCCGCCACCTCGTGCAGCTCCTTAATGACATCATCCATGCGCTTTGAGTTGAGCAGCTCTGCTGGGTTTGGAGGCAGCGGTCCGCTTGCCATTAGCTTCAACCCGTTAATAGCCGTCTCCTGCAAATGCTCTGAGGCGGGTGTTGTCCCATCGAGTAATGCAGTTGTCAATCCATGATTGTTAGACCCTTGCAGCACTTTATGCTGTGTCGGTTTCCGCAAATCGGCATCGATCAAGATGACTCTCGACCCTGTTTGCGCCATCGCGGTCGCAATGTTTGCAGATGAGGTTGATTTACCTTCACTAGGCGTTGAACTGGTAACAAGGACACTTGTCAACCCCGTATCAATTGCCGCGAAGCTGAGATTGGTGCGTAAGACGCGAAACGCTTCGGAGATAGGCGAGCGAGGTTTGAGCGCAGTGATGAGGCGGTCGGCCGGCGCATCCCCTTCGATAAAAGCAATAGAGGCCAATGTTGAGAGACCTGTTGAATTGAGAATTTCATCGGCCGATTTCACCGTATCATCCATATAGTCAATCAGCGCGATAATTCCAACTGCAATCATGGCTCCGACTATTATCGCCAGCACGGTATTGGTCGTCGTGCGCGGGCTAAACGCATTTTCGGGGCTGATTGCCCTATCTTCTGAGATAACACGATTGATTGTGCTAGCACGTTCAATTTGCTTTTCGAGCCGTTGTGTCGCGGCAAAGTTAATGCCGCTTTGTGCTAACTGAATTTGGCGGTCTAAGCGATCATAATCTAGCTGTTCTTTTGGCGAAAGCGGCTCGTCATACGTATCCAATTCTTGGTTCAGTATGACAAGCTCATCTTCATAAGCTGAAATTTGCTCATCTAAAATCGCTATAATGCTGTCAAACGTTTGGCCTTTTGTGTTCTCTTGTCGCTCTGCGAAGACTTTACCAATGGTGTTGACAATATCGGCCGCTCGTGCCGGGTTGGTGTCAATTGCCGAGATGACAATGATCTGTGATTCAAGCGGTGAACTAACCGAGATACTGCCGAGAATATGCTCAGGTGTCCAAATTTGTGAGATACCCGGATAGAGTTTCTCTAATTCTGACAGCGTACTTGCTGCAACTTCTCGTGTAGGTATCAACTCCAAGTAGGTTTTGACCAAGTTACTGGCAACGATTTGCCCGACATACAGGGCATTACTGTCTGGGGTTGCGACATCAATCTGAAATTTAGCGGTTGAACGATACAATTTTGGTTGAGAACGACTGTACAAATAAACGCCAACGCCTGCAACAACAGCACAAACGGCGATAAACCATAGCCAATGACGAAAGAGCGCAATATACTTTCTAATTTCCATAACGTTATTCCGGTAGAACCTTGTCGCGGTAGGTCAGATATTCACTTACAATGGAAAGAACTACAGCAACAATCCAGCCAAGACGTATCATGCCCTCATTCACACCGACCAGTCCAATACCGATCAAGAGATAAACAAGGCTATTGAAAAGATACAATTTGAATGGCGTGCCAATGGTTAACTGTTGCTGACGCGCCCAGCGCAGGTAGCTGAATCTAGCAAGTAGGAGCGACACCCCGATAATCCATAAGGACTGAAAAAACAAATTTAGCCAATCAATCACATATCAATTATAACAATCACAAAAGCACGTTCAATGCCACTCAGGTTGAAACTGGCTGTTTTCACATCCTTTTCGAGCTTATTGTTAGCTTTTATACAATGCACACCTTGCCCTCTATCTATTTGTTGTCACATAATCTAAACTTTTGGCATCGCTTTTGTTTCAGCCCATCGTTTATTACCGCTTGCTGAACGCTTCACAGCAAAGAAAAGTACTGAGAAAATAGCATGAGTATAAAAAGTATCGCGAGGATCACAGTGGATGAAGTTTATCCGAACGTGTTACACGTAAGGGTGAACGATACGGATGAAGAGGGCGTTATTTATCGGCGTGACTGGCGTTGGGAGCAGCGGGTAACCCAACCACCGTTTGAGCCAAAACAAGGGGATGTCTATCCAGCCGTTTATCTTGGGCGGGTAGATGGGCGCAATCGGCCGATTCTCAGCCTTCGCGCAGTCACAGACCCATGGCAGGGGCTGGAGTCACGGCTTGAGGTTGGCATGGTGGTCTCGGCCGAGATCGTCAATGTTCGTCACTTCGCCGCTTTTGCCCAAGTTGAGCCGGGGGTCGATGGCATTATTCGGCCGCGCGATGTTCCTTTTCTACCGCAAGGCAATGTGACCATTGCCAGCGTCCTAGCCATCGGCGACCAAATTCAAGGCACAATCACCGTATTTGATCCCCAGAAAAAGCGGCTAGAGATCGACATTCGCAGACGTTTGCAACAGCTATCGCTCCTTGAAGATTTGCGCGGCATCTATCAGTATGATCTGCTCTCCGCGTCGCTCAACAGCGCGGCTCAGAGTCGCTTGCGGCGACGGGTATCTGCCTTGCCAGAACGCATTGCCGACGATCACCATCCAGCAATTCACGCACTACAACGGATTCTTGTTTTGGACGATACACCAGAAGAGCAAGAAGACGTTTACAATCCGTTGGGTAGACAGCTCGGTGTTGAGATTATGTTTGTCAGCAACGTGGCGCGGGCTTTTCAAGTGTTGCAGACTGAATCGTATGGCCTCATGTTGATCGATTATCATCTCGATTTCAGCGAGGGGAGTCCAAGACGTGGAACAGATGTCGCCCTTGACGTATTGGCGACGTACCCCGATTTGCCGCTCATCGTCACAACCACCGTGCTTTCTGAAAGTATTTTAGAGGTTGGGCTGCTCGCTGGCGTGGTCATGGCGCAAAAAGAGACGAAAAAGCTGGCAGCAGCCATTCGACAACTATTGGTTGAGCAAGACGAACTCGATCTGACGAAACACGAGCGTGTTCTGCCCCAGTTTGTTTACAGTTTGGGAATGGAGCAGTTTGCCCAATTTTCGTTGATAGACGCTTTGAAGATGGGCATGAATGATTTGCAACAGCATGAAAGTGTTGACCGAGTGTTACTGGTCGAATTCGGCCGCAAAACAAGAGAAGGAAAAATTTTGGCGGCCGTTCCGGAACTTTCTACCGACTTCAAGCGTTACACAGACGGTACACGACTTGATTACAGTCCACTGCGCGATATCGTCGAGGATGGTCAGGTGATCGATGTACCTGATAGTCGGGTCTCCAAAGTGCCGGGGCTCGACAACCTTTTTCCGACAATTGGCTATGCGCGTCTCTATGGGACACCTATCGACATTGCAGGAATGCCAACGCGCCATGCGTTGTTGGTGATGGGCAATCGGGCAGGGGTGTTGTCGGCCGAAACGCTGATCGCCGTTGAGACATGCCGTCAACGTCTCGCCGTTTCGCTTGAGCGCGAGATGCTAATGACCTACATGCACCGCTATGAGCGACGTTACACGCTAGGCGAGATGCTGTTGAGCCTCGATCACGAGCTTCGCAATCGGTTGGGCGATTTCAGCAGTGACATGCGACTTTTACAAACTGAAATCAGAAGAATGCGTTATCAGCCGCCACGTACAATCAAGACTGACCAGTTGGAGGTTGTGCATGAGCTTGTTGAGGAGATTGATGACACGCGCAAGCAGTTCACCACGCTGGTCAACAGCTATGTGCGCGAGGCGAGCGATGTAGCGACTCTCGTTGATCTGAACACATTGGTCACAAAAATTGCAGCCCAATTTGAGTATTTTGTTTGGGAATCGGCCAACCTCTCGGAGTTACCGATCCGACGACGGTTAAACAGACCGAATCGGCCGATGGAGATTCGCCTGACGCTGGCAGACAATCTACCTGAGGCGTTCGCCATCACGTCTCAGCTTGAGCAAGTTTTGACCAACTTAATTTTGAATGCAGGGCAGCAGATTGAAAAACAGCGCATGGTGATGCGTGAAATTGCCCAAACTCGCGGCGACCACCCCCTGCTACAACAGGGATTGATTATGCTTGAGACACGCCATGACCCGTCTGATGAGGAATGCCCGCTCAAAATTATCATATCTGACAGCGGACCCGGCATCGCATGGCATCGGCAAGAGTCTATCTTTCAGCTCGACATCACAAACCGCTCGAAGGGGTCGGGGATGGGATTGTATATTAGTCGCGGTTTGGTCGAGGCGATGGGCGGGCGGCTGCGGCTCATCAGCAGTATTATGTTTATTGGGACAGCGTTTGTGATTGAATTACCGAGAAGGAGTGACTAGTGAGTGAAATCAAAGTAGCCCTGATTGACGACGACCCGCGCACGCGCCGTCGCATTACACGTTATCTGCGACGTGCGGCCGGGTTTGAGGTGCGTGCGTTTGGCTCTGGGCAGCGAGCAGTTGATGAACTGAGCCAACATTGGCAAACATATACGGTCGCTGTCGTCGATTTGGTTTTGCAAGATATTTCTGGCTTTGCGGTTGTGGAAGCGTTGACAGCGCAATGTCCTGAGCTGCCGATCATCATCATGACAGGCGTGAGTCAGCAGGACGGCAGCCGGGCAGTGACAGAAGGGGCGTATGCCTATTTTCGCAAGCCGGTTGATCCGATTCAGCTTGTCAACGCCGTGCGCGATCTGCACGCCCAAAAGGACATCGTCGGCCGCCTCGTCAAAGACATGCGCGAAATGCTCAAGCCAGACGTTGTGCTGGCGCGTCGGCTGATTCGACCACAACAGACCTATGACGTTGTGGCTCTGTCTGGCGATGTTTCGGCCGAATTCCAAGCACAACCGGGCATCGCCGTCGCGTCTCACAGTTGGCTTGATACACTAATTGACCGACAGGTGCAGTTTTTACACGCGATTCAAGCTCTGCCAACGGGAACACATCCTCTGCAAACCGCGATCATCGCGGAAGGCTGGCAGCAGGGGTTGGTCATTGCACTGGTCGAACGCGACATCCTGCTGGGCTTAATCGAGTGCTTCTGGTTCAAGGAAACGCCGCTTTTGGCAGAAGAGACATTGCTCAAACCTATTTTAGTCTCGTATGCAGCGCGAGCGGCCGAGTCGTTGCGCCAAACGACACTTGCTTTGGGAAACCAAGCATTGCAAGAGGTCAATCAGACGATCAGCATTACCCATGATGAAGCGGAAATTTTGCAGCAAATTCTTTCCAAAGCGACCGAAGTGACAGAGGTTGAGAACGGCTGGATTTATCTGCCGGATCGTCTGTCACAGAAGCTAACGGTCAAATCGACATGGAATGTTGACGCGGATGTTTTGCGGATGATGAATCCAGCGGCCGATGGGGTTGCGCGTAAGGCAGTCAAGCAAGGGGTCGCCCAGCGCGTCACGATCAAAGGCCACGATGCCCTACATCCAGCGATTCCTATTCGCTCCAAGCTGGCGATTCCGCTGCGGCATAATTGGCATACGTTGGGTGTTCTCGCTGTCGTCAGCCCCCACCCCAACTATTTCACCGATGACGACGTTGATTTGCTGACTTCGCTCGCGTCGATGGCGACTATCACGATCAATCGCTCGCGGCTGGCACGCTATCTTAGCCAACTAGGCGATCCTGATCTGCACAAAAACAGCGTTGAGGAGGTGCAAAAGACAATTGTTGAGTTGACGGCCGAGTTGCTCGGCGCAGATGTCAGCCTGTGGCGATTTAGCACACACGATGAAGAAGGCGACTCCTTTTTACGCATTGCGGCGAGTAGCCAGGGCGTTCCGGCCGAGTATGTCAAAAATGCTGTGCTATCAGCAAAGGCAGACGGCTCCCTGTGTGGGATAGTCCTCGCAGAAGGTGAGAAAATCTACAACGATATTTGGAACAAAAATACAACTCCGCTAATGGTCAAATATCCCGAATATGCACTTGCCGCTGGCTGGAAATCGCTGCTGATGGTTCCACTGGTCGGAGATGATGACGAACCGCTGGGTGTTGTCAGCGTCTATGGCACGAATAAAGGGCAGTTCACACAGGCCGATGCAGACTTTTTACGCACATTCACCAATCAGGCAGCCACGACACTACAACGCTATCGCTGGTCGAGCATGATTGATCGGCTGGCAGAGGTCAGTCGTCGTTTGACCGATGGGGTTATCTTGAACCCCTACACTATCTTGCAGGAAGTTGTGGAGGAGGTCTGCAACATTGTCGGAGCAGATTGTGCCGTCCTCTATCCCTATGACCAAGAGCGCGATCATTTTTATGACGTTGACCGCATCGCTTCGCATGGCATCAATGAGCAGGGAGGGGGAAAAGCGATTCTTGAAAAGCCACGCACGCAAGGATTGACAGCGGCCGTGCGGCTGCATGGCGTTCTCGTCGTCAACAATGTGGTGCAGGGGGAGCTTTCGAAGGGGTTCGCCCAAGAATCGCTATCAGAGGATGAAAAACGACGTATTATCGAGCGACTGCGCCATTCTAACTTTTTGCAACGTGAAAATATCGGCGCATTTATCGGTATTTCGCTACGCAATGACTATAACAAAAAGGTGATCAATCCCGTTTCGCAAGAGGTGGGGGTGCTATATATCAGTTTCCGTCGGCCGCATCGCTTCTCTGCGGCCGAGTTGCAAATCATTCGCATCTATGCCCAGCAAGTCGCTGGGGTCATCTTTGGCGCACGTGCCTTTCGACGCACCCAGCGCAGCGAACAGGAGTTAACAGCGGTTCAGGAAATTGCCGTGCGTTTATCGACAACCACCGATTTTCAGCAGTTGTTCGAGGTGTTGATTCTCAATGCGGCCAAGCTCGTCGGTGGAACGGGTGGTAAAGTCTATCGGGACAATCCTGAAGAAAACAGCTTAAAGCTGTTGGCAATCAAGGGGACAAATTTGCCAGTCGCGCATAACAATCTGCATTTGCAATATGGGCAAGGATTAGCGGGACGTGTTTTTCTGACGGGTAAACCGCGCATCATCAAAGACTATCCAAATTGGCGTGGCAGTGTGGCAGATTTGCGCCCCTTCTTCAAAGAGATCGTCTGCGTCCCGCTTCTGAAAGAGGGAAAGCCAATTGGTGTGCTATCTATCACAGGCAACAGTCCGTTTCGGGAAGCCCATATCCCAGTCCTTGAGCGGCTGGCACAGCAGGCTGCCTTGATAATTGCAGGAAAACAGCAAACGGAAGAGCTACATCGTAAGAGCCAGCAGCTTCAAAGCCTGCACCTCTCAACATTGAATGTGTTGGAACAGCGCGACCCCGACAAAATAATCGATCTATTTATACAACAGACGATCAACCTGACACAAGAACGTGCCGATCACAATATCGTGGCGGCTTGGTGGGACATTGATGTCGCTCAGAATCAAGCGCGTTTGCGAGCGGGATTGGAGGAGGCTTACCGGGGGGAGAGCATTCCACTCGATCAAGGCGTGATAAGTGAAGTGATGCAGTACGGTACAGTACAGTATCGTAATGATTATCAAGTGTGGCACAAGCAGTTGGGCAAGGTCGAAAGCTGGGGATATATGATTCAAAATGCGATAGCCGTTCCCGTGCGCGATGTTGAGACAAATATCGTCAGCATCATCGGAGTGGCTGATCTGGGTGGTAATCGTCGCTTCACAGGGGAGGACAAGCTGTTTTTTGGACGGTTAGGAGATTTGGCATCATTGATTACACAATCGGCCGAGATCGCGGCCTCCAACCGCGCCACACGCGATCAGCTTAAGACGGTCAGCCAAATTATGATCGTCATCAGCCGTGATATGAAGTGGGAGGACATCATGGATCGCGTCAAGGAGGAGTGGCGGCGCGTGATTCCGTTTGATCGCTTGAGCGTACATTTGCTCGATGGCGACAAACCGCGCCAGCTATCTGCCCGCTTTGGCTATGATGAACATGAGATCGACAAAGAGCTTCTCAATCGACTGATTGATGAGGATAGCTTGATTACATCTATCAAAGAGCAAGAGGACAACATCCTCATTTTGCCAACCGCTCAAGCCCATCCAAACTGGGACATCCGCGAGAAAACGCAACGCATTCAGTCGTGGGTAGGCATCTTGCTGCAATATGATGACGAGCCACCGTTTGGTCTGATCACGCTTGACAGCTATGCGCCGGCCGCGTTTGACGACTCATATCGCTATGTTCTGGGTATTTTGGCGCGTCAGCTCACCATTGCCTACAAAAAATCTCGACTACACGAACAACAGCGGCAACGAATCAACGGCCTTAACATCATTAACGCGCTGGCTGAAAAATTCGGCACGATCTTAGACCACGATCAGCTTTTCGAGATGGTCGCGCAAGAGTTTCGCAACATATTACTGTGTGACCACTGCACCATCTTCCAGCCTCAAGAGCAAGATGGGCGACTTCTGTTCAAGCCAACCCACACATCGGGCAAGCGAGTTATCAATCGCTCGTTTAATCAGGATGAAGGGCTAGTTGGCTATGTCTACCGAACGGGTGAGGTTCTTTGCTTAGGGGATGCTCGAGATCATCCCAATTTTGCGCCCGCTACCGTGCCGAGCAACTACCGTTCTATGCTGCTCGTCCCCGTGCGTGAGGTCGAGGCGGCCGAACATCAAGCGGGGCGCATCGTGGCAATTATCTGTCTGGACACCACCGAGTCAGATTTTTTTCATTCAGATGAGGCCAATCTACTGCGCTCAATCGCCCGTTTTGTCGGGATCGCCTATCGCAATGCCCAGCTACGGTTAGAGCATATCGAGGTTGAGCGGATGCGCCAGTCGATGCGCGAGCGCGAAGAGGCACTTGAGCTTGAGCAGCTTATCACGATCAAACAGGGGTCGATTGGGATTGCCCACCGCATGAATAATATGGCTGGGGTCATTCCGCCACTGGTCGATCTGGTCAAAAATCAGCTCTATGAGGAGCCAGAAAAAATCGAAGAAAGCATTGAAATTCTCGATCAGATTACCGCACGTTCCAAAGAGATGATGAGAAAGGCGGCCGAATTAAAAATTGCCGGGCAGCAGACGGCGATCACAATGGGCAATGAGCTAGACAAAGAGCCGTTGAATCTAAATGAGGCAGTCGAGCAGGCACTTCAGGAAATTGAGCGCACAATTTATAAAGAGACAAAGCGCACCCTCCGGCACTGGCAGTTCAAACTTGTGCGGGAATTAACGCCCGGATTGGGGTTGGTGTATGGGTCATCGGCCGACTTAGCCTTTGTCCTCAGCAACCTCATCCGCAATGCGATTGATGCCGTCGATGCCGTTGGTGGTCATCATGGCGAGGTCGTCATTCGCACGCTGAACTGCAAGCTCAACGGCAAGCTGGGTGTTCGCTTCGAGGTCGAGGACAATGGGCGCGGCATTGCCACGCATCATTTGCCACGTCTCTACGAACTCGCCTTCACAACAAAAGAAAGCGGGGTCGGCTATGGATTGTGGGCGACAAATATTATCGTCAAAATCATGGGTGGTCGCTTGGATGTGGAAACGGCCGAAGATGAAGGCACAACATTTACGCTGTGCCTGCCCAGCCTATCACCCGACAAGGAGTAACGAATGATCACAAACGGCTCGGTTTTGATCGTCGATGACGATCCGGCTTGGTGCTTTATGTTACGCAGAGCGGTCAAAGATGTCTGCGAGGTCGCAACCGCGCATAGCTATGCACAGGCAATGAACGCTCTACAGAGGAAAGATTTCCATGTCATTGTCTCCGACGTGCGGCTGCAAGATGACAATCCGCACAACGAGGATGGGATTCGTCTGTTGGTTGATTTTAACCAATTGCAGAAGCCACCCACCTTCTGTTTTTTGCTGTCTGGTTATGAAACAGGCAAGTGGCATGTTGATGAGTTACCCCGTATTCAGCGATTTTTTCACAAGGGACTAGTCGGTTACAACAGCTTTGACACAAAGCTGTTTCGCAAGACCATTATCAAGGCGATTGAGGATGTCAATAAGTTGCGAAGCGATGACGAGACACAGTTGCTGGAAAAGTTTTTGGATACACGTGGTCAATTGACCGTTGTGTTGGGAAATCAATACAATCAATCAGGTGATTTTCGCGGTGCGATATTGAACATCGAGTCGAAGCTCGACCATGTGCAGCAGGCAATTCAGCACAATCACAATGAGGCACTGCTTGATAGAGTCGTTCAACTAGAGCGACTAGTCGAACACATAAAACATCTCAACAAAGTGGATCAAGAGCTTATCGAGAGCGTCATGGGCGACAGCGGGTTTGGTCAATAGATAGGTCATACCACAAGCATCCCTGCCTGTGAATGGTCTGTCTGCCAGAAGAAAAGAGCGACCAATGGTCGCTCTTTCGATTAATTATACTGTTTGAGTACCTATCACGTTGTTTATGCGCTCTCTGAGATACAATTGTGCGACATCTAACTATAAGAAAATTGTCACCACATTATGACAAACACGAGTTTTGTATAAACATTATGTGAATTTTTCAGGCATTTGCTGGCGGATAGGCAAATTCGCAAAAAAACGAGCGCGAATTTCATTTGTCAGCTTGCCCTATGGATTTGCTGGCAAGAGCGTAGTAAATCTCTCATGATAAATAATGCGACATCATCAGGAAGTAAAAGAGTATCTTGACAACAACATGCCGAGCTATTTGGAAATGTTGCGTCAGATGGTCGAAATCAACAGCTTTACGGAAAATCCAGACGGCGTGAACGATCTAGGACAACTGACATCAGGGGTCTTTGCGGGGTTGGGCTTTTCGGCCGAGACCATCCAATCCGCCAACCCCAAATTTGGCAAACATCTCATTCTCACGCGCAAAGGCACAGGCAATAAAACAGTCGGCCTTGTGACCCATCTCGACACCGTATTCCCACCAGAAGAAGAGATTGCCAACGACTTTCATTGGCGCGTTGCAGGCGACCGCATCTACGGCCCCGGCACGGTTGACATCAAAGGCGGAACCGTTCTCATTTACATGCTGCTCGATGCCATGCAGCAATTTGCACCCGTGCGCTTTGAGACGATCAACTGGGTGATTTTGGCCGATGCGTCTGAGGAGCAGGATGGAGAAGGTTTTGGCAATCTGTGCAGGTCACGTTTGAGTGATGCGCTTGCCTGCCTTGTTTTTGAAGGCGGTTTGGTCGAAGAAAATCGCTTCCGCATTCTCGTCAAGCGCAAGGGTATGGCGACCTATCGCGTGCGCGTCATGGGCAAAGCGTCCCACGCTGGCACAGCCCACGCCAGCGGTGCAAACGCCATCGTTCAAATGAGCGAGGTCATCCAAAAGATCGCCGCGCTCACGGACTACGGGCGAGACCTAACGTTCAACGTTGGAACCGTTCACGGCGGCACGGTGACCAACCGCGTGCCACATGAGTGTGAGGCGTTGGTCGAAATGCGCTGCTATGACAAAGAGACGTTTGAATCGGGGGTTGAAAGCATCCTCGCGCTCCATGAATATTCCTCTTTACAGAGCGCGACAGATGGCTATCCCTGCACAACGCAAGTTGAGATATTGCGTCAGACCTCGCCATGGCCTGAAAATGCGGGATCGGAAAAGCTTTTTTCCTTTTGGGAGAAGGCGGCCGAAGAGCTTGGCTTTGAGGCAATTCGTGCGTGGCGCGGTGGCTTAAGCGACGGTAACTTTACATGGCACGCCGTCCCTACACTCGATGCGTTGGGGCCGAATGGCGCGTATGCTCACTGCTCTGAACGTTCTGAGGATGGTAGCAAAGATCAAGAGTACTGCTTGCCGGATAGCTTTGTGCCAAAAACGTTACTAAATGTGAGCGCGGTGCTGAAGCTGATTGCTTGACGGAATCCTAGGGCTGAATCGAAGGCTGGCATGCAAAACACCCTCTTAACATTTTAACTATCCCAGCACTAAGGCTAGCAGATGAAAATGACAGGATGCAACTCTTCTTTCATCCTTCATTCTTCTCTTCACATGAGCGCATCTGCCATCTCAACAATCTCATCCTTCATCGTCAACACGTCGCGCCAGCGTTGGGGAATGCCGCTTGCGCCATAAAACGCACCTGCGATCTGCCCATAGACGGCGCCGGTCGTGTCTGCATCTTCGCCCAAGTTGACGGCGAGACGTGCGCCGCTGGCAAAATCCTCAGAATGATAAAACGCCCAGAGTGCCGCTTCGAGCGACTGGACGACATAGCCCGTGCCGCGAATGTTGGGCGGGTTTTTGTGTTTGAAGCAGCCTTCCGCGATTTTGGCGATTTCCGCGACAAGTGGCTCATCTGCGAATAGCGTATAGCTATCGGCGTAGGGCAGCATCAGCGTGTGCTTTTCTGCGCCACTGGCTGCGAGGGCGATTAGCGTGCCAAAATAGCGACAGGCATCGATACAGGCGCGTGCGCCGTGTGTTGTGCGCGACGATTGCGCTGAGAACTTCACAACTTCTTCCAAATCTGCTCGGAAAAAGAGGGGGACAGGGGCGAGGCGCATGATTGAGCCGTTGCCGGCCGAGTAGGGGTCAGTTGATCCACTAAACGGCTCCCCTGTCTGCACAAAGCGACGCAATGCGCGAGCTGTCGTATTGCCGATGTCAAAACAAAATCCAGTGCTGCTCATGTACCCATCCTGCCACCAGCGCACATAACGCTGCATTTGATCAGTGGGTGAAAAGCCGCCCTGCTCGATCAGGCTTTTTGCCAAGCACAACGCCATCGACGTATCGTCTGTCCATTGCCCCGCCTGTAAGCTAAATGGCCCTCCGCCCTCGATCTCACTGATCGGTTCAAACGTATTTGGTTGTGTAAATTCAAGTGTGGTTCCGAGCGCGTCTCCGGCCGAAAGGCCGAGCAACGCACCGCGATAGCGATCTTGTTTTGTTATCATACTCAGAAGCGTAACGTAAAGCGGCTTATTTCACAATGCGACCCAATCCTATTCTATGGGAAACGGGGCGAGATAAACGGAATTGGCTTGTGCTTTTCTCGAAATTATGCGCCGTTTACCTAGACCCTACATCTCATATCCCTTCATCTTTTACTGAAATGAAATGCACTCGTTGGGGTGTCAAGTTATTTTTGTCGCCTACAAATTGAAAAAACAGATGGTTCTCGACCAACTTCGGCCCACAGTAAGTACTGTCATTATTGAGTGTGTGGTCTTACTCTCGCTGTCACCTCTCAGCACAAGCTGTTATAATGCCTAAATATCTATCAGCGAGACCGATGAGCGTAACAAATCAACCCGTAACCCCTAAACTTGCCCTTCTCCGCCACTACTTACGTGTGGCGATGCCGGCTTTTATTCTCATTGCCGTCGTCGTCCTAGCGGTCAACATCTGGCAAACGCGCCGTCGTGCCTTACTTGAGATGGGGCAGTTAACAAGCATTTGGGCAGAAGCGACAACTGACGCGCTGCTCCCGCCGATCTCCAACTATCAACTTTTCGTTTTGCAACCGCCTGATTTGGTAATTGCGCGGAATAGTGGTGGGTATCCATCGGCCGACAGTTGGCAACTCCCCAGCACCGCCAATGAACAAACAAACGCCGCTCCGCTCGGCACAAGCTACAGCGTCGGCAACTGGCTGACGGGTGAGTTGTTTCATATTGTGCAAGAGGAACAGCAGACACTAGTGGCGCGACTGCCAGCACGTTCAACGGTGCGCGACGCGGTCGGCGCGTCGCTAATGTCGCTGATTGGATTGGCGATCTTGTTTGGTGTGGGTGGCGCAGTCATTGAAACAAACGACCGTAGCCGGCACAAACACCTTCATCGCCTGATTGAAGAGTCGAACACAATCACAAACGGCATCATCGACACGTCGTTGACCCCTTCTCGACGCAGCGATTTGAACGAATTGACGCTGGCATTTGAGCAGATGCGACAGGCATTGAAGCAGCGGATCGACGAATCGGCCGAACTCCAGCGCACCACCCAACAAGTCACCAACACGCTCGACATCGAAGGTGGTCTCAAAGTCATTCTCAACGGTATGGAAACGGTGACAGAGGCGCGTGGCGCACGAGCGATTATCTTTAATCCAAATGGCGGCCGACCGCTGCAATACAGCTCATCGGGCGCGGTGCGTCAAGGCGGGCTAGATCGTCGCCTGCTGCTGCTCATCAAAAATACAGGACGCGAAATCATTCTGCGTGACCTCAGTCAAATCCGCAAGCATCTCGAACTACCCGAAGACCGTGAAATCTCCGTCAACTCAATTTTGGCATTCCCACTTTACGCACAGGAGCAGCTACATGGCATCCTCTGGCTTGGCTATGCGCGGCCGCTGGCAAGCGAACCAACGGGGATGGACATCATGCGCGCCTACGTTTCGCAAGCAGCGACGCTGGTCGCAAACGTCAAATTTCGCACGCGCTCAGAGCGTCAATATCGACGACTGGCGGCAGTCTTGGCGAGCGTTTTGGATGCCGTTGCTGTCACCGATCAGACGCATCACTTTGTGCTGATTAACCCTGCGATGGCACGAGCGTTTGAACTGGATGCGGAGGGGGTCATCGGCCGAAAAGTACGCGACGTGATCGACGACCCCGCGCTGCTCCGCACGCTCACTGAACCAATTAACGAAGTCAACGGGCGCGAACTGACCAGCGGCGGCACGGTTTATAACAGCAGCGTTGCCAACGTCACTGCGCTGGATGGCAGCATGGGGCGCGTCGCCGTTTTTCACGACATCACACATCTCAAGCAGCTTGACGAACTCAAATCAAAATTTGTGCAGAATGTCACGCATGACCTCCGCAACCCGCTCACCTACATTCACTCCTACGCCATGCTCATCCCCGAAATCGGCGCACTGAATGAGAAACAGCAAGAGTACATCGATCACATCGTCAGCGGCGCACAGCGGATGCACAACACAATTGGCACGGTGCTGGAGCTAATTCGCATTGAGTCGGATACGCAATCGTTCTATCTCGAACCGATCAATGTCGCGCAGTTGTTGGATGGGATTGCGGCCGAGTTTAATCCCGCTGCCCAAACACAAGGCAATCAGATCATCGTCTCTACTCGCCCCAACATCGTTGTCATGGCAGAACGCCTCTCCCTACAAAGTGCGCTCAGTAATCTCGTTGCCAACGCACTCAAATACGCGCCGCACACGGGCGATATTCGCCTCAAGGCGAAAGAAGACACCAAGCAGGTGATCTTTAGCGTTCGTGATGATGGGCAAGGCATTGACAAAGCCGATCAGTTGAGAATTTTTGAGAAATACTATCGTGGGGCGCGACCAAACGCGCTACAAAAAGAGGGGAGTGGTTTGGGGCTATCTATTGTGCGCTCTGTTGCCGAGCGTCATGGGGGGCGTGCGTGGGTAAAAAGTGAGGTTGGGCGCGGGAGTACGTTTTACTTGTCGATTCCGAAAGTTGTGGCGGATGTACCAACCCGTCCGATTGAGCAGTCATCAGCTCGTTCCTAACGATTTTGAAAAAGCTCGTACATTGCGCGATACGTCTCGCGTTCGGAGTCTGGAACGGCACGGGTAAAGCAATTATGCAAACTTTCGCGTGTTGATTGCGTTTTCGTTAGTCAGGCAATGAGATAGTTAAAAAGTGGTCATAGGTGAACAAGCATGGTCATGCTGCCACAAGTTGTAACAAGGAAGGGTCGCGCAAAAGAGTAGAGAACACGAGGCGCAAAGAAGCAGAGGGAGACAGATTGTCGCTCGATGTGGCTTGTGGTGGGAGCAACTTGACAAAGACAGAGG